>NZ_JACYMG010000007.1:0-294933 GCF_020858035.1 Janthinobacterium sp. EB271-G4-3-2 | reverse complement strand
GACTACAACAGCAATCTGAGTATGGAGAGCGGACGTACCCAGTCGGTGATGTTCGGCATCGCCATGCCGCTCAGGTAATCACCTAGCCAAGTTCGCGCTGATCGCCGGCCCGGAATCCATCCGGTCCGGCGATTTTTTGCCCGCGCGCGTCACAGCATCCACGGGTGTTCTTGCGCGCCGGCGACGATGCCGCCCAGCACGGCCTGGTCGCGTTCCGCATGGCTCTGGCGCAGAAAGACGGGCAGGTCGGCCGCCAGGCGCGCGAAATGGGCATCGCGGCACAGGGGGCCGGCGCCCAGCGCACGCGTGGCCAGGTGCAGGACCAGGGTGGCCGCGTCTTCCACGGCCAGGCGCAGGCGCAGCGCCAGGGCCATGGCATCGCGTTGCGGATGTCGGTCGATTTCCGCCGCGCCTTCGCGCAGCAGGGCGCCGGCCGCGCGCAAGGCGCAGTCGATCTGGCCCAGTTGCGCCAGGCGCACGGGATCGGGGGCGGCGTGCTGCGCGCGCGCATGCAGGTGGCTGGCGATGGCGCAGGCGGCGCCATACCAGGCGGCCGCGATGCCCGCGCCGCCATGCCAGTAGCCGGGGCGTTCCAGGTAGGCGCCCGGCGCGCCCACGGGGAAGGCGCGCGCGGCGGAAAAGCTCACGTCGACGCTGTCGCAGGCCGCCATGCCGACGGCGTGCCAGCCTTCATCGGTGACGTGCACGCCCGGCTGCGACAGCGCCACGGAGGCAAGGCAAGCCTGGCCCTCGGCGTTCCAGCAGCTGATCAATGCATGGCTGAGGTCACTCGCACCGGAACACCAGGCCTTGCGGCCATCGAGCACATGGCGGCCATCCGCCGTTTGCCGCAGCGTGACGCGCGCGCCCGGCAGTTCCGCGCACCACACGCCCCAGCGGCTGCCGGCCGGCGCACCGGGGCCGTCGATTTCCGCCAGGATGGCCAGCGCATCGGTATGGCTTTCATACAGCTTGAGCAGGGACAGGTCGATGGCGGCGATGGCGGCCAGCATTTGCCAGCGCCGCAGGGTGGCGCCGTGGCCGGGCAGGGGCAGCTGGTCCAGCCCCCGCTCCTGCAGGCGGCGCAAGGCTTGCAGGGGCGGTAGCGGGCTGTCGTGCGGGCGCAGCAGGGCGCTCAATGCCGCGTGGCTGAAATCCGTATCGGCAGGATGGGAAAGGGCGATGGACGACATGGTAAGCTCCTTTTTTCAGGAGCTTAGCTTTTCGTCATGACCATGTATGTTCGGTTTTGCACATTGGGGCTGGAAACGGCGCAACCGCGCGGGTTGCGCCTGGAGTGGCCTGCTTGCGTGGCGTATGCGCGTGATTTACTTGCGCGTATAGCTTTCGTCCGCGATGTAGGTATTGCCGACCGGCGAGAGCAGGTACAAGGTATTGCCGCTGATGTAGATGCCGCCGGCGTTGGTGGTGGCCGGTTCCGCAGGCGTGTCGTGGATGCAGGTACTCGAGGTGGCGCTGGTGCTGAAGCACCATTGTCCCTGGCCTTGCTCGATGCCATACTTCACGCCGGAACCCGTGACCGCCAGCTTGTACGATGGCACGGTGACATTGATCTTGTCGAGGCGCACGGTCGTCGTCGCGCCAGTGTCGCTGAGCTTGACAGGCGTGTCCGCCGAGCCCGTGTAGGTGACGGTGGGATTGGCGGTCGTCGTTTGCGTGGCCACTGGCGTACCGCTGCAGTTTGCCATCAGGAAGTACTCGGACTTGGTGGCCACTTCCAGGCTGCCATCGGACTTGGCCGTAATGGTCAGCGAATCGAGTTCATGGTCGTCGCACGGTGTTTGCCAGTTGCCGGCATACACGGACAAGGGGGCGGCGCTCGGGCCAGCGTCGGTTGATGAACCACCGCCGCCGCCGCCGCAAGCTGCCAGGAGAGTCGAAGAGGCGAGAATTACCAGGGTCTTTTTCATGTGTTTCCTATAATCGGCAAAAATGGCGTGCCGTGAGCGCACATGATTATAGGAAACATTTCTTTCTGAAAACTCACGAATACTCTCCGTCCTGCATACCGCAGGCTATTAATGGCACCTTCCCGCTTTTTCTTGATGTAATAGCGTCTTTCTTAAAATTCTTCCCAGTCATCGCCCGCCGGTGCCTTGGCTGGCGCGTGTTGTGCCGCTGGCGGCTTGGCAACACTCAGGCGCTTGGCTGGCGGCGGCGCTGCTTTTATCGCCGTCGGCACCACCGGCGGTGTCGTTTGTTGCTGTGCGCCCAGCTTGAACACGCTGACCACCTCGGCCAAATGGCTGGCCTGGTCTTGCAGGCTTTCGGCGGCGGCCGCCGCTTCCTCGACGAGGGCCGCGTTCTGCTGCGTCACGCCATCCATCTGCGCCAGCGCCTGGTTGACCTGGGCGATGCCGTCGCTTTGTTCGGTGGTGGCGACGCTGATGTCGGCCATGATGGCGGTCACCTTGCGCACGCTGTCGACCACCTGTTCCATGGTGGCGCCCGCTTCGTCGACGAGCTTGCTGCCGGCCGCCACCTTGCCGACGGAATCGTCGATCAACAGCTTGATTTCCTTGGCCGCCGCCGCCGAGCGTTGCGCCAGGTTGCGCACTTCCGTGGCGACGACGGCGAAACCGCGCCCCTGTTCGCCCGCGCGCGCCGCTTCCACGGCCGCGTTCAGGGCCAGGATATTCGTCTGGAAGGCGATGCCGTCGATGACGGAAATGATGTCGACGATCTTGTTGGACGAGTCGTTAATCGACGTCATCGTCTCGATGACCTTGCCGACCACTTCGCCGCTCTTTTGCGCCACGCTGGACGCGGACGCGGCCAGTTGATTGGCCTGGCGCGCGTGGTCGGCGTTTTCCTTGACCGTGCCCGTCAGCTCTTCCACCGAAGCGGCCGTTTCTTCCAGCGAACTGGCTTGCTGTTCCGTGCGGGCCGACAGGTCGTTATTGCCTTGCGCAATTTCCGCGCTGGCGCGGGCCACGTTGTCGGCGCTGGCTTGCACTTGCAGCAGTACGGCGTGGATCTTTTCCACGAAGGCGTTGAAACCCTTGCCGATCACGGCCAGCTCGTCCGTGCCCTTGACTTCCAGCTTGACGCGCAGGTCGGCGTCGCCGCTCGACAGGTCCGTCATGGTGCGGCCCAGGGTACGCAGGGGGCGCGTCAGCTGGTTGACGACGAGGATCAGAATGCCGGCCGTGGCCGCCGCGCACAGCAGGGCGACGATCAGGGTGTAGATCATCAGGTCGCGTGCCGAGGCCGTGGCCACGCTTTTCGGGAAATTCAGTTCCACGCTCCAGGGCGCGATATCGGGGTGGATCTGCAGCGGCTGCAGCAAATGGATGTAGCCCTTGTCGTCCTCATATTCGTACGGCTGGCCCTGGCGCACTTTTTCCAGGCCGGCCGCAGGCACGTCGTCGGCCTTCTTGCCGAGGCGATCAGGCACGGGGTGGCTCGCGTACAGGCCGCCGTTCGAGATCAGGGCCAGCTTGCCCCCTTCGATGACTTTCAGGTCGGCGAGGATTTTCGCCAGGCGCGTGAGCATGAAATCGGCGCTGGCCACGCCCTTGAAGCCGCCGTCGATCATGATGGGGGCAACCAGCGAGGCCATCAGCACATCCTTGCCGTCGACGGGGTAGATGTACGGTTCCGTGAAGTAAGTCTTGCCCGTGCGTTTGGGCACGTCGTACCAGTCGTTGGCCCCCGGTTTCGGGTCGAAGACGATGGGTTCGACTTGCAGCTTGCCGCCGGCGCCCCGCGTCCAGTAGGGCATGAAGCGGCCGCTGGCGTCGTAGTTCGGCTTCTGGTTGGCGAACTCCGCATCCTTGCCGTCGAGCGCGTTCGGTTCCCACGTTACGGCCGAGCCCAGCAAGTCTTCCGAACTGGTCAACGTCGCCTTGGTCAGTTCATTGATCTGTTCGCGCTGCAAGGGCAGGCTGGCGCTTTTGGTGCCGCGCATGGCGCCGGCCAGGCTGGACACGCTGGACAGGTTGCTGGCGATGCGCGCCTGCAATGCTCCCGCCACTTCGCGCGCCGACGTGCGCGCCAGGTCCAGCGCGGCCGCTTCGGCGCTCGCGCTGCTCTTGTAGCCGATCACGGCCGCCGTGACGCCGAGGCTGAGGACGGCGAGCGCGGTGGCGGCGACGCAGATTTTACTGTTCAGTGAGAGTTGCATGATGCTGTTCCTTGATGGGGAGGGGTATTGGTGTCATGGGCGTCGCGGGTGGCGCGCCTAGAACGTCTTGCTGATGGCCACGACCAGGGTGGTCGCGGCGGGGTTCGACGTGTCGAACTGGCCGGCCGCATTCGGGATGCCCAGGGTGTAATGGTCGTAGGCATCGGTGGCACCCCAGGCGCGCGTGACGGCGGCGCTGGCGCTCCAGCCGCCGTCGAAGGCCCGGGTGACACCGATCTTGGCGTCGCGCCAGTTCCAGATGGCGTTGCCCGTGCCCGCCACCCGGCCATTGCCGGCGTGCAGGTTCAAGGTCCAGGCATTGCCCAGGTCGACATTCGCGCCCACGTCCAGGTAGCCCGTGCCGCGCGCATTGCTGATGCCGAAGAAATCCGGCGTGACGGTATGGTTGTACTTGGCGTACAGCATCTTGTAGCTGAGGCCCAGCGACAGTTCGCCATAGTCGTACTTCACGCCTGTGGCGCGGTAGACGGCGCCCGGATACTTGTAGTAATACGCGAGCACGCTGTAGCCCAGCTCACCAAGCGTGCCGCTGTAGCCGCCGTACACGTCCCATTCGATGGTCGCATCCTCGATATAGCGGTCGCTGACGGTGGACGCCCACGTGCCCAGCGACCAGCCGCTCGGGTGCGCGTAGTCGGCCCCCGCCTGCAGCGCCGGCTTGCCCCAGGTCTGGCGAAAGCCGCGCGAAATGTATTGCGACGTGAGACTGGCATTGGCGCTGAAGGTGGCGGCGGGGCTGTCCGCGGTCTGCGCCCGCACGGGCAGGGCGGCCAGTAAAAAGAGGCAGCCGAGCAAGGATGTGGCAGGAAAATGGTGGTGCGATGGCATGGCAGTCAGCTCCGTATTTGCTGGCAGCGGCCGTTCAGGCGCGTTGCCCTGATGGTTGCGATAAAAATGCGGAATGGACTTTTGTGAAGGCAAGGCGGCTTGTGTGCATGCTCGCATGAACATGCACACATTCTCACCAAACGTAACTGAAAGGATAGGGGCTGGGGCTAGTGGAAGTCAACAAAGTTGCGTGGAGGAAAGCGTAAGTTGTTGTTTCCTGGCACTTTTTCATGCACCTGTCATCTTGCTGGCGCGCCACGGCTGGCTGCCTGTTGCAAGCCGGCCAGCAAGCCGGGCAGGGCCGCATGCAAGGCTTGCAGCTCATCTGCCAGCGCTTCGGCCTGCATTTCCACCCGGCCCGATGGCTGGCCCCAGACGACCTGGGCGCTGAGCCGGGCGCCCGACTCGAGGCCCGTGACGCTGACGAGCAGGGCGACTTCTTCCGGGGCATCGTCGGGTACATCTTCGAGCAGGCAGGAAATGCCGAAGTGATAATCCTGGAAGGCGCTGGCCGTGCCGCTGGAAAAGGCGAAGACGGAGGCGAGCGCCCGTGGCGCGGCGGCCGCAAGTGGCGGCAGGGCGGCGCGGAACAGGGGCAGCAAGTCGTTTTCCAGCTGGCGCACCAGCGGATGGGTGTGGACGAGGACGGTCATGGCGGGAGGGATCGGTTGGCGGCGCGCGATGTTAGCAGTTTTTGCGACCGCTGTGCGCAGGTACTGGTCCTGGATATTGGTCCTACCAGAGGCTTCAATCGTCATCGCTGGTGACGCGCGTGCGCACGAAATCGATGTGGCTTTGCATGGCCGTGCGCGCCTCTTCCGGCTGGCTGGCGCAGATCGCTACGCACAGGGTGCGGTGCTGCGACAACAGGTGCAGCGAGGTGGCGTCGTCCTGCTGGCGCAAGCCCGTGCCATTGATGGTGATGTGTTCGCGCAGCATGCCGATGATGCTGGTGTGCAAGTGCAAAAACATGGTGTTGTGCGACGCCTGGGCGATGACTTCATGCAGCCGCGCGTCGGCCTGCGCTTCGCCGTGCTTGTCGTCGCTGGCGCGCGCCTGTTCCAGCTCGGCCAGCAACGCCATGATCTGCGCGCGCTCGTCCCCGCTGGCCCGTTGCGCGGCAAAGTAGGCGGTCGCTCCTTCCAGCACGCGGCGAAATTCCAGGATGTCGTCGCGCAGGGCGGGGTGGTCGGCCACCAGCTGGCTCCACGGCGACGCCATGCCGGTGCGCAATTGATCCGTCACGAACACGCCGGCGCCGCGCCGGCTGCGCACGAGGCCCCGCGCCGCCAGCCGCTGCACGGCTTCGCGCACGGTGTTGCGCGAGACCGCATATTGCTGCGCCAGCAGGCGTTCGGCCGGCAGCTGCGCGCCCGCCGGCAAGCTGCCGTCCAGCAGGGCCGTTTCCAGCCTGCGCATCACCATCTCGACCCTGCCCCGCGTTTGCATGCCTGTCGCCATCGAAGTCTTTCCGGTGTTGTTTTAAAGTGGTCCGAGCAATTTGAAGTGGCTTGCGGAAGCTGGAATTATGCGTGAACCGGTCATTCTTAACAACACACAGCGGCGCCGCAGCAACACACAGAGCGCCGGGGAGACACAGTCATGCCGCCAGAACCGCAGCCAGACCCGCGCCAGCCGCGCCACTATCCATCGCCACCGCCGCAGGTGTACCTGTTCGCCACCTGCCTGGTCGACCTGTTCGTGCCGCAGGCGGGCCTCGATTGCGTGCGCCTGCTGGAGCGGGAGGGCTTGCTGGTGCATTATCCGCGCGGCCAGAGCTGCTGCGGCCAGCCCGCCTACAGCAGCGGCAATCCGGAACAGGCGCGCGCCGTGGCCCGCGCCCAGCTCGACCTGTTTGCGCAGCCGTGGCCCGTGATCGTGCCGTCCGGCTCCTGCGCCGGCATGATGCGCCACCATTGGCCGCAGCTGTTCCAGGACGATCCCGTCGCCGGCCCCAAGGCCCTGGAGCTGGCCGAGCGCGTGTATGAACTGAGCGAATTTCTCGTCTGCGTGCTGAAGCTCGATCTTGCCGGCATGGGCGCCGCGGCGCAGGCCGATGAAACGGTGGTGCTGCATACCTCGTGCGGCGCGCGCCGCGAAATGGGCACGCGCACCCACGGCGTGGCCCTGGTCGATGCCTTGCCCGGCGTGACGCGCATCGAACACCAGCGCGAATCGGAATGCTGCGGCTTTGGCGGCACGTTTTCCTTGAAACACCCCGATATTTCCGGCGCCATGGTCAGCGACAAGATCGCCTCGGCTTGCGCCACGGGCTGCGACCGGCTCGTCTCGGCCGACTGCGGCTGCCTGCTCAATATCGGCCACGCGGCGCAGCACCAGGGCGCGCCGCTGGCCGTCGAGCATATGGCCAGTTTCCTGTGGCGCCGCACGGGAGGCGCGGCATGAGCGCGATCTTGACCGCCCGCGAACGCATGCTGGGACGCCTGCGCGCCGCCGCGCCCTCCGCACCGGAAGCGGTGGACGCCATCGATACGGCCATCGACCAGCACTACCTGGCACGCCGCGCGCAAGCGCCGCTGCCGGCCCGGGACAGGATCGCCGCCATGCAGGCCGCCTTGCGCGCTTCGCATGCGCAAGTCGACTGTGTAAGCAGCGATGTCTGGCCCGCCTTGCTGGCGCAGCGCCTCGGTGAACACGGCGTGCGCCGTTTGCTGCTCGATGCCGGCAGCGCCGAAGGGCAGGCCTTGCGCGCCGCCTTGCCACCTGCGGTGGAGACGCTGTCATTCACGCGTCCGCTGGCGCAGTGGAAGGGCGAATTGTTCGACACGGTCGACGCCGGTTTTACCGTCGCCCGTTCCGGCATCGCGGCCACGGGCACGCTGGTCATCGCGCCCGATGCGGCGACGCCGCGCACGGTGTCGCTGGCGCCGCCCCTGCATATCTGCCTCGTGTATGCGAGCAGCCTGCACGTGGACTTGCACGCGGCGGCGCGCGCCGAGCGCTGGTCGGACGGCATGCCATCGAACCTGGTGCTGGTGTCGGGCCCCTCGAAAACGTCCGATATCCAGCAAACCCTCGCGTATGGCGCGCACGGCCCGCGCTGGCTGTGGGTGCTGATCATCGATGATTTGTCCGCCCACGAAGGAGGCCAGCCATGAACGCCAAGCCCCTGCAATTCGTCAAGCCGGCCGATTTCCATGCGCGCGCCCGCGCCGCGCTCGACGACCCGAAACTGCGCCAGAGCTTTCGCGGCGCCATGGATTTTTTGCAGGACAAGCGCACGGCGCAATTCCCCGACGGCGACGAGCTGGAACGCCTGCGCGACATCGGCGAAGCCGTGCGCCGGCACGCGCTGGCGCGCCTGCCCGATTTGCTGGTGCAGCTGGAAGAGCGGCTGACGGCGGCCGGGGTGCAGGTGCACTGGGCCGAGGATGGCGAGCAGGCCAACGCCATCATCCACGCCATCGCGCAAAAGGCCCAGGCGACGCGCTTCATCAAGGGCAAGTCGATGGCCAGCGAGGAAATCGAGCTCAATCACTATCTGGAAGCGCGCGGCATGACGTGCCTGGAGTCGGACATGGGCGAGTACATCGTCCAGCTGGCCGGCGAAAAGCCGTCGCACATCGTCATGCCGGCGATTCACAAGACCAAGGCGGACATCGCCGGCCTGTTCGCCGAGCATATTCCCGACGCGCCCTACACGGAAGACGTCGACAGCCTGATCCAGACGGGCCGGCGCGCCCTGCGCCAGGCTTTCGTCGAGGCCGACATCGGCCTGTCGGGCGTGAACTTCGCGGCGGCCGACACGGGCACCCTGTGGCTGGTGGAAAACGAGGGCAATGGCCGGCTGACGACGTCCGTGCCGGAGGTGCACATCGCCATCATGGGCATGGAAAAGGTGGTCGCCAAGCTCGAACATATCGTGCCGTTGGCCAGCCTGCTGACGCGTTCTGCCACCGGGCAAGCCATCACCACGTATTTCAACCTGATTTCCGGCCCGCGCCGCGCCGGCGAGCTCGATGGGCCGCGCGAAGTGCACCTGGTCTTGCTCGACAACGGCCGCAGCCAGGCCTACGCCGACGAGCAGCTGCGCGCCACCTTGCAATGCATACGCTGCGGCGCCTGCATGAACCACTGTCCCGTCTACACGCGCATCGGCGGCCACGCCTACGGCACCACGTATCCGGGGCCGATCGGCAAGATCATCTCGCCCCACTTGCTGGGGCTGGACGCGACGGCGGACCTGGCCACCGCATCGAGCCTGTGCGGCGCCTGCGGCGAAGTGTGCCCCGTGCGCATCCCGATTCCGCAGTTGCTGGTGCGCCTGCGCACGGAGGCGAACCGCAATCCGGATGAACAGGTGGCGCATCCGCTGCGCGGACAGGGGGCCAAGTTCAGCCGCGGCGAAAGCCTGATCTGGCGCTTCTGGAGCGGCGCCTTCGCGCGCCCCGCCAGCTACCGCCTGTTCCGCTGGGCCGCCACGCGGCTGCGCATGCTGACGCCGCGCGCGCAGCTGGGCTGGACGCAGCACCGCAAGCCCTTGACGCCCGCGCCGCGCAGCCTGGCCGACCTGCTCAACGCACGGGGGCAGGAAGAATAGCCCGTTCCCGGAGCACCGCAAAAAACACGCTGCACACAATTACATCAAAAGCCGTTTTTTCACTTAACCCGCATCCACCGGAGGAGACCCGACATGCAAACCTGGACCCAACTTTATACACCGCTCGGCAGCTTGTGGCTGTCGTCGCTGGCGGCAGCCATTCCCATCATTTTCTTCTTCATCGCGCTGGCGGCGCTGCGCATCAAGGGACATGTGGCGGCCGCCGTCACCCTGGCGCTGGCGCTGGCCGTGGCCATCTTCGCGTATGGCATGCCCGTGCCGCAGGCGCTGGCGGCGGCCGGCTACGGTTTTGCGTACGGCTTGTGGCCCATCGCGTGGATCATCGTCACGGCCGTCTTCCTGTACAAGATCGTCGTCAAGACGGGGCAGATCGACATCATCCGCGCCTCCGTGCTGTCGGTGACGGACGATCAGCGCCTGCAGGTGCTGCTGATCGGCTTTGCCTTCGGCGCCTTCCTGGAAGGGGCGGCCGGCTTCGGCGCGCCTGTGGCCATCACGTCGGCGCTGCTGGTGGGCCTGGGCTTCAACCCGCTGTATGCGGCGGGCCTGTGCCTGATCGCCAACACGGCCCCCGTGGCCTTCGGCGCCATGGGCATTCCCATCATCGTGGCGGGCCAGGTGACGGGCATCGACCCCTTCCTGATCGGCGCCATGGCGGGCCGCCAGCTGCCGCTGCTGTCGCTGCTGGTGCCGTTCTGGCTGGTGTTCATGATGGATGGTTTCCGCGGCGTGCGCGAAGTGTGGCCGGCCGCGCTGGTGACGGGTTTGAGCTTTGCCGTGACCCAGTACTTCACATCGAATCATATCGGCCCTGAACTGCCGGACATCACCTCGGCCCTCGTCAGCCTGGTGTCGCTGACCCTGTTCCTGAAAGTGTGGCAGCCGAAGAATGCGAAAGTGGCGCATGCCGTCGGCGGCGGCACGGCCGCGCTGTCCGGCTTTGGTGGTGCGGGCGGTGCTGCGGCCGTGCGCGGCGGTGGCGACCGCGCCGCCTCGCCCTACACGATGGCGCAGACCATGCGCGCCTGGGCGCCGTTCGGCCTGTTGACGGCCATCGTCACCGTGTGGAGCCTGCCCGGCTTCAAGGCGCTGTTTGCCGCAGGCGGCGCGTTGTCCAGCCTGGTCATCAAGATCCATGTGCCTTACCTGGACAAGCTGGTGATGAAGACGATGCCCATCGTGGCCGAGCCGAAGGCGTATGACGCCGTGTTCAAGCTCGATTTGCTGTCGGCCGTGGGTACGGCGATCTTGCTGACGGCCGTGCTGTCGATGCTGATGCTGCGCATGAAGCCGCGCGATGGTCTGAAGGCGTTTGTGGAAACGATCGTGGAGTTGCGCCGTCCCGTGCTGTCGATCGGCCTGGTGCTGGCGTTTGCCTTCGTTGCCAATTACTCGGGCATGTCGTCCACCCTGGCCCTGCTGCTGGCCGGCAGCGGCGCCGCCTTCCCGTTCTTCTCGCCGTTCCTGGGCTGGCTGGGCGTCTTCCTGACGGGGTCCGACACGTCGTCGAACGCCTTGTTCTGCTCCCTGCAAAACACGACGGCGCACCAGATCGGCGTGTCCGACACCCTGATGGTGGCGGCCAATACGACAGGCGGCGTGACGGCGAAGATGATCTCGCCCCAATCGATCGCCGTCGCCTGCGCGGCGACTGGCCTGGTGGGCAAGGAATCGGACCTGTTCCGCTTTACCTTGAAGCACAGCCTGTTGTTTGCCGTCATCATCGGCATCATCACCATGCTGCAGGCCTACGTCTTCACCGGCATGATTCCGCATTGAGCGGTCCGTAGAAGTACGTAGTAAAACTAGATGAATTGACAGTAAAACGTGCAGATGGTCATGAAAATGACCTGATGCACTGCAACATATCGAGGATGGCCCGGCGCAATGCCGGGTCCGCGGCGATGCCCTCGGCATCGAGACCCGACCCCAGCAGGGGCAAGCTGATGCAGGCGTCGTCGATCAGGCGCGCCGACATGGTGCGCACCGTTTCGCGCAGGGCCGCCTGCGCATGCGTGGCGCGCGGCGAGGCGTTCAGCAGCACCAGCGGCTTGTCGATGAACGATTCATTTCCCACCATCCAGTCCAGCGCGTTTTTCATGGGGCCGCTCACGCCGTGCGCGTATTCGGGGCTGGCCAGCATCAGCACGTCGGCCGCCAGGATGGCGTCGCGCAGGCCCGTCACGGCCGGCAGGCTGTCGGCGTCGAGGTCGGGATTGAACAGCGGTAACTCACCGAGTCCCGAATAGATGCGGATGTCGAATGGCGCTGGCGCAAGCCCGGCGATGGCGCGCAGCAGGGCGGTGTTCAGCGAGGCAGCGCGCAGGCTGCCGGCGATGGCGAGAATGGTAATGGGCGTGTGCATCCCGCCTGTATAGCCCATCCTGTGCTCAAGCGCAAGGCGAGCAGGATGGCGCTATCGATGTTGCAACAGCCGGTGAACGACTGGGTACTGCGTCACTCTTAACGGCTCAGGCCGCTCATCCAGCTTGGCTGCGGATTCGCGCGGGCCAGTTCGCGCATGCGGTATTCCAGATCGTAGCGGTCCGTCGATTCGGCCAGGTAGGCTTCTTCGTAAGCGCGTTCGCGGCGGTCGCTGCTGTAGTTCAGCCAGGCGCCCAGACGTTTGGCGGCGTGAACCAGGGTGGCGACGATATTGCTGTTTTGCGTGGTGTGATAGCTGAATGCGGTAGACATGGCTGACTCCTTATGTGGCGTGCCGCGTTGTGCTGCACTGCAATATAAGTATAGCGATTCCAAGTTATAAGGCTACTTTTGATTTCAAATGTCAGCTATTCATTTTTGAAATAACAGGCGGGAAAGCTGCGCAATACGGGGCTTTAAGGCATAATGCGGGCGCAGTAACGTAGTTTTACTACAAGACTGTTTTTGTTCTGAATGTTGTTTTCAGACGCAGCCCGCAGGCATGCCGCGCCCACAAGACCTCATTCTGACGAGAAACGGTCGGCCGTGCGCCTGCCGCGCGCAAGAGAAGCCTTGCCTGCCCCGGATCGCTGATGGCAGTCATGGCCCACGCTGATATCTGCGTGGCGCTTGCGCGTCCTGGTGCTGCCCGGGTGGAAACGCTTCCATGCCTGGCAAGATCAACTTGGAATTGAAAAATGGAGAGGTATGGAATACGTAAAGCAAGGCCAGGGCGTCCAGTCCGCACAGGCCGGCACGCAAAACAATACAGGCGCCCTGATCATTGTCACGGTGCTGTTTTTCATGTGGGGACTGCTGACCTCGCTTAATGATGTGCTGATTCCCCATCTGCGCTCGATCTACACCTTGACCTATGTCCAGGCGATGCTGGTGCAGTTCTGCTTCTTTGGCGCCTACGCCATCGTTTCGCTGCCCGCCGGCATGCTGATCAAGAAAATCGGCTACCAGCGCGGCGTCGTCGCCGGCCTGCTGATCGCCGCCGCCGGCTGCGCCATGTTTTACCCGGCGTCCACCGGCAGCTATGCGCTGTTCCTCTTGTCCTTCTTCATCCTCGCGGCCGGCATCACCGTGCTGCAGGTGGCGGCCAATCCCTACGTGACGGAACTGGGCGACCCGCAGACGGCGTCGAGCCGATTGACCCTGACGCAGGCGTTCAATGCGCTGGGCACGACCGTGGCGCCGGCCTTGGGCGGCATGCTGATCTTGTCGGGCACCGTGCTGACGGTGCAGCAGTTCGACCTGCTGCCGGCAGCCGAGCAGCTGGCCTACCGCGCCAAGGAAGCCGCTTCCGTGCAGGGCCCGTACCTGGTGCTGGCCGCCACCTTGGTGATCCTGGCCGTGCTGTTCGCGCTGGCGAAACTGCCGAAGATTTCGCATGCGGACGACGCGGCCGCCCTGGCGCAGGACGGCCACAAGGTCTCGATCTGGTCGCACCGCCACCTGGTGCTGGGTGCGCTGGCCATCTTCCTGTACGTGGGCGGTGAAGTCAGCATCGGCAGCTTCCTGATCAACTTCCTGGGCGAGAGCCATATCGCGGGCCTCAGCCACGCCGACGCCGCCTATTTCGTCAGCTATTACTGGGGTGGCGCCATGCTGGGCCGCTTCGTCGGCTTTGCCGTGATGCGCTATGTCAGCCCCGGCAAGACCCTGGCCTTCAACGCCGCCGTCGTCATCGCGCTGATCCTCGTCGCCGTGTTCTCCAGCGGTCACACGGCCATGTGGGCCTTGATCGCCGTCGGCCTGTTCAACTCCATCATGTTCCCGACCATCTTCAGCATGGCCCTGAACAAGCTGGGCGCGCAAACGGGGCAAGGTTCGGGCATCCTGTGCATGGCCATCGTCGGCGGCGCCATCGTGCCGTTCATCCAGGGCTTCCTGGCCGACCACATCAACCTGCAACTGTCCTTCCTCGTGCCGGCCCTGTGCTACACCTTCATTCTGTACTTCGGCTGGAAGTACGCCAGCATGTACAACGACGGCGCCAAGTAAGCAAGGTGGCGTGATCAAGCAAAAGGGTGGCCTCGGCCACCCTTTTTTACGTCAGTGCGCGAACGGCGTACCCAGCACGTCCTGGCATACCTCGAGCCAGGCGCGCGCCGCATGCGACAGATAGCGCCCGCTCCAGATATGCGCCACCTGCCACGCCACCTCCGGCTCGACGATGCGCACCGCCTCCAATGGCTCGCCGGCCAGGCGGTGGATGAACGGCTCGGGCAGCAGGGCCACGCCCAGGCCCGCCGAGGCCATCGCCACCAGCCAGTCCCACTGGCCGCTCTGCGCGGCGATGGTCGGCGCAAAGCCCGCTTGCGCGAAATGCTGGCGCAGGCTGCGCGTGAGGGCGAAATCATCCTTTAACAACACCAGCGGCAAGTCGGCCAGCGCCTTGAAGGGCAAGGTCGTGCGGTTTTTCTGGAACGTGCCCGGCTCGGCCAGGGCCCAGATCGGGTAGTTGGCCACTTCCACGGCCACGAGGTCGAGTTCCGGATCGGCCGGCAGCACCGTCATGCCGATTTCCAGTTCGCCGGCCGCCACCTGGCGTTCGATCCGCTGGCCCGTGTCTTCCTGCAGCGTCAGGCTGATGTGCGGGTGGCGCGCGCGGAAGGCTTTTAATACAGGTGTAAACAGCACATTGATCATGGGCGGGATGCCGACCGTCAGGCTGCCGCGCTGCAAGGCCTGCGTGTCGCGCACTTCCAGAGTCAGCTGGCGCATGTTCGCCAGCATTTCCTGGCCATGCTGGTAGACGATGCGGCCCGTGTCCGTCAGGGTCAGCTTGCGCCCGTCGCGCACCAGCAGCTGCGCGCCCACTTCATCTTCCAGCTGGCGCACCATCTTGCTGATGGTCGACTGGGTCAGGTGCAGCGATTCGGCCGCCTGCGTAAAGCTCGACAGGCGCACGGTTTCGACGAAATAGCGCAGGGAACGGATATCCACGAGGGTGCTCGGCGTTGGCAAGGCATGAAAATATCGACTGGATGTGGCGAAATTAATTCATGCCATGCATGTAGACGCGATTTTATACTGAAACCACTTATGGGGCTGGTGTATGACAGCCATCCAGTTTGAGAATAGTAAGAAGATCAGGAGCATCAGATGTACGAAGACCGTATCCGCCACCCAGGCTTGCTCGGCAAGATCATGAGCGCCGATGAGGCAGCCAAATTGTTCCACAACGGCATGCGTGTCGGCATGAGCGGTTTTACCCGTGCCGGCGACGCCAAGGCCCTGCCGCGCGCGCTGGCCGAGCGTGCCCTGCGAGACCCCTTGAGCCTGACCCTGATCACGGGCGCTTCGCTGGGCAATGGCAGCGACGGCCTGATGGCCGAAGCGGGCGTGCTGGCGCGCCGCATGCCGTTCCAGGTCGACCCTGTCTTGCGCGGCAAGATCAACAAGGGCGAAGTCATGTTCATCGACCAGCATCTGTCGGAAACGGCCGAGCAGCTGCGTTCGGGCAACCTGGCCGCCGTCGATATCGCCGTCATCGAAGCGACGGCCATCACGGCGGCCGGCGCCATCATCCCGACCATGTCGGTCGGCAACTCCGCCGCCTTCGCCCAGCAGGCAACGCAGGTCATCATCGAAATCAACCTGTCCACGCCGCTGGCGCTGGAAGGCTTGCACGACATCTATATTCCGCACACCTTGCCGGGGCGCGAACCGATACCCCTCACGCGCGTCGACCAGCGCCTGGGCAGCACGGCCATCGCCATCGACCCGGCCCGCATCGCCGCCATCGTCATCACGGACAGCCCCGACAGCCCGTCGAACGCCTTGCCGCCCGACGCGGAAACGCAGGCGATCGCCGGCCATGTGATTGCCTTCCTTGAAGGCGAAGTGGCGGCCGGGCGCATGGGACCCGAATTGCTGCCGCTGCAGGCAGGCATCGGCACCATCGCCAACGCCGTGCTGCACGGCCTGATCGGTTCGCGCTTCCAGAACATGACGATGTATTCGGAAGTGCTGCAGGACAGCGCCATCGAACTGCTCGATTCGGGCCAGCTGGCGTTTGCCTCGGCTTCGTCGATCACCCTGTCGGCCGCCGTGCACCAGAAGCTGATGGACAATATCGACCACTACCGCTCGAAAATCGTGCTGCGTCCGCAAGAGATCAGCAACCATCCCGAGATCGTGCGCCGCCTGGGCATCATCGCCCTGAACACGGCGCTCGAGTTCGATATCTATGGCAACGTCAATTCCACGCACGTGTGCGGCACGCACATGATGAACGGCATCGGCGGCTCGGGCGACTTCGCGCGCAACGGGCAAGTATCGATGTTCGTGTCGAAATCGGCGGCCAAGGGCGGACGCATTTCCAGCGTCGTGCCGATGGTCTCGCATGTCGACCATACGGAGCATGACGTCGACGTGCTGGTGACGGAGTGGGGCTATGCGGATTTGCGTGGCCTGGCGCCGCGCGAACGGGCGCCGCTGATCATCGAGCGCTGCACGCATCCCGCTTATCGCGATCAATTGCGCGCGTATTACGACGCGGCATGCCAGCGCGGTGGTCATACGCCGCACATCCTGGAACAGGCGCTGTCGTGGCATATGCGCTACCAGGAAACGCAGAGCATGCTGGCAGCGCAGTAAGTTTGCGTCAGCGCAAACACAGGGCAGGGCGGTGCGGCACCGCGCCTGCCTTTTTCACTATTCAATACATATGCAGCGCCTTGGCGCCCAGGCCCAGCAGGGCAAACGTGGTGGTGGCCTGGATACCCATGAACCACAGGAAGTGGGTATGCATGTGTTTGCGGATGTCGCCCAGTTCCGTGCGCAAGGCGTGGCAGTCGCCGCGCAGGTCGCCGCGAAATTGCGTCAGGTCGGCCCGCAGCAGCTGCGATTCGTCGCGCAATTCCGCACGCACGTTGTCCAGGCCTTCGCCAAGACGCTGTTCCAGGGTCTTGAACCATAGCCGGTCATGTTCCCGGTCCGTTTCCAGTTTTGTCAGGCGCGCTTCCATGCGTACAGCATTGTTCCCGCTTTGCTGTTTGTCAAGCCGGTCCGTGGCATAGGCTTCGTTCATCTCGCATTCCTTCGCGCGAGCCGCGCTGCACCAGCGCAGGCGGCGTCACCCCACTGTCCGCCTTTTCCGTCGAGGCGGTTTGCGTTGGATCAAATGTCAGGAAGCCGGTGCGAAGCGCAGGCGGATGCCTGCCGTGACGACGGCCAGCAAGTCGTCGATATGCGCGTGCATTTCCAGGTGCGGCGTCCATGGGTCGCCCGCATCCATGACGATGCGCAGGGAAACGAGGCCGTGCAGCGATTGCCAGAAGATTTGCGTCATCGTGTGCAGCGCCGGCTCGTCCTGGCGTACCTGGCCCGCCTGCGCCAGTTCGCCGAACAGGTGCAGCGCATAGGCATACGGGTCTTGCTCGATATTGCCGTGTTCCACTTCGACAGCGTCGACTTCCGCGTGCGGACGCAGCTCCATGAAGATCAGCGAATACTCGTCGGGATGCTGGAAGCCGTACTCAATATAGGCGCGGCCTACCAGGCTGATGCGTTCCCATGGGTCAGTGCTGGTGTCGCAGGCGGTGCGCATGGCGCGCACCAGTTCCAGCAAATCCTTGTCCATGGCCTGGGCGATCAGGGTGGCCTTGTCGCGGAACAGGGCGTACACGACGGTGGTGGAAAAGCCGGCCGCTTCGGCCACCTTGCGGATGGAGACGGCGCGCGCGCCACCCTTTTTGATGAGGTCTTTGACGACGTCGATGATGTGTTCGCGCCGCGCCTGCGCCTCGCGCAACTTTCTTTCCTGAATGTTGGTCAACTTCTTGTCCACGACTCTTTCCTGGCGACTCTATGAAAGCAGGAATTATAGGGGCGCGATGGCCCGCTAATGTGTCTGGCATTGTTACAATTCAGTTTTTTGTCCGGTGGATGCGACAGTAGACCGATTTTTCGCGCTTTTGACCCCCGCTTTTCCATCGATGCCCCGGAATGGTGCACGAATCGACCGGCCAGGCTTTGCGAACGGGGACAAAGGGCGGAAAATAGAGGGATAGCTTACACTGCGTTTAGCGCAACGGCGGGCGCCCGCGAGGCGACGCCGGCACACTTACATTCGGACGGGATCATTACATGACCATTAAAATCAGCCAGAACTTCGACTCGGGCGCCATCGACGTGGTGAGCGCCACCAGCGCCGGCGCCATCGACCTGAACTTGCGCAAGGATAGCCACGCCGACATCCATCAGTGGTTCCACTTCCGCCTGCAGGGCGCGCGCGGCCAGGCCTGCACGATGCGCTTCCTGAACGCGGGCCAGGCCACCTATCCGGCCGGCTATGAAGACTACCAGGCAGTGGCCAGCTACGACAGCGAAAACTGGTTCCGCGTGCCGACCTCGTTCGACGGCCAGGTCATGACGATCTCGCACACGCCGGAACTCGACAGCGTGTACTACGCCTACTTCGAGCCGTATTCGTGGGAACGCCATCTGCGCCTGCTGGGCGAAGTGGCCGAGCATCCGCTGGCGCGCGTATCCGACCTGGGCAGCACGGTCGACGGCCGCGACATGAACATGGTTACCATCGGCAATCCGCAGGCGGAAAAGAAAATCTGGGTCATCGCGCGCCAGCATCCGGGCGAATCGATGGCCGAATGGTTCGTCGAAGGCCTGATCGATTCGCTGCTCGACGATGCCAACCCGATCGCGCGCAAACTGCTGCAGCGCGCCGTGTTCCACATCGTGCCGAACATGAATCCGGACGGTTCCATCCGCGGCAACCTGCGCACGAATGCGGCCGGCGCCAACCTGAACCGCGAATGGATGACGCCATCGCTGGAATCGAGCCCGGAAGTGCTGTGCGTGAAAAACAAGATCCACGAAACGGGCGTCGACATGTTCTTCGACATCCACGGCGATGAAGCGCTGCCGTACAACTTTGTGGCCGGCAATGAAATGCTGGAAAACTTCACGCCGGCGCAAGCGGCGCACCAGAAGGCCTTCATCGAGCGCTACAAGCAGGCCAGCCCCGACTTCCAGGACAAGTTCGGCTATGCGGCCAGCAAGTACAAGTCCGACATGCTGACCCTGGCGTCGAAATACATCGGCCACCACTTCGGCTGCCTGGCGCTGACCCTGGAAATGCCGTTCAAGGAAAACGCGGACTTGCCGGACCCAATCGTGGGCTGGAACGGCGCGCGCAGCGCGGCACTGGGCGCGGCCATGCTGCAGCCCATCCTGCTGTCGCTCGATTGAACGGCGTTGATCATGGGCGTCGAGATCGAGCGTAAATTCCTGCTGGCCGGCGATGCCTGGCGCGGCCTGGGACAGGTGGTGCTGCTGCGCCAGGGCTATCTGTCGTCCGCGCGCGAGCGCGTGGTGCGTGTGCGCATCGAGGGTGAGCAGGCGATGCTGACCATCAAGGGCGCGAACGTGGGTGCCACGCGCGGCGAATGGGAGTATCCGATTCCGCTGGCCGACGCCGCCGAACTGCTCGACGGCCTGTGCGAGCAGCCGCTGATCGAAAAGGTTCGCCACCGCATCGAACACGCGGGCATGGTATGGGAAGTCGACGAGTTCCTCGGCGCCAATGCCGGCCTGCTGGTGGCCGAGATCGAGCTGGCTTCGGAAGACCAGCCGTTCGAGAAGCCGGAGTGGATCGGCGCGGAAGTGTCGGGCGACGCGCGCTACTACAACGCGAATCTGATCCGCCACCCGTTTTCACAGTGGTGATGGTGTTGTAAATGACGTTGCAATGAAAAAGGCGGAACCGAGGTTCCGCCTTTTTTTTGTGCGCCAACGCTGCTGTCGGATTACGCCGTGCCGGCTAATCCGACCTACAGCCTATGACAGCAGCGTAGGTCGGATTAGCGCGCAGCGCGTAATCCGACAAGCCCGCATCAATGGAAATGCTCGGTGCCCTGTGGCGTATCTTCCGGCATTTCCGCATGCGCCAGCTCGCCGACCGGGTCGGCAAACAGGGGCGCGCCGCAATCGTCGCAGTATTCGCCGACAAAACGTTCCGCGTGGCGCTTGATCTGCGTCACGCCGGCGGCGTTCAGGTGCTCGATGATTTCATCGACCGGCGTCTTTTGCTTGTCCAGCGCGGCGATGCCGACCTGGATCAGGCCTTCGATCGGCGTGCCATCCTCGTCTTCCTGGCCGTACAAAGGCCAGACGATGCCGTAGATCACGTCCGGCGCCTGGCGCAGGGTGAAGGCGATGCGGTACTCGTCCACCTGGCCGTCGGCCGCTTCCTCGCCGAAGCCGGCGATGACGGCGCGCAGTTCCGACGGCTCGATGGCCAAGGTATGCGTCAGGTAGTGCACGGCGGCGCGCACGGAGACGGGGCGTATCAGCTTGTCCGCCTCGCGGCAGGCCACGTAATACGCTTCCGGCAGCAGCAATTCCAGGCCGCAGCCGGGCAGCAGGCGGGCGAACGTTGGCGTCGCCTGCGTGCGCCATTGTTCCAGCGCGGCGCTGCGTTCGGCGATGAAGTCGAGCTGGCTAGCTGGCGTCTGCCAGCGGAACAGCGGTGCGCCGGCGGGCGCCACCACGGCGACCAGCAGGTAGCGCGTGTCGGCCAGGAAGGGCGCCGTTTCCGCTTCTTTGCCCGAGGGCTTGACGGCCGTGCCTTTCAGGGCGGCCAGGGCCAGCTTTTGCGTCTTGGCATAGGTCTCGACATGGCTGCGCGGTAACTGGTCGATCGAGTACAGGGTCGGCGCCATGGCCATCTTGGTGCCGTCGGCCAGCAGGTGGGCGGCGAAATGCGCCGACAGCACACCGTGCGCGTCGCCGGCCATGGGGCCGGAGGCGATGGAAAAGCGCGTCCACGCGAGGATGGGCACGGCGACGAGCAGGGCGTCGTAGCGCACGTCTTCATGCGTGATGACGGTCGATTCGCTGACGGCTTCAACGCAGTCCATCAGCACGTCATAGGCGTTCAAGTCATCCTTGAACAGGCTGCCCAGGGTGTTGTCGATGGTGTCCTGGTGGCCGGTTTTGAGTAATTTCTGGAGCTGCGTATCCAGGCTGTGTTCCCAGGACCGCTCTTCGAGACGGCTGGCTGCCTGTACGATCGCCTGGGCAAAGGTGACCAGGCGCTGGCTGTCGGCAGTCAGTTTATGGGATGAATCTTTGGAAGGACGACGCATAGCGGGATAAGAGTCTCGGAAAGTGAAAAAAATGGATCAGTCAAACAATGATAAACCCTTATAACCGTATTGTAGAGGATTCAGCCGCACGCAATACGTAAGCTGTCCTTAGATCGTGCCAATAGACGAAATTTCAAGTCGGAACGGGATGCAGGGACGAAAAAAAGCGCCGGTCGAAACCGGCGCTTTGATCTTGCATCACAGCTGGGCTGATTACTCGGCCAGCAGTTGACGCAGCACGAATGGCAGAATACCGCCATGCTTGTAGTAATCGACTTCGATCGGCGTATCGATGCGCAGCAGGACTTTGACTTCCTGGCTGCTGCCGTCGGCGCGGTGGATCACCAGGGTAGCCAGTTGCTGTGGCTTGATTTCGCCTTCGAGGCCTTTCAGGTCGAAGGTTTCCTTGCCGGTGATGCCCAGGGTTTGCACGCTGTCGTCGCCGATGAATTGCAGCGGCAACACGCCCATGCCCACCAGGTTCGAGCGGTGGATACGCTCGAACGAACGGGTGATCACGGCTTTCACGCCCAGCAGTTGCGTACCTTTGGCCGCCCAGTCGCGCGACGAGCCCGTACCGTACTCTTCGCCGCCGAAGACCATGGTTGGCGTGCCTTCAGCAACATATTTCATCGCTGCGTCATAGATCGACATTTCTTCGCCGGAAGGCTGGTGGATCGTGATGCCGCCTTCGACCGCCGAACCGTCCGCCTTGGCAGGGATCATGCGGTTTTTGATACGCACGTTGGCGAACGTGCCGCGCATCATGATTTCATGGTTGCCGCGACGCGAGCCGTAGGAGTTGAAGTCCGCTTTCAGGACGCCGTTTTCCTTCAGCCATTTGCCTGCAGGACCGTTTTCCTGGATCGAACCGGCTGGCGAGATGTGGTCGGTGGTGATGGAATCGCCGAACACGCCCAGTGCGCGCGCGCCTTCGATGCCGGTGGCCACTGCCGCTGGCGTCATCGAGAAGTTGTCGAAGAACGGTGGTTCCGCGATGTAGGTCGATTTCGGCCAGTTGTAGACTTGACCGGACACGGTCGTGACTTTTTCCCACAGCTTGCCTGGCGCGCCCTTGACGTCGGCATAGTTGTCCTTGAACACCTTGGCGTTCATGGCAAACTTCATCATGGCCGACACTTCAGCCGAGGTCGGCCAGATGTCGCCCAGATAGATGTCCTTGCCGCCCTTGCCCTTGCCGACCGGTTCCGTCATCAGGTCGCGCGTCATGTTGCCGGCGATGGCGTAAGCGACGACCAGCGGTGGCGAAGCGAGGAAGTTCGAGCGGATGTTCGGGTGAATGCGCGCTTCGAAGTTGCGGTTGCCCGACAGCACGGCCGACGCGACGATGTCGTGCGTGGCAATCGCTGCGTTCAGCTCGGGCGTCAGGTCGCCCGCGTTGCCGATACAGGTGGTGCAGCCGTAGGCGGTCACGCCGAAGCCCAGTTTTTCCAGGTATGGCAGCAGGCCGGCGGCGGTCAGGTACTCGGTCACGACGCGCGAGCCGGGAGCCAGCGAGGTCTTGATGTGCGGCGCGACTTTCAGGCCAGCTTCCACGGCTTTCTTGGCCAGCAGGCCGGCAGCCAGCATCACGCTCGGGTTCGAGGTGTTGGTGCACGAGGTGATCGCGGCGATCAGCACGTCGCCGTTCGACACTTTCACGCCGTTCGTCGTTTCGTACACGGCAGCCAGGTCGGCCGGGTTCTTGTTGAAGCCGTTTTCCGTGGTTGGCTTGGCGAACAGCTCGGCGAAGTTGGCCTTGACGTTGCCGATTTCGATACGGTCTTGCGGGCGTTTCGGGCCGGCCAGCGACGGAGCGACCGATGCCAGGTCCAGTTCCACCACGCGGGTGTAGTCGATCTCGCCGGCTTTTGGCACGCCGAACAGGTTTTGCGCCTTGAAGTAGCCTTCGAACGCGGCGATTTCAGCTTTGCTGCGGCCGGTGCCCTTGAAGTAGTCGATGGTGGCTTCGTCGACCGGGAAGAAGCCCATGGTCGCGCCGTATTCCGGTGCCATGTTGGCGATCGTCGCGCGGTCCGTCAGGGTCAGCGATTCGGTACCTTCGCCGAAGAATTCGACGAACTTGCCGACGACTTTTTCTTTGCGCAGCAATTCTGTGATGGTCAGTACCAGGTCGGTGGCGGTGCAGCCTTCGCGCAACGCGCCCGACAGGTTCACGCCGATGACGTCTGGCGTCAGGAAGTAGACCGGTTGGCCCAGCATGCCCGCTTCCGCCTCGATGCCGCCCACGCCCCAGCCGACCACGCCGATGCCGTTGATCATGGTGGTGTGCGAGTCGGTGCCGACCAGGGTGTCAGGGTAGTACACGTCGCCGGCTTTCTTGCCTGCGTGGTGCACGCCGCGCGCCAGGTATTCCAGGTTGACCTGGTGGACGATGCCGAAGCCCGGTGGCACGACGCCGAAGGTGTCGAATGCCTGCATGCCCCATTTCATGAACTGGTAACGCTCGTTGTTACGCGAGAATTCCAGTTTCATGTTCAGGTCCAGCGCTTTCTTTTCGCGGTAGTGATCGATGGTCACCGAGTGGTCGACCACCAGGTCGACCGGTACCAAAGGTTCGATCTTCTTGGCGTTGATGCCCATCTTGGCGGCCACGTTGCGCATTGCTGCCAGGTCGGCCAGCAGCGGTACGCCGGTGAAGTCTTGCAGCACGACGCGCGCCACTACGAACGGGATCTCGTCGGTGCGCTCGGCGGTCGGGCCCCAGCTCGCCAATTGCTTGACGTGTTCTTCGGTGACTTTTTTGCCGTCGCAGTTGCGCAATACCGATTCGAGCACGATACGAATCGACACTGGCAGGCGGGAGACATTGATGCCCAGGCTTTTTTCCAGCGCAGGCAGGGAGTACAGCTTGCCCTTCTTGCTATCCGAAATATTAAAGTCCTTGAGCGTGTTCAGAGTGTTGCGGGACATGACCTCTCCTTGTTGGGTATCGTCTATTTATTGATTATTCAAATTACAAAACATGACTGAGCCCCCGAAGAGGCCCTTGCTACGCACATCAGCCGCCGGTGGCCGGCAGCACGCCCAGCGATGGCGCGGCTTCCACCACTGCCGCCGGCTTGGCTTGCTCCGCATCCTTGCATTCATTGGCCAGCTGACGGCCCTGCTTGGAATCGAGCAGCATGCCTTTGGCCGGGATGCCGATCCACACGAGGCCGTACAGACGGTTCTCGAAGCGGTTGGCGCCGGTGGTGGTGCCAACGCGGCTCAGGCGGTGCAGGCGCTTCTTCCAGCGCAGGGCGATGTGTTTGTCGTCAGTAGCATTGGTGTAAATGGTAATTTTGTTACCAAGTTCGCAATTGAAGTCGGTGGAAGCCGAGCCTGCGGTGTTCGGTTCATCGGCTTCTTCCTTGTCGGCGGCCGACATGGCGAGCGGATGGGCTTCCTTGGCCGCAGCTTTTGCCTTGGTGGCCTTGGCCTTTGGCTTGGCCTTGACGGCCTTGGGATTTGCCTCTGCCGTGGCGGCGAAGCTGGCTGGCGCCAGCGTGAGGGTCATGGCGCCCAGCGCGACGCTGCAGGCAATTGCTAATTTGGAGAGGGACATCGTGTAATTCCTGTCAGTTTTCAGTGGTGCTGGAAGAGGGGGTGTTGAGTAATGCAGCGGCCGCCTCGGGCAGGCCGAGGCCCGCCAGTTTGGCGCGTTGCAAAACGGTCCAATAATATCGGTAGCTGGCGCGGTCGTGCAAGCGGCCATTTTGCGCAATCGGTCCCCAGTTGGCGCGCAGCGCTTCGTTGAGGATGTTGCTCGCTTCGTTGACTTCGGACAGGCGCGGCGTAAAGGCCTTGATGATGGGCTTGATCTGGTCCGGGTGGATGCTCCACATGCGCGTGTAGCCGAACTCGGCCGTCGCGCGCTGGGCGTCATTCGCCACCACGGCCGAATCGCGCACGTCCGTCGTCACGTTGTGCGACGCCACCTTGCCGTGCGCGTGGCAGGCGGCCGCCACTTCGAGCTTGGCGCGCACCACCAGCGGGTGCGTGAACTGGCCCGGCGTGCGCATGGCGGCGGCGGGAATGGCGCCGTAGTGGGCCGACACGAAATCCATGATGCCGAAGGACAGGCATTCGACCTGGGGCAGGGCGGCGATCGCGTAGGCGTCGCGCAGCGCGCCATGCGTCTCGATCAGGATGTGCACGGGCAGGTTGTCGCGGCCGGCGCGGCGCGCGTGCAGGTTGATCAGGTCGATGGCCAGCATGGCATCCTGCACGCCGGCCACCTTGGGCACGGCGATATAGGCCAGGCGGGACGCGGCGCTGCAGATGATTTCCACGTCGCGCACGAAAAACGGGCTGTCGACGTCGTGCACGCGCACGCCGATGCGGTTGAACTGGTTCTCGTCGCTGGCCAGCAGGCCGGCGATCATCAGCGCGTGGACTTCTTCATTGCCGGCGCTGGCGCCGTCTTCGCAGTCGAAGGTGATGTCGAACAGGGGACCAAGCTCTTGTTGCAAAGCAATCGATTTACGCATCAGCTTTTCAGAGCCGGCGTAGTGGTCGCAAGCGGCGAGCAACAGCGGCTGGCGTTTGCCTTGGAATAAAACCTCGGAAGGGTGCATGCTTAAGGCATTTCTGCAGGTAAAAACTACTTGAGAAAACAGCCGCGCCGCGAATCTCGCGGAGCGGCCTTCTTGGCGGGCGGCGCATTGCCGCGCCGCCAAAACTGGACTTAGGCCAGCAGGTGTTTCACGCCTTCGCGCTCTTCGGTCAGTTCTTTCAGGGTCAGGTTGATGCGCTCTTGCGAGAATGCATCGATTTCCAGACCTTGAACGATGGTGTACTCACCGTTGTCGGTGGTGACCGGGAAGCCGAACACGGTGCCTTCAGGAATGCCATACGAGCCATCCGAAGGAACGCCCATGGTGGTCCACTTGCCGGCGGTGCCCAGCATCCAGTCATGGATGTGGTCGATGGCGGCGTTCGCTGCCGACGCTGCCGACGACAGGCCGCGCGCTTCGATGATGGCCGCGCCGCGCTTGCCGACGGTAGGCAGGAACACGTTGGCGTTCCATTCCTGGTCGTTGATCAGGTCTTTCACAGCCTTGCCGTTCACGGTGGCGAAGCGGTAGTCGGCGTACATCGTCGGCGAGTGGTTGCCCCAGACGGTCAGCTTCTCGATGTCTTTCACGGCGGTGCCGGTCTTGGCAGCGACTTGCGACAGCGCGCGGTTGTGGTCCAGGCGCAGCATGGCGGTGAAGTTTTTCGCTGGCAGCGATGGTGCCGATTTCATGGCGATGTAGGCGTTGGTGTTGGCAGGGTTGCCGACCACCAGTACTTTGACATTGCGCGAAGCGACGGCGTCGAGCGCCTTGCCTTGTACCGTGAAGATCTGGGCGTTCGCTTCCAGCAGGTCCTTGCGTTCCATGCCTGGGCCGCGTGGACGCGCGCCCACCAGGACGGCCACGTCGACATCCTTGAAGGCGGTCAGCGGATCGGAGTGGGCGGTCATTTCCGTCAGCAGCGGGAAGGCGCAATCGTCGATTTCCATCATCACGCCCTTGAGCGCCTTCTGGGCTTTTTCGTCCGGGATTTCAAGCAGTTGCAAGATGACAGGCTGGTCTTTGCCGAGCATGTCGCCATTGGCGATGCGGAACAACAGGGCGTAGCCGATCTGGCCGGCGGCGCCGGTCACTGCAACACGCATTGGGGTTTTAGCCATGATGAATCTCCAAAAATGGGAAAGAAAACGGGCTTGAAGCTGGGCTTACGCTTATCCGGAAAAACTGTAATGATACCAAAACCGGCCCGCGCCACCGAAATGCTGGTGTACGCTGCCGTCACGCTTGTGCTGCACGAGGCCAGAGTGGCTGGCCGACAACATAAAACGCTGGCTCACAAGTTTTATCGAGGGCAGTTTAGGCCTCCGATCTCTATCTGTCAATCATATCTTATGTCTTATATAAGACAGATAACTACGTCTGTTTTACTGGACGCGGACAGTGATTTGTGTTGAAATGTCGGACTATGAATTCCGCCTCGTCCAATCTGACCAACAATGCCACTGCTGCAAGCGGGGCGGTCAGTCCGACCGCGGGCACCCCGGCCACGCCTGCTGCCACTGCGGCCGGCACCCCTGTCGCCAGCATTAATACCACTGCCACCGCCGTGTCCGCGCCTGCCGCGACCGCTTCGCCCACCTTCAGTCCCCTGTACCAGCAGATCAAGGCGCTCATCACGCAGAGCCTGCAATCGGGCGAATGGAAGCCGGGCGAACTGATTCCCAGCGAAGTCGAGCTGGCAGGCCGCTTCAAGGTCAGTCAGGGCACGGTGCGCAAGGCCATCGATGAACTGGCCGCCGAGAACCTCGTCATGCGCCGCCAGGGCAAGGGCACTTTCGTTTCCACCCACCATGAGGCGCGCGCGCATTTCCGCTTCCTGCGCCTGGTGCCGGACGAAGGCGTGCCGCATTACCCCGAAAGCAAATTCATCGAAGTCAAGCGCGTGCGCGCGCCGGCCGACGTGGCGCGCCTGATGGACCTGAAGTCCGGCGACGCCGTCATCTTCATCAAGCGCGTGCAGTATTTCGACGGCGTGCCGACCATCGTCGAGGAACTGTGGCTGCCCGGCCTGATCTTCAAGGGGCTGACGGCCGAGCGCCTGGTGGAATACAAGGGGCCCATGTACGGCTTGTTCGAAACGGAATTTGGCACGCGCATGATACGCGCGTCCGAACAGATCCGCGCCGTGTGCGCCGACGCGGGCGCCGCGCAATTGTTAAATATCGACCTCGGCACGCCCTTGCTCAGTTCCGAGCGCGTGTCGTTTACCTACGGCGACAAGCCGGTCGAACTGCGCCGGGGCTTGTACCTGACCAGTCGCCATCATTATCAGAATGAACTCAGCTGAAGCGGCGGGGCGCCTGCGGGCGTCCGCACAAGCGGCAAGGCTGAAGTGCATCGCTTGCAAGATGCCTGCCGCAAGGCGGGCAACGGAGACAACGGAAAGCGCAGCGACAGCATGGCCCGCCCCGGCGGGCCGTGTTTTGCCGGCGATTCTGTAATTAAATTACGTGAACTACGGAAAGTAGCGCGGTATTTTGTAGTAAAAAACCATTTTGGTTATATGTAACAATAGATATTGGTATGGGTTGCGAAAATCGGCGAAAATCGCGGCTTCAATATTTAGTTGAAATTCAAAGGGGAGGTTTTTGTTATGTCTGAAGCCGTAAGAGAAGTACCAAAAAAAGAACGGCCACAATTCCGTAACATTCATGTTACCGAATTGTCGAACTACCGCATGGCTGTCGGCGCCATCGTCTCGATCCTGCATCGCATCAGCGGTTTCATCATTTTCGCCTTGCTGCCATGTATCCTGTACATGCTGGAACTGAGCCTGCGTTCCGAAATGTCCTACGCCTACTTCCAGGGCATCGCCTCGCACTGGTTCGTCAAGCTGATCACCCTGGGTCTCGTCTGGGCCTTCCTGCACCACTTCTGCGCCGGTATCCGTCACCTGTTCATGGACGTGCACGTTGCCATCGAAAAAGATTCGGCACGCAAGACCGCGTCGTCCGTGCTGGTCGTGAGCCTGGTGTTGACGGCCTTGGTCGCTTTGAAACTGTTTGGAGTATTTTAAACATGGCAGACAATAATATCGGACCGAAACGCCTCGTCGTCGGTGCCCATTACGGCTTGCGCGATTGGCTGGCGCAACGCGTTACCGCCATCGTCATGGTGGCCTATGTGGCCATCCTGCTTATTTCTTTCCTGACCGGCAGCAACTTCAGCTATGAAGGCTGGGCTGGTCTGTTCGCACAGCAGTGGTTTAAATTGTTCAGCCTGGTGACCTTCGTCGCCCTGTTCTACCACGCATGGGTCGGCGTACGCGACATCTGGATGGACTACGTGAAAAGCGCTGGCCTCCGTCTGACCCTGCAAATTGCCACCATGCTGTGGTTGATCGCTTGTGCCGGCTGGACGGTACAGATACTCTGGAGTGTGTAATCGTGGCAGCATATAAATCTGCAATCCCTACCCGCCGCTTTGATGCGGTCATCGTTGGCGCCGGCGGTTCCGGCATGCGCGCGTCGTTGCAGCTGGCCGAAGCCGGCCTGAACGTCGCTGTTCTGTCGAAAGTTTTCCCGACCCGCTCGCACACCGTTGCGGCGCAGGGCGGTATCGGCGCGTCGCTCGGCAACATGGCCGAAGACAACTGGTTCTGGCACATGTTCGACACCGTCAAGGGCGGCGACTATCTGGGCGACCAGGATGCCATCGAATTCATGTGCCGCGAAGCACCGAAGGTCGTGTACGAACTGGAACACTTCGGCATGCCATTCGACCGCAACCCTGACGGCACCATCTATCAGCGTCCATTCGGCGGCCACACGGCCCACTTCGGCGAAAAGCCGGTGCAGCGCGCCTGCGCGGCAGCCGACCGTACCGGTCACGCCCTGTTGCACACGCTGTACCAGCGCAACGTGCGTGCGCGTACGCACTTCTTCGTAGAATGGATGGCACTCGACCTGATCCGCGACGCCGAAGGCGACGTGATCGGTGTTGTCGCGCTGGAAATGGAAACCGGCGAATGCATGATCCTGGAAGCAAAAACGACGGTCATGGCAACGGGCGGCGCAGGCCGTATCTTCGCCGCGTCGACGAATGCGTTCATTAATACCGGCGACGGCATGGGCATGGCGGCACGCGCCGGCCTGCCGCTGCAAGACATGGAATTCTGGCAGTTCCACCCGACCGGCGTGGCCGGCGCGGGCGTATTGATCACCGAAGGCGTGCGCGGCGAAGGCGGCATCCTGATCAATAGCGAAGGCGAACGCTTCATGGAACGCTATGCGCCGACCCTGAAGGATCTGGCGCCGCGCGACTTCGTCTCGCGTTCGATGGACCAGGAAATCAAGGAAGGCCGCGGCTGCGGTCCGAACAAGGACCACGTGATGCTGGACCTGCGCCATATCGGCGCCGACACCATCGCCAAGCGCCTGCCATCGATTCTGGAAATCGGCCACAAGTTCGCCAACGTCGACGCCACCAAGGAACCGATTCCTGTCGTGCCGACGATTCACTACCAGATGGGCGGCATCCCGACGAACATCCACGGCCAGGTCGTCACCCCGACCGGTCCGGATAATTCGGCCAAGGTTGTCAACGGTCTGTACGCGATCGGCGAATGCGCCTGCGTGTCCGTGCACGGCGCCAACCGCCTGGGCACGAACTCGCTGCTCGACCTCGTGGTCTTCGGCCGCGCGGCCGGTAACCACATCGTCAACAGCGGCCTGAAAGCCAAGGAAAACAAGCCTTTGCCAGCCGATGCTGCCGATTTCGCCATGGGCCGTTTGCAGCGCCTGGAAAACTCGACCGGCACGGAAACCGTGCAGGGCGTGGCGAACGACATCCGCGCAACGATGCAGAAGTACTGCGGCGTGTTCCGTACCGACGAGATGCTGAACAAGGGCGTCGAAGAAATCATGAAGCTCGACGAGCGCCGCAAGCACGTCTCCTTCAAGGATAAATCGATGGTCTTCAACACGGCCCGCGTGGAAGCGCTGGAGCTGGACAACCTGATCGAAACGGCGAAAGCGACCATCGTTTCGGCGGCAGCGCGCAAGGAATCGCGCGGCGCCCACGCCCAGGACGACCACCCGACCCGCGACGACGACAACTGGATGAAGCACACGCTGTGGTATTCGGAAGGCAACCGACTGGAATACAAGCCAGTCGTGACCAAGCCTTTGACGGTTGATACCTTCAAACCGAAACCACGTACTTTCTAAGGCTATACCATGGCACGCACTCTCAAATTCAAAATCTACCGCTACGATCCTGACCAGGATGCCAAGCCTTACATGCAAGACCTGACGGTCGAGCTGAAAGACACCGACAAGATGCTGCTCGACGCACTGCAGCGCATCAAGTCTGACGTCGATGACTCGCTGGCCCTGCGCCGCTCGTGCCGCGAAGGCGTGTGCGGTTCGGACGCAATGAACATCAACGGCAAGAACGGCCTGGCATGCACGACCAACCTGAACGAACTGTCGGAGCCTATCGTGCTGCGTCCGTTGCCAGGTTTGCCGGTCATCCGCGACCTGATCGTCGACATGACGCAATTTTTCAAGCAGTATGATTCGATCAAGCCTTTCCTGATCAACGATTCGATCCCGCCTGAAAAAGAGCGCCTGCAATCGCCGGAACAGCGCGAAGAACTCGATGGCCTGTACGAGTGCATCCTGTGCGCATGCTGCTCCACGTCGTGCCCGTCGTTCTGGTGGAATCCGGACAAATTCGTCGGCCCGGCCGGCCTGCTGCAAGCCTACCGCTTCATCGCCGATTCGCGCGACGAAGCCACCGGTGCGCGTCTGGACAACCTGGAAGACCCGTACCGCCTGTTCCGCTGCCATTCGATCATGAACTGTGTCGACGTCTGCCCGAAAGGGTTGAACCCGAACAAGGCGATCGGCAAGATCAAGGAATTGATGGTCCGCCGCGCGATCTGATCCCCTGATCGCGTCCGCCGGGCGCCGTTTGCGGGAAGAGGGTATCCTCTCTTGCCTGCGGGCGGCGCCTGCAAAGCAGCACCGTGCCGCAAGGCACACGTAAAGTGGTAAACCAAATGACAGAATCAATTTTGTCCTCGCATCAGGCCGACCCGGCCAACCGCGCCCGCCTGCGCTGGCGTTCACGCCGTGGCCTGCTGGAAAACGACATTATCCTGACCCGTTTTCTCGATGCGTATGAAACCGAATTGACCGATGAAGAAGTTGACGCGCTGACGCGTTTGCTGGATTTATCGGACAATGCGTTAATGGATCTGGTACTGGCCCGTAAAGAGCCGGAAGGCGAAGTCGATCTGCCGCATGTGCGCGCACTGCTGCAACGACTGCGCATTGCCTAGACGCCTGGGCGATATATTGCAAACGGTGCGAGTGGCGCGCTGTAGCACTGCCGAGTGCGGTGCGAATTGCAGCCAGAATTTTTGATTTTAATTTCGACTCACTCCCGAGAAGGAAGAGCCCATGAATATCTCTGACACAAAAGCTACCCTGTCGTTCTCCGATGGCAGCCCATCGCTTGAATTTCCAATCTACAAAGGCACGGTTGGCCCGGACGTCATCGACATCCGCAAACTGTACGCCGGTAGCGGCAAGTTCACCTACGACCCAGGCTTTATGTCGACGGCCGCCTGCAACTCGTCGATCACCTACATCGACGGCGACAAGGGCGAGCTGCTGTACCGTGGTTACCCGATCGAACAGTTGGCCGTCAACGCCGACTTCATGGAATCGTGCTACCTGCTGCTGAACGGCGAACTGCCGAACGCGGCGCAGAAAGCCAAGTTCGTCGACACCGTCACCAAGCACACGATGGTGCACGAACAGATGCAATTCTTCTTCCGCGGCTTCCGCCGCGACGCGCATCCGATGTCGGTCCTGGTGGGCACCGTCGGCGCGCTGGCATCGTTCTACCATGACTCGCTGGACATCAACGACCCGCGTCACCGCGAAGTGTCGGCCATCCGCCTGATCGCCAAGATGCCGACCCTGGTCGCCATGACCTACAAGTACTCGGTCGGCCAGCCGTTCGTGTACCCACGCAACGACCTGTCGTACAGCGCCAACTTCATGCACATGATGTTCGCCAACCCGTGCGAAGAGTACAAGGTCAACGACGTGCTGGTGCGCGCCCTGGACCGCATCCTGATCCTGCATGCGGACCACGAGCAAAACGCATCGACATCGACCGTCCGTCTGGCCGGTTCGTCGGGCGCCAACCCGTTCGCCTGTATCGCTGCCGGTATCGCCTGCCTGTGGGGCCCTGCCCACGGCGGCGCCAACGAAGCGGCACTGAACATGCTGAAAGAAATCGGCACCGTCGAGAACATCCCTGCCTTCATCGCGCAAGTCAAGGACAAGAACTCGGGCGTCAAGCTGATGGGCTTTGGCCACCGCGTGTACAAGAACTTCGATCCACGCGCCAAGCTGATGCGTGAAACCTGCTACGAAGTGCTGCAAGAACTGGGTCTGCAGGACGATCCGCTGTTCAAGCTGGCGATGGAACTGGAAAAGATTGCACTGAACGACGAATACTTCGTGTCGCGCAAACTGTACCCGAACGTCGACTTCTACTCGGGCATCGTGCAATCGGCGCTGGGCATCCCTGTATCGCTGTTCACCGGTATCTTCGCTATGGCCCGTACGATCGGCTGGATCGCCCAGTGGAACGAAATGATCGCCGACCCAGAGCAAAAGATCGGCCGTCCGCGCCAGCTGTTCGTCGGTTCGACCACGCGTGAAGTACCGCCACTGGACAAGCGTTAATCCGGAGCGGTATCGAGCAAACAAAAAAACGGGCTTCGGCCCGTTTTTTTTATGCGCGTGCTCGACGCAAGCCGGGGCCGCCGGGCTGTTATGCTCGCACTCTGACCAACAGGAAGCACAATGCGATGAATGAAGAAACCTGCGCCCCCGGCGGCGTGGCCCTCGGCGATACGGCATTTGGCTATACCTTGTCGCTGATCGGCGGGAAATACAAGATGCTGATCCTGTACGCGCTGGCGGAAAACAAGGTGCTGCGGCATAACGAACTCAAGCGTCATCTGGGCGGCATCGCCTTCAAGACCCTCAGCGTCGTGCTGAAGGAACTGGAGGCCGATGCGCTGATCGTGCGCAAGGAGTATCCGCAAGTGCCGCCCAAGGTGGAATACTCGCTCTCAAGCAAGGGCGCCTCGCTGATCCCCGTGCTGCATACCCTGTGCGAGTGGGGCGAGCGGCAACAGCCAGTTTGATCCGGATACGTATGGCAACGCGCTTTTCTATAGTCCAGTAGCTTACTTTTTGTATGGTATGAGCAATAAATGTGCGTACTTGTATAAAGTACTCACCATGGATATGCTGTTTCTGCCTCTGGCGGTGCAATGAAACGCCGCGGGGCAGGGTACCGGCTCGCTTGCTTTTTCAGAGCGCGAGGCCGGTGCATCCGTCCATTTTCAGGAAAACAGCATGTTGAAAACCCTTGTTATCGTCTTCCATCCCTCCATTGATACTTCGGTGGCCAACAAGCGCTGGCTGCGGGAGCTGGCGCGGTATCCGGACCGCTACACCATCCATGACGTGCACCAGGCTTATCCTGATGGAAATATCGACGTGGCGCGCGAGCAGGCGCTGGTGGAGGCGCACACCAATGTGGTCTTGCAGTTTCCCGTGTACTGGTTCAACTGCCCGCCCTTGCTCAAGCAGTGGCTCGACGAGGTGCTGGCGTATGGCTGGGCTTACGGCACGGGCGGCGATGCCTTCAAGGGGAGAAAAGTGGCGCTGGGCGTCACGGCAGGCATCCGCCAGGAAGACTTCACGCCGCAAGGCAAGTGGAACGTCACCCTGGTGCAGCTGCTGGCGCCGTTCGATGTGACCCTGGCGTATATCGGCGCCGACAACCGCCGCTTCTTTGCCTTCTATGGCGCGGAAGACGGGCCGAAGGAGCCGGACTATGCCGGGCGGCTGGCACGCAGTGCGCAAGAGTATGAGCGCTTCCTGGCCGCGCTGTAAGGCAGCGGGGCCAGCCTCAGTGCAATGCCGCTCGCCGCTGGCGGCGACGGTGTGCGCTAACTGCGCCGCATCGGAACGGTTTCCAGGGTGCGGAAGAGGCGGGCGTCGCGTGCAGACATATTGTTCTTTCTGTATTGAATGTTCTACCGCCTTTCGACCAGGCGCGGCAAATAGGGTAGATTGCGATATCAGTTGCATGGATCGGACGAATCAAGGGAGTAGCGCATGGACCGTATCACCGCCGCACAAGTATTCGTCGCCATCGCCGAGCGGGGCAGCATGGTGGCCGCCAGCGAGACGCTCGACATGTCGCGCGCCATGGTGACGCGCTACCTGGCCGAAATGGAACAGTGGGCTGGGGCGCGCCTGTTGCATCGCACCACGCGCCGTCTGAGTCTGACGGATGCGGGCGAAACCACTCTGGCGCGCTGCCGCCAGATGCTGGAAGTGGCCGGCGCCATGGCCGTCACCTCGCCCGAGGGTCTCGATACGCCGCATGGTTTGCTGCGCATCACCTGCTCGCAATCGCTGGCACAGACGGCGCTCGCTGGCGCAGTAACCGCTTACCTGCGGCGCTACCCGCGCGCCGCCGTCGACCTGCAGATGGAGAACCGCGCCGTCAACCTGGTGGAGCAGCGCATCGACCTGGCGATCCGCATCACGAACGCGCTCGAGCCGAACCTGATCGCGCGCCAGCTGGCCAGCTGCGCCTCGGTGGTGTGCGCCGCACCATCGTACCTGGCGGCGCACGGCACGCCGCGCCGGGCGCAAGACCTGGCCCTGCACAACTGCCTGACGTACACGTATTTCGGCAAGAGCCTGTGGCAATTCACGCATGACGGGGAAGCGCTCACTGTCCCCGTCAGCGGCCGCCTGTCGGCGAATGAGTCGCTGGTCCTGCTGGTGGCCACGGTGGCGGGGGCGGGCATCGCCTTGCAGCCGCGCTTTTCGGCCGCGCCGCTGATCGCCAGCGGGCAGCTGGTGGAGCTGCTGCCCGCGTACCAGCCGCAGGACATGGGCATCTACGGCGTCTACACCTCGCGCCAGCACATGTCGCCACTGCTGCGCACCATGCTCGACTTTCTGGTGCAGTGGTTTGCCGGTGATGCCGAGTGGCTGGCCGCCATCGCGGCGCCGCCTTCGCCGGGCAGACCGGTTGGCCGCAAGCGGCACGCCGGCAGGGCCGCCGATGTGCTGTAAGTGCAACAGTGACAGGCTTGCAAGCCCGGGAAAATCAACAACACAGCTTACATTTGCTTGCCAAATAAAATTCAACTTGCCGTTGTTGCGTTACAATACCGCGTGCTATTCTAAATGACGGTATGCAGAATGCTGGTGCAATAAAAAAGCCCTTCCCCACAACTTGATGTGCAATCCGCTAACCGGTCAGGCCGTGTCGCGGAAGGTTAGATTAACCCGCTAATTCCTCGCGAAGCGCGAAGAAAGGTGAGCAATATATGCAGCAATTAACGACCAACTCCTACCTGTTCGGTGGGAATGCTCCGTACGTGGAAGACCTGTACGAGGCATATTTGAACAACCCAGGCTCGGTCCCCGATAACTGGCGTTCCTACTTCGACGCAATGCAGCACGTGCCTGCCGTCGATGGCACCAACAAGCCTGACGTGGCGCATGCCTCCGTCGTCGCCTCGTTCGCCGAGCGCGCAAAAGCAGGTCCGATCCGCACAGTGACCGCTTCCTTCGATGTTGAAATGGGCCGCAAGCGCGTCGCCGCCACGCAGCTGATCGCCGCTTACCGCTACCTCGGTTCCCACTGGGCCAACCTGGATCCGCTGCAACGCCAGGAACGTCCGATGATCCCTGAGCTCGAGCCGAGCTTCTACGGTTTCACCGACGCTGACATGGACACCGTGTTCAACATCAGCAATACCTATTTTGGCCCCGAGACCGCCACCCTGCGCGATCTGCTCAACTATCTGCGCGATACCTACACGCGTTCGATCGGCGCCGAATTCATGTACATCTCCGACCCGGCCGAAAAGCGCTGGCTGCAAGAGAAACTGGAATCGATCCGCTCCACCCCGAATTTCACCCCAGAGAAAAAAATCCACATCCTCGACCGCCTGACCGCGGCTGAAGGCCTGGAACGCTATCTGCACACCCGCTACGTGGGCCAGAAGCGCTTCTCCCTGGAAGGCGGCGAAACCTTCATCGCCTCGATGGATGAAACCATCCAGCGCGCCGGCGAAACAGGCGTGCAGGAAATCGTCATCGGCATGGCCCACCGCGGCCGCCTGAACGTGCTGGTCAACACCCTGGGCAAAGCGCCGCAGGAACTGTTCGAAGAATTCGAAGGCAAGCATGGCGACGACCTGCCTGCCGGCGACGTGAAATACCATCAAGGCTTCTCGTCGGACATCTCCACCGCAGGCGGCCCGGTCCACCTGTCGCTGGCGTTCAACCCGTCGCACCTGGAAATCGTCAACCCTGTGGTCGAAGGCTCCGTCAAGGCCCGCATGGATCGCCGCGGCGACGCGCAGGGCGCGCAAGTGCTGCCTATCCTGGTGCACGGCGATGCCGCTTTCGCCGGCCAGGGCGTGGTCATGGAAACGCTGAATCTGGCGCAAACCCGCGGCTACCATACCGGCGGCACGGTGCATATCGTGATCAACAACCAGATCGGTTTCACCACCTCGGATCCGCGCGACGCCCGCTCGACCCTGTACTGCTCGGACGTCGTCAAGATGATCGAAGCACCGGTCCTGCACATCAACGCCGATGATCCGGAAGCCGTGGTGCTGGCGACGCAGATCGCGCTCGACTACCGCATGGAATTCAAGAAGGACATCGTCCTCGACATCATCTGCTACCGCAAGCTTGGCCACAACGAGCAAGATACGCCGGCACTGACGCAGCCACTGATGTACAAAAAGATCGGCCAGCATCCAGGCACCCGCAAGCTGTACGCGGACAAGCTGGTAGCGCAAGGCGTGATCCCTGCCGATGGCGGCGACAAGATGGTGGCCGCATTCCGCGACGCCATGGACGCCGGCAAGCATACCGTCGATCCGGTCATCTCGAACTTCAAGAACAAGTACGCCGTCGACTGGCTGCCGTTCCTGAACAAGAAATGGACCGATTCGGCCGACACCGCCGTGCCGATGACGGAATTGAAGCGCCTGGCTACCCGCATCACCACCGTGCCGGAAGACTTCAAGGTCCACTCGCTGGTTGAAAAAGTACTGGGCGACCGTGGCACCATGGGCCGTGGCGAAATGAACCTGGACTGGGGCATGGGCGAACACCTGGCCTACGCTTCGCTGGTATCGTCCGGCTACGCCATCCGCCTGACGGGTCAGGATGCCGGCCGCGGCACCTTCGTGCACCGCCACGCCGTGCTGCATGACCAGAACCGCGAGCGTTGGGATGCAGGTACCTACATTCCGCTGCAAAACGTGTCGGACAACCAGGCGCCGTTCACCGTCATCGACTCGGTGCTGTCCGAAGAAGCCGTACTGGCCTTCGAATACGGCTACTCGACCGCTGAACCGAACACGCTGACGATCTGGGAAGCCCAGTTCGGCGACTTCGCCAACGGCGCGCAAGTGGTGATCGACCAGTTCATCAGCTCCGGCGAAGTGAAGTGGGGCCGCGCTTCGGGCCTGGTCATGATGCTGCCGCACGGTTACGAAGGCCAGGGTCCTGAGCACTCGTCCGCGCGTCCCGAGCGTTTCCTGCAGCTGTGCGCAGACAACAACATGCAAGTGGTGCAGCCGACGACGGCTTCGCAGATCTTCCATTTGCTGCGCCGCCAGATGGTGCGCCAGTTCCGCAAGCCGCTGGTCATCCTGACGCCGAAGTCGCTGTTGCGCAACAAGGATGCCGGTTCGCCGCTGACCGACCTGGCCAAGGGCGGCTTCCAGACCGTCATCGGCGAAGTCGACGACAAAATCGACGCCAAGAAAGTCAAGCGCGTGGTCGCCTGCTCGGGCAAGGTCTATTACGACCTGGTCAACGCACGCAAGACCCGCGGCCAGACCGACACGGCCATCGTGCGCCTGGAACAGCTGTATCCGTTCCCGCACAAGTCGTTCGCTGCTGAACTGAAGAAGTTCCCGAACCTGGTCGAAGTCGTCTGGGCACAGGACGAGCCGCAAAACCAGGGCGCCTGGTTCCAGATCCAGCACAACATCTTCGAAGGCCTGGAATCGGGTCAGCGTCTGGCCTACGCCGGCCGTCCTGCTTCGGCGTCGCCTGCTGTCGGTTACTATGACAAGCACTACGCCCAGCAAAAAGATCTGCTGGAAACGGCATTCTCGAAGCTGAAGGGTTTTATCCTGACCAAGTAAGTGGCAGGATAAGGGGCGCCATGCGCATGCATGGCGCCTGCTTGCATACATCATGACGGAGCGCCGCCCTTGCTACGCAGGGGCGGCGCCGCAATAACAAAATAAACGGAGTTTTACATGGCACAAATCGAAGTCAAAGTTCCCCAGTTGTCGGAATCGGTTGCGGAAGCGACCCTGCTGGCATGGCACAAGAAAGTCGGCGAAGCAGTTGCGCGCGACGAAAACATGATCGATATCGAAACCGATAAAGTCGTGCTGGAACTGCCGGCGCCTGCCGCTGGCGTGATCGTTCAAATCATCAAGGCTGACGGCGCCACCGTCGTCGCCGGCGAAGTCATCGCCATCATCGACACCGACGGCTCGGCCAAGGTCAGCCCGATGGAAGTGTCGGCCGTGCCTGCGCCAGCCCTGGCCGCCGCCGCGCAAGACGCTTCGACCGCGTCCGCTCCAGCCGCCGCGACCAAAGGCGATGTCGCCATGCCTGCCGCTGCCAAGATCCTGTCCGAAAAAGGCCTGTCCGCTGGCGACGTCGCCGGTTCGGGCAAAGACGGCCGCGTGACCAAGGGCGACGCCCTGGCCGCTTCCGCCAAGCCAGCTGTTGCGCCGCTGGCGCCAGCCGCTGCCAAGCCAGCGCTGCAACAAGTTGCCACGCCGTCGGCCGCCAACCTGGGCGACCGTCCGGAAGAGCGCGTGCCGATGAGCCGCCTGCGCGCACGTATCGCCGAGCGCCTGCTGCAATCGCAATCGACGAACGCCATCCTGACCACGTTCAATGAAGTGAACATGCAGCCGGTCATCGACCTGCGCAACAAGTACAAGGACAAGTTCGAGAAAGAGCACGGCGTCAAGCTGGGCTTCATGTCGTTCTTCGTCAAGGCCGCCGTCGCCGCCCTGAAAAAGTACCCGATCATCAATGCCTCCGTTGACGGCAACGACATCGTCTACCACGGCTACTTCGACATCGGTATCGCTGTCGGTTCGCCACGCGGCCTGGTCGTGCCTATCATCCGCAACGCGGACCAGCTGTCGATCGCCGACATCGAGAAAAAAATCGGTGAATTCGGCGCGAAAGCCAAGGAAGGCAAGCTGACCCTGGACGACCTGACGGGCGGTACGTTCTCGATCTCGAACGGCGGCACCTTCGGCTCCATGCTGTCGACCCCGATCATCAACCCGCCACAATCGGCCATCCTGGGCGTGCATGCGACCAAGGACCGCGCTGTTGTCGAAAACGGCCAGATCGTGGTACGTCCGATGAACTACCTGGCCATGTCCTACGACCACCGCATCATCGACGGCCGCGAAGCCGTCCTGGGCCTGGTGGCGATGAAAGAAGCGCTGGAAGATCCCGCACGCCTGCTGCTGGACCTGTAAGCACCGTAGTCCCCCGGCGTAGCCGCCGGGGCAATGTAGCTGATACCCCTTGCCAGAAGACGCAGCTGGCTGATCTCAATGAAAGAGGATTCCTATGAACATCTCTGAAGAAATCAAGCGTCTGCACGAGTTGCACCTGGCGGGCGCTCTGAGCGACGCGGAATTTGCGCAAGCGAAAGCCAAGCTCCTGAGCAATATCAACCTGGACAAGCCGGGCAGCACGTCCGGCGCCGGCGCCGATGCGGCTGCCGGTCCGGCGAACGACCTGGTGCAGGAATTCAACCGCCTGCGCCGTTCGCGCAACGACCGCTGGCTCGGCGGCGTGTGCGGCGGCCTGGGACGCGCTTCCGGCATGGAAGCGTGGATCTGGCGCCTCGTCTTCGTCCTGTTTACATTGACCTTCGGCTTCGGCGTGGTGATTTACCTTCTATTGTGGATTTTCGTACCAGACGAAGAGATTGGAATAACAAAACATGAGTACTAAACAATTTGACGTAGTTGTCATCGGTGCGGGCCCTGGCGGCTACATCGCCGCCATCCGCGCAGCGCAGCTGGGCTTTTCCGTCGCTTGCGTCGACGAGTGGTCGAACGCCAAGGGCGGCGCCGCTCCCGGCGGTACCTGCACCAACGTCGGCTGCATCCCGTCGAAAGCGCTGCTGCAATCGTCCGAGCATTTCGAACACGCGGGCCACAGCTTCGCCGAGCACGGCATCGACGTCGCCGGCCTGAAGCTGAACCTGGGCCAGATGCTCAAGCGCAAAGACACCGTCGTCAAGCAAAACAACGACGGCATCCTGTACCTGTTCAAGAAGAACAAGATCGCCTTCTTCCACGGCCGTGCCGCTTTCGCCGCCGCCGCCGCCGGCGCGTACGAGATCAGCGTGACGGGCGAAGCCAACGAAACCCTGAGCGCCAAGCACGTGGTCATCGCCACGGGTTCGAACGCACGCGAACTGCCGGGCGCACCATTCGACGAGAAACTGATCCTGTCGAACACGGGCGCACTGGCCATCGACGCCGTACCAGCCAAGCTGGGCGTCATCGGTGCCGGCGTGATCGGTCTGGAAATGGGCAGCGTCTGGCGCCGTCTGGGTTCCGACGTCACCGTGCTGGAAGGCCTGCCGGTCTTCCTGGGCGCCGTCGATGAGCAGATCGCCAAGGAAGCGTCGAAGCTGTTTACCAAGCAAGGCTTGAAGATCAACCTCGGTTGCAAGATCGGTGCGATCACGCCAGGCAAGAAAGACGTCACCGTGGAATTCGTGGACGCCAAGGGCGAAGCGCAAAAAGCCGTGTTCGACAAGCTGATCATCTCGATCGGCCGTACGCCGAACACGAACGGGCTGGGCGCCGACAAAGTCGGCCTGCAGCTGGACGAACGCGGCTTCATCGCCGTCGACGGCGACTGCAAGACCAACCTGCCGAACGTCTGGGCGGTGGGCGACGTCGTGCGCGGCCCGATGCTGGCGCACAAGGCCGAAGAAGAGGGCGTTGCCGTGGCCGAGCGTATCGCCGGCCAGCATGGCCACACCAACTTCAACACGATTCCGTGGGTGATCTACACCTCGCCGGAAATCGCGTGGGTCGGCAAGACCGAGCAAACCCTGAAGGCCGAAGGCATCGCCTACAAGGCAGGCACCTTCCCGTTCATGGCCAACGGCCGTGCGCGCGCGCTGGGCGACACTTCGGGCATGGTGAAATTCCTGGCCGATGCGACCACCGATGAAATCCTCGGCGTGCACATCGTCGGCCCGATGGCGTCCGAACTGATTTCCGAAGCCGTCGTGGCGATGGAATTCAAGGCTTCGGCCGAAGACATCGCGCGCATCTGCCACGCTCACCCATCCCTGTCGGAAGCGACCAAGGAAGCGGCACTGGCGGTTGACAAGCGTACGTTGAACTTTTAATTGTAGTTAGTCCTTCAGGGGCGCTCGCGGATTTTTTCCGCCGGCGCCCTTGTGCGTTAAAGCGAATCCCATGAACGTAGAAGAGTTTTACCAGCACGCGTTGCAGAAGCGTGATTTCAAGGCCGATGCCGCCCAGCGGCGCGCGGTCGACCGCCTGCAGCTGTGCTATGACGAGTGGGTGGCTTACAAGGGCCAGCGCTCGAGCACCTTCAAGCGCCTGCTGAACCGTCCTGCCGTGCCGAAAGGCGTGTACATGTGGGGCGGGGTGGGGCGCGGTAAATCGTTCCTGATGGACAGTTTTTACTCGGTCGTGCCCCTCGTGCGCAAGACGCGTTTGCACTTCCACGAATTCATGCGCGGCGTGCACCAGCAGCTCGATGAATTGAAAGGCGTGGCCGACCCGCTCGACGAGGTGGCCAAGCGCATCGCCAAGAAATACCGCCTCATCTGTTTCGATGAATTCCACGTCTCCGACATCGCCGACGCGATGATCCTGTACAACCTGCTGTCGGCCCTGTTCGCCAATGGCGTGTCCTTCATCATGACCTCGAATTACGACCCCGACCTGCTGTATCCGGACGGCCTGCACCGCGACCGCATGCTGCCGACCATCGCGCTGCTCAAGGACAAGCTCGACGTGATGAACGTCGACGCCGGCGTCGATTACCGCGGCCGCGCGCTGGAACAGGTGGAAAGTTACTATACGCCGCTGGGCGCGGAAACCGACAAGGCCCTGCGCGATGCCTACACGCGCATCGCCGAGACGGCCGACGAAGACGCGCGCATCCGCATCGAGAGCCGCGAAATCCACTGCCTGCGCCGCGCCGGCGGCATCATCTGGTTCGATTTCGCCACCTTGTGCGGCGGCCCCCGTTCGCAAAATGATTATCTGGAAATCGCCAGCCGCTTCCATACGGTGATATTGTCCGGCATACCGGCCATGTCGGCGGCGCAGTCTTCCGAGGCGCGCCGCTTCACGTGGCTGATCGACGTGTTTTACGACCAGAAGGTCAAGCTGATCATGTCGGCCGAAGTGCCGCCGGATGAGTTGTACACGAACGGCATGCTGGCCAACGAGTTTCACCGCACCGTTTCGCGTATCATCGAGATGCAATCGCGCGAATACATGGAAAAAGAACAGCGCGGCGCGGCCGACGCGATCGTTTGAGGCAGGGATAATGAACATGATGGCAAATACACTATACAAGCTGGGTGCGGCGCTGGGCCTGGTCCTGGCGTTGTCCGCCTGCGCGCACCAAGGCGCGGCGGCATTGGATGAGGTCGGCGCGCCGCAAGTGCCCGCGACCCTGTCCGTGGAAGAAGCGGACGCCAAGCTGAAGCAGTCGGCCAGCGAGCGCGAGGCGGCGGAAAACGAGTTTGCCGCGCGCGAACTCGAGTGCTACGACAAGTTTTTCGTGAATAGCTGCCTCGACAAGGCCAAGGAAAAGCGCCGCCTGATCCTCGTGCGCCTGCGTGCCGTCGATGCGGAAGCGAATTACTTCAAGCGGGCCGAATCCGTGCGCCTGCGCGATATCGACCTGGCCAGGACGCAGGAAAGTGCGCGCCTCGACGCCGAGCAGCGGGCCGCGGCCGTGCCCAAGCCCGTGAAAGTGGTGACGCCCGAGCCGGCGCCGCCCAAGCCGCAAGGCAAGAGCCTTGCCGAACGCGAGGCCGAGCAAGCGGCGAAGGTGGCGAAACAGGCTGCCGACGATGCGGCCGAAGCGCCGCGCCGCGCGGCCCGTGAAGCCGCCTATGCGAAAAAACAGGCGGAAGCCGTGGAGCGCCAGAAACGGGTGGCGCAACGCCTTGCCGAGCGCCAGGCCGAAGCGCAGGCCAAGGCCGCCAAGGCGGCCGCCGCCAGCACGCCGGCCGTTGCCGTGCCTGTGCCGCCGGTCAAATAACACCGCCGTGCAGGGGCGCGCCGGAAATGGCGTGCCCTAAGCCGCGCGGCAGGTTAAACTATGCACCATGGCTGCCTGCGCGCGCCGGTTTCCCAACATTGTTAGTAACACTGCCTGGAACGCAACACATGAGCGATGCACAGCAAATAGAGCGGCGCCTGATTGAACTCAACGTGGAACACCGCGACCTCGATGCCGTCATCGAGTTGCTGATACTCGATGGCCACCATGACGAGCTGCAGCTGCGCCGCCTGAAAAAGCGCAAATTGCAATTGAAGGATCACATCACCTTGCTGAAAATGCAGTTGGTGCCCGACGTTCCCGCCTGAGGGGCGCCAGTAGCGTCCAGTCCAGCCTTCACCTAAGTATATTTTGACCGATCACAATTTATTGCCAGTAAGCCCAGATGGCCAGCCGGCCGATCCGCAAGCCAGTCTGCCAGCCGAACCGCAGGCGGCGCCTGGCAAGCACGATGCCGACATCGAGCGCCTGTTTGGCGCCGGCGGCCCGCTCGGTCCGGCCGTGGGCAGCTACAAGCCGCGCCGTTCGCAAACGGAAATGGCGAAAGCCATCGCCAGCGCCATCGACAGCCAGACGACCCTGATCGCCGAGGCGGGCACGGGCACCGGCAAGACCTTCGCCTACCTGGTGCCTGCCCTGATGTGGGGCGGCAAGACCATCGTGTCCACGGGCACGAAGAACTTGCAGGATCAATTGTTCCTGCGCGATATCCCCACCGTGCGCGCCGCGCTGCAGGCGCCCGTCTCCGTCGCCCTGCTCAAGGGCCGCTCGAACTACGTCTGCCATTACCACCTGGAACGCACGCTGCAAAACGGGCGCATGACTTCGCGCGACGACGTGGGCCATCTGCGCGAAATCTCGCGCTTCATCAAGATGACCAGTTCCGGCGACAAGGCCGAGCTGGCCAAGGTGCCGGAAAACGCCATGATCTGGAATCTGGTGACGTCCACGCGCGACACCTGCATGGGCGCCGAATGCCAGTACTACCAGGATTGCTTCGTCATGAAGGCCCGCAAGGAAGCGCAGCAGGCCGACGTGGTGGTGGTCAACCACCATTTGTTCTTTGCCGACGTGGCCCTGAAGGACACGGGCGTGGCGGAATTGCTGCCTTCGGCCAATACCATCATCTTCGACGAGGCGCACCAGCTGCCCGATACGGCCACCTTGTTCTTCGGTAACACGGTGTCGACCTCGCAAATCCTGGAACTGTGCCGCGACGTGCTGGCCGAGGGCCTCGCGCACGCGCGCGGCATCGACTGGGCCAAGACGGTCACGGTGGTGGAAAAGGCGGCGCGCGACCTGCGTCTGACCTTCCCGCAAGACATCGTGCGCCTGTCCCTGCCGCAGATCGCCCCGTCGAGCGACTTTTTCCCCGCGCTCGACACCCTCAAGGATGAGCTTGACGGCATGGTGGCCGTGCTGGAAACCCAGGCGGAACGGGCGGAAACGCTGGAGCAGTGCAGAGTGCGCGGCGTCGAGCTGGCGCAGCAGCTGAGCGGCTGGAAGTTCGATCCGAAGGCGAAAGTGGCGGCTGGCGAGGAAGCCGTGTTCTGGGTGGAAGCGTTTTCCAGTTCTTTGCAGTTGCATAAAACGCCATTGTCGATCGCGCCGATCTTCAACAACCAGCGCGAAGGCACGCCGCGCAGCTGGATTTTCACGTCGGCCACCCTGGCCGTGAAAAACGACTTCAGGCATTTTTCCGAGCAGATGGGCTTGACGGGCGAGCCGTCGCATACGTGGCCGTCGCCGTTCGACTATGGACAGCAGGGCTTGCTGTTCGTGCCGCAAAACCTGCCGCAACCGAACTCGCTCGGCTACACGGACGCCGTCATCGACTGCGCCTTGCCCATCATCGAGGCGGCGGGCGGGCGCACCTTCTTCCTGTGCACCACCTTGCGCGCCGTCAAGCGGGCCGCCGAGCGCCTGGCCGACGAATTCAGGCAGCGGGGCCTGAACTTCCCCCTGTTCGTGCAGGGAGAAAAGGGCCGCACGGAATTGCTCGACCAGTTCCGCGCGGCCGGCAATGGCGTGCTGATCGGTAGTCAGAGCTTCTGGGAGGGCGTCGACGTGCGCGGCGATGCGCTGTCCCTCGTCATCATCGACAAGCTGCCGTTCGCGCCGCCCGACGACCCCGTGCTGGCCGCGCGCATCGAAGTGATGGAAAAGCAGGGCAAGAACGGTTTCATGCACCACTCGCTGCCGGAAGCCATCATCAACCTGAAGCAGGGCGCGGGCCGCCTGATCCGCGACGAGGGCGACCGGGGCGTGCTGATGATTTGCGATCCGCGCCTCATTTCCAAGCCATACGGCAAGCGCATCTGGCAAAGCCTGCCGCCGTTCAAGCGCACGCGCGATACCGCCGAAGTGGTGGAGTTCTTCCGCAACCTGCCCGCCAAGGGCGCTTAAGCTCCGCTTGCCGGCGCCATCCGCGCGCCGGCTTATTTCCCTTTGTTATCAAGCGAGTAGCGTTTTTCGCGCGCCGCCCGCTTGCGCGCCTGCCGTGCCAGAAAGCGGCGCGATCACGCCAGTTTCTGGCATTGTGACGCATGTCCAGGACGCCAGACACATCTTTGCGCCAGCGCAAAAAGGTTGTTGCTGAGCGGTCTACAGTGAGCCCATGCCTTACAGGGGCAAGGCGCGGCGATGGCAGGGCCGCACGGGGAACAGGGGGATGCCATGGAGATCCGCTACGGCTGTTTCTTGAGTTATGCACACGGCCAATATGCGTTCATGAACAAGTTCAAGAATGACCTCATCGAGGCGCTGGCGTGCTATCTGGAGCCGCACCTGGACCGCGAGGAGGTCCTGTTCATCGACAGCGAGCAGCTGGGCGGCGGCGACGATATCGACTTGCGCGTGGCGCGCGCCATGTGCCAGAGCGTCTGCATGATCGTGCTGTACACGCCCAAATATGAAGCGCACGGCTATACGCGGCGCGAATTTGCCGCCATGCAGCTGATCGAGCAGGAGCGGCGCGCCTGGTATGAACTGCCCAGCCATCTGATCATTCCCATCATCATGACGCGCCATCCGGACGGCTTGCCGCCGCAAATCACGGAGTCGGGCCTGTACGTCGATTTTTCCGGCTATACGCTGGCCAGCGGCGATCTGAAGTCAAATCCCCAATATCTGCCCGACATCGAACGCATCGTGCAGCGCATCGCCACGCATTACCACTTGCTCAAGCGGTCAACACCGCCCGGCCACGATTGCAGCCGTTTCGTGTTGCCCGATATTCCACCGGAATGGCGCGCCATTCCGCCTCCCCACTTTCCACGTTAATCACGTAAAAGGTCCTGTCATGGAATGCCAACGCCTCTCCCTGCCGCCTTTGAGCGCCCCTGGCGAAGTCGTCACTTTCTATTCCTACAAGGGCGGTACCGGCCGCACCATGGCCCTGTCGAATATCGCCGTCCTGCTGGCGCGCCGTGAAAACGCCAGCGTGCCCGTGCTGATGCTGGACTGGGACATGGAAGCGCCGGGCCTGCACCATTATTTCGAGCAGCACGAGGAGCGGCCGGGCGTGCTCGAGTTCTTCGAAGCGTGCCGCCAGCAGCTCGAACGCATCAGCCTGGAAACGGCCGGCGGGCGCGCCGGCGGACAGGGCACAGGACGCGAGGACGCGGCGCTGGCCCAGCGCGTGCTCGACGCCATCGACTGGCAGCAGTACGTGGTGCGCGTCGACCAGGGCAGTCCGCTGTACCTGATGCGCGCGGGGCGCTTCGACGCCAGCTACAGCGAGCGCCTGGCGCAGATGCACTGGGATCAGCTGTTCGACACGTGCCCGGCCCTGTTCCGCTGCTTCGCCGATACCCTGGCCCAGCATTTTCGCTATGTGCTCGTCGATTCGCGCACTGGCCGCACGGACAGCGCCGGCATCTGCACCACCTTGCTGCCGAAAAAGCTCGTGGTGGTCTTCACGCCGAACCGGCAAAGCCTGGAAGGCGTCGACGCGCTCGTCACGCGGGCCATCGAGTACCGCCGCAGCCATGAAGACGAACAGCGTCCGCTGCTCGTGTATCCCTTGCCCTCGCGCATAGAAATGGGCGATGGCGCGCAGCGCGCCGAGTGGCGTCGCGGCGACGCGCACAAGGGCATCGCCGGCTTCCAGCCCATGTTCGAGCGCCTGCTGCGCACCTCCTACGGCTTGCCGCAGATCGCCCTCGACAGCTATTTCGACGAAGTCCAGCTGCAGCAGACGAAAACCTTTGCCTATGGCGAGCAGCTGGCCGTGCGCATCGACCAGGGCGGCGACCGCTTTTCCCTCACGCGCACCTTCGAAGCTTTTTTGCAGTGGCTGACGGGCGGCTATTTCCCATGGCAGTCGAGCCGCGAAATCGCCTTGCTGGGCGCCATCAGCGAAGCGCGCCAGGCCTTGCTGGCCGAGCCGGGCCGCGCCGTGGCCCTGCCGCTGGCGCGCGACCTGGCCCGTTTGGGCGAGCTGTACCGCAAGGATGGGCGCAGCGCCCAGGCGCTCGACGCCTTTCGTCAGAGCGTCGAGATCCGCGTGCGCCTGCTGGGCGAGGAGCATCCCGACAGCCTGGCATGCAAGAGCGGCATGGCGCGCCTGCTGCGCCAGCTGGGCAAGTTCGATGAAGCCCGCTTCCTGGAAGAAGACGTGCTCGACGTGCGCGAGCGCGTGCTGGGCGGCGAACATCCAGACACCCTGGCCGCCCGGGCCTGCCTGGCGCAAACCCTGTTGCAGCAGGGGGAGCTGGCGGCGGCGCTGCTGCTGCAGGATACGGTGCTGGCCACCTATGCGCGCCAGCTGGGCGGCGAGCATCCGCTGACCCTCGATGCGATGGATGGCCGCGCCGCCACCTTGCTGCGCATGGGCCGGCTGGCACAGGCGCAGCAAGTGCTGGCCACGGTGGTGGCGGCGCGCGAACGCCTGTTTGGCGCCGAGCATGGCGATACCTTGCGCAGCAAGCTGGCCCTGGCGCAGGCGCTGGGGCGCGAAGGCGACCTGGAGGGCGCGCGGCGCCTGCTCGCCGCCGTGCTGCAGGTCCAGGAGCGGCGCCTGGGCAGCGACCATGCGGCCACCTTGTCCACGCGCGATTTGCTGGCCGACATCGTGGCCGGGCTGGGCGACTGGGCCGGCGCGCGCCAGCTGCACGAAGACCAGGTGGCGGCGTGCGAGCGCACGCGCGGGCTCGACCACCCGGAAACCCTGATGAGCCAGCGCAAGCTGGCCGAGGCGCTGCTGCGGCGCGGTGAACTCGATGCGGCGCGCAGCGTGCAGGAGCAGGTGCTGGAAGTGCATGCGCGCCTGCTGGGCGAAGACCACCTCGATACCTTGCACAGCAAGACGCAATTGGCCGGCACCCTGCAGCAGCAGGGCGACAGCGAGGCGGCGCGCCTGCTGGAAGATGCCGTGCTCAGCGGCAGCGACCGGCTGTTGAACGCCCCCGTCACGGGGCATGCGGACAGCGTGCTCGACGGTGCGCGGCATTTGCAGGAAACCATCCTGGCCGGCCGTGCCAGCGGCCACGAAGGGGCCGAGCCGGACACCCTGGCCAGCATGATCTCGATGTTGCAAGGCATGATCGAGCGGGAACAGTATCCGCAGGCGGGCGAACTGGCCGAACATTTGAAGTCCTGCCTGCTGCGCCCGGGCGTGCCGGGCAAGCTGCGCAGGCGCGGCATGGCGCAGCTGAAAAGAATGTACAAGTTGCAAGGCGACCTGAATGCCTTGCTGGCCTTGCAGGAGGATGAAGTGCAGGCGCTGGAAGGGGCGTTGTCGGAAGCGCGCATCGAACAGCGCTGACCTGGCGAGCCATCTTCGCGCGGCGGCACAAAAAATGCTGCCTATCGGCGTGCGGCATGCGCAGTGTGGGCATTGCTTCAGGTAAAATCTCGTTATGAGAATTCTTATCAGTAACGACGACGGTTACCTGGCGCCCGGCCTGGAGGCATTGGCCGACGCGCTCGCACCCATCGCCGACATCGTCGTGGTGGCGCCCGACAGCAATCGTTCGGGCGCGTCCAATTCGCTGTCCCTGGACCGGCCCTTGTCCGTGCACAAGGCCGCCAACGGCTTTTATTTTGTCAACGGCACGCCCACCGACTGCGTGCACGTGGCGCTGACGGGCATGCTCATCGAGCGCCCCGACCTGGTGGTGTCCGGCATCAACAACGGCCCCAACATGGGCGACGACACCCTGTATTCGGGCACCGTCGCGGCCGCCACGGAAGGCTATCTGTTCGGTATTCCCGCCATCGCCTTTTCCCAGTCGCAGTTCGGCTGGGCCAACCTGGACGCGGCCGCCCGCGTGGCCAGGGAAATCGTCGAACGCCAGTTTGACGCCCTGCAAAAACCGTATCTGCTGAACGTGAATATCCCGGCCATCCCTTACGAGCAATTGCAAGGCGTGGTGGCCACGCGCCTGGGCAAGCGCCATTCGGCAGAGCCCGTCATCCGCGCGCTCGACCCGCGTGGCCGTGAAATCTTTTGGATCGGCCCGGCCGGCGCGGCCAAGGAAGGCGGTCCGGGCACGGACTTCCATGCCGTTGAACATGGAAAAGTATCGATCACGCCGCTGCAGATCGACCTGACCCATACCACCCAACTCGATGCACTGGCAAAAGGCCTGGCATGACCGCTCACTATGACTGACAAGCCGCGTACCTTCCCCCTTTCCCTCGATTCGCTGGCCGGCAAGCCCGCCAGGCAGGGCGGGGGGCAGTCGCTGGCCCAGTCCCGGATCGCCACGCCGCAGACGGCCACGCAGAATGCGGCGCAAAACGCGGCGCGCGGCGTGGCGCAGCCGTATGGCGCGCATGCGGCCATCGCGCCGTCGCGCGCGCAAGCGATCGCCAATGAGCGGGCGCAGCCGGCCGTCGTGTCGCCGCCGCGGCAAAACCCGCTCGTCTCGGAAGCCGTGCGCCGGGCCATGGTGGCCCGCGTGGCGAAGCAGGGCGTCAAGGACCAGGTCGTGCTCGACGCCATGCAAGCCGTGCCGCGCCACATGTTCATGGACGAGGCGCTGGCGTCGCAGGCGTATATCGACGCCTCTTTGCCCATCGGCCACCACCAGACCATTTCGCAGCCGTACATCGTGGCGCGCATGATCGAAGTGATGCGCCAGGGCGGCAAGCTGCAGCGCGTGCTGGAAATCGGCACCGGTTGCGGCTACCAGGCCGCGGTGCTGTCACTGGTGGCGAAAGAGGTGTATTCGATCGAGCGCATCCGGCCTCTGCACGAGCTGGCGAAGGCCAATTTGCGCCCGCTGCGCGTGTCGAATCTGCGCTTGCAGTACGGAGATGGTATGCTTGGCCTGCCGCAGGCGGCGCCCTTCGACGGGATCATCCTTGCCGCAGCCGGCCTGGAAGTCCCGCAAGCCCTGCTGGAACAGCTGGCGCCCGGCGGGCGTCTGGTTGCGCCGGTGGGGGCTAAATTGCAACACTTACAACTCATTACCCGGGTGGGGAAAATGGAATGGACCAGCCAGACCCTGGAAGATTGCCATTTCGTGCCTTTGCGCCCGGGCACCATATGATCCCCGGATCAGCTAGCAAGCAGGACATACAATTACATGCGAATGATTAAGAAAAGTAACATACTTCTATGTAGCATCACCTTGGCCGCGCTGTTGAGCGGTTGCGGCACGACCGGCGTCCAGGCGCCCGTCGTGGAGCGCCACCCACCGACCAGCAGCGCCGCCGCCAGCGATCCGCGCGACCGCGACCCGGCCTATTACACGGTCAAGCGCGGCGACACCCTGCTGCGCATCGCCCTCGAACATGGCCAGAATTACCGCGACCTGGTGACCTGGAACGACTTGAGCAACCCGAACGACATCAAGGTCGACCAGGTGCTGCGCGTGCTGCCGCCGACCGGCGACACGGGCGGCGCGCAAACGTCGGCCATCGTTATGCCGCCGTCGACGGAAGTCAAGCCGGCCGCGCCTGTCGTGCCGAAGAAAACGGGTCCGCGCGGTGAGAAGCGCGCCTATTCCGACGCCACCCTGGCCGAGCTGCGCGCCGATGGCGGCACCAGCGACGCCAAGCCGGCGCCAGCGCCGGCGGCAACCGTCGCCACGGCACCGGCCGCCGCCGCGGCAGCCCCTGCCGCATCGGCGCCTGGCGACGACAAGATCAGCTGGATGTGGCCGTCCGAAGGCAAGGTCATCGGCACTTTCGACGAAGGCAAGAACAAGGGCGTCGATATCGCCGGCAAGGCGGGCCAGCAAGTGGTGGCCGCCGGCGCGGGAAAAGTCATGTATGCCGGGAGCGGAATCCGTGGTTATGGTAATCTTGTCATCGTGAAGCACAGTAATAGTTTATTGTCGGCGTATGCGCATAACCGCAGCATCCTGGTGAAGGAAGGGCAGAACGTCAACAAAGGCCAGGCCATCGCTGAAATGGGCGATTCCGATGCCGACCGCGTGAAGCTGCACTTTGAAATCCGACAGCAGGGCAAGCCCGTCGATCCTTCGAAATTCCTGCCTAACCGTTAGGTAAAGCAATGACACACGCGCCGCACGATCAGCTGGACGATGACCCGGAACTGCCGGAAGACGGGGCAGACGAAGTCGTGACGGACGATATCGGCGAGCTCGACGGCATTGACGCCGTCGACGCGGACGAGGGCGGCGAGGTGGCCAGCGTCAGCGTGGTGGTCGAAAGTGTCGATGAACTGAAAAAAGTGCTGGCGGCCGAGCTGTCGACCGATACCACGCAGCACTATCTGAACCAGATCGGCACGCGGCCCCTGCTGACCGCGCCGCAAGAGGTGCATTACGCCACCCTGGCCAAGCAGGGCAATTTCGAAGCCCGGCAAACCATGATCGAGCACAACCTGCGCCTCGTCGTGTCGATCGCCAAGCATTACATCAACCGCGGCGTGGTCTTGCTCGACATGATCGAGGAGGGCAACATCGGCCTGATGCGGGCCATCGACAAGTTCGAGCCCGAACGCGGTTTCCGCTTCTCTACCTACGCCACCTGGTGGATACGCCAGAGCATTGAGCGCGCGATCATGAACCAGGCGCGCACGGTGCGCCTGCCCGTGCACATGGTGCGTGAACTGAACCAGATCCTGCGCGGCAAATACCACCTGGAAGCCCAGCACCACGACGGCAAGGATGCCACCGCGGAAGACATCGCCCATCTGGTGGGCCGTCCCGTGGAGGAGGTGCAGGATATCCTGGCCCTGTCGGAGCATGCCACCTCGCTCGACGCACCGCTCGACAACGACCCGCAATCGTCCTTGATGGACATGTTGCCCGGCGCCAGCGAAGACAGCCCCGACGCGCGCGCCGAACACCATGAAATGACGGTGCTGGTGCGCGACTGGCTGACCAAGCTGCCCGACAAGCAGCGCGTCGTCATCATGCGCCGTTTCGGCCTCGACAACGACGATCCGGCCACGCTGGAGACGCTGGCCGAGGAAATGGGCGTGACGCGCGAGCGCGTGCGCCAGATCCAGCAGGAAGCGCTGATTAAACTGAAACGCGCCATGGCGGCGCGCGGCGTCGTGCGCGACTCATTATTGTAGGACGCCCGGTCCCGGTATTTCCGGGGCCGCATCTGCTATCATACGCCCCGCTCGCGGCGCCTGACCTTTCCCCATTCTTTCAAGTTCCAGCGCGGCCCTGCGTCCTGGCCCACTCTTACCTATTGATCGCTATGCAAGAAAATATCATCGAAATCAAATCGCTCGACATGGACGCCCGTGGCGTTGGCCATATTGAGAACGAAGACGGCTCGCCGGGCAAGGTCGTGTTTGTCGAAGGCGCATTGCCGGGCGAGCGTGTCAGCTTTGTGACGTTCAAGAAAAAGAAGAACTGGGAAATGGCCCGCATGACGGCGCTGCACCGCGAATCATCGATGCGCGTGACGCCCAAATGCAAGCATTTCGACAATTGCGGCGGCTGCTCGATGCAGCACCTGGAACCGTCGGCGCAGGTGGCGATCAAGCAGCGCGTGCTGGAAGACAATCTGTGGCATATCGGCAAGGTGCGTCCGCAAAGCATCATGCGCCCCATGTATGGCCCGACGTGGGGCTACCGCTACCGCGCGCGCCTGTCCGTGCGCCATGTCAAGAAGAAAGACGCCGTGCTGGTGGGCTTCCATGAAAAGAAATCGGCGTTTGTCGCCGACATGGATAGCTGCGAAATCTTGCCGCCGCATATCTCCGCCATGCTGCTGCCCCTGCGTGCGCTGATCGGTTCGCTGTCGATTTTCGACCAGATGCCGCAGATCGAGCTGGCCGTGGGCGAAGACGTCACCGCCATGGTCTTGCGCATCATGGCGCCGTTGACGGCGGATGATGAAACGAAATTGAAGGCCTTTGCCGACGAATACGGCGTGCAATGGTGGCTGCAGGTGAAAGGCCCGGAAACGGCCGTGCCGTTCTATCCGCTCGACAAGCAATTGCACTACCTGCTGCCGGAATTCGGCGTCAAGATGCCGTTCAAGCCCGTCGATTTTACGCAGGTGAACCATCACATCAACCGCGTGCTCGTGTCGAAAGCGCTGCGCCTGCTGGAAGTGCAGCCGACGGACCGCGTGGCCGACCTGTTCTGTGGTCTGGGCAATTTCACCTTGCCGTTGGCCACGCAAGGCAGCGAAGTGGTCGGCATCGAAGGCAGCACGACCTTGACGGAGCGGGCGCTGGAAAACGCGCTGGCCAATGGCCTGGCGGAAAAAACCTCGTTCTCGACGCGCAACCTGTTCGAAGTGACGACGGACGACCTGATCGCACTGGGCAAGTTCGACCGCATCCTCGTCGACCCGCCGCGCGACGGCGCCATGGCCCTGTGCCAGGCGCTGGTCGGCCTGTCGCAAGTGCGCCCGGACCTGCTGCCGAAACGCATCGTGTACGTCTCGTGCAGCCCGTCGACCCTGGCGCGCGACGCCGGCATCCTGGCGCTGGAAGCCGGTTATGTGCTGAGCAAGGCGGGCGTGGTCAACATGTTCCCCCACACGTCCCACGTGGAGTCGATGGCCGTCTTTGATTTAGCGCAATAAGCATTCAAAACACGGCGGGTGGCCAGGCAGGCACCCGCTGCTGCCGCGTTCAGCGGCGCGCCAAGCTGGCGCAATACCACTTACACCGTGTTATAAAACTGGTCTGTCTTTTCCCGTTCCAGCGTCTTTTTTCATCCTCCCTCTGCCGTTTTTTGATTGTCCAGTAGGACAACACGCCGTCTGCACCCTCCGCTGCGCTTTCCATGCGAAGTGGTATTGCTCACTTTGATGCCACTTCAAAACCACTTGACCGCCTATTTTTTCAGCAGCATGCTGTTCTTGCAACTGCAAAAAACAAAATCACAGGGTAGTTATTTACGAAGCAGAGTGGCATTTCTGCAAACCTGAACAGGAGACAACGTGGAAAATTTAATACTCAAAAAAACAATCAGGAACATGATGGTATGTCTGGCCAGCGGAGGCGTGCTGGCGGCATGCGGCGGCGGCGGCGGTGACGCCGGCGCGCCGGCTGGTTCGCAATTGCTGGCGGCCAGCACGGTCGTCGCTTGCGTGCCATGGCAGGAGGGCGGCACCTACAACGCGGGCACGGTGGTCACGTACCTTGGGGCCAACTACACGGCCCTGGTGACGCAGACCGATCACGTGGGCTCGGGCTGGAATCCCGTCTCCACGCCGAGCCTGTGGAGCGCCGGCGGCACCTGCGACGGCGGCACCACCCCGACGCCGACTCCCACCCCAACGCCGACGCCGACCCCGACACCGGAGCCAACGCCGACCCCAACACCGACTCCGACCCCGACGCCAACCGGCGGCACCTGCGCGCTGGCGTGGGCGGCCGGCACGGCTTACAGTGCGGGCGCCACCGTCAGCTATGCGGGCACGAATTACCGCGCCAATTACTGGACGCAGGGCGACAACCCGTCGACAAGCAGCGGCGGCGCCGGCACGGGCAAGCCATGGACCAGCCAGGAGATCTGCAGCACCACGCCGACGCCTACTCCGACGCCGACGCCGACGCCTACCCCGACGCCTACCCCGACGCCAACGCCAACGCCAACGCCTACTCCAACACCTACTCCAACACCGACGCCTACCCCAACGCCGACACCTACCCCAACGCCGACCCCAGCGGGCCGCGAAGTCGGTTCCTATTTCGCGCAGTGGGGCGTGTATGGCCGCGACTATGAAGTGGCGAACGTGCACACGAGCGGCGTGGCCGACAAGCTGACCTTCATCAACTACGCCTTCGGCAATATCTATCCGAAAAACGGCGGCTATGAATGCGCCATGATCACCAAGACGGAGCCGGGCGCGACGAATCCGAATTCGCCGGATGCGGGCACGGGCGGCGATGCCGAGGCCGACTACATCCGCACGCCGAAGCGCACCGTCGATGGCCAGGCGATTCCGTGGGATGCTCCCTTGTCGGGCAACTTCCTGCAGTTGAGAAAACTGAAGGCGGCGCACCCGAACCTGAAGCTGTTCATCTCGCTGGGCGGCTGGAGCTGGTCGAAGAACTTCTCCGTCGGTTCTGCCACCGATGCGCTGCGCAAGCAGATGGTGCGTTCGTGCATCGACATCTACATCAAGGGCAACCTGCCGGTGCAGGGCGGTCGCGGCGGCGTGGGCGCGGCGGCCAACATCTTTGACGGCATCGACATCGACTGGGAATATCCGGTCGGCGGCGGCCAGCCGTACAACACGGTCAGCCCCAACGACAAGCGCAACTTCACCTTGCTGATGGCAGAATTCCGCAGCCAGCTCGATGCGCTGGGCGCGGCCAACGGCAAGCGCTACCTGTTGACGGCGGCTGTCGGCGCCGGCAAGGACAAGATCGACAATACGGAACCGGCCCTGTACTCGCAGTACATGGATTGGATCAACCTGATGACCTACGACTTCCACGGCGGCTGGGAAACGAGCACCAACTTCAATGCCCAGCTGTTTGCCGATCCTGCCGATCCGTCGACGGGCATGGCGCGCGAATATGTGGGCGACAAGGCGGTGCAGTACATGATTGCCGCTGGCGTGCCGCGCGACAAGCTGCTGCTGGGCATACCGTTCTATGGCCGCGGCTGGACGGGCGTGGCGCCGGGACCGAACGGCGATGGCCTGTACCAGGCGGCCACGGGCACGGCGCCGGGCACCTACGAGTCGGGCATCGAGGACTATAAAATCCTCGTCGCCAAGGCTGGCACGCGCTACTACCATCCCGTGACCAAGCAGCTGTACCTGTACACGGGCGCGGGCGGCCAGTGGTGGAGCTATGACGATCCGACCGTCATCGGCACCAAGGTCAAGTACGTGAAGGACCAGGGCTTGCGCGGTGCGTTCTCGTGGGAACTCGATGGCGACGCGAATGGCGTGCTGGCGACCGAGGTGTGGAAAGTGCGGTAACACTGAAGTAGAGTAAGACGCGGCCGGGCGGCATTGCTGCCCGGCCGCCTGTTCACATAAAAAACAGGAGACGGGCGATGGCGGCGGTATCGACATTCGGAGTAAAACATCCGGAACAGGAGCTGAGCCGCGAGTGGCGCAGCTGGATTGCGGAAAACCTCATGCTGGGCAGCCACCCGTCGGCGCTGATGCCGGTGCTGCAACAGGCCGGCATCGCGGAGCCCCTGGCGCGCCGCGAAATCGAGCTGGCGCTGCAAAGCCCGTATCTGGCCGGCGCCGTGCGCCTGTCGAACCGTCTGGCCAAGCGCGACTGGGTGATCGATATCCAGCGCAAGCTGAACCAGCTGCGCGACCCCGAGATCCCCCGCCGCGACAAATTGACGGCGCAGGAATTCCTCGATGAGTACTACTCCACCAATCAGCCTGTCATCATCACGGGCATGATGGACGACTGGCCCGCCATGGCCAAGTGGAGCGCCGCCTATTTCCGCGAGCATTACGCGCAGCGCGAAGTGGAAGTGCAGTTCGGCCGCGAAGCCGATGCGCAGTACGAAATGAACAGCGTGGCCCACAAGCGCAAGATGGCGTTTGGCGAGTATGCGAGCCTGGTCGAGGGCAGCGGCGCGACCAACGATTTCTATATGACGGCGAATAACAATTCGCAGAACCGGCAAGCCTTGCGCGAGCTGTGGGACGATATCGGCCAGCTGCCCGAATACCTGAAGCAGGATGGCGGCCCCACGGGCTTTCTGTGGTTCGGCCCGGCCGGCACCGTGACGCCATTCCACCACGACCTGACGAACAACTTCATGGCGCAGGTCAAAGGGCGCAAGCGGCTGCGCATCATGGCCGCCTGCGAGGTGGCGCGCGTGTACAACCAGCGCCACTGTTTTACGCCCGTCGACGGGCGCGACATCGACGTGCGGCGCTATCCGCTGATGGCCGACGTGCAGGTGCGCGAATGCGTGCTGGCGCCGGGCGAGATCCTGTTTTTGCCCGTCGGCTGCTGGCATTTCGTCGAAGCGCTCGACGTATCGATGACGGTGGCGTTTACCAACTTCAAATGGGATAACGATTTTTACAGCAAGTATCCGCCGAATCACGATTTTTGATCGTAGCGCGCAGGGCGCGAACTTGCCGCGAACAGCCGCCGAACAGGCGGCTTTTTTCATGCTACGGTGCGCTTCTTGTATAAGATATTTCCATAAAATAATTGATTGAAATCATTTTGCAGCAATTATTTTGATATGAATGACCATGATGTTTCATTATCCAGATGGTCATGGCGGGCGGATAATTTGATGGCTGGCGGGGCGCCAGTACCAACCATCTGGAGGCGGCAGGGCATGAACACGCAGCAAATGACACAGTCACAGTTACAGCAAACGCCGGCAGGCAGCACCGGACTCCGGCTCGACACACGCCTGACCCGCGAAGCGGCCGAGTTGCTGGCCAGGGCCGATATCCATTTGAATGGCCGCGCCGCTTGGGACATGCAGCTGCGCAAGCCGGGCGTGCCCGAGCGCGCCTTCGCCAGCGGCAACCTGGGCCTCGGTGAAGCGTACATGGACGGCGACTGGGATGCGCAGCAGCTCGACGAATTCTTTTGCCATTTGCTGCGCGCCAGGTTGGGCGACGACGTGCGCCCCATGCGCCTGGCCTTCCACGCTTTGACCGCGCGCCTGTTCAACCTGCAGACGGAACGCCGCGCCTGGATGGTGGGCAAGGAACACTACGACCTCGGAAATGCCTTCTATGCGGCCATGCTCGACCCGCGCATGACTTATACCTGCGGCTACTGGAAGGATGCGGCCAACCTGGCCGAGGCGCAGGAGGCCAAGCTCGACCTGGTCTGCCGCAAGCTGCGCCTGGAACCGGGCATGCGCGTGCTCGACATCGGCTGCGGCTGGGGCAGTTTCATGCGCTATGCGGCGGAAAAATACCAGGTGCGGTGCGTGGGCGTGACGATCTCGCAAGAGCAGGCCGCGTATGCGCGCGCCATGCCGGGCGGCGAACAGCTGGACTTCCGCCTGCAGGATTACCGCGACACCGATGAGAAATTCGACCGCATCGTCAGCATCGGCATGTTCGAGCACGTGGGCCACAAGAATCACCGCACCTTCATGGAAGTGGCGCACCGCTGCCTGCAAGACGATGGCCTGTTCCTGCTGCACACGATCGGCAAAAACAAGCGCCATTCCACGTGCGATCCGTGGATCGACAAATACATCTTCCCGAATGGCGACTTGCCGTCGATCGGCCAGATCGGCGACGCCATGGACGACTTGTTCGTGGCCGAAGACTTGCACAACTTCGGCGCCGACTACGACAAGACCCTGATGGCCTGGCATGCCAATTTTGAGCAGGCGTGGCCGCGCTTTGCCGCCCAGCTGGGCGGGCGCTTCCACCGCATGTGGTCATACTATCTGCTGTCCTGCGCGGGCGCCTTCCGCGCGCGCGACCTGCAGCTGTGGCAATGGGTGCTGTCGAAGCAGGGCGTACTGGGCGGCTATGAGCGTGTCAGCTGATATCATGGGCTGATGGATATCAATCAAGCGCGTACCTTCCTCGAAGTGGCGTCCTGCGGCAGCTTCATCATGGCGGCCGAACGCATGCACGTGACGCAGACGGCCGTCAGCGCCCGCATCCGCACCCTGGAGCAGCAACTGGGGCGCCAGCTGTTCGTGCGCAACAAGGCGGGCGCGCGCCTGACGCCGGCCGGCGAGCGCTTCATGCGCCATGCGGCCACCATGGTGCAGGTGTGGGAGCGGGCGCGCCATCAGGTAGCCTTGCCGCCGGGGCGCGACGACGCCGTCAGTATCGGCTGCGAATTGAGTTTGTGGCAGCCGCTGCTCGGCGACTGGCTGATACGCATGAGCCGCGATTGCCCCGAGATCGCCCTGCGCGCGGAAGTCGACAGCCCCGCGCGTCTGCTCGACGCCGTGCACGACGGCTCGCTCGACCTGGCCGTGCTGTACAACCCGCCGCAGCGTCCGGGCCTGGCCAGCGAATTGCTGGCCGAGGAAAAGCTCGTGATGGTCACCACGCGCGCCGACGGGCAGATGCAGGCCGATACCTATGTGTACGTCGACTGGGGACCCAGCTTCGCGGCGAACCACCAGGCCGCGTATCCGGAGCTGAGCAGCCCGCCCGTGTCGATCTCGCTGGGGCCGCTGGCCCTCGTCTACCTGCTGGAAGTGGGCGGCGCCAGCTACTTTCGCATCGGCAGCGCGCAGCCGTATCTCGACGCGGGCTTGCTGTACCGCGTGCGCGACGCGCCAGAATTCTCGCATTCCGCCTACGCCGTGTATGCGGCCCAGCGCGACAACCCGACCCTGGACCGCGCCCGCGCCTGCCTGCTCGAGGTGGCGGAGAAGATCAAGTAATTTAAACGGACGTAAAAAAGCCGACCCGGGGGTCGGCTTTTATTTTTATGTCCTTGCGCATAAGCGCAGCGCATAAAACGTTCAGGGCAAGGCGCGGTGCCGAAGACAGTACGACTGGTACGGCGAGGCACTGCAACGCCGCCCTGGGCGTTTTTGCGTTAGCGCTTAGTCGCGGCTGCCGCCGGCAAATCCTAACAAGGACAACAGGCTGGTGAAGATGTTGTACACGTCCAGGTAGATGCGCAGGGTGGCCGAGATGTAGTTGGTCTCGCCGCCGTTGATGATTTGCTGCACGTCATACAGGATGTAGGCCGAGAAGATGGCGATGGCGACCATGGAGATCACGATCGACAGTGCCGACAGGCCCAGGAAAATATTTGCCACCGATGCCAGGATCAGTACGATCACGCCCGCGAACAGCCATTTGCCCATGGCCGAGAAGTCGCGCTTCGAGACCGTGGCGATCGTCGCCATCACGGCCAGGATGGTGGCCGTGCCGCCGAATGCCGTCATGATCAGCATGCCGCCGTTCGAGTAGCCGAGCGTGCGCGTCAGCAGTGGCGTGAGCATCAGGCCCATGAAGAAGGTGAAGCCCAGCAGGACGGCGACGCCGAGGCCCGAGTTCTTGGTCTTTTCAATCGCGTACATGAAGCCGAATGCGACGGCCATGAAGATGATGAAGCCCATGCCGCCGGTCAGCATCGGCAAATGCATTTGCACGCCGATGAAGGCGCCCAGCACGGTCGGGATCATGGACAGCGCCAGCAGCCAGTAAGTGTTGCGCAAGACCTGATGGCGGACTTGCTGCATGCCCCCCGACAGGTCAAAGGTGCGTTGCATGTTCTGATTCATAGTGCCTCCGTGTTGTCAATTCAAATTACTGCTTTACTCAAGGATAGCATGAGGGCCGGAATTTGCCAAAAAAGCAGCTTAAGATTTCATTAAACAGGGACAGGGCGGCAAGATGCCCCTGCCTGTCTGGGTGATATGGGGTGGAGTATGGTAAAATCAAAGGTTGATTGAGTTCTCAATTTACCGTTTTAAACCTTACTTTTTATTGGAGTTTTCACACATGGCAATCGAACGCACCCTGTCGATCATCAAACCAGACGCAGTTGCAAAAAACGTAATCGGTCAAATCTACTCGCGTTTTGAAAACGCTGGCCTGAAAATCGTTGCAGCACGCATGACCCAACTGTCGCGCGAACAAGCTGAAGGCTTCTACGCAGCGCACAAGGAACGCGGCTTCTTCAAGGATCTGGTCGACTTCATGGTTTCCGGTCCAGTCATGATTCAAGCCCTGGAAGGCGAAAACGCCGTTCTGGCCCACCGTGACCTGATGGGCGCGACCGATCCGAAGAAAGCAGAAAAAGGCACGATCCGCGCCGATTTCGCCGATTCGATCGACGCCAACGCCGTACACGGTTCCGACGCTGTCGAAGCTGCTAAAGTGGAAATCGCTTACTTCTTCCCAGAACTGAAGGCTTAATTGCCTTAGATAACGTTATTTCCTGGCGTTATCTGTGAAATAACTTATCACCCCCTGTTCCCGCTGCGCTGTGGAGTTTTCGCTCCGGATGCGCGCGGGGACGGATTTTTAGAATAGACAAGATCATGAATACGACGACCCTCACCAACTTGCTGGACCTCGATCCCGCGCAACTCATCGCTTACTGCGCCGAGTTGGGAGAGAAACCGTTTCGTGCGAAACAATTGCAACGCTGGATACACCAGTTCGGCGCCTCCGACTTTGACGCCATGACGGACCTGGCCAAGTCGCTGCGCGACAAGCTGGCCACGCGCGCCGAAGTGCGCGCCCCGGCCATCATCAGCGATCACACGTCGACGGATGGCACGCGCAAGTGGCTGGTCGACGTGGGCAATGGCAATGCCGTGGAAACCGTGTTCATTCCGGAAGAAAACCGCGGCACCCTGTGCATCTCGACCCAGGCCGGCTGCGCCGTGAACTGCCGTTTCTGCTCGACGGGCAAGCAAGGCTTCAACCGCAACCTCAGTGTCGGCGAAATCATCGGCCAGCTGTGGATGGCGGAATTCGAATTGCGCCGCACCAAGGGCATCGAGCCGGGCCCGAAAGGCGAGCGCCAGATCACCAACGTGGTCATGATGGGCATGGGCGAGCCCCTGCTGAACTTCGAGCCGACCGTCACGGCCCTGAAATTGATGCTCGATGACAACGCTTACGGCCTGTCGCGCCGCCGCGTGACCCTGTCGACGTCGGGCGTCGTGCCGATGATGGACAAGCTGTCGCAGGAAGTGCCGGTGGCCCTGGCCGTCTCGCTGCACGCCTCGAACGATGCCTTGCGCGACGGCTTGATTCCGCTGAACAAGAAATACCCGCTGAAGGAATTGATGGCGGCCTGCAAGCGCTACCTGGAATTCGCCCCGCGCGATTTCATCACGTTCGAATACTGCATGCTGGACGGCGTCAATGACAGCGACGAGCATGCGCGCGAGCTGCTGGCGCTGGTGCAAGACCGCGAGTTCGGCGTGAACTGCAAGTTCAACCTGATCCCGTTCAACCCGTTTCCCGAGTCGGGCCTGTTCCGCTCGAAAAACCCGCGCATCAAGGCGTTTGCCCAAGTGCTGATGGATGGCGGCATCATCACCACCGTGCGCAAGACGCGCGGCGACGATATCGATGCGGCCTGCGGCCAGCTGGCCGGCGAAGTCAAGGACCGCACCCGGGTACAGGAACGCATGGAAAAGATGACTGAATATCAGCAGAAATTCGGTGCCAATTTCGGCAAGATCGTGGAGATCCGCTCCTGATGAGGGAAGGCATGGCTTACCAACGCTCGCTCGCTGTGGCCGCTGTTTGCCTGGCCGTGCTGCTGGTCGGCTGTGCCTCTTCCACGCCGCAGACTATCACCAAGGACGTGCAGGCGGGTGCGCCGGAGCGTGCCGCGCTGCGCTTGCAGCTGGCCAGCGCGTACTATGCGCAAGGCCAGCTCGACGTGGCCCTGGCGGAAGCGCAGCAAGCCGTGCAATTGGCGCCGAACGATGCGCAAGTCTATGGCGTGCGCGCCCTGATCCTCGCGGCCCAGCGGCAAACTGCGTCTGCCGAGAAAGATTTCCTTTACGCTTTGCGCCTTGCGCCCCACAATCCCGAGTTGAGCAATAATTACGGCCTGTTTTTATGCCAGACGGGACGCGCCGCGCAATCGCTGGCGTATTTCGATGCGGCATTGGCGGATGCGGCGTATGTGTCGCCGGAAAAGGCGCTCAACAATGGGGGCGCTTGCAGCCTGGCCCTGAACGATTACCCGCGTGCGGGCGCGTATTGGATGCGCGCCGTACGCATCGCACCGGACGTGGCAGTGACGAACGCCGGCCTGGTGCGCGTGTATTACCAACAGCAAGACTACCGGCAGGCGGCTTATTATTTGCAGCGGCTCGGTAAGATAGCAACAATGGAGAGCCAGACGGCCGATGTGCTGTGGCTCGGGATCAAGGTGCAGCATAAGCTCGGGGATGCGGGTGCGGAAGCTGGCCTGGGGGCGCATTTGCGCAACCACCATTCCGGCTCCCCCGAATATGCTGCTTATCAAAATGGGGCGTTTGATGAGTGAGACAGGGATACCAATGAATTCAGAGTGGGCAGAAACGCCTCAGCAGCAGCCCCAGGGCAATCTGGCGTTGGCAGGCGCGCAGTTGAAGGCGCAGCGCGAAGCGCTGGGCTGGCCGGTGGAGCAGGTGGCCGACCAGCTCAAGCTGGCGCCGCGCCAGGTGATCGCGCTGGAAGAGGGCGACATGGCGGCCTTGCCGAATGTGGCCGTCGTGCGCGGTTTCGTGCGCGCCTACGCCAAGGTGGTGCGTCTCGACGCGGCGCCGCTGGTGGCCATGATCGAAGTCCACCCGGCGCCGGCGCAAGACCCGGCCGCGCCCGTGCGGCGCGAGATTTCCGCCACGTTTTCCGAATCGCGCTTCCCGTCGATGACGCAGCGCTCGTCGAACCAGACTCCCCTCTGGATCGCCGGTGCCGTGGCCGTCGTCGTGGCGGCCGCCTTTGGCGCGTATAAGCTCGGTTATGTGCCAGCCAGCCTGCTGTCCTCGCAGGCCGGGAAGGAACCATCGCAAGTGGGTCCCGTGGAAACGACCCTGATCAAGCCGGGCCAGGACTTGACGCCCGTGCAGTCGCCGTCCGTGCCCCTGATTTCCGTGCCGCCGCCGCCAGGCAACGATACGCAGACGGGCGCTCCGGCTGCCGCCATCGCGTCGTCGCCGGCCGCCGCCGTGCCGCCAGTCGCCGTGCCAGCCCCTGCGACAGCCGCGACGGCCGCCGTCACGCCGCCCGTGGCTGCCCCTGCCGTGGGCGCGAATGCGCTGGTGCTGAAGGTGGAGCAGGATTCCTGGGTGGAAATCCGCCGCCCTGGCAGCACGCCGCTGATTTCGCGCATGGTCAAGGCGGGCAGCACGGAAACGTTCGATATCACGGGCCCGGCCACCCTGGTGGTGGGCAAACCTGGCGTGGTGCAGGCAACCCTGCGCGGCGCCAAGCTGGAGCTGCCGACCGTTGCCGGCGGCACGATCTCGCGCGTCAGCATCAAATAAGTGCAGTAACCGTTCAAGCAAACTCAGAAGATAATATTATGGCTACCTCGAAAACAGCGATCGGCTCCGGCCCATCCGGCCGGCGCGACAGCCGCAAGGTGCTGATCGCGCACGGCCAGCGCCAGATCTGGGTGGGCGGCGACGCCCCCGTGGTGGTGCAGTCGATGACGAACACGGATACGGCCGACGCCATCGGCACGGCGATCCAGATCAAGGAGCTGGCGCGTGCCGGTTCGGAACTGGTGCGCCTGACGGTGGACCGTCCGGAAGCGGCCGCGGCCGTGCCCTACATCCGCGAGCAGCTCGACAAGATGGACATCGACGTGCCGCTGGTCGGCGATTTTCACTACAACGGCCATACCCTGCTCAACGATTACCCTGATTGCGCGCGCGCGCTGTCGAAGTACCGCATCAATCCGGGCAACGTGGGCAAGGGCGCCAAGCGCGACACGCAATTTGCGCAAATGATCGAAGCGGCTTGCCGCTACGACAAGCCGGTGCGCATCGGCGTGAACTGGGGCAGCCTCGATCAAGCCTTGCTGGCGCGCATCATGGATGAAAACGCGGGCCGTGCCGAACCATGGCCGGCGCAAGCCGTCATGTATGAAGCGTTGGTGACGTCGGCGATTGAAAACGCCGTGCGCGCCGAAGAGCTGGGCCTGGCGCGCGACAAGATCATCCTGTCGTGCAAGGTGTCGGGCGTGCAGGACCTGATCGCCGTGTACCGCGAACTGGCGCAGCGCTGCGACTATCCGCTGCACCTGGGCCTGACGGAAGCGGGCATGGGCAGCAAGGGCATCGTCGCTTCGACGGCGGCCCTGGCCGTGCTGCTGCAGGAAGGCATCGGCGACACCATCCGCATTTCGCTCACGCCCGAACCGGGCGGCGACCGCACGCGCGAAGTCATCGTCGGCCAGGAAATTTTGCAAACCATGGGCTTGCGCAAGTTCGCGCCCATGGTCATCGCCTGTCCCGGCTGCGGCCGCACGACGTCGACCACCTTCCAGGAGCTGGCCGACAACATCCAGACGTATCTGCGCGAGCAGATGCCGGAGTGGAAGAAATCGTATCCGGGCGTGGAAGCGATGAACGTGGCCGTCATGGGCTGCATCGTCAACGGTCCCGGCGAATCGAAGCATGCGAACATCGGCATCAGCCTGCCCGGCACGGGCGAGTCGCCAGCCGCGCCCGTGTTCGTCGATGGCGAAAAGGTCGTCACCCTGCGCGGCGAACGCATCGTCGAGGAATTCCAGGACATCGTCCTCAATTATGTTAAAAGCCATTACGGCGCCGCCGCTACGGCAACGGCGTAGGTCGGGTAGGTCGGATTAGCGCCACGCGCGTAATCCGACAACTTTGATACAGCAACAAGCAAAGAACAGCAAAGAAGAACACTATGTCCGAAAATAAAAAGCTCGACAAAATCACCGCCGTCAAAGGCATGAACGATATCCTGCCAGCTGACGCCCCGCTGTGGGAATTGTTTGAAAACACGGCGCAATCCGTGCTGCAAAGCTATGGCTTCCAGCAGATCCGCACGCCGATCGTGGAAGAAACGAAATTGTTCGCGCGCGCCATCGGCGCCGTGACCGATATCGTGGAAAAGGAAATGTATTCGTTCACCGATTCGATGAACGGCGACAACCTGACCCTGCGTCCTGAAGGCACGGCCGGCGTAGTGCGCGCCGTCGTCGAGCATAACCTCGTGTACGAAGGCCCGAAACGCCTGTGGTACAAGGGTCAGATGTTCCGCCACGAGCGTCCGCAAAAGGGCCGCTACCGCCAGTTCCACCAGTTCGGCGCGGAAGCCATCGGCTTCACGGGCCCGGACATCGACGCCGAGCTGATCATGATGACCCGCCGCCTGTGGGATGACCTGGGCCTGGAAGGCATCCGCCTGGAACTGAACTCGATCGGCGACGCGGCCGAGCGCCTGCGCCACCGCGCCGACCTGATCGCCTACCTGGAAAGCCATGGCGAGCTGCTCGACGAAGAAGCCAAACGCCGCCTGCACAGCAATCCGCTGCGCATTTTGGATACCAAGAATCCTGCCATGCAGGATCTGGTCAATGGCGCGCCGAAGCTGCTCGAGTACCTGGGCGAGGAATCGCTGGCCCATTTCCACGGCGTGCAGAAGATTCTGAACCACAACAATATTCCATTCATCATCAATCCACGCCTGGTGCGCGGCCTCGATTATTACAACCGCACGGTGTTCGAGTGGGTCAGCGACAAGCTGGGCGCGCAAGGCACGGTGTGCGCCGGTGGCCGCTATGACGGCATGGTTGAAATGTTCGGCGGCAAATCGACGCCCGCCGTCGGTTTCGGCATGGGCGTCGAACGCCTGGTGCTGCTGATGAAGGACGCGGCCGAGCCGGAACAGCCAGCCCAGTGCGACGTCTACCTGGTGCACCAGGGCGAGCAGGCAGGCTTGCAAGCGTTCGTGCTGGCCGAGCGGATTCGCGATGCGGGCCTGGACGTTGTGCTACATTGCGCAGCGAGCAACGGTGGCGGCAGCTTCAAGACGCAAATGAAAAAGGCGGACGCGAGCGGCGCGGCATTTGCCGTGATCATGGGCGACGATGAAATCGCCAACCATGTCGCGACGGTGAAAGCCATGCGCGAAGCCGATGCGGGCGCGCAGCAGAACACGGTGCCGTTCGACGATGTCGTCGATTACGTGGTGGACCAGATCATCGGCGACCACGATTGTGGCCATGACCACGGTCCTGGCGGCCACGTGCATCACCACCACTGATTTGCAGCAAGACCGTTCTACCCTCGATCAACTACTCATTAAAACTGACGACCCATGGCATACGATCACGAAGAACAAGAACAACTGGCAACCCTCAAGGCCTGGTGGCAGCGCAATGGCAATCTGACCTCCTGGGTCCTGATCGTGGCGCTGGCAGGCTACAGCGGCTGGGCTGGCTGGCAGTACTACCAGCGCACGCAGGCTGCGCAAGCGGGCCAGCTGTACGACGAATTGCAAAACGCCATCGCCGCCAAGGACACGGCCAAGGTGATGCGCGCGGCCGGCGACATGCAGTCGCGTTTCAGCGGCACGGCATATGCGCAGATGAGCGCCCTGGCCGCGGCCAAGGTGGCGTTCGACGCGAACGACCTGAAAACGGCCAAGACCCAGCTGCAATGGGTGGCCGAGCATGGCACGGAAGAGTACAAGGCCATCGCCAAGCTGCGCCTGGCCGGTGTTCTGCTGGACGAAAAAGCCTACGATGAAGCGCTGAAAGTGCTGGCAACGGCTTCCGTGGCGCAATTTGCCGGCGCCGTGGCCGACCGCAAGGGCGACATCCTGGTGGCGCAAAACAAGCTGGCCGATGCCCGCACGGCTTACCTGGCCGCTCTGGCCGCGACGGACAAGAACAATCCAGGCCGTCAGCTGATCCAGGTCAAGCTGGAAGCAATCGGCGGTACGGTACCGGAAGACAAGGCCAAGGCTGACAAGGCCGCCGCCTGACAGGAACACTGATGGCGGGGCCGGGTGGCGTTGTGCGCCGCCTGCCTTGCCCTTACAAGTACAAGAAAAAGGTTGGATAACACTTATGCGTGTCACTGAAAAGCTGGTAGCTGCAAGTCTGTTGGCCCTGATGGCTGGTTGCTCGTCCTGGAACCCGTTCGCCTCGAAAGATCCGAAAACCGAGCCGGCCAAGCTGGTCGAGTTAAAATCGAGCATTGCCGTGCGCGACGCCTGGAAGTATTCGATCGGCAAGGCTGGCGTCTATGCATTCACGCCTGCGCTGGCCGGCAGCAGCCTGTACGTGGTCAACGCCGATGGCGCGCTGGCGCGCCTGGACGCGGCCAGCGGTCGTGAAACGTGGCGCGTCAAGGCCGGCAGCGACATCACGTCGAGCGCCGGCAGCGATGGCACGGTCGTGGCCGTTGGCGCCGCCAAGGGCGCCGTGCTGGCGTTTGACGCCGATGGCAAGCAACTGTGGAAGGCGCAGGCGTCCAGCGAAGTATTGACGGCGCCCGTCGTGGGGCAGGGCGTGGTCGTCGTGCGCAGCGTGGACAACCGCATCGTCGGCTTCGACGCCAAGACGGGCGAGCGCAAGTGGACGGTGCAGCGCGCCACGCCGGCATTGACCCTGCGCAATGCGCCGGGCATGGTGCTGGGCGGCGCCAACATCTACGTGGCCCAGCCTGGCGGCAAGCTGCTGGCACTGACGGCGGCCACCGGTGTGGTACGCTGGGAGATCGTCGTCAGCGAACCGCGCGGCGCTACCGAACTCGAACGCGTCTCCGACATCGCCGGCGCGCCGGTGGTGTTCGAAGGCGAAGTGTGCGCCGTCACCTACCAGGGCAAGGCGGGCTGTTTCGACGCCGCCACGGGCGTGCCGCGCTGGACCAAGCCGATCTCGTCCGATGTGGGCGTGGCCGTCGACCAGCGTTTCGTGTTTGTTGCCGATGATCAGGGCGGCGTCTTGGCATTCAGCCGCGAAGGCGGTCAAAGCGCCTGGAAGAACGAGGCGCTGGCGCGCCGTCGCCTGTCGACACCGGCCTCCTACGGCCGCAGCGTCGCCGTCGGCGATTATCAAGGTTATATCCACTTCCTGTCACGGGAAGATGGCGCATTAATAGGTCGTGTCAGCACCGACGGTAGCCCGATTGTTTCGGCTCCCGTTGTTGCCGGTTCGAATTTGATTTTTCAAACCCAATCAGGGACAGTGACCGCTCTCGCGGTCGAGTAATACAATGAAGCCGGTAATTGCACTAGTAGGTCGACCCAATGTTGGGAAATCGACTTTATTCAATCGTCTGACCCGCTCGCGCGATGCGCTGGTGGCGGATTTGCCTGGGTTGACGCGCGATCGTCACTATGGCGAAGGCCGTGTCGGCGAACGTCCCTTCCTGGTCATCGATACGGGTGGTTTCGAACCCGTCGCCAAGGAAGGCATCATGCACCAGATGGCACTGCAGACCAAGCAGGCCGTGGCCGAGGCCGACGTGGTGGTGTTCATCGTGGACGGCCGTCAGGGCCTGACCCCGCATGACAAGACCATCGTCGACTTCCTGCGCAAGAGCGGCCGTCCGGTCTTGCTGGTGGTCAACAAAAGCGAAGGCATGCGCTACACGGCCGTCGTGTCCGAATTCTATGAATTGGGCATGGGCGATCCGTACGCGATTTCGTCGGCGCACGGCGACGGTGTCAACGACCTCGTCGAAGTGATGCTGGACCTGGCGTTCGCGCAGCGTCCGGACGAGCCTGAAGAGCTGGAAAAGACCGACCGCGGCATCAAGATCGCGCTCGTCGGCCGTCCGAACGTGGGCAAGTCGACCTTGATCAATACCTTGCTGGGCGAAGAGCGCGTGATCGCCTTCGACATGCCGGGCACGACGCGCGATTCGATCGAAATCCCGTTCGAGCGCGATGGCCAGCAATACACCTTGATCGACACGGCCGGTATCCGCCGCCGCGGCAAGGTGTTTGAGGCGATCGAGAAATTCTCGGTGGTGAAAACGCTGCAGTCGATTTCCGAAGCCAATGTGGTCGTGCTGATGCTCGACGCGCAGCAGGATATTTCCGAGCAAGACGCGCATATCGCCGGCTTCATCCTGGAATCGGGCCGCGCGCTGGTCGTGGCCGTGAATAAATGGGATGGCTTGCAATCGCATCAGCGCGACGAGATCAAGATCGATATCGACCGCAAGCTCGATTTCCTGTCGTTCGCGCAGATGCATTTCATTTCGGCGCTGAAGGGCACCAACATCGGACCACTGATGAAGTCGCTCAACGCCGCGTATGCGGCCGCCATGTGCGACCTGTCGACGCCGAAGCTGACGCGCGCCCTGATCGAGGCCGTGGAGAAGCAGGAGCCGCGCCGCAAGGGTTCGATCCGTCCGAAGCTGCGCTATGCGCACCAGGGCGGCATGAACCCGCCTGTGATCGTTATTCACGGCAATGCGCTCGACGCCGTCGGCGACCCGTACAAACGCTATCTGGAAAAACATTTCCGCGATACGTTTGCCCTGGTCGGCACGCCGCTGCGCATCGAATTGCGTACGGGTAAAAACCCGTTTGCACGCACGCCAAGCAAGTAATGTTTTAAATGCTGAATTAAGTGCATATTAAGGCGCCGCGGAGATAATGCGGCGCCGACAGCCACTTAATGGCTGTCGGCACGAAAATAATAAAGTGTTAATGCGCCATGCGCGACAGCGATCGCGAAAACAGGTTACAGTAGCTATGACGCATCTTTCTTTCTTTGAAAGGTGTGAGAGCACTTGAAATCAAGCGAGTCGCCTCCAATTCTTACACAACAACATAAACAACGGAGCTGTTATGAGCAACAAAGGGCAACTGTTACAAGACCCATTCCTCAATGCATTACGCAAAGAGCATGTTCCTGTCTCGATCTATCTGGTCAATGGCATTAAATTGCAGGGCCATATCGAATCGTTCGATCAATATGTCGTATTGCTGCGCAATACGGTGACACAGATGGTGTACAAGCATGCCATCTCGACAGTGGTGCCGGCCCGTGCCGTCAATCTCAATATTGAATCTGAAGCGGAGTAAAGCGTTGAGCTTGACGGCCCAGCGCCTTTCACCGTCCATCGCCCCCGTCCGCGCCAGCGGCGCTGATGCGTTTGCATCGGCGTCGGCGTCCGCCACAACTTATCAGATGCCATCATGCGCGCGGCACTAGTCGGAGTTGACTTCGGTCACAGCGACTTCGCCGCCAGCATGGAGGAACTCATGCTGTTGTCGCGTTCGGCTGGCGCGGACCCGATTTCCACCATCACGGCCAAGCGTTCGAGTCCCGATTCCGCGTATTTCGTCGGCAGCGGCAAGGCCGATGAAATTGGCGACGTCGTCGTCAACGATGGCCTGGAAATCGTCATCTTCAACCATGCCCTCTCGCCTGCACAGCAGCGCAATCTGGAAAAGCGCCTGAATGTGCGCGTGCTCGACCGTACCAGCCTGATCCTCGACATCTTCGCGCAGCGCGCCAAGAGCCACGAGGGCAAGCTGCAGGTCGAGCTGGCCCAGCTGCAACATCTGGCCACGCGCCTGATCCGCGGCTGGACCCACCTTGAGCGGCAAAAGGGCGGTATCGGCTTGCGCGGTCCCGGCGAGACGCAGCTCGAGACCGACCGCCGGCTGATCGGCGAGCGCGTCAAGGCCTTGCGCGCCCGTCTGGAAAAGCTGCACAAGCAGCGCGAAACGCAGCGCCGCGCACGCGGCCGCAATCACACATTCTCGGTGTCCCTTGTCGGCTATACCAATGCCGGCAAGTCGACCCTGTTCAATGCCGTGACCAAGGCCGGCGTGTATGTCGCCGACCAGTTGTTCGCCACTCTCGACACCACCTCGCGCCGGGTTTACCTGGGGCAGGAAGTGGGCAACGTGGTGATCTCCGACACGGTCGGCTTCGTGCGCGAATTGCCGCATCAGCTGGTGGCCGCATTCCGCGCCACGCTCGAAGAAACCATCCATGCCGATTTGCTGCTGCACGTCGTCGACGCCGCGTCGCCGGTGCGCATGGAGCAGATCGAGCAGGTCAACCTGGTCTTGAAAGAGATCGGCGCCGATCATATTCCGCAAATCCTCGTGTGGAACAAGATCGATGCGGCCGGGCTGGAGCCCTCGGTGGAGCGCGACGAATATGCTACGATCAGTCGCGTGTTCGTCAGTGCGCAGAAGGGCAGCGGGCTCGACCTGCTGCGCGATGCGATCGTCGAGATGGCCAGGAAGGCGCCAGGTTCGGCCCACCTGTATCAGAACGACGAGGCACCGCAGGAAGATCAGTTTGACGGTCAGTACGACCAGCACGATGGCGCCGCCCCGGACCAGGATGAAGAGCCTGGCGAGGACGATAGGATTTCCACCCACTCCCAAGTCGGAACACGATAGTTATGCTTGTCTCCCTACTCAAAAAAACAGGCTTGAAGTTGTCCCTGAACGATCCCCGCTGGGGCAATCGCAAGGACGACGGCAAGAAAGCCCAAGAAGGCAAAAAGCCCGGCGAAGGTCCGCCGGACCTCGATCAGTTGTGGCGCGATTTCAATCAGCGCCTGAACGCCTTTTTCGGACAGAAGAACCGTCCCGACAACGGCGGCAATAACAACGGCGGTGGCGGTGGTCCGCGTCCCGACATGAAGGGCGCCGGCATCACCGCCGGCGTGGTCGGCGTGATCGCCGTCTTCATCTGGCTCGCCAGCGGCGCCTTCATCGTGCAAGAGGGCCAGAGCGGCGTGGTGCTGACGTTTGGCCAATACACGCGCACGGCGCCGGCCGGTCTCAACTGGCGCTGGCCGTATCCGTTCCAGACCGATGAAACCGTCAACGTGTCTCAGGTGCGAACGGTGGAAGTCGGTTATCGCACGTCGCTGCGCAACAAGCAGGCCAGCGAGTCGCTGATGCTGACGGACGATGAAAACATCATCGATATCCAGTTCGCGGTGCAGTACACGCTGAAAGATCCCGTGGAATGGCTGTTCAGCCTGCGCGACCAGGAAGACACCTTGCGCCAAGTCGCCGAGACGGCGATCCGCGAAGTGGTCGGCCGCAGCAAGATGGACTTCGTGCTGTATGAAGGCCGCGAAAAAGTGGCCTTTGACACGCAAAAATTGATGCAGCAGATTCTTGAAGGTTACAAGGCTGGCGTGTTGATTAACAACGTGACGATGCAGGCCGTGCAGCCGCCGGAGCAGGTGCAGGCCGCCTTCGACGATGCCGTCAAGGCAGGCCAGGACCGTGAGCGCCAGAAGAATGAAGGCCAGGCTTACGCCAATGACGTCATTCCGAAAGCACGCGGCGCAGCATTCCGCCTGGTGCAGGAAGCCGAGGCCTACCGGGCCATGGTGACCGAGAACTCCGAAGGTAATGCGTCGCGCTTCAAGCAGGTGCTGGTCGAGTACCAGAAGGCGCCGGCCGTCACGCGCGACCGCATGTACCTGGAAACGATGCAGCAGGTGTTCAGCAGTGCCAGCAAGGTCATGGTCGACGCGAAGACGGGCAGCAATCTGCTGTATCTGCCGCTCGACAAGCTGATCGCCCAGACGGCTGCCACCGACGCTGCCGCCCGTGCCGCCGCGACACCCGCAGCCAACACCGTTTTGCCACAGGAAGCCATGCCGACAGTAGAAGTCAATCAGCGCCGCGACAGCCGCTCTTCGCGTGAACGGGAGAGCCGCTAATGAACCGTATCGTAGCCGCCCTGATCGCGGGCTTTATCGCGATCATGCTCTTGTCCTCGACTGTGTTCGTGGTCGACCAGCGTAAGTATGCGGTCGTCTTCGCCCTTGGTGAAGTCAAGGACGTGATCAGCGAACCTGGCTTGTACTTCAAGCTGCCGCCGCCGTTCCAGAACGTCATCTACCTGGACAAGCGCATCCTGACGCTCGACACGCCGGAGCCGGAGCGCTTCATCACGGCCGAGAAGAAGAATATCCTCGTCGACGCGTATGTGAAGTGGCGCATCGTCAATCCGAAGACATATTTCCGCAGCTTTGGCGGCGATGAAGGCCGTGCGCGCAACCGCATGTCGCAAATCGTCAAGGCGGCCCTGAACGATGAAATCACCAAGCGCACGGTGCGCGAAGTGATCTCGGGCGAGCGCGGCAAGGTGATGCAGGCGATCAAGGCCAAGGTGGCTGCCGAGGCCGAGGCCATCGGCGTGGGCATCGTCGACGTGCGCCTGAAGCGCGTCGATTACGTCGAGCAGATCAACAACTCCGTGTACGAGCGCATGAAGTCCGAGCGCGTGCGCGTGGCCAACGAGCTGCGTTCGACCGGTTCGGCCGACTCCGAGAAAATCCGCGCCGACGCCGACAAGCAGCGCACGGTGATCCTGGCCGAAGCGTACCGCGAAGCCGAGAAGATCCGCGGCGAGGGCGATGCCAAGGCATCGCAGATCTATGCGGAAGCGTTTGGCAAGAATCCGGAGTTCTACAAGTTCTATCGCAGCCTGGAAGCCTACCGCGCCACGTTCAAGGACAAGGGCGACGTGATGGTGGTCGATCCGAGTTCGGAATTCTTCAAGTACTTCAAGGGCAACGGCACGGCCGCTCCGTCCAAGAAGTAAGGCAGCATCGACACTGCCCCCGTTCGCAAGGACGGGGCGGCGGTAGCGGGGCCGGCGTCAATGCCGGCCCCGTTTTTTTTGGTGCGCCCAGGCTGTTGCGGGAAGGCGTAAAATGCGGTGTTTTTGGGGCTGTGCGGCAGCGTTTCGGACAACTTATCCCTAAAGGCCCGTGTTTTCGCGTAAAATATCAGGTTCGGCCTCTTGCCTGGCGCGCCCGCCGCTGCCTCGCATGATGCATTTTTTCAACTTTCTTCCGTATCTCGCTCCCTCATGCCGAATTGGCTTTTGCCCGAAAATATTGCCGATGTTCTGCCGTCGGAAGCGCGCAAGATCGAAGAGCTGCGCCGCCTCATTCTGGATAATTTCCGTCTGTACGGATATGAACTGGTGATGCCGCCGCTGCTCGAGTATCTGGAATCGCTGATGACCGGCGCTGGCAAGGATACCGACCTGCGCACGTTCAAACTGGTCGACCAGCTGTCGGGCCGCATGCTCGGCCTGCGCGCCGACATGACGACGCAAGTGGCGCGCATCGACGCCCACCTGCTGAACCGCGCCACCGTGACCCGCCTGTGCTACGCCGGCAGCGTGCTGCATACGCGTCCGTCGGGTCTGCACGCCACCCGCGAACCGCTGCAGATCGGCGCCGAAATCTATGGCCACGCCGGCCTGGAAGCCGATGCCGAGATCCAGGAACTGGCGCTCGCTTCGCTGGCACTGGCCGGTTTCGATAGCGTCCGCCTGGATTTGTCGCACGTCGGCCTGTTGCGCGCTATCATTGCGCAGGACGCCGCCGCCGAGCGCGACGAAGCTGCGCTGTACGCCTTGCTGCGCGCGAAAGATGCGCCGGGCCTGCGCGCCCTGACGGCATCCTACGATGCCGTCACGCGCGAGGCCCTGCTGGCCTTGCCGAACCTGTATGGCGACATCGACGTGCTGGCGCGTGCGCGCGAAGTGCTGCCGCCGCTGCCGGGCGTGCTCAAGGCGCTGGCCGAACTGGCCGCGCTGGCAGGATCTGCCCTTGGCCGCGCCGAAGTGGCGATCGACCTGGCCGACCTGCGCGGCTACCAATATGAAAGTGGCGCGATGTTTGCGCTGTATGTACCTGGCTTGCCGAACGCGGTTGCGCGCGGCGGCCGTTATGACCACGTCGGCGAAGCGTTCGGCCGGGCACGTCCCGCGACCGGCTTCTCGCTCGATTTGCGCGAACTGGCGCGCCTGTTGCCGACCGCGGAACGGAAGCATTCGATCCGCGCGCCGTGGGGCAGCGCGCCAGAATTGAAGGAAAAAATCGCCGAGTTGCGCAAGGCGGGCGAGGTCGTGATCCAGAGTATGCCGGGTCACAGTAATGAACAAGACGAGTTCGAGTGCGATCGCGTGCTGGTACTTGCCGATAATGGTAGTAGCTGGATTCTTAAAAACTTAGGTTAAGTGATGTCAAAGAAAATTATGGCAAAGAACGTCGTTGTCATCGGCACCCAATGGGGCGATGAAGGTAAAGGCAAGATCGTCGATTGGTTGACCGATCACGCCCAGGGTGTGGTGCGCTTCCAGGGCGGCCACAATGCAGGCCACACGCTGGTCATCGGCGGCGTCAAAACCGCGCTGCAGCTGATCCCGTCGGGCATCATGCGTCCAGGCGTCGCCTGCTACATCGGTAACGGCGTGGTCGTTTCCGTGCCGGACGTGCTGCGCGAAATCGACAAGCTCGAAGCCGTCGGCGTCGAAGTCGCCTCGCGCCTGAAAGTGTCGGACGCGGCGCCCGTGATCCTGCCTTACCACACCGCGATCGACCTGGCGCGTGAAGCCAAGCGTGGCGATGCGAAGATCGGCACCACCGGCAAGGGCATCGGCCCGGCCTATGAAGACAAAGTGGCGCGCCGCGCGATCCGTATCGCCGACCTGCTCAACGAGAAGCGCTTTGCCGAAAAGCTGGCTGAAAACCTCGATTACCACAACTTCGTGCTGGAAAACTACCTGAAGGCGCCGAAAGTCGACTATCAGAAGACCCTCGACGACGCGCTGGCCTACGTGCCGCGTCTGCGTCCGATGGTGACAGACGTGTCGAGCGCGCTGTACAAGGCGCACAAGGCCGGCGCGAACCTGCTGTTCGAAGGCGCGCAGGGTTCCCTGCTCGACGTCGACCACGGCACCTACCCGTTCGTCACCTCGTCGAACTGCGTGGCCGGCAATGCCGCCGCCGGTTCGGGCGTGGGCCCTGGCATGCTGCACTACATCATGGGCATCACCAAGGCTTACACGACGCGCGTCGGTTCCGGCCCGTTCCCTTCGGAACTGCCAACGGATGCGGGCGTCGGCCACCACCTGGCGCAAGTCGGCCATGAATTCGGCACCGTGACGGGCCGCGCCCGCCGCTGCGGCTGGTTCGACGCCGCCTTGCTGCGCCGCTCCGTGCAGATCAACGGCGTGACGGGCATGTGCCTGACCAAGCTGGATGTGCTGGACGGTATCGAAACGCTGAAACTGTGCACCGGCTACACCATCGACGGCGTCGCCACGGACATCTTCCCATCGGGCGCTGAAGAAGCCGCCCGCTGCGTGCCGGTGTACGAAGAGATGCCAGGCTGGACGGAAAGCACGGTCGGCGCGAAATCGCTGGCGGCGCTGCCGGCCACGGCGCGCGCTTACATCAAGCGCATCGAAGAACTGGTCGGCGTACCGGTGGACATGGTTTCGACCGGTCCGGATCGTGAAGAAACGATCGTGCTGCGTCACCCATTCGAATAAGCTGCTGGACACAATCCGCCGCAAGGCGGATTTTTTTAATCACGCTAATAATAAGATTCCACTATCATGACTACCCCACAATCGAACGATCAACACCTCTGGGTCAACTGGGAAGAATACCACCGCCTGATCGAGCGCCTGGCGCTCAAGGTCTACGAATCGGGCTGGAAATTCGACCAGGTCTTGTGCCTGGCGCGCGGCGGCGTGCGTCCCGGCGACGTGTTCTCGCGCATCTTTGATTTGCCGTTGGCTATCCTGTCGACCAGCTCCTACCGCGAAGACGCGGGCACGGTGCGCGGCGACCTCGATATCGCCAAGTACATGACCATGACCAAGGGCCCGCTGGCCGGCCGCATCCTGCTGGTCGACGACCTGGCCGATTCGGGCGTCACCCTGGACAAGGTCACGCGTCACCTGAAGGAAAACTTCCCTGACGTGACCGAAGTCAAATCGGCCGTGATCTGGCTCAAGGGCTGCTCCGTCGTGCGTCCCGACTACTTCCTCGACGAACTGCCGCACAATCCGTGGATCCACCAGCCGTTCGAAGACTACGACGGCCTGCGCCCGCACCAGCTGGCGGCGTGGATCAAGAAGGGCGAAGCAGGCAAGTAATTGCGTGCGCGCTTGCAAAAAAAAGACGATCGTGTATCGTCTTTTTTTTCGTCCAAGGAAATGCGATGACCATACTCACGACGGCGCGCCTGCGCCTGGAACCGATCACGGAAAACCATTACGAGCGCATGCGCACGCTCAACACCGATCCCGAGGTGATGACCTATCTGAACGCGGGCCAGCCCGAAAAGGAAGAAGACACGCGCGCCGCCGTCAAGCGCGTCACGGGCCGCTGGGCCGAATGGGGCTATTCCTGGTGGGCGCTGATACGCCTCGACGATGGCGAGATGGTGGGCATGGCTTGCCTGCAGCATCTCGATGGCGACAAGAGCAAGCCGCATGAAATCGGCTGGCGCCTGGCCCGCACGGGCTGGGGCCAAGGCTATGCCAGCGAAGCGGCGGCCGCCATCGTCGCGCATGCGTTCGACGTCGTCGGCGCACCCGAAGTGGTGGCCGTCGCCCATCCCGACAACGCGGCCTCGATCAAGGTCATGACGCGCCTGGGCATGCAGTACGCGGGCATGGAGCGCCATTACGATATCGATGGTGTCGTGTACCGCCTGGCGCGCCCATGACGGCAAAGCGCAAGCCCCTGAAGCTGGGCTGCGCCTACGGCGTGCGGTTTTCGCCCGATGGCGCGTACCTGGCCGTGCTGGGACGCGACCTGGTCTTGTGGGACGTGGCGGCACGCCAGAAACTGTGGCGCGGCAAATTCATCGCCCATTGTTCCAGCATGGCGTTCTCGCCTGACGGCAGCCGGCTGGCCATCAAGAGCACGACGGGCCAGCAGGCCGTGGTGGATGCGCAGGCGGGCCAGGTGCTGCTGAACTTCCAGAACAAAAAGGATGGCGAAGGCTGCGGCCCCGCGTGGTCGCCGTGCGGGCAGTATCTTGTCGATGGCGGCTGGGATGGCCGTCTGCGCGTGCGCGACGCGCAGACGGGCGAAGTGCTGTTCATGCAGGAGCACCCTGGCGAAATGCTGCGTGCAATCTGCGCAATCGATGGCGGGCGGCGTTTGCTGGCCCTGCATGGCATCAAGTCGGTGGAGGAAGGGCAGGTGCAGCCGCCCGACTACTGCAGCGTGTGGGACTGGCCATTGCAATCGGGAGGCGGGCGCGTGGTGCTGTCGCTGCCCAAGCTGGCGTCGTGCGCCCCATCGCCCGATGGCGAGCGCCTGGCCGTGCTGCATTACGCGGGCGGCGACGAGTATCTGTCCGTGCATGCGATGGATGATGGCCGCCTGCTGGCCACGGCGCCCGTGGAAGCGGGCGCCGGCACGGGCGATGCCTTGTGCTGGCTGCCCGACGGCAGCGCGCTGGGACGCATCGGCAAGGGCAAGCTGCTGTTCTACGCCTGGCCGGGACTCGGCGTCCTGGCGCAGGAAGATATTACCTATCCCTGCGCGCTGGACTTTTTGCCCGGCTCGCCATTGGCCGCCATCGGTTCCTGGGAATCCGGCATGCTGATGGATCTGAACGTTCACAAGGAAAAGACATGATTACCTGTTACCTGCGTTACATCATCGACCCGTACAAATTGCGGGAATTCGAAACCTACGGCAAGCTGTGGATACCGCTGGTCGAACGCTTCGGCGGCCAGCACCACGGCTACTTTTTGCCATCGGAAGGCGCCAGCAACGTGGCGCTGGCCATGTTCTCGTTCCCCAGCCTGGCCCTTTACGAGCAGTACCGCAGCGACTCGATGCAGGACGCCGAATGCCAGGCCGCCTTCCGCTATGCGGAAGAGACGCGCTGCATCGTCAGCTACGAGCGCAGTTTTTTCCGCCCCGTGTTTGCCTGAACAGGTTCAATCGCGCTGCGGCGCGCCCGGGGGGAAGAGGCGGCGGTACGGGCGTGCTTCGTCCACCGCGCGGGCGAATGACGGGCGGGCCAGCAGGCGCGCGCGGTAGGCGCGCAGCAGGGGCGGCGCTGCGGGAATCGGCTGCGTCCAGTCCGCATAGAACAGCGAGGGAGCGGCGGCGCAGTCGGCCAGCGTAAAGCGGTCGCCGGCGGCCCACGTCTTGCCGGCCAGGCGGGTTTCCAGCCAGGCGCAGGCGAGGTTCAGCTTGTCGCCGGCAAACGCGCGGCCTTCCTCGGTCTTCGCCGCGTCGCCGCTCAAGGCGGCACCGACGGCATGCTGCACCGGTGTCATGACGTGCAGGTCGAAATAGCGGTCGAGAAAACGCACGTCCAGCGCCTGCATGGCGTCGTCCGGCAGCAGGCGCAGGGGACCCGGATGGGCCAGTTGCAGGTATTCAATGATGATGCTGGTCTCGGCGACGTTGCGCTCCCCGTCCACCAGCAGCGGGAATTTGCGCAGCGGCCAGCGCTCCAGCCATTGCTGCAAGTGCCCGGGCAGGTCCGGTGCCAGGCGGCGGACATCGAACGGCATGGCGTTTTCGTACAGGGCGACGAGCACCTTTTGCGTGTACGAGGAAAAGGGATGGCCGTAGAGTATCAGCGACACGGTGGGATCTCCTGTGCAAGGTTGGCAACACGCGCGTGTGGCAACGATATGCAATGACAGGATCAATGCAAGCGGTCCGGGCCGTTCCGCTTGCATCTGAGGCCCGTCCGCCGCCTAACTCAGGTTTGCCAGGTAGCGCAATCCCGTGATGCTGGGGAAGAAGCAATACACGCCGCCGCGCGTGATGACGCTGCGCGAAAAATGCTGCAGTTTCGTATTGCCGCTGCCCTTGGCGCCCACGCCGGGCAAGGTGAAGGAGCTGACGCTCGGGTCGTTGATTCCCAGGAACACGTCCTGGCCGCTGATGTTGAGCGTGGCATTGCCCGCCTCGGGACCGGCCGGGCCGACGGCCGATTTGACGAAGGTAGCGTCATCGTTCCATTGCTGCATCAAGAATTCGAACTGATTGCGCAGGTTGGCGTTGATGAAATAGCCGACCAGTCCCCGCTGCTCTGCGATGGGTGTCACCGGATCGTATTCGCTGCCGTAGGGCATGGCGCGCCGCACGATGCGGTGGTGGCGGGCCGAGGTGCCCACGACGCCTTCGTCGCGCGGGTTGTTGCGCCGGATATGCGCGCCGACCGGGCATTTCAGGCCCAGCGTATCGTCCAGTTCCGGCTGCGCATCGACATAGTGAAAGTGGTTCAGGCTGGCGTCCGGCAGCACGGGACCGGGTTCGTCCGGCGCGAGCACGAGCGGATTGCCGTTGCGCCAGCGTCCGCACATCTTGGCGGCCACCATTTCGGTGCTGAGCCCGGAACTGGCCGCGCCCTGGCTCAGAATACTGTCGAACAGGGGCACGTCCTGCTCCAGGATGCGGAAGGCGGCATAGCTGCCATTGGTGGACAGTTGTGGCGGCTGCACCTGGTAGGTGCCGCCGTTTTCATTCGGATAGCCGAGCAGGAATTCGCCCGTCTTGACGCTGTTGAGCGGGTCCGGGTCGTATGCGCGTTCGTGCTTGCGCGGCGGGGCGCCATCGACGTCGGGTTGGGCGATGTTGTCGCGGTAGCCGAAATGCACGCGGTTGCCTGGCAGGGCCACGCCGTCGTGCGCATACAGTTCACGCCAGCCGGCGGCAAAGGCGCCACGCAGCTTGGCTGACGTTGCCTGCAGCACTTCCTCCGATTCGCTGACCCACAGGCTCAGCATCGCATGCACCTGGCCGGCTTTGGTGGCCGGCCCCAGGTTGCCGAGCCAGTGTTCGGGGGCGCTGTCACCCACGTCGCCCACGGCGGCGACGCTGGCCGGATCGGCCGCACCCCGTTGAAATGCCTGGTCAAAGGTGGCCAGCTCGGCCGCGGTTATCCCCAGAGCCGACAGGCCGGGAGCGGTAAAGCTGAGGTTCAGGAAGCAGGGCGGCTTGGGGTGGATATGGCGCGCGGTGGTAATGGCCGGCAGCCCGTCGCTGCCGTCGAGCAGGGCCGCGATGGTACGCCGCGCCTGCGCCGCATCCGTGATGCTGAAGATGAAATGGCGCGCCAGGTTGACGCGGTAGCCGCGCAGGATCGTGCCTTGCACGTCGTCGTAATCGATGGTGGGATCGGCCATGCTGTCTCTCCGGGGGCTGGGGTGGTGGGGCCGCTTGCGCAGCCCCGGCGTGGCGTTTTCTTTAGACGGAAGCGAGGATTTGCTGGACGGTCTGCGGATAGGCGTTATACAGGCCCGTGTTGGGCACGTGCTGCGCGGCGTCGTTGGCGGTGATGAAGGCTTCGAATGCGGCCACATGGTCGGCAACGGGCATCAGCGCCTTGCCGCCCACGACAAACTGCAGCAGCGCGTCGAATACCTCGCTCAGCTGGGCCACGAAATCCTCGATGTAGCCGTTGAAGCTGCCGTCATACTCGGTGATCACGCCGATGATCAGGGTATCGGAAGTACCCGTCTTGCCAATGTTGGGCAAGAGATTGGCCTGCGAGCGGTCAAACAGGACGAAGCGGGCAAAGTGCACGGTACCGATATTGGTGAGGGCTGTATTGATCTTCGTCTGGTATTCCTGCAATGCTGCGGCGATGGAGATCGGATTGGTGCCGGGTAGTACCGGCATCATTAAGCACAGTGGATTTGCCATGGAAGGCTCCTCATTACGTGGTTGTCGGGACGACCGACACTACGCCGCGGCTCCTGCTGCGTCAAAAACTATATTTTCTGATTTGTTGTTAAGTAAACACTATTGCAACATGATAGTTGCTATGAAATGTGGTCTCATGTGGATAGTCGCCGGGACTGGCCGGTGCCGGCGGACACTCTGCCGCCAGGCGGTTCTTGCCTGATTCTGGAAGCGCAAGTGGCGCCGTTGGCAGCGCCGGGATCCGCAGGTTTTATTTGAGGCGGCTGCACCGTCCGCCGTCAAAACCGGATGGGGCAAGGCGCCGCGGTCCCTTCGCCGAAACCGGCGTAGCCGGATCGCGCGCTGAGGTTCAGCGACATGCTGCCTTTGTCCGGTAAATAGATGCAGTATTCGCCAGTCGCCGTGATGACGCGGTAAATGCGCTTGGGGTCGTTCGGCGCGCTGAACAGCTCGATGCGGGCCGCTTCGAACCACTTTGGCTTGACCGCCGCATGCGCTTCCGCAAACCCCTTTGCCAGGCGCGTCTGCGGGGTGTCGGGCGGCGCCACGAATTCCTGCGGATGCTCGGCGCGCAGCTGGCGGTCGATGGCGCCGGCTGCCTGCAGCGCTCGTTGCGCCAGGGTGAGGGGGGCGGCTTTGGGTTCTGCCGGCGCAGATTCTGACGACGCGGCGTAGTCTTGTGATGCCGCCGCCTCCTTCGGTGGCGACACGCTTGCCGCGCTGGATGGAAGGGCTGGCGGACGTGCCGGCGCCGGTTCTGGCCCGGCGGGTGGAATGATCGCCCTTATTGGCGGCAGTGGCGGCAGCAGTTGCAGCCAGACACGGTCATCGTGCTCGATTCTCATGTTTACGGGCCGCGTGGCGGCCCAGAACAGCGCCAGGTGCAGCGCGATAATCGCGGCGACGTACCGGCCCCGGGGACGCCGGCCGAGAGAAAAAGCATGCTCCTGTCGTGCAAGGTCGATACGCATCTGTTCCATGCTTGCGTGATGAAGGTGGCACCAGTATGTAAATTTGCAACAGTGCTGTAAACAGGTTTCGGGCAGAGCGCGGATTGTGCTCCCCAGGGTACTGAAAAATGCGCCTGTGTGATGATTCTGTTAAGCCGTCAATCCTCGGCCTGGAACTCGCTGGCCGAGACGAACAGGTCCCACGAGGCGATGAACAGGGCCGCCACCACGGGGCCGATGACGAAGCCGTTCAGGCCGAACAGGGCCATGCCGCCCACTGTCGACAGCAGCACCACGTAGTCGGGCATCTTGGTGTCCTTGCCCACCAGGATGGGGCGCAGCACGTTGTCGACCAGGCCGATGACGAAGACGCCGAAGGCGGCCAGGCCGGCGCCTTGCCAGATGGCGCCCGTGGCCAGGAAGTACACGGCCACGGGCGCCCAGACGAGGGCGGCGCCGACGGCCGGCAGCAGCGACAGGAAGGCCATCAGCACGGCCCACAGCAGGGGCGCCGGCACGTCGAGGAACCAGAACGCCAGGCCGCCGAGGGCGCCCTGGGCGATCGCCACGAGGATGTTGCCCTTCACCGTGGCGCGGATCACCGTGGTGAAATTGGTGAACAGGCGCTGCTTGTACTTGCGGCTCAGCGGCACGGCGTTCTTGATGCGTGCCGACAGGGTCGAGCCATCGCGCATGAGGAAAAACAGCAGGTACAGCATGATGCACAGGCTGGTGAGGAATTCGAAGGTGTACAGGCCCACATTGATGGCTTTGACGGCCACCACCTGGCTCACCTGCGTGGCGCCCTCTGCCAGCTTGTCCTGCAGGCTGGCCAGGCTGGTCAGGTTGAAGCGGTCGAGCAGGTTGATCAGCCATTGCGGCAGCACGGCCATGATTTTATTGAAGAACATGGCGACCGTGATTTCGCCCGAGCGCACCATTTCCACGACGCTGGCCGCCTGGTTCACGAGCGACACGGAAATGAGCGACAGCGGCAGGATGACGATGACGATGATCAGCAGCAAGGTCAGCAGCGAAGCGAGGCCGGCGCGGCCCCTGGTTTTGGCCAGCAGCCAGCGGTACACGGGCGCGAACAGGATCGCCAGGATGACGCCCCAGAAGATGGCGCCCGCATACGGCGCCAGTATCCAGCCGAAGCCGATGGTGACGATGCTCAGGAGGAGCAGGAACACTTTCTGGTGCAGCGTGAGGGTATGCATGGGTGCTGGCGTAATGATAAGGGTTGAGTTGTCCCATCATAAGCGAGGCGTGGTGCGGCGCGCCATACAATTGTCGTGATGCGTGCGCGAGCGCATCTGGCGCCGGCGGTCTGACAGCGCGGTGGCGGCAATTCCAGTAAGCTGTCGTTCCAGGCGTTCCATCCCGGGCGCTTTTGACTTCTTTTGACCTCAGGAACGCGCGTGGCCGACAATATTCACTTTTATGAACCTGCGCAGGGCCATGGCTTGCCGCATGACCCTTTCAATGCCATCGTCGGGCCGCGGCCCATCGGCTGGATCGCCTCGCGCAGCAGCGGGGGCGTGCTCAACCTGGCGCCGTACAGCTTTTTCAACGCTTTCAATTACACGCCGCCGCTGATCGGTTTTTCCAGTATCGGCCGCAAGGATACCTTGCGCAATATCGAACAGACAGGGGAATTCGTGTGGAATCTGGCCACCCGTCCGCTGGCCGGGGCGATGAACGCCAGCTGTGCGCCGGCGCCGCCCGAAGTCGATGAATTCGCGCTGGCCGGCCTGACGCCGGCCGCCTCGCGCATCGTCAATGTGCCGCGCGTGGCCGAAAGCCCCGTCTCCTTTGAATGCCGGCGCACGCAGATCATCGAGCTGCAAGGCGTCAATGGCGATGGTGTCGGCAGCTGGCTGGTGCTGGGGGAAGTGGTGGGCGTGCACATCGCGCGCCACCTGCTGACCGATGGCGTGTACGACACGGCAGCCGCCGCGCCGATCTTGCGCGGCGGCGGTCCGGCCGATTATTTCGAGATCGGGCCGGACAGCCTGTTCCACATGCGCCGGCCCGCCTGGCCGTAACATCATGCCGGGAGCGGATGGCGCTCCCTGACGATGCCGCGATAGATCAGCCACGTCGCCAGCAGGCTGATGGCGCCGGCGCCCGCCATCCAGTAGCCTGGCGCCGCCTTGTCGCCGGTGCTCTCGATCAGCAAGGTCGATACCAGCGGCGTCATGCCGCCGAACAGCGCGGTGGCCAGGCTGTAGGCCAGCGAAAAGCCCGTGGTCCTGACGCTGGCCGGGATGATTTCCGTCAGCGCGACGATGGTGGCACCGTTGTAGCTGCCGTACAGGAAGGACAGCCACAATTCGACCATGAGCATGTGGTCGAAACTGGGATGGGCGACCAGCCACGACAGGGCCGGATACGCGGTCAGCACCGTCAGCGCCGAGCATACGGCCATGACGGGCCAGCGGCCGATGCGGTCGGACAGCGCCCCCATGACGGGCAGCCAGAGGAAGTTCGACAGGCCGATGCACAAGGTGACGAGCAGGCTTTCTTCGGTGCTCAGCTTGAGGACGTTCTTGCCGAAGGTCGGCGTGTAGACGGTGATCAGGTAGAACGCGACCGTCGTCAGCACGATCAGCATCGTTCCCGCGACCACCAGCGGCCAGTTGAGGGCGATCGTCTTGAGCATCTGCCGGAAGGTCGGATGCGACTTGCGCGTCAGGTAGGCCTCGGTCTCCTGCAGTGAACGGCGGATGTAGAACACCACGGGGATGATGGAGCAGCCGATGAAGAACGGAATGCGCCAGCCCCAGTCCGCGATGAATTCCTTGCTCAGGGTTTCGTTGAGATAGTAGCCGAGCGCGGCGGAAAAAATGATGGCCACCTGCTGGCTGGCCGATTGCCAGCTGACGTAGTATCCCTTGTTGCCCGGTGTCGCCATCTCGGACAGGTAGACGGATACGCCGCCCAGTTCCACGCCGGCGGAAAAGCCTTGCAGCAAACGCCCGATCAGCACGAGGAATGGCGCCAGCAATCCGATGGTGGCATAGCCGGGCACGAAGGCGATCAGCGCCGTGCCGGAAGCCATGATGGCCAGGGTCAGCACCAGGCCCTTGCGGCGGCCAATACGGTCGATATAGCTGCCGAGGATGATGGCGCCCAGCGGCCGCATGAAAAACCCCGCGCCGAAGGTGGCGAATGTCATCATCAGGGCCGCGTATTCGCTGGTGGCGGGGAAGAAGGCCTTGGCAATGTACGTGGCGTAAAAGCCGAACAGGAAAAAGTCGTACATTTCGATGAAGTTCCCGCTCGTCACCCGGATGACGGTGGCGATGCGCGAGGGCGGGCGCGCTTGCGCGCGCGGCGTTGCCGCCCTGGCGATGGGCGCGGCGGTGGATGGAATGTCCATGATTTACCTATTGATGAAAGATGAGTGACGCACGCCTAGTGCATTGCTGGCGTTGGCGCCGGCGCCGCCGCCGGTTCCAGACCTGTCGCCTCGATCACGCCGGCGTTGTCGGGGGAGGCGAGGAAGCGCAGCAGGGCGCGGCCGGCTTCCGGCTGTTTGCCGCCCGGGACCAGCGCCGCCGAAAACTGCGTCATCTTCTGTACTTCCGGCGGCAGCAGGCCGACGATGTCGATGCCTTCGACCGGCAGCAGCTCGCTGCGCTGCTGGCAGCCGAAATCGGCCTGGCCATGCGCGATGATTTCGCCGACGGGGGTGGCGGGAATTTTTGCGGCCTTGCCCTGCATCTGCTCCGAAATCCGCAACTTGCTCATCAGCTGCGTCTCGATGTAGACGCCGCTGGCGCTGTCCGAATAGGCCACCTTGTCCGCCTTCAGGAAAGCGCTGCGCAGGCCTTCGGTGGTGCTGATGTCGGGCTTGGCCGCGCCGCGCCGCACGGCGCAGGCAATCGGTGAATTGGCTAGCACCACCTTGCTGCCGGGGACCAGGCGGCCTTCCTGCATCAGTTTGTCGAGCGCGTCGCCCACCATGATGACAACGTCGATCGGCTCGCCGCGCGCCAGGCGCGCCGGGATCGCATTCTTGGTGGTGCCCATCGACGGTCCCCATTCGGAGACCAGATGGTCGCCGCTGGCGCGCTCGTAGGCGAGTGCCAGGTTTTTGTAGGCCTGGGCGAAACCGCCCGAGCTGACCACGCGGATGTCGGCGGCATGCGCCGCGCCGGCGGCCAGCAGCATGAAGCCGGCCAGCATGGGGGCGGAGCGCCGCACGAGGGTCTGTTGAAGCATGGTTGTTTCTCCTGTCGTTAAAATTTGTGCATGAGGCCGAGCGTCAAGCCCATGCCGTGGCGGTCATTGGCCCGCGCTGCGGTAACGCCGGCGGCATCGCCTTGCCATGCGGTGTAGTCCGATTCGAGGTACAGGGTCGAGCGCGGCGAGAGCGCTTTTTCCAGGTAGGCGAAAGCGCGCTGGAAGCCGTCATCGACATCGCCCGTGGCGCTGCGCCGTACCTTGTAGTACGCGGTCGTCAGCAGCACGTCGGGCGCCAGTTGCCGGCTCACGCCGGCCGATGCCACGCCTTGCCGGACCGACCTGCCGGCGCCCACGTCGGCGCGGTTCAGGCCCAGGTTGGCCTTGAACTGCCAGGCATCTACCTTGTAAGCGGCGCCCACGGTGGCGGCATCGAGGGAGCGGTTGTCGCGATTGCGAAAGCGCATCGCCGCCCCGGACACGGCCAGCCCCGCCTGTTGGTACGTCAGGGCGCCGCCCCAGGTCGACAATGGCGACGTGGCGCCCGCCACCTCGCCGAACGAGTAGGCGGCGCGCGCCACCATCGGCCCGAGGCTGGCGCTGGTTTTCACCATGTTGTCGAGCCGGTAGAAGTTGTCGGCATAGCCGCTGCTGCCGTATTGCTGGCCGAACGAGTGGCGGCCAAACGCCGTGTTGCTCAAGCCCGTGATGTTGACGTTCGGATTGAACGAGGCGTAGCGGATACCCAGCGGGTCCACCGGCGCGATGGCGTCGGCCAGCAAGGTCGCCTGGCGCCCCAGGGTCACGGAGCCCAGCGGCGACTTCAGGCCCAGCCACGCTTGCCGGTCGAACAGTTTGTCGGATTTGGCCGCGCTGCCCGTGTCCAGATTCAGCCCACCCTCCAGGCGGTACAGCGCCTGCCAGCCGCCGCCGAGGTCTTCCTGGCCGCGCAGGCCCCAGCGGCTTGTGTTGTTGATGCCGCTGCTGACGGCGGGCGTGGTGCCGCCGGCCGTGGGCGCGTTGGCGGCGTTCAAACCTTTTCCATAACGGATGCCGGCATCCGCGATGCCATACAAGACCGCGCCGCTCTGGCCCAGGCAGATGCCGCTGGCCGCGAACAACAGCGCGAACGTGGAACAATGTCGCATGGTGTCTCCATTTTTTTTGGGGGGGGATGCCTTCTTAGTGCCTTCTTGGCGAGGCTCAGCATTAAGACCCCATCATCGTTGAAATGGCATAATTTGATAATTGCAATTTTTCCGGGGATTAATGCATGCAGCGCATCAATTACGAACTTCATGATTTGCAGGCCTTCGTGGCCGTGGCGGAGCGCAACAGCTTTCGCCAGGCCGCGGCCGACCTGTTCCTGTCGCAGCCGGCACTGAGCCGCCGCATTGAAAAACTCGAGGATGCGCTGGGCGTCAAGCTGTTCGAGCGCACCACCCGGCGCGTGCAGCTGACCAATGTGGGGCAGGTGTTTCTGGTGAACGTGCGCGATGCGCTCAACGGCCTCGAGGATGCCGTGCTGGGTGTCGCCGACCTGGCCGCGCACCGCACCGGGACGGTGACGTTCGCCTGCGTGCCGTCGGCTGTGTGGCACTTCCTGCCGGACGTGCTCAAGCGCTTCAGCGCGCAGTTTCCGAAAATCCGCGTGCGCGTGCATGACGAAAGCGCGCAGGACGTGCTCAACCTCGTGCTGACAGGCGAGGCGGATTTCGGCATCAGCTTCACGGGCGCGGAAAATCCGGAGATCCATTTCCAGCCCATCTATGTCGAGACCTATGTGCTGGCGATGCGGCACGATCACCGGCTGGCCAGGCGCAAGAAGCTGAGCTGGAAGGATACCGTCGACGAACGCTATATCTCGGTGGCCAAGTCGAGCGGCAACCGCAGCGTGCTCGATGCGGCGCTGGCCGGCGTGGAAAAGCACCCGTGGATCTCGTGCGAGATCAACCACGTGTCAGGCATCTTGGCGCTGGTGGAGTCGGGCTTGGGCGTGGCGGCGGTGCCGGGGCTGTCGATTTTGCCGGAGCGGCAGGGTACGGTGGTCGGCGTGCCGCTCGTCAATCCCGCCGTCAAGCGCACGCTGGGCTTGATCAGCCGGCATCAGCACGCGATGCCGCCCGCGTCACGCACTCTGTTCGAGATGATGAGCGCGAGCATAGGAAAGCAGGGGCGGCGGGCATGAGCGCTGCAGTGCGGCGCAGGAGAATCGAGGGCCCGGACCTTATTTTTGCATGATGGGATCGCGCCCCAGCGTGCGCGCCAGCGCGCCGCCGTCGCCGCGCCAGAATTCGCGGTCGGCCAGGCGCACGCGCTCGGCCGCGTGCTGCATGTGTTCCATGGCCGCCTGGCGCGCCCGCTGCGGGTCGCCATCGGCGATCGCCTGCACGATCTTTTCATGTTCGCGCCGCACTTCGATGGAAAAGTCCGTGCGCCGCGCTTCATTCGCGCGCGTCACCTTGACGGCCGAGCGGATCGGGTCGGCGAACATGGCGACGAATTTCGGCCAGTAGGGGTTGCCCGTCGCCTCGGCGATGCACAGGTGCAGGCGCACGTCTTCTTCCACGCCGTCGACGCCGGCCGCCACGGCTTCCTCGATGCGGCGCAGCGCGTGTTCGATGTCGGCCAGCTGGCCCGGCGTGCGCCGCACGGCCGCCAGCGCGGCGATTTCCGCTTCCAGTCCTTGGCGCACCTCGATCAGATTCAGCAGCGACTGCACGGACTGCTCCGTCAGCTCGTCGCCCCGTTCGCCCGTCTTCGCGCCATCCTGCGCGCAGACGAACGTGCCGCTGCCCTTGCGCGTGGCGACGATGCCGTCCGCCTGCAGCAGGGCGATGGCTTCGCGCAGCACCGTGCGGCTGACGCCGAAGTGCGTTGCCATCGCTTGCTCGGACGGCAAACGCGTGCCGCCGGCCAGACCGTCGTTGTGGATTTGCTGGCGCAGCCGTGCCGCCACCCGCGCACCCAGGGTACCGGTGGTGAAGCTGCCCGCGGCGGGCTCCGGAGGGGGAAGGGTAAAGCGGAACGTGCGGTCCATCGGGTGCATCCTTGTGCTAGCGGTTTTTATGCGGGCTTGCCTGCTTGCCATTATATGGAATATACAGCTTGACACACACAAAACACACACATAATATACATCCATACAAATTTTAGACAAGTTGCCAGCCACCTCCGGTGGACCATAAAAACCCGGCACGGTCGATCCCCCAGCGATCAGGAGACAAGCATGGACGTAACACAAGCATTGCCCGGGCAGGCGGCCGGCGTGGCCGCCTGCCAGAAAACCATCGACGACGCCGTCTATCGCAAGGTGACCTGGCGCATCATCCCTTTCCTCATGCTGTGCTACATCGTCGCTTACCTCGACCGTGTGAACGTGGGCTTCGCCAAGCTGCAAATGCTGGCCGACCTGCAGTTTTCCGAAACCGTGTACGGCCTGGGCGCCGGCGTGTTCTTCCTTGGCTACTTCCTGTTCGAAGTGCCCAGCAACGTGATGCTGCACAAGATCGGCGCGCGCGTGTGGATCGCCCGCATCATGATCACCTGGGCCATCATCTCGGGCGCCTTCATGTTCGTCACCACGCCGACCCAGTTCTACGTGATGCGCTTCCTGCTCGGCATCGCCGAGGCGGGCTTCTTCCCCGGCATCATTCTCTATTTGACCTACTGGTATCCGTCCGAGCGCCGCGCGCGCATGGTGTGCACCTTCATGGCCGCCATTCCCGTGGCGGGCCTGATCGGCGGCCCCCTGTCGGGCTGGATCATGGAAACCTTCGCCGGCTGGCACGGCTACGCGGGCTGGCAGTGGATGTTCGTGCTTGAAGCGATTCCCGCCGCGCTGATGGGCGTGGCCGTGCTGCTGTACCTCGACAACAGCATCCGCGCCGCGAAGTGGCTGACGGAAGACGAAAAAGTCATCCTCGAGCAGCGCATCGCCACGGAAGCACAGGGCAAGGTATCGCACCCGTCGATCCGCGCCATGTTCGCCGACCCGCGCATCTGGGTCATGGCCCTGATTTATTTCTGCTGCGTGATGGGCCAGTATTCGCTGACCTTCTGGCTGCCCAGCCTGATCAAGGCGGCCGGCGTGACGGGCGTGCTCAATATCGGCCTGTTCACGGCGATTCCGTACTCCGTGGCCGTGGCATCGATGATCCTGCTGGGCCGCAGCTCGGACAAATACCGCGAACGCCGCTGGCACATGGCGATCCCGCTGGTGGTCGGCGCCGCCGCCATCGTCTGCAGCGCGCTGGCCGGCGCCCACAACACGGGCTGGGCCATCTTCTTCCTGACGATCGCCGCCGGCGGCATCCTGGCCGCTTCGCCCATGTTCTGGAGCCTGCCGACGGCTTTCCTCGGTGGCGTCTCGGCCGCCGCCGGCATCGCCGCCATCAACTCGGTGGGCAACCTGGCAGGCTTCGCGGCGCCGTACATGATCGGCTCGATCAAGGATTTGACGCAGTCGACCGACATCGCCATCTACCTGCTGGCCGGCATCCTGGTGATTGGCGCGGCGATCATCATGCGCGTGCCGGCCAAGCTGGTGAACAAATAAGACTGGAGTAGCAGATGAACGTAGAAATGAAAAAAGTGGGCGTGATCGGCCTGGGCGCCATGGGCATGGGCATCGCGCAATCGTTGCTGCGCGCGGGCTTTGAAGTACATGCCTGCGACGTGCGCGCCGAAACCGTGCAAGCGCTGGCCGGCCAGGGCGCCCATGCGGCGCAGTCTCCGGCCGCGCTGGCGGCGCAGGTGCAAGCCTTGCTGATCGTCGTCGTCAATGCGCAGCAGACGGAAGCCGTGTTGTTTGGCGAGCACGGCGCGGCCAGCGCCCTGGCGCCGGGCAGCGTCGTCATCGCCTGCGCCACCGTGGCGCCCGAGTTTGCAGAGGCCCTCGGCGCGCGTCTGGCGGCCATGGGACTGCGCTTCATCGATGCGCCCATTTCCGGCGGCGCGGCCAAGGCGCAAGCCGGCGAGATGTCGGTGATGGCGGCCGGCGCGCCCGATGCGTTCGACGCTTGCGCCGGTATTTTCGACGCCATCTGCGCCAAGCTGTACCGCCTGGGCGAGCAGCCGGGGCAGGGCTCGAAAGTCAAGATGATCAACCAGCTGCTGGCCGGCGTGCACATCGCCGCCGCCGCCGAAGCGATGGCGCTGGGCTTGCGCGCCGGCTGCGATCCGGATGCCCTGTACGAAGTCATTTCAAATAGCGCCGGCAGTTCCTGGATGTTCCAGAACCGGGTGCCGCACATCCTGAAGGGCGACTACACGCCACTGTCGGCCGTGAATATCTTCGTCAAGGATTTGGGCATCGTGCTCGATTACGCGAAGAAAAGCGTGTTTCCATTACCGCTGTCGGCCACGGCGCACCAGATGTTCATGCAGGCGTCGGCGGCAGGCTTTGGCGGCGAGGACGACTCGGCCGTGATTAAAACTTTCCCGGGAATTACTTTGCCGGCGAAAGCGTCACTGAATCAAGAGGAACCATCATGACCGTACTACTGGGATGTATCGCCGACGATTTCACGGGTGGCACCGACCTGGCCGGCATGCTGGTCAAGGCCGGCATGCGCACGGTGCAGCTGATCGGCGTGCCGCAAGGTCCGCCGCCAGCCGATGTCGACGCCGTCGTCATCGCGCTCAAGTCGCGCACGAATGCGCCGGAAGAGGCCGTGGCCGAATCGCTGGCCGCGCTGGCCTGGCTGCAGCAAGCGGGATGCAAGCAGTTTTACTTCAAGTACTGCTCCACGTTCGACTCCACGCCGCGCGGCAATATCGGTCCCGTGGCCGAAGCGCTGATGCGGGCGCTCGACACGGATTTCACCATCGCCTGCCCCGCGTTCCCCGCCAACGGCCGCACCATCTACAAGGGCAACCTCTTCGTCGGCGACGTGCCGCTGGCCGAGTCGGGCATGCGCGACCATCCCCTGACGCCGATGACGGATTCGAATCTGGTGCGCGTACTGCAGCAGCAGGTGCAAGCCAAGGTAGGCCTGGCCGATTTCTCCGTGGTGGAGAAGGGCGCCGCCGCCATCGCCCAGCGCTTCACGGACTTGCGCGGCCAGGGCTGCCATTTCGCCGTCGTCGATGCCGTGTCGAACCGCGACCTGGAAGCCATCGGCGCCGCCTGCGCGGACTTGAAACTGATCACGGGCGGCTCCGGCATCGCCCTGGGATTGCCGCAGAATTTCCGCCAGCGGGGCCAGTTGTCGCCATCGCCTGCTGGACAGGCGGGACGCCTGCCGCCGCCGACGGGTTTGCGCGCCGTGATCTCGGGCAGCTGCTCGGTGGCCACGCAGCAGCAGGTGGCGCACCTGCGCGAACTGGCGCCGTCCTTCCACGTCGACCCTTTGCAGCTGGCTGCGGGCGGCGAAGTGGTCGATGCGGTTGTCGCGCAGGCGCTGGCATGGGCGGATGAGCACCTGGCGCAAGGTCCGGTGCTGATCTATGCCACGGCCACGCCGGATGCCGTGCGCGCCGTGCAGGCGCAACTGGGCGTGGAGCGTGCCGGCGCCCTCGTCGAGGAAAGCCTGGCCGCCATCGCCCAAGGGCTCGTGCGCCTCGGCGTGGGCCAGCTGATCGTCGCCGGCGGCGAAACCTCGGGCGCCGTGGTGAAAGCGCTGGGCGTGGCGGGCTTGCGCATCGGCCCCGAAATCGACCCCGGCGTGCCGTGGACGCAAGCCTTGCCCGCGCCGGGCGACGATGGCAGGGCGCCGTTGGCGCTGGCCCTCAAGTCCGGCAATTTCGGCACGGTCGATTTCTTCAGCAAGGCCTGGCAGGTGCTGGCATGAGCGCCACCGAATCGCGCCAGCGCGAGCTGATCGTCGACTTCGGCAAGTCGCTGTTCGAGCGGGGCCTGACGGCCGGCAGCAGCGGCAACCTGAGCGTGCGCCTGGATGACGGCTGGCTGCTGACGCCGACGAACGCCAGCCTGGGCCGGCTCGATCCGGCGCAGCTGTCCAAGCTCGATTGGGACGGCAAGCTGATCAGCGGGGCGCCGCCGTCCAAGGAGGCGTTCCTGCACCGCGCCATGTACGCAGAGCGGAGCAGCGCGGGCGCCATCGTGCATCTGCACTCGACGCATTCGGCCGCCGTGTCGTGCATGTGCGGCTTGAACCATGACGACTGCATTCCGCCGCTCACGCCCTACTTTGTGATGAGGGTGGGGCGCTTGCCGCTGGTGCCGTATCACCGGCCCGGCGACCCGGCGCTGGCGGGCGCGATCGGCACCATGGCGCGCAAGCACTCGGCCGTGCTGCTGGCCAATCACGGCCCCGTCGTCTCGGGCACGAGCCTGGAGGCGGCCGTGTATGCGGCCGAGGAACTGGAAGAGACGGCCAAGCTGTTCCTGCTGCTGCGCGACGTGCCCACGCGCCCGCTCGACGCGGAACAGATCGCGGACCTGAAGCAGACATTCAAACTCGACATATAAGATTCAAGGAGACACGCATGCCCCGTTTTGCCGCCAACCTGACCATGATGTTCAATGAAGTGCCTTTCCCGCAGCGCTTTGCCGCCGCCGCGCAAGCGGGTTTCACGGGCGTTGAATTTTTGTTCCCCTACGATCACGCGCCGCAGGAAGTGGCCGGCTGGCTGCGCGAAAACAAGCTGCAGAACGTGCTGTTCAACCTGCCGCCGGGCGACTGGGCGGCCGGTGAGCGGGGCATCGCTTCGCTGCCGGGCCGCGAAGAAGAATTCCGCGCCGGCGTGGCGCGCGCCGTCGAGTATGCGCTGGCGCTGGGCACCCCGCGCGTGCACATGATGGCGGGCCTGCTGCCCGTGGGCGCCGATCTCGCCCTGCACCGCGCCACCTACCTGGCCAACCTGCGATACGCGGCGAAAGCCGTGGGCGAGCATGGCATCGAGCTGTTGATCGAACCGATCAACGGACGCGACATGCCCGGCTACTTCCTCGTCACGCAGGCGCAGGGCCATGCGCTGCGCCTGGAGTCGGGCGCGGCCAACGTCAAGGTGCAGATGGATTTTTACCACACGCAGATCGTCGAGGGCGATATCGCCATGACGTTCAAGAACAACTTCGATGGCATCGGCCACGTGCAGATCGCCAGCGTCCCGGCCCGCAATGAGCCGGACGATGGCGAAGTCAACTACCCGTATCTATTCCAACTGCTGGACGAGTTGGGCTACGAGGGCTGGATCGGCTGCGAATACCGTCCGCGCGGGCGTACCGAAGCTGGCCTGGGCTGGCTGGCCGCTTACAACAACAAACAAGGAGCATGAAGATGAAAGTACTGATTACCGGCGGCGCCGGATTCCTCGGGCAGCGCCTGGCGCGCCGGTTGCTGGCGCAAGGCCAGCTGACGGACAGCCACGGCCAGTTGCAGACCATCAGCGAGCTGGTACTGGTCGACGTGGTGGCCGCGCATGACTTCAACGATGCGCGCGTCAACGTGGTCACGGGCGACATCGCCGACGGCGCCTTGATGCGTGCCACCATCGATGCGCAGACCACGTCGATCTTCCACCTGGCCGCCATCGTCAGCGGCCAGGCGGAAGCCGATTTCGAGCTGGGCATGCGCATCAATCTCGATGCCTCGCGTTTGCTGCTCGATATCTGCCGCGAACTGGGGCACAAGCCGAAAGTGGTCTTCACCAGCTCCGTGGCCGTCTACGGCGGCAAGCTGCCGGACGTGGTGCAGGATACGACGGCCCTGAATCCCCAGTCTTCGTACGGCGCGCAAAAGGCCATCGGCGAATTGCTGCTCAACGACTACAGCCGCCGCGGCTTTGTCGATGGCCGCGTGCTGCGCCTGCCGACCATCAGCGTGCGTCCCGGCAAACCGAACAAGGCCGCGTCGTCGTTCGCCAGCGGCATCATCCGCGAACCGTTGAATGGCGAGGGGGCCGTCTGCCCCGTGTCCACCGATCTGCGTCTGTGGCTGCTGTCGCCGCGCGGCGCCATCGCGTCCCTGATCGCCGGCCACGAACTGGCGGGCGAGGCCTTTGGCGCCAGCCGTACGGTGAACTTGCCGGGTTTGAGCGTGAGCGTGGGCGAGATGATCGCCGCACTGGAACAGGTGGCCGGCAGCGAAGTAACAAAGCGCATCAGCTATGCGCCCGATCCGGCCGTCGAGCGCATCGTCAAGAGCTGGCCCGGCGCCTGGGACACGGCGCGGGCCGAAGCGCTGGGCTTGACCGCCGATGCGGATTTCGCCAGCATCATTCGCGCGTATATCGACGACGTGAAAGCGGCCGGCTAGGCGTTTGTTTCCCGCTGCGAGCGGCGATAGTCGAGCGGCGTGCTGCCCACCAGTTCCGCAAAGCCGCGGCTGAAATGGGCCTGGTCAAAAAAACCCAGCGCATGCGCCAGGCTGGCCAGGTCGGGCGCATCGGGCTGCGCCAGGCGCCAGATCGCTTCCTGCAGGCGGTAGCGCTGGACCACCCACTTCGGCGGCACGCCCACGTAGTTGGCGAACAGGCGCTGCAGCCGGCGTTCGCCGATACCCATTTTTTCGCACAGCTGCGCCACGCTCGCCGGGCCGTTGTGGGCCGCCGCGGCGGCCGTCAGCCTGGCGGCCAGCAGGGCCGCGTCATCGACCTGTGGCAGCCTTGCCAGCAGCAGCGCCTGTGCCTGCGCCACCATGGCCGTATCGCCGGCTTGCCGCAGGACCAGCGCCTCGGCTTGCCCTGCCGGCATGCCCAGCAGGGCATCGGCGGCGATGGTCGTATCGGTGAATGACGACAGGGGCTGGCTGATGAACGGGCGCAGGCCGCCCGGCGCGAAACGCACGCCCAGCACCTTGCCCGCGCCGGTCAACGGCCTGTCGAAGGCGCCGCGCACGACGCCATGGATGGCGGTGCGCCCAAGGTCGAACACCAGGTGGGCGTTCGGGTAGGGCAGCACGCGCTGCGTCTCCGGCGGACAACCCCGCCTGTCCCATTCCACCACCCAGAAATACTCGACGAACGGCGCCAGCGCGCCAGCCGGCGGATAGGTCGCCAGCCGTATGCGGCGCGCCGCCGCCTGCGGGTCGACAATGCCCTTCGGCGCCTGGCCGCGCGCGGCGAGCATATTGCGCGTGCTGTCGGCTTTATCCAATATTTGTCTCCTGCGCGGCAATAAGATGGTTCTCTCGCATCGATTGAAAGGGAATCATGAAATCACACAGCTTGTCCGGCCTGGTGCTGGCCGCATGTTGTCTATCGGTGGCGCCGGCCGGCGCCGCCTCATCTGCAGAGGGAGATCATCGCATGCAAGTGCACGCCACGGGAAGTTTCAGCATCACCATGACGCCATCCGCGGCGCCGCAGCGCGCGGGGCGCACGACCCTGGGCAAGGTGCTGCTCGAGAAAGTCTATGCCGGCGACCTGGTCGCCACGGCCAAGGGGGAGATGCTCAGCGCCGTCACCGACACCAGGGGCGCGGCCGGCTATGTCGCCATGGAAGCCATCACGGGCGTCTTGCAGGGCAGGGAAGGCAGCTTCGTGGCGCAGCATGCGGGCACCATGGCCGATGGCAAGCAGCAGCTGTCCATCGTCATCGTGCCGCATTCCGGCGCGGGACAGCTGACGGGCATCAGCGGCACGCTGGCCATCCGCATTGAAAATGGCCAGCATTTCTACGATATCGACTATTCGCTGCCGGAGTAGGGCAAAGCCCATGGGCAGCGGTCCTGTAGGCGCTGGTGCGGTGAAGGCCGCAGCCCGGGACTCCGTGCCGATGGGGCTCAGGCAGGTCGGATTAGCGGCAAGGCCGCGTAATCCGACACCGCCAGCGCCAACAATGTTGTCGGATTACGGCCCGCAGGGCTTAATCCGACCTACCCAGTATCGACGCCACATTGTCGGTACCCGGCGCGCCGAACAGCTGCTGCTTGAGTATGTGCAGCTGGTCGCGCACTTGCGCCGCCTTTTCGAACTCGAGGTTCTTGGCGTGGTCGACCATCAGTTTTTCCAGGCGCTTGATTTCCTTGCTGACCTGTTTCTCGCTCATCGATTCGAACTTGGCCGCTTCCTGCGCCACTTGCAGGGTTTCGCGCGCTTCCTGCGGGCTGTAGACGCCGTCGATCATTTCGCGGATCGATTTCTTCACGCCGATCGGGATGATGTTGTTGGCCGTATTGAAGGCGATCTGCTTGGCGCGGCGGCGTTCCGTCTCGTCGATGGCGCGACGCATGGAGTCCGTGATGCGGTCGCCGTACAAAATCGCCGTGCCGTTCAGGTTACGCGCGGCGCGGCCGATGGTCTGGATCAGGCTGCGCTCGGAGCGCAAGAAGCCTTCCTTGTCCGCGTCGAGGATGGCGACCAGCGACACTTCCGGCAAGTCCAGGCCCTCGCGCAGCAGGTTGATCCCCACCAGCACGTCGAAGGTGCCCAGGCGCAGGTCGCGCAGGATTTCCACGCGCTCGACCGTTTCGATATCGCTGTGCAGGTAGCGCACCTTGATGCCATGGTCGCCCAGGTATTCCGTCAATTGCTCCGACATGCGCTTGGTCAGGGTCGTCACCAGCACGCGCTCGTCCTTCTTGATGCGCTCGACGATCTCCGACATCAGGTCGTCCACCTGGCTGCTGGCCGGGCGCACGATGATTTGCGGGTCGACCAGGCCCGTGGGCCGCACGACCTGTTCGACCACCTGATCGGAATGGTTCTTTTCGTATTCGGCCGGCGTGGCCGAAACGAACACGGTCTGGCGCATCTTCTGCTCGAATTCCTCGAATTTCAAGGGCCGGTTGTCGAGCGCCGACGGCAGGCGGAAGCCGTAGTCGACGAGGTTCGTCTTGCGCGAGCGGTCGCCGTTGTACATGGCGCTCAGCTGGCCCGTCAGCACGTGCGATTCGTCGAGGAACATCAGGGCGTCGGCCGGCAGGTAATCGACCAGGGTCGGCGGCGGTTCGCCCGGCAGCGCGCCGGACAGGTGGCGCGAGTAGTTCTCGATGCCCTTGGTGAAACCGATTTCCGCCATCATTTCCAGGTCGAAGCGCGTGCGCTGCTCGAGCCGCTGCTCCTCGATCAGCTTGTTCTCCTTGCGGAAGAACTCGAGGCGCTCGCGCAGCTCGTCCTTGATGGTCTCGACGGCGCGCAGCACGGTGGAGCGGGGCGTCACATAGTGCGAGCCCGGATACACGGTGAAGCGGGGGATCTTTTGGCGTACGCGGCCCGTCAGCGGGTCGAACAGCTGGATCGATTCGATCTCGTCGTCGAACATTTCCAGGCGCACGGCCAGCTCCGCATGCTCGGCGGGGAAGATGTCGATGGTATCGCCGCGCACGCGGAAGGTGCCGCGGCCGAAATCGACCTCGTTGCGCGTGTACTGCATCTGGATCAGGCGCGCGATGACGTCGCGCTGGGCGACTTTGTCTTTGACGCGCAACGTCAGGATCATCTGGTGGTATTCGTTCGGATTACCGATACCGTAGATGGCCGAGACGGTGGCGACGATGATGACGTCGCGCCGCTCCATCAGCGACTTGGTGCACGACAGGCGCATCTGTTCGATATGTTCGTTGATCGACGAGTCCTTTTCGATGAACAGGTCGCGCTGCGGCACGTAGGCTTCGGGCTGGTAGTAATCGTAGTAGCTGACGAAGTATTCGACCGCGTTTTGCGGGAAAAAGTCGCGGAACTCGCTGTACAGCTGCGCGGCCAGGGTCTTGTTCGGCGCGAAGACGATGGCGGGCCGGCCCATGCGCGCGATGACGTTGGCCATGGTGTAGGTCTTGCCCGAACCGGTCACGCCCAGCAGGGTCTGGAAGGCCAGTCCGTCGGCAATTCCCTCTGACAGCTGGTCGATTGCCGTGGGCTGGTCACCGGCCGGAGGGAAGGGCTGGTGCAGCTTGAACGGGGAGTCCGGGAAAGAGATAATTGCGCTTTCCGCCTCGCTGGCGGTAGATAATTCGGGCATGTGAATCAGACCTTTGTTAGAATAGTGCTCTGCTGGCGGCCCTGGCGTTGTATTTCGGGGCGCTGTCTACAACTCCGCTGTGAACCTGCTTCCAATCGAATCCAATCTTATCATGACGAACCCAACTGTTTCTGCCAGTCTGTTTAGCGCCATCGAGATGGCCCCACGCGACCCGATCCTGGGCATCACCGAAGCATTTAACGCGGACCAGAATCCCGCCAAAATCAATCTGGGCGTTGGCGTCTATTATGACGACAACGGCAAGGTGCCTCTGTTAGCTTGCGTACGCAAGGCGGAAGCCATCCTGATCGAACAGGCGGCGCCACGCACCTATCTGCCGATCGAAGGCCTCGCCGCCTACGACAAGGCTGTGCAAGAACTCGTATTTGGCGCCGACAGCGCCGTAATTCAAGAGCGCCGCGCCGTCACCGTGCAAGCCATCGGCGGCACGGGCGCACTGAAGATCGGTGCCGACTTCCTGCAGCGCTTCGCGCCGGGCGCCCAAGTCTACATCAGCGACCCGAGCTGGGAAAACCACCGCGCGCTGTTCGAGAACGCCGGTTTCGTCGTCAATAACTACACCTACTACGATGCCGCCACCCATGGCGTGAACTTCGACGGCATGCTGGCCAGCCTGAACGCCATGCCCGCCGGCTCCATCGTCGTGCTGCACGCGTGCTGCCACAACCCGACCGGCGCCGACCTGAGCGTGGCCCAGTGGGATCAGATCATCAGCGTGGTGACCTCGCGCGGCCTGGTGCCGTTCCTGGACATGGCGTATCAAGGCTTCGCCAACGGCATCGCCGAAGACGGCGCCGTGGTGCGCCGCTTCGCCGACGCGGGCGGCCCGCTGCTGGTGTCGAACTCGTTCTCGAAATCGTTCTCGCTGTACGGCGAGCGCGTGGGCGCCCTGAGCGTCGTCGCCTCGAGCGCCGACGAAGCGGCCCGTTTGCTGTCGCAGCTGAAGCGCGTCGTGCGCACCAACTACTCGAACCCGCCAGTCCACGGCGGCAAGGTGGTCGCCACCGTCCTGGCCACGCCGGAACTGCGCCAGCTGTGGGAAGAGGAACTGGCCGGCATGCGCGTGCGCATCCGTGAAATGCGCAACGCCTTCGTGGAAAAGCTGAAAGCCAAGGCGCCAGGCCACGACTTCGAATTCGTGCGCCAGCAAATCGGCATGTTCTCGTACTCGGGCCTGACGAAGGAGCAGGTGGCGTCCTTGCGCGAGCAATCGATCTACGCCGTCGACACGGGCCGGATCTGCGTGGCAGCATTGAATTCGCGCAACATCGACATCGTTATTGACGCGATCGCCAAAGTGCTTTAAGATCTTGCTTCTTCGGCGCTGCATGCAAGTGCGGCGCTGATAGCGGTAGAAAGTCGGCAATGGCCGTGTTTGTCGGGATGCAGTATCCGTCTTGCAAATATGGAACAAGCGACATATAATATTGCCTCTTTTCCCTGATAGCTCAGTTGGTAGAGCGACGGACTGTTAATCCGCAGGTCCCTGGTTCGAGTCCAGGTCGGGGAGCCAGAATTCGAAAGGCCACGTTGAAAAACGTGGCCTTTTTTGTTTTTTGCGGCGCCGGCGTGTAGCTTGGGCCACGATAAGATTTTCCCTATGGAAATCTGGACAGCGCCAGGTTTGGCCTATATAATACGGCCTCTTTTCCCTGATAGCTCAGTTGGTAGAGCGACGGACTGTTAATCCGCAGGTCCCTGGTTCGAGTCCAGGTCGGGGAGCCAGAACACGTAGCAGCAGAAAGCCCAGCCTTTACAGGTTGGGCTTTTTGCATTTCAGCGCGCCGCGATTGGTGCCGGCAGGGTCCCGATGATCGCCTGCTGGAATTTTTCCGGTTCATCCTGGTGTATCTGGTGTTCCGATTGTTCGAATACAAACAACCGCTTCCTTGGCGCCTGCAGCTGCGCAAAATAGTCTTGCGTGATGCGGGTGGACGTCTGGATGTCGTTCTTGCCAACGAAGAAATAGACGGGGCAGTCGACTTTCTTCAAGGTCATCGGCAAATCGATCTGCATCACTTCGTTCCACACGGGCGACCAGGCTTTGGACCATTGCAGAAAGCCGGTTTTGAAGGCCTCGCTGGCCGCAAATGCCTTTCCCTCTTTCTGGAACAGCCATTTGCGCAGGTAGAACAGGTCTTCGTCCCGTTGAAAGGGAATCTGCACTTGCGCCAGTTCCTTGCTGGCGGCGGCATCGTCCCGGAAATGTGTTTTCAAATCGGCCAGCAATGCCTTTTCGCTGGCCAGCTGGCTGATGACGGGATTGACGGCGAAATACGCATGCAGCAGTTGCGGATGCTGTTCGACGATATGAAAACCGAGCACATTGCCCCAGGAGCTGCCCAGCAAGTATATTTTTTCCTGCTTGAGCTCTTTTTGAAGAAACGTGATGACCTGATACGTGTCCTGCTGCATCTGCGCGAGGGAAGGCTGGCTAGGCGATGGATTCAGTGCCAGGGTTTTTCCCGCATCGCGCTGATCCCACTGCACCAGCGTAAATCTGTTTTTCAGCATGGCGGTGAAGGCATGCGCATTCTTCATCATCGAACTTCCCGGCCCGCCCGATAAAAAGAGCAGAACCGGTTTTTTTGCGTCGTCTGTCTTGATTTCCACAAATTGCCTGATCCCGCCGATGTCCGGCGTCAGCAGCGCGTCAATGGCAAGCGCAGTAGCTTGCGCCTGGCATGCATGAAATGGCATCAAGGTGATGAATAACACTGCCAGTAGCTTTGTCATGGGCGATATCGATAGTTGCCTGCAGATAGAGGGGTGTCCATGGGGGATATTATCCGAATAGCATGTTACATATGGAAAATATGTACGGCGAGGCGGGCGACGGCCTGTGTGCTTTTCCATTTTGCGCTATCCTGAATGCAAGCCCATAGGAGAGTTGCCACCATGACCTGTTCTATCCCGTTGCGCCATATCGTCCTGTGTGATTTTCTTGAGGACATCACACCGGCCAAGCATGCCGAGCTGGTCTATGAATTTTCCCAGCTTAAACACCGCATCCCCGGCGTGCTGCAATTCGAATGGGGGCCGAACGTCAGCCCGGAAGGCCTCGATGACGGTTTTACCGATTGCTTTACCTTGACCTTCGATGGCGCCAGCGCGCGCGACGTGTACCTGGCCCATCCGGCCCACCTGGCCTTTGTCGATCTGCTCAAGCCATGGCTGGGGCGGGTGCTGGTGTTTGACTATCAGCCCCGGGAAAATCCGGGCTGAATGGCGCCGCGCGTAAAATTTTCAGCGTAAATCTGGACAACTGAAAATTGGCACTATAGAATGCGGCCTCTTTTCCCTGATAGCTCAGTTGGTAGAGCGACGGACTGTTAATCCGCAGGTCCCTGGTTCGAGTCCAGGTCGGGGAGCCAGAACATCAGCAGTATCGAAAAGCCCAGCCTTCACCGGTTGGGCTTTTTGCATTGCGGCCATGCTTCTCGTGACATTTCACGCTGATTTGCCGAAAAGCATCTGTCATACTTGCTTGGCACGTTTGCTGCCTCTCGATGAAAACAACCTTTCCTATGAAGAATCTCTGCGTCCTGGTGCTGATGCTGGCCGCCGGCACCGTCTACGCGCCCCTTGCCGTCGGCCAGGGACGCCCGCCCTTGTCCGAAGAGAAGGTCAGACAGCAGATCATCGCCGAGTCGATTGCCGCCTATCCTGGCCGCTGCCCCTGTCCCTACAATGCCGCCAAGAATGGCAGCGCCTGCGGAGGGCGCAGCGCATGGAGCCGGAAGGGCGGCTACGCCCCCATCTGCTATGAACGCGAAATCAGCAGCGAGATGGTGCGCAAGTGGCGCGAGGACAATGCCGCCGCGCTGTGACTATTGCCCCGTGCGCAACGCTTCCAGCGCCAGATAGCCTGGCTGCACTTGCGCGGCGATGGCGGCCAGGCCGTTGGCTGCGGCCGCTGGCGGGTCGCCTTGGTAGGCCGTGCCGTATTTCGCATGCACGCCGCCCCGCGCGCGCATCGCTTGCAACTGTGCCGGCGTGGGGGTGATGCCGAAGCGCGTCAATACATCGCTGAACACGATATCTGGCAATTGCTTGTAATGAATTAACTGCAGCTGGCCGGCCGCCGCATGGGGCAGGGCGGCGTCGAACAGGCTGGCCAGCACGAGGCCCGTATAGCCATCGATATCGCCGGGCGCCAGCAGGTGCGCGGGCAGCGGCAGCTGTGCCGGGTGCAGCATGCCGGGCACCATTTGCGGGCCGCGCTGGCGCTGGTGCGAGGCCAGCACGGCCAGCGGTTCGCGGTAGACGAACAGGCAGGGCGTGCCGGGAAACGCCTGCAGCAGCAAGTCCAGGCTGTGGATGTGCCAGCAGTCGAACTTGATGATGAAGTGCGTCTCTGTGCCCGAGCGGCGCTGGCCCAGTGCCAGGATGGCCTGGCGCAGCAGGGCGATGCCGGCGGCTGGGTCATCGCTGTCGTGATGCAGGCGCAGCAGCGAATCGATCACGGGCGGCTCGGACATGACTATGCATTGCGGCAAGGACGCCAGCAGCTGGCTCAACAGGGTTGAGCCGCAGCGCGAGACATGGAAGATGAAGGCGTCGGGCGCCAGGCCATCGCCCAGTGTGGCCATGGTGGCCAGTGCCGCCAGCGGCGTGCGGCAGACGCGGCGCTCCTCATGCGGCTGGCGCGCCAGGGTATTGACAAAGAAGGCGTCGCTGAACACCGTTTCCCCCAGTGCGCGCCAGCACATGGCGGCGTGCGCCAGCGCCTCGCCGCGCTCCACATACAGCGGATACCAGCCGCGCAAGTCCATGCCTTCGTGCCATGCCACCGTGTCGCCTTTGGCCAGCAAGCGTTCCTGCTGCGCCAGGCCCGGCGCGGCGCTCATGGCGCGCTCCCGTCGGCCAAGGCGGACAGTTGTCTGGCCAGCGCCAGGCTGGCAGGCGAGGACGACAGTCGCAGCTGGGCGATGACGGCCCGCACATTGCCATCGTTGATGCTTGGGTCGCCATATTGATGGGCCGCTTTCGGCACGAAACCGGCCGAGGCGAACAGCGTTTCGAGCCAGGCATTGGTGACGCAGTCGAGCACGAGGTGGATGCGCGGCGCCGTACCCCGGTTATGCACGGCGTGCAGGCAGCTGGCGTCCATGTACCAGGCGTGGCCGGCCGCGAAGTGCACGTTCTCGCCGTCGATGCTGAACAGTACCTGCGGCGTAGTGTGGATGGGGATGTGGATGCGGATCAAGCCATCGGCCAGCGACGTGCCGGCGTCGCGGTGGGCGCGGATGACGGCGCCCGGCGCCAGCGCCATCAGGCGCGCGGCGCGGATCTCGCAGGCGAAGCTGGCGAGCACCTCGCGCAGGCAGGGGCAGCGCGCCAGTTGCGGCGTGCCGGCATAGGCGGCGCCGTCGACGGGCATGATCTGGCCGGCAGCTCCGCCCGGCGAGCGCAGCGGCACGCAGCTCCAGCCGTTTTCGTAGGCGCCCGTATTGAAATGGCTGATCCACTCGTCCGTGGCGAACTGGTCGCTGTCGCGCTGCATGCGCGCCACGTCAAAGCGCAGCGGCAGCCGCAGCCAGGTGCTGGGCGGAATCGGCGCCGCCACTATGGCGCGCTCCATTCCAGTTGTTCCTGGACGTCGTTTTCCCCGCGCAATCGGAAGCCCAGCCGCTGGTACAGCGCGCGCGCGGCGGTGTTGCTTTTGTTGACGGCAAGGTGGATCCGGCATTGCTGCGCGCCCGCTTGCGCCTGCAGGCCGCGCAGCACGGCGCTGCCTGCGCCCTGGCCTTGCGCGGCGGGCAGGATGGCGATATCGACCAGGTGCAGCACCTGATCCTGGCGGTCCAGGATCAGGCGCCCGATGGGCGTGTCGCCGTGCTGCAGCACCAGGTACATGGCCTGCGGATACGCTTGCCGGTAACCGTGGCTTTGCATGCGCTGCTGCATGGCGATCAGCTGTTCGATGACGGCGGGTTCGGCCGGCATCTGGCGCAAGTCGTCGCGCGTGGAGCTGTACAGCGCGGCGGCAAAGCCATCGTCGCCGTCGCGCTGGACGCGCAACTGGTAGGGGGCGGAAAGCGGCAGGTCGTGCATCGGTGCTCCGGTAGGTGGTGGCGATGGGGCCAAATGCGCAGGCGTTTATTTATTTGCTATGCTGCCAATTTTTCCGCGCACTTGCAATCATTTCAAGGAAGCCGCCATGCATTCTGTCATTATCCTGCCTTGCCCGTGGAGTTGCGCGTGACTTCGGCGCGCGCGGAACTGGCCGCCATGGCGGCCGCGCTGTGCGATCCGCAGCGTGCCCTGGCCAGCCTGGTCGGCGAAACGGTGCAGCTGCGCCAGCTCGTCGAGCGCCATTCGCGCCTGTCCATGGACCGGCAGGACGGCTTGCGCGACGGCGAAAGTTTTCTCCCCAGCGGCTGGGCCATCTCGCCCGTGCAGGCGGGATTGTGCGCGCGCGAGCCCTACCGCAGCGCCGCCTTCATCCAGGGCCTGGCGCTGGCCGTGCGCGAGCGGCTGGCCGTGAACGGTGGGCGGCCCGTGCGCGTGCTGTATGCGGGCTGCGGCCCGTTTGCCTTGCTGGCCCTGCCGGTGATGGCGCTGCTCGACGCCAGCGAGGTGCAGTTTGCCATCCTCGACGTGCATGCGGAAACCCTGAACTATGCGCGCGAACTGATCGCCGCCCTGGGCCTGGACAGCCACGTTGCCGAATACATTTGCGCCGACGCGGCCGCCTACCGCATGCCTGCCGGCGCCATGCCGGACGTGATCGTCAGCGAAACCATGAATACGGCGCTGGGCAAGGAGCCGCAGGTAGCCATCCTGCGCAACCTGCACGCGCAAGCGCCTGCGGCCGCGCTGCTGCCGGCGGCCGTCACCGTGCATCTGGGCCTGGACCGGCGCGGCCCCGGCGAGCCGTGCACGGACTGGGGCCGCGTGTTTGCGCTCGATGCGGACGCCTTGCGCGCCTGGCAGGGGGAGCAGGGCGACAGGCTGCCGGCCGCCAGCATCCGCCTGCCCGACGTGCTGGAGCAGGCGCCGCGCTTGCTGACGCGCATCCGTGTGCATGGCGACATCGTCCTGGGCGACCACGAGTGCAGCTTGAACCTGCCACTGCCTTTGCCGGGCAAGCCCACGCTGGCTGGCGGCAGCGTGCTCGACTTCCATTACCGGCTGGGCGGCCAGCCGGGGCTGGCGTTTTGTCTGCGTGAAAAACAGGAATTGCACCAGGCAATATCTCAGCAGTAATACTACATTGGCAGACTATTTACTTCTGTAGGATAATATGGAACCGGTTCCATATATGCGCAAATGCAATGTGGCGCAATCATCGAAGTCAATAAAACAACAAGTCTTGCGGGAGTCTCATGAACCATCCAGGCAACGAACCATCTGCAACATCCGTGTCATCCCTTCCCCGCATCAGCCGCCGCCATGCCCTGATCGGCCTGGGCGCCTTGCTGGCGCAAGCCGGTTTCTGGAGCAATCCCCTGTCCGCCGCCATGCAGGCGCCGGCCAGCGCGCCGGCTGCCGGCCTGGCGCCCGCCACCATGCTGTTCTACACCCTGTCGCAAACGATCACGGGCCACCGCGATCTGTCCGCCGCGACGGCGGCGCGCATCGAGCAAGCCATGCGCACCAACGTGCCCGGCTTCGCCGAGCGCTTGCCGCAGCTGGGCGCGCTGCTCGTCACGGGCCAGGAAGCGAAGAGCTTGCTGGCGGCCGCCACCGCCGCCGATGCGCGTCTGCGCGAACTGGCGCTGGCCATCGTCGCCGCCTGGTACACGGGCACCGTCGCCGGCAACGCGGCGCAGGGTACGAAATCCATCGTCGTCGCCTACGCCGAGGCCTTGATGTACCGCACGGTGGCCGATGGCCAGGTCGTGCCGACTTACTGCAATTACGGCCCCCTGTGGTGGCTGAAGGCGCCGCCGGCCGTGCGCGTTTCCGCACCTGTGGAACCGAAACCCGTGCCCGCGCCGGCCACCACCGGCACTCCCGAACCGAAAGGCAAGCAAGCAAAATGAAATCACCCCAATTCAAGAGTAATGGCGACGTCGTCGCCGATGTCGTCATCGTCGGCACCGGCGTCGTCGGCGCCATGATGGCCGACCAGCTGGCCGCGCAGGGCCATTCCGTGATCATGCTGGAAGCGGGCCTGCGCATCGAGCGTGGCCAAGCCGTGGAAAACTGGCGCAACATGCCGTTCGAGAACCGCGTCGGTTCCGACTTCCAGGGCCTGTATCCGCAGGCGGAGAATGCACCCGCACCGCTGTATTTCCCGAAGAATAACTATGTGGAAGTATCCGGGCCCAACGGCAGCAGTTTCCAGCAGGGCTATCTGCGCACGGTGGGCGGCACGACCTGGCACTGGGCCGCATCGTGCTGGCGCCATCTGCCATCCGACATGCGCATGAAGAGCGACTACGGGGTAGGGCGCGACTGGGCCATTTCCTACGATGAACTGGAACCCTACTATTGCCGCGCCGAGCAGGAAATGGGCGTGGCCGGCCCCAACGATCCGGCGCTGCAGTCGCCCAGCGAGCGCAGCGCGCCGTACCCGATGGACATGGTGCCCTGGGGCTATGGCGACAAGCGCTTCGCCGAGGTGGTCAACCCGCACGGCTACCGTTCCGTGCCGATTCCGCAAGGCCGCTCGACGCGCCCATGGCAGGGCCGTCCCACCTGCTGCGGCAATAACAATTGCCAGCCGATCTGCCCCATCGGCGCCATGTACAACGGCATCCACCACGTGGAGCGGGCCGAGCTGAAGGGCGCTGGCGTGCTGGCCGAGGCTGTCGTCTACCGCATCGACACGGACCACAACAACCGCGTCACGGCCGTGCACTGGTATGACGCCAAGAAACAGTCGCACATGGCGACGGGCAAGGCTTTCGTGATTGCCTGCAACGGCATCGAGACACCGCGCTTGCTGCTGCTGGCGGCGAACCGGAACAATCCGAACGGCATCGCCAACAGTTCGGACCAGGTGGGCCGCAACATGATGGACCATTCGGGTTTCCACTGTACCTTCCTCGCCAATGAACCGATCTGGACGGGCCGTGGCCCCGCGCAGAGCAGCTGCCTGGTGGGTCCGCGCGACGGCGCCTTCCGCGCGCAGTATTCGGCCAACAAGATGATCCTGAACAATATCACCAGGGTCGGACCCGCTACCCAGCAGTCCTTGAAGCTGGGCCTGGTGGGCAAGGATCTCGACGACGAGATCCGCCGCCGCGCCGCGTTCGGCGTGGACTTGTCGATCAGCCTGGAACCGCTGCCCGAAGCGCACAACCGCTTAACCTTGAGCAAGACGCGCAAGGATCCGCTGGGCCTGGCCTGTCCCGACATTTACTATGACGTGGGCGACTACGTGCGCGATGGCGCGAAGGCCGCGCATGCGCAGCTCAAGCACATCGGCAAGCTGTTCGGCGCCGTGGAATTCCATATCACAGACAGCCTGAACGCGAATAACCACATCATGGGCGGCGTCATCATGGGCAGCAACCGTCTTGACTCCGTGGTCGACGGCAATTGCCGCGCCCACGACCATGCCAATTTGTGGCTGCCGGGCGGCGGCGCCATGCCGTCGGCCAGCGTCGTCAACACCACCCTCAGCATGGCCGCGCTCGGTTTGCGCGCGGCCGACGACATCGCCCGTACCCTGGCAAGGGAGGCGGCATGATGCGCCGTTTATTGCTGGGCCTGACGTTGGCGGCCGGCTTGCCGCTGGCCGCTCGTGCTTTGCCACCTGTGCCGCCGGCGCCGCCTGTCACCCTGACGCCGGACCGCCCGGCCGCGCCCGTGGCCGCCAAGCCCGATGCGCGCCTCGAGCGGGGCCGCTACCTGGCCATCGCGGCCGACTGCATGGCCTGCCATACGGCAGCGGGCGGCAAGCCGTATGCGGGCGGCTACGCCATCGACTCGCCGCTGGGCACGATCTACGCAACGAATATCACGCCATCGAAAAAAGGCGGCATCGGCCACTATACGGAAGCCGACTTTGCGCGCGCCCTGCGCGAAGGCGTGCGCGCCGATGGCAGCCACCTGTATCCGGCCATGCCCTACACCAGCTATGCGCAGCTGACGGATACGGACGTGGGCGACCTGTATTACTACTTCATGCAGGCCGTCAAGCCCGTCGACGAGCCGGCGCGCCAGACGGCCCTGCCATTCCCGTTCAATGTGCGCCTGTCGATGCTGGGCTGGAATACCTTGTTCCTCGACAATAAACGCTTCGTGCCGGACGCAACGAAGAGCGCGCAGATCAACCGCGGCGCCTACCTGGCCGAAGGCCTGGCGCACTGCAGCGCCTGCCACACGCCGCGCAATGCGCTGATGGCGGAAATCGGCAGCCAGACCCTGGCCGGCGCCGCGCTCGGTTCCTGGCATGCACCGAACATCACGTCCGACAAGGTCAGCGGCATCGGTGCGTGGACGGATGGGGAAATCGCCGCCTACCTGAAGACGGGCCACGTGGAAGGCAAGGGGCAGGCGGCGGGCGGCATGGCCGAAGCCATCCAGAACAGCCTGCAATTTTTGCGCGACGACGACGTGGCCGCCATCGTCGCGTGGCTGCGCACGGTGCCGCCCGTGCGCGCACCGGGCCAGACCAAGGCTGCCTTCAGCCATGGCAGCGCCGCCAGCGAAGAACCGCTGCTGCGCGGCATGGCCAGTTCCACCGAGCATCATTCGCTCAATAGCGGCGCCGTGCTGTTTTCCGGCTACTGCGCCAGCTGCCACTCGGCCAGCGGCGCCGGCAGCACGGGACAAAGCTATCCGGCCCTGTTCAACAACACGGCGACCGGAGGCAACACGCCGGCCAACCTGGTGTCGGCCATCTTGTTTGGCGTCGAGCGCAAGATCGAAGGGGAAGAGCACGAAGCGTTCATGCCCCGTTTCGACCAGCGTTCCTATGTGCAGCCGTTGACGGACGAGCAGATCGCGTCGATCGCCAATTACGTGCTGAAGCAGTACGGCAACCCGGACGTGTCCGTCACGCCGGCCTACGTGGCGCAGGCGCGCAGCGGCGGCGAGAAACCCGTGCTGGCGCGGGCGCAACCGTTCATGCTGCCGGGCGGCATCGTGGGCATCCTGCTGCTGATCGCGCTCTTCGTGTGGCTGCGCCAGCGCCGCCAGCGCAAGGAATAAGTGTCGAAACGGCGGCGAATATGAACGTTGGGCACAACTTGCAGTAAAATGCAGGCTGAAAAATGGTTACGAGCAATCGTAGCCATTTTTTATTCTGGCCCGATCCTGGCGATTGTCTTCGCCATATTTGAAAATTGACAATGTCCCATTCCCTGCATCACCAATTTCTACGTTTTGCCGCCGTCGGCGCTTCCGGCACGGCCGTGCAATACAGCGTGCTGTGGGGCGGCGTGGAATGGGCCGGCATCAGCGCCGCCGCCGCGTCCGGCATCGGCTATATCCTCGGTTCCGTCGTCAACTACATTCTCAATTACTTTTTCACGTTTAAAAGCGACAAGGGCCATGGCGAGGCGGCCAGCAAATATTTCACTTTGCTGGGTATCGGCTGGTGCATCAATACGGGCCTGATGTGGCTGCTGGTACACCAGCTGGGCTGGTATTACTGGCTGGCGCAGGTGCTGGCGACGGGCATCGGGCTGGTCTGGAATTTCGCGGGCAGCCGCTGGTGGGCCTTCAAGCCGGCCGGCGCAGCGACCAAGTAACTAGTTATTCCAAAAAGAAAAGATGCGTCTTGGCCAAGACCAGGCGCGCGGTTTTACCAAAACAAGGGGTTAATCATGCAGTTCCTGGAACGCTATTTCAAACTGAAGGACAACGGGACCAATGTGCGCACGGAGCTGCTGGCCGGCCTGACCACGTTCCTGACGATGGCCTACATCATCTTCGTCAACCCGACCATCCTCGGCGACGCGGGCATGCCGAAAGACTCCGTGTTTGTCGCCACCTGCCTGGCGGCCGCCATCGGCACCCTGATCATGGGCCTGTACGCGAACTATCCGATCGCGCTGGCGCCGGGCATGGGCTTGAATGCGTATTTCTCGTACACGGTGGTCAAGGGCATGGGCATGAGCTGGGAAGTGGCGCTGGGCGCCGTTTTCATTTCAGGCTGCCTGTTCATCCTGGTGAGCCTGTTCAAGGTGCGCGAGATGATCATCAACAGCATCCCGCCCGCTCTGCGCACGGCGATCACGGTGGGTATCGGCTTGTTCCTGGCCATCATTTCCCTGAAAAGCGCGGGCGTGGTGGTGTCGAACCCGGCCACGATCATCGCCCTGGGCGACTTGCACCAGGCGGCGCCCATCCTGGCCATCCTCGGTTTCTTCATCATCGTCGCGCTGGACCGCCTGAAAGTGCCGGGCGCCATCCTGATCGGCATCCTCGCCATCACGATTGCCAGCTTCTTCTTTGGCGGCAACCAGTTCAACGGCATCGTCTCGGCGCCACCGGCCATCGAGCCGACCCTGTTCAAGCTCGACATCATGGGCGCATTGTCGATCGGCATCGTCAACGTGGTGCTGGTATTTTTCCTGGTCGAACTGTTCGATGCGACGGGCACCCTGATGGGCGTGGCCAACCGTGCCGGCTTGTTAAAAGACGGCAAGATGGAACGCATGAACAAGGCCTTGCTGGCCGACAGCACGGCGATCGCCGCCGGCGCCTGCCTGGGCACGTCGAGCACCACGGCCTTCGTGGAAAGCGCTGCCGGCGTGCAAGCGGGCGGCCGCACGGGCTTGACGGCCGTCGCCGTGGCGCTGCTGTTCCTGGGCAGCCTGTTCTTTGCTCCGCTGGCGCACACGGTGCCGCCGTACGCGACGGCGCCCGCGCTGCTGTACGTGGCCTGCCTGATGCTGCGCGAACTGACCTTCATCGACTGGGATGACAGCACGGAAAGCATTCCTGCCGCCATCACGGCGCTGATGATGCCGTTTACGTATTCGGTGGCCAGCGGCGTAGCGTTCGGCTTCATCACCTATGCGGTATTGAAACTGTTGACGGGCAAGGGCAAGCAGGTATCGGTGGTGGCTTACATCATCGCCGCCATCTTCCTGTTCAAGTTTATCTACCTGGGCGAATAGCCAGTTTGCCCGCAAGCAGTGACAAGGCCGCCCGTGCACCAGCAGGGCGGCCTTGTCTTTTGGCGCCGCTTACATCAGCAGCGCGGCGACCAGGTCTTTCCTGGCGTCGCTGGCGCTGCCGTCGAAGCGCAAGGCCGCTTCCACGTGCGCCAGGTGTTCGACCATCAGGCACGCCGCAAGATCCGCGTCGCCGCCGCGCGCCGCCGCGAGAAAGCGGCCATGTTCGTCGCACGAGCAGGCGGCGTGGCCCGACTGGTACAGCATGGTGATGAGCGAGCTGCGGCCCACCAGTTCGCGCACGATGTCGCGCAGCACGGCGTTGCCGGCGATATCGGCCAGCAGCACGTGGAAGTCGCCCAGCAGTTGCGAGCGCAGCGGCGTCGCCTGGGCCAGCGCCAGGCGTTCCGCTTTCAGGTGCCGCTCCAGCATCCGGTAGTCGGCAGGCCTGGCCCGGGCGACGAATGCGCGCGCCACGGCCGCTTCGATGATGCGCCGGGCGGCAAAGATGTCGCGTGCCTCCGTCTCTGTGGGCTGGCTGACGAAGGCGCCCTTGTCGGGCACCATGCGGATCAGTTTGTCTTTGGACAGGATCAGCAGGGCGGCGCGGATCTTGGTGCGGCTGACGCCGTACAGCCGGCACAGCGCCTCTTCGCGCAGCCGTGTGCCGGGCGGCAATTGGTGCGCCACGATGGCGGCCGCCATGTGTCCGGCAATGTCCGCCGAGCTGTCGCCGCTGCCGGGCTTGTCCACCAGGGATGCGCTGGATTCTGTCATGTCGTGCGAGGGCAATAAACCAGGGACAAGGCGAACCTTGCAAGCGCATGTCCGCGCGGCGGCGTGGTTGACGCCCCGCTGCCGGCATGCCGTTGTGCGCCTTGCGTGTCGGCAAGGCCTGGCTATTCTACTATCTTGCGTCGTGCCGCGCAGACGGGCGCAGCCATCCGGCGAGGCTTGCTCCCTGGCGGCCTGTTTTGCTGGCCATGCAGCAACAACTGGACATGGGAAATTTTGACGTATATAATTCGGCCTCCTTTCCCTGATAGCTCAGTTGGTAGAGCGACGGACTGTTAATCCGCAGGTCCCTGGTTCGAGTCCAGGTCGGGGAGCCAGAACAAGCAATAGCAAAGGGCCGCGTGGCGACACGCGGCCCTTTTGTCATGCGCGCGCGGTTCCCCGTTCGCGCTTTCCATCCCGTCAGTGCATCAACGGCGTGCGCGATGCCGGCCCGCTGGTGGCAGGGGCATGCGCAAGGTGCCCCGGCTCAGGGATCGACAAACACGTCGAAGCGCACCTTGAGCGGGCTGCCCCAGGAGATGTCGACCCAGGCGCGGAAGCCGCCGTTATACGGCGCGATGTTGTACACGGCCATGCGGGCGGCGCCGATAAAACGGTCCTGGGCATTCGCGCCGTATTCGCTGATATTGAGAAATACGCGCGAATTGGCTTTCACGTTGGCATTGACGAAGTTGACCGAAGGATGCACGCCATAGGCCGTCCACGTGTAGTAGGTGGTGAAGGCGGCAGAGCTCAGGTTCAAGTCCTGCGCGGCAGCGCCTTGGGCGCTTTGGCCTTCCTGTTCCATCGGCGTATCGGTTTCTTCCAGCGCCAGGTTGCTGCCTGTGCGATGTTCTACTTTCATTTCCATGATGTACTCCTCATCGATAGTTTGGACGCCGCGCCTGTCGTCGTGCGGCAAGACGCCCTATCTGTGTTGCCGTGACGGCCAGTGTCACGTCCTGGCTGATAAGGTAGCCGCCTGCTCCATGCTGTTGGAGTAATTCATTCTAGGCGTACACAGGGGCGGAAAGCGCGCTGGGCCGCCGGAAAAGCGGCGCGCGATTGTGCTGGCGCAAACACCTTGCAGGCAAGCGGCGAGATCTTTTCCTGGAGGCTATTTTTAAGGGGGCGCCACGCATGCCGTGCAGGACAATGGCACAATAGGCCCAGCCCACCTGTCGATGCGCAACCCCTTGCGAGCCCAGCCCATGCCGATACTGAACCTGAGTGCCGAAACCGATCTCTATTACGAACTGATCGAAGGCGACCACGCCAAGCCCTGCCTGGTATTTCTGCATGAGGGGCTCGGTTGCTGTGCGATGTGGAAAGATTTCCCCGCGCAACTGTGTCAGGCGACGGGCTGCCGCGGCTTGCTGTACGACCGCCACGGCTATGGGCAGTCGTCGCCGCTGGCGGCGCGCCGCCAGCTCCATTATTTGCACGACTACGCGCTGTGCGAGCTGCCGCAAGTGCTGGCGGCACTGCTGCCGGGACAGGACCATTTTCTCGTCGGCCACTCCGATGGCGGCAGCATCGCCCTGATCTATGCGGCGCAGCAGCCGCCGCGCCTGCGCGGCATCATCACCGAAGCGGCGCACGTGTTTGTCGAAGGCATCACGCTCGATGGCATACGCGAGGCGGACGCGGCATTCGGCGCGGGCAAGCTGCGCGCGCTGGCGAAATACCATGGCGACAAGACGGAGACCATCTTCAAGGCCTGGTCGGACACCTGGCTCAGCTATGGATTCCAGTTCTGGAACATCGAATACCTGCTGCCCTCCGTCGAATGCCCGGCGCTGGTGGTGCAGGGCAGCGAGGACCAGTACGGCAGCGCGGCCCAGGTCGACGCGATCGTGGCGCAGGCGCTCAACGCCATGCCCGCCATGGTCGAGCAGTGCGGCCATACGCCGCACTAGGAGCAGCCACAGGCATTGCTGGCGCTGATGGAAGGCTTCTTGCAAGGCCGCATGGACGCGGCCGCTCACCCGCGAACCACATGATAGACCACCTCGATCCCCTGGTATTGAGCGCCCGCGACAAGCGGGTCTGACGTCCCATCGGGCGCGTCGGCGTCAATGGCAGGCGGGATCGCTGTCCCAGCGGCCCGAGCAGATGCGCGAACGGCACAGCATGCCTTCGATCAGGCCCAGCTGCTGACAGCGCTGCAACAGTTCCGCCGTTTCTTCTTCCTGTTTGCGCAGCACCACGTCGCGCATGGGTACCGCCGTGCCTGCTTGCCGGTGCGCATGGGCCACCATCGCCGTCAGCAAGGCGACGTCGCTGTCGCCGGGCGCGGCAGCCGGCTTCGCGCCTTGTGGACGGGCGGCCGCCTGGCGCGCGGGCGGCGGCGTCTTGCGCGGCGCGCTCGAGGCTGCCACCTCGGGCAAGGGCGGTCCCGCCGTATTGACGATGGTGGCCGCCTGCGGCGGGGAGGCCGCCTGTTGCGGCACCGTTGGCGCCGGTATTGCGGGCACCGCCATGGCAATGGCGGGCGCCGGCGGCAGTGGCGGGGCGTCCGTGTCGTAGGCGAGCACGGCCGTGATCAGCACCGCCAGGCATAGCGCGCCAGCGGCTCCGTGCCGCCAGCCGGGGCGCCAGCGCATGGCCGGCATGGCCACAGGCGCGGCGGCGCCGTGTTCGAGCTGCGACAGGATGCCCTTGCCTTCGATGCGCGCGCCAGTCGCGCCGGCCTTGCTCAGCAGGTCAGGACCGCGCGCCTGGCCATCCCCGGTTTTCAGTAAAGACAAAATATCACCTCCGCAGTGGATCAAATTCGACTGACCTTGATGTAAACCGCGCTCATGCGGGCTGCGCACGCCTACGATCTAGCGATACCGCCGAGCAATGGATTGCCCGGCCCCGCCGATTCCCGTCACGGAGCGCCCCATGTTCGTCGCCCTGGTCCTGATGTATTTCTTGCTCGCCTGTTTTGCTTGCTGGCTGCTGCTGTTTCCCGGCGGCCGCGCCATCGTGCTGCACACGCTCGTCAACCTGGGCTGGCGCATGCAGCGGCGCGCGCAGGGCTTGCAGCGGGGCGGCGGCGCGCAGTGGCAGCGCGTGCAGCGGCAAACGGGCTCGGGCATGGCGCGCGTCTGGCAACTGCTGTGGCGGCATCGCTGGCTGAGCCTGGCAGGCAGCGTGCTGGTCGTCGTGCCGCCCGTGCTGGCCTGGCTGTCCAGCGACCGCATCGCCCTGCGCGGTTATGCCGACCAGCAACACGTCATCAATGACCAGGTCAGCGACTTGCTGAAGGGCGAGCAGCTGGTGCCGCCACCGACCTTGCCGCCGTTGCTGTTTTCCACGGCGGAGGTGACGCAGCTGCGCCCGCTGCTGGGCGGCGCCAGCCGCAACTGGCAATTGCTCGACCACGATTTCGCGCAGCGTCTGCTGCTGGTCTTCAAGATCATGAAGGACGTGCATGGCTATGACATGGTCTTGCTGGAAGGCTATCGCAGCCCCGCGCGCCAGGATCAATTGGCGGCGGCCGGCCCGAACGTGACGAACGCGAAGGCGTTTCAAAGCTATCACCAGTATGGCCTGGCCGCCGATTGCGCATTCATGCATGAAGGAAAGCTCATCATTTCTGAAAAAAATGCCTGGGCCATGCGCGGCTACCGTTTATATGGCGTGACGGCCGAATCGGTGGGCCTGCGCTGGGGCGGACGCTGGACCATGATGGATTTTGGCCACACGGAATTGCCGCAACCGCGCGTGCTGGGCAAGTAAGCCGCGCCAGCCATTCTAGCGCCGCATATCGGCCCGAATTTCACAGCTGCAAGTTTGCTTGCGCAGCGTCAATGGCCTGCCGGGGCCTGCCGTGCGCTGGCGCCCGGTACTTGTCGTATGTCAACAAAGGCGTGCCGCATTGCTGTCAGCATGGCCGAATCCGCCTCGCTGCGCGGCGGCGTTCCTCCTGCTTTGCGACCTCACCCTGGGCTCATCATGCTGCGACGACTCTGGTATTTCCTCACCGACAGCCGCAATCTGACCATCTTCGGCTTCGTGGCGCTGGCCGTGTTCCTGTACCTGGGCGCCGAGGTGCTGGAAGTGGCGCTGATCTGGGCCCTGGCCTTGTTGCTGCTGGCCTTTGCCACCTGGCTGGGCCTGTGGCTGTGGCGCCGGCGCCGTGCGCGGCGCGATGCCCAGGCGCTGGGCCAGGCCATCCTCAACGAGGCCGAGATCGCCGCCGCGCAGGCGTCCTCGTCCTCGACGGCCAGCAACACCGAGCAGGGCGAACTCGACGCCGTGCGTTCGGGCATGCTGGCCGCCATCGACACCATCAAGACGTCCAAGCTGGGCCTCAAGTCGGGCGCCGCCGCCCTGTACGAATTGCCGTGGTACATGATCATCGGCAATCCGGCGGCCGGCAAGAGCAGCGCCATCCTGCATTCGGGCCTGCAATTCCCCTTCGCCGACGGCAAGATCGTGCAAGGCGTGGGCGGCACGCGCAACTGCGACTGGTTTTTCACGACGGACGGCATCGTGCTCGACACGGCGGGGCGCTACTCCGTCGTCGACGAGCACCGCGGCGAGTGGTTCGGCTTTCTCGACCTGCTGAAAAAATACCGGCGCAAGGCGCCCATCAACGGCATCCTCATCGCCGTCAGCATCGCTGAGCTGGGCGGCGATCCTGATGTCGGCATGCAACTGGCGCGCAGCCTGCGCAAGCGCGTGCAGGACGTCATCGAACGGCTGGAAGTGTTTGCGCCCCTGTACATCGTGTTTACCAAGGCGGACCTGATCGCCGGCTTCACGGAGTTTTTCGCCGATGCCGAGCGCAGCGAGCGTGAGCGCGTCTGGGGCGCCACCATGCCCTACCAGCGCAAGTTGCCCACGGCCGACTTGCTGGCGTTTTTCGACCAGAGTTTCGATGAATTGCACGATGGCTTGACGGAGCTGAGCCTGGCCAACATGGCGCACCGGCAACGCAAGACGATGGCGCCCGGCGTATTCACCTTCCCACTTGAGTTCGCCGCCATCAAGCCGGCCTTGCGCGCCTTCATCGCCACCCTGTTCGAGGAAAACCCGTTCCAGTTCCAGCCCGTGTTCCGCGGCTTTTATTTCACCAGCGCGCTGCAGGAGGGCGAGCCCGTCAGCGCTTCCTCGCAGCAGGTGGCACGCCGCTTCGACCTGGCCTTCGCGCCGGTCCCGGCTGCCGCGCCCTCGGGCACGCGCCAGCATGGCTATTTCCTGCTGGAGCTGTTCCGCAAGGTGATTTTTGCCGACAAGCACCTAGTGGCCAACTATGCCAACCGCGCCAAGCTGCGTTTCAAATATGCCGTGTTCTTTGCCGCCACGGTGTCGCTGGGCGTCTGCCTGGGCGGCTGGAGCTGGTCCTACCTGGGCAACCGGCAACTGGTGGCCAATGTCGAGGCCGATTTAAATAAAGTGGTCAAGCTGCAGGAGAAGCGGCTGGACTTGCAGTCGCGCCTGGAAGCGCTCGAGATCTTGCAGGACCGCATCGAACAGCTGGACGCGTACCGCACGCAACGGCCGTGGTCATTGCGCCTGGGCCTGTACCAAGGGGAGTTACTTGAACGCAAGCTGCGCGAGGAGTATTTTGCCGGCGCGCGCCAGGTCATGCTGGCCCCCGTGGCGGGCGCGCTGGAAGCCTTGCTGTTCGAGATGAACGCCAGCGCCGACCAGCTGCAGCCCGCGGCGCGCACGCCGCAGACGCCGGCCGCCGCGCCCGCAGCGTCTTCCGCACCGCGCAGCGTGCAGTACCAGGCGGCCAGCGCGACGAATGTGGAAGATGCCTACAACGCGCTGAAAACCTATCTGATGCTGGCCGATAAAACGCATGCGGAAAGCAGCCACCTGAACGACCAGATGACGCGCTTCTGGCGCGGCTGGCTCGAAGGCAACCGGGGCGCCATGCCGCGCGAGCAGATGATACGCAGCGCCGAACGGCTGCTGACGTTTTACCTGGCGCAGATCGGCGACCCGTCCTGGCCGCGCATCGAGCAGAAGCTGGCGCTGGTCGACCAGGCGCGCGAAAATCTGCGCCGCGTGGTGCGCGGCATGCCGGCGCGCGAGCGCGTGTATGCCGACGTCAAGGCGCGCGCCTCGACGCGCTTTCCCGGCATGACGGTGGCGCGCATCGTCGGCGAACAGGATCAGGCGCTGCTGGCGGGCAGCTACGCCGTCTCCGGCGCCTTTACGCGCCAGGCCTGGGAAAAGTTCGTCGAGGGCGCGTTTCGCGACGCCGCCAACCGCGAACTGCAAAGCGCCGACTGGGTGCTGAAAAGCGCTTCCACCGACGACCTGACCCTGGAAGGCAGCCCGGAGCAGATCGAGAAAAACCTCGTGGCCATGTACAAGGCCGACTACGCGCGCGAGTGGCAAAAATTCGTGCAGGGCGTGGCCGTCGCCGACCTGAAGGGTTTTGACGGCGCCGTGCAGGCGATGAACCGCCTGGGCGATCCGCAGTCGTCGCCGATCGCCAAGCTGCTGACGACCATTTATGAGGAAACCTCGTGGGACGATCCGGCGCTGCAAAATGCGCAACTGCGCAAGGCCGAGCGGGGCATCATCGCCTGGTTCAAGGAAACCGTGCTGCGCCGCGCGCCGTCGCAGTTGACGGCCAATCCCGGCCTCAATGCGCAGCTCGATCTGGCCCGCCTGGATAAACCGATGGGTCCCGTGGGGCGCGAATTTGCCGGCGTGGGCAAGCTGGTGGCGGCCAGGGACAACAATGCCTCGCTGATGCGCGCCTACCTGGAAGCGCTGTCGAAACTGCGCAGCCGCCTGAACCAGCTGAAGAACCAGGGCGACGCGGGGCCGGGCGCGCGCCAGTTCATGCAGCAGACCCTGGAGGGTAGCGGCTCCGAGCTGGCCGATGCCCTGAAGCTGGTCGACGAGCAGGTGCTCACGGGGATGAGCGACGCGCAAAAGCAGGCGATACGCCCCATCCTCGTGCGCCCGCTGATGCAGACCTTTGCCGTCATCGTCGCGCCGGCCGAACTCGATATCAACAAGACCTGGGCGGCGCAAGTGTACGAACCGTTCCAGAAATCGCTGGCCAACAAATATCCGTTTGCGCCCACGGCGCGCATCGAGGCGAGCAACCTGGAGATCGGCCAGTTCTTCGGTCCGGAAGGCCTGGTGGCGAAATTCGTCACCACGTCCATGGGCCCCTTGGTGGTGCGGCGCGGCGATGTGCTGGCGCCGCGCACCTGGGCCGACATGGGCATCAGCCTGGCGCCGCAGGTGGTGGCGCGCTTCCCCGGCTGGATCGCGCCGCTGGGTGCGGGCGGCGTGGCGGCCACCTCGACGGCGGCGCAAACCGTGTTCCAGATCCAGCCGTCGCCCGCACCCGGCACGCTGGAATACACGGTGGAGATCGACGGCCAGCAGCTGCGCTACCGTAATACCCCGGCGCAGTGGACGAACATGGTCCATCCGGGGCCGCAGGGCGCGGCGGGCCAGCAGGGCGCGCGCATCACGGCCGTCACCTTCGACGGGCGCACGGTGGAACTGTTCAACGAACCGGGGCAATTCGGCTTGAAGCGCATGATCGACGCGGCGGCCAAGAAGCGCAAGGATGGCGGCGTGTTCGAACTGCGCTGGGCGCGCGGCGACGTGGCCGTGGCGGTCGACCTGAAAATCACCAGCAGCGCCGAGACGACAGGCGCCGGGTCTGCCACGGCGGTGCAGGATCAGGGCTTTCGCGGCATGCAATTGCCCGAGACGATCGTCGGCATGCCGGGCGTTCCCGTGCCAGTCATGGCCGCAGTTGCGGCGACCGGGGTGGCGCCATGATGCGCGCGCAACAGCAGGTGCGCCTCGGCTACTTCGGCAAGATCCCCGCGCGCGGCGATTTCATCAAGGCTTGCGACAATCACGCGCTGGTGCAGCTGCTCGACGACTGGCTGGCGCAGGTCATGACTGCCCTGACGGTGGAACCGCGCTGGAAGCTCAATTACGACGCCTTGCCGCCGCTGCGCTTTGCCTTCGTCGGCACGCGCAGCCGGCACGCCATCGCCGGACGCCTGGAAGCGAGCAACGACCAGTCGCTGCGGCGCTTTCCCTTCATGGCCATGGGCGCGCTCGAAGTCGATGACGCCGAAGCCTTTGTCGCTTGCAGCCCGCTGGCGCTGGCGCCCCTGTGGCAGCGGGTGGAGCAGCTGTCGCAAGGCATCGTGGCCAGCGCAGAACCGGGGCCGGCCCTGCTGGCGCTGGCCGGCAACGTGGTGGAAGTCGAACCGGCCGCGCCTAGCCATGCGGCGCGGCTAGCCGCCTTTTTGCAAGCGCAGACCGTGCATGGCCTGCAAGCGATGCTCGCTTCTCCCGCGTTCCCCGTGACGGTGCGCGAACTGCTGCTGGGCCTGGGCCTGCTGCTGAGGCCTGTACGCCAGAGCGGCTTGCCGCGCCTGGAGAAAAGCCTGGTGCTGCCGCTACCGCAAGACGTGCAGCTGCGCGAACTGGTGGCGAGCTTCTGGCTGCACCTGATCGCGCCTTTCCTGCGCCAGGCCGATTTCGAACTTGCCCTGTTCTTTTCTCACATCGACGAGGCGCCCGTGCTGGTGATCGGCTTTTGCGGCGCCGACCCGGATGGTTTGCGCGCGCTGATCGACCCGCAGGCCGGCAGCGAACGGCTGATCGTGTTCGACCAGCTGGACTGGGTCGAGGAGCAGCTGGGACACGGCGCGGCGCTGCGCCGGTTTTCCGTCTGCCTGCAGCAGGAGCAGCTGTCGCTGCGCTCGGCCTGTGCCATGTTTGCCGATACCTTTGCCTGAAGGACCGCGATGAAATCTTATGCCATTTTCCTACTGCTTGCCGTGGCCGTTCCCTGCCGCGTCCAGGCGCAAGCGCAAGCACCCCAGACGCCGATGCCGGGGCAGATCCTCGTCACGGGTACCCTGGCCGACGAGGCGGGCAAGGCGGCCGTGCTGGCCCGTCTGCGCGAACTGTATGGCGCCGAGCGCGTGGTCGACCAGATCACCATCGGCAACGTGGCCGTGCCGGCCAACTGGAACGCCTACGTGCACAAGCTGATCGCGCCGAACCTGAAGCTCATTTCACGCGGGCAGATCAGCATCGACGGCAACAACGTCAGCGTGCGCGGTGAAGTGGCGAACGAGGCGCAGCGCCAGCAGATCGCCAGCGACATCGCCACCAGCCTCAATCCCACCTACATCGTCAACAACGGCTTGCGCGTCAAGGCGGCCGAGGCCGAGCAGGGCCTGCTCGATGCGGCGCTCGATAAACGCATCATCGAATTCGACAGCGGCAAGGCCACCATCACGCCGGCCGGCCTGGCCATCCTCGACGAGATGGCGGCCGTCATGCTCAAGCTGCGCGGACGCAAGGTGGAAGTGATCGGTCACACGGACGACACGGGCCTGCGCGCCAGCAATGTGGCCCTGAGCCAGGCGCGCGCCGAAGCCGTGCACGCTTACCTAGCCAGCAAGGGCATCGCGGCCGATTCCGTGCTGGTGTCGGGCCAGGGGCCGGACCGTCCCGTGGCCAGCAACGCCACGGCCGATGGCCGGGCGAGAAACCGGCGCATCGAGTTCCGCATTGCTCAATGATCCGCGCCCAATGATCAGGGCAGAGTAATGGTCAGGTGCGCGGGCTGCGGCGCCAGCTTGACCAGGTCCGCATACGCGGCCAGGGTCGTTTGCGTGCCGCGCGTCAGATGCGTTTTCAGACCCAGGTAGGCGCAGATGGCCAGCAGGGCGAAAAAGCTCGACAGCGCCCACAGCGGCACGTCGCTGCCACGCTTGTTGACCACCTGGTCGGGGCGTTCCGCGCGCGGCGCGAAGCCACGGCTCTTGCCCTTGATGTGGGCGATCTCGTCGCCCAGGCGCGCCGTCAGGTAGCTGAGTTTTTCGCCGCCGTCGATCGCATACTTGCCCTGGAATCCCAGTAATAAACACATGTGGAAGACCTGCAGCGCCTGCACGCGCATGGCGCCCTTGCCGCGCAAGGCGTCGAGGCGGTCGAAGAAGTGTTCGCCGGCCAGCTGGTCGCCGAAGATCAGCAGCTGCAGCGGGCGCCGCTCCCACTGTTTGCGGAGGGCGAAAGGCGAGGCCAGGATGATTTCATCGACGGCCGCGCAGAACGCATACTTGGCCGCCTCGATATCGTCGCCATCGGCGCGTAATTTTTTCGCCTCGCGTTCGAAGTCATCGAGGAAGGCCGTGATGCGGTCCATGAAGCTTTGCTCGTCGCCGGGCGCCGAACCGTGCTTCAGCATGAACAGCATATAAAAGCCTTCGTGCATCAGGTCCAGCAGGGCGCTGCCGGCATGCCGGCTGCTGCCCGCAGGGGCGCAACCGCGTTGTCCCAGCAGGGAGGGCGCCGCGCGCCGTTCGATGAGCTGGCTCATGCCGTCACCGCGATCAGTTCCAGCTGCAGGTCACGTATGCCGGCCGGCACGTAGACGGAAATCGACTGCGCCTTGAGCATCTGCTCATACAGCACGCCGCGGTTTTCAATCGCAAAATAATAGGTGTCTGGGCGCATGGGAATGGCGGCCGGCACTTGCGGCGCATGCGACAGCTTCAGGCCGGGCATGGCCGTGAGCACGCATTTTTCCACGTCGTCTGGCGCGCCCACTTTTACGCGCAGCGGCACCACGTCGACCAGTTCGATGGCGGGCATGGCGGCGCGAATCGCCAGGTACAAGGTGGTGTGCTGGTCGATCTTGCCCGAATCGAGCTTGCCCAGGTAGTACGACGGCTTGTCCTCGAGCAGGGCGATGGAAAAATACTTCGACGAGATGACGGTGTCGAGCAGTTCGCGGATGATCGCGTCGATGGCGTCGAAGCACGCGCCCGGCTGCGCGTGGTCGTAGGCGGGCAGGCTGGCCAGGGTGTAATGCTTGGAGTAGCTGAGCAGGCCGCCCGCCAGGCCCAGCAGCGCTTCGTACAGGCGCTCCGGATGCAGGGCCGGATGACGCACATAGTGCATCAGGGCGGCGGCGGCCGTGCTGACCGTGTGCAGCAGCCAGAAAGACGACACGTCGCCCGAGCGGAACTCGATCACGTTGCGGCTCGGTTCGCGATGGTGGCCGTGCAGCGCGTTCACTTTCGCCTGCAAGGCGTCGAGCAGGTGTTCCAGCACGCCCTGCAGGCGCGGCGCGCCGGCGATCGCCAGGCTGGGCGCCATGAACGAGGGCACGGGTTCGAAGCCGCCCGACACCGTGCGCCGCAGGGCGATCAGCGGCAGGCAGTCGTAGGAGCCGCGCGCTTCGCTGTCGGGAATCAGGCGCACGGTTTTCTTCAGGTAGGCCACGTCGGCCACGGCGGACTCCGTAAACAGGTCGGGCGTGGCGCGCATGGCGTGCGCGAAGCGCGTGCTGGCCGGCGTGCCCGCCGCCTGCAGCGTGTAATTCATGCCTTCGCGGTTGAGGATGGGCAGCGCCGCATAATACGTCACTTCCTGCACGGCCGGCGGCAGCGCTTCCAGGTCCACGGGCGGGGGCAGGGTGTCGCTGCCGGGCGCGCCGTCGCCCAGCGCCTCGAATACTTCGCCGTCGCGGAAGATCGCCGACAGCGCTTGCAGGCGCAGGGTGCCCGTCTTCAGCGCCGCCAGGTCCCACGCCATGTGCGCCACGCCCCACAGGTAGGGATGCAGCGCGCTGGCCGTGTGATGCAGGCGCGCTTCGTGATACTGATCCTGGCGCTGGAAATGCTGCGGCCGCAGGAACAGGCCTTCTCCCCACAAGACTTTCGCTGCCATGCCCATTTCGTTTCTCCTTGTATGTGTGGCGTGTCTGTTCGTGTTACTGGCAGCGCGGGGCCGACAGCGCGGCCACCCCGCTGATGCTGAGCGCGCAGGCGTGCAGGCCAACGGTGATGCCGCCGCGTTCCGCATCGGCGGCGGCAAAGGTGGCGCGCCAGCGCTGCGCGGCGGGCGCGCGGAACAGGGCCACGACGCCGATGAAATACGCTTCCTTGCTGACTTTTTCCTGTACTTCGTAACGCTGGCCTGGCACCAGCAGCACCTCTTTGACTTCCATCAGGTCGGCGCCCAGCGCGGCCTTTTCGCGCTGCGTGTCGAGGAAGCTGTCGTACGGTGCCTGTTCGAAGGCGGCGCTCTGGCGCAGCTTATAGATGCGCGCCACCAGGGCCAGCGGCCGGCCCTCGGCATCGGTGTTGAGGCGCTGCGCCGCATGCAGGCGGATGCTGACATTGCGCGGCGGCTTGTGTGCATCGGGCAGTTCATGCGGCGGCTTGGCCACGCCGGCCATTTGCAGCGCCGCGTTGGCCAGGGTGCCGATGGCGCCGCCCGCGCAGCCGGCCTGCGACGACGCCAGCAACAGTAGCGCGGTGGCGCGGGCCAGACGGCGGAGCATGGCGTCAAATGGCATGGGCGACCTTTGCAAAAAATGAAGGGTGGAAATAAAAGTGTTGCAGTCATTTAAGCGCATGCACTGGCGGCCTGCTTGCGTTGGCGCAAGATCGGCCTGCGATCAAGACAATTACTGCGCCAGATCAGGATTCATGGCGCTGTACGCGGCTGTGATGTGGAACTTCTTCTTTGCTGATTAATCTCAATTTGGCAAAAAATTGCCGATCAATAATAGTCTCCACCAAGGCGCCGCCCATCTTTCCCAGCGGTAGCGTCCTCCACGTGAAGGAGTGCCCGATGAAGCCAGTCAGCATCTTGCCCCGTATTGCCTGCCTCGCCAGCGCCTTGCTGTTGGCCGCCTGCGCCACGCCGGAACAGCCGGCGTCCCAAAAACCTGCCGCGCCGACCCTGGCGCAAGTGATGAGCGACGCCGATGCGGCGGCGCGCGCCGGCCAGTACGAGCGTGCCATGACCCTGCTACAACGCGGCGGCACCAGCTACCCGGCCGACAAGGCGCCATGGCTGCAAATGGCGCAGATGAAGTTCGACCGCGGCCAGTACGGCGACGCCATCGGCCATGCGCTCGAAGCGCTGGAGCGCGACCCGGACGACAAGGTGGCGAACAGCATCGTCGCCGTCAGCGGCTTGCGCCTGTCCGGCAAGGCGCTGGCCGACCTGTCGCGGCAAAACAATCTGAATGGCTCGCTGCGTTCGGAAGCGCAGGACCTGGCCAAATTGCTGCGCGCGAGCATCGGCGAAGACGTGCTGGTGCCGCCGGCCAAGCGCCCGCCGGCGGCCGGCAAGCGCGCTTCCGCATCCGGCTCCGGCACGCCGGCGGCGAAGGGCGCGGCGGCGCCAGGCAGCACGGCCGACCCGTTCAGCGGCCTGAAATAAGCGAGCATCCCCACCATCCCCTTGCAAAGGAAGCGACATGCCCAAGTCCGACAGCGTGCAAAAACGCTTGCAAAAGGTACGCGCGCCGCGCGTGCAAATGACCTATGACGTCGAGATTGGCGACGCGATTGAAAACAAGGAGCTGCCCTTCGTGGTCGGCGTGCTCGGTGATTTTGGCGGCAATCCGGACAGCGAGAAAAAACGTCTGAAGGACCGCAAGTTCGTCGCCATCGACAGCGACAACTTCGACGAAGTGCTGGCCGGCGTGGAGCCGGTGGCCCGTTTCGCCGTGCCGAACCGCCTCAGCGAGGCGGGCGGCACGTTCGCCGTTGACCTGCACTTCCGCTCGATGGATGACTTTCGCCCCGAATCGGTGGTGCGCCAGGTCGACCCCTTGCGCAAGCTGCTCGAAGCGCGCACCAAGCTGGCCGACCTGCGCAACAAGCTGGCCGGCAACGACAAGCTGGAAGACTTGCTGACGGAAGTGCTGAACAACACGGACAGCCTGGCCGCCCTGAAACCGCAGTTCCCGGCGCAGGAGGATTGAGATGAGCGCCCAGGCAGAAGCCCTTGCAGTATCGGCCGCCAATGCGCCGGCCGCCACCGACTTGCTCGACCAGATCGTCGAGCAAAGCCGCGTCGCCAAGTCCGGCGCCGAACATGCGCGCGCGCGTGACCTGATCTCCGAGCTGGTGGCGCAGGTGCTCGATGGCACGGTACTGATGTCCAGCAGCCTGTCGGCCACGCTGGACGGGCGCGTGGCGGAGATCGACCGCCTGATCTCGGCCCAGCTCAGTGAAATCATGCACGCGGCGCCGTTCCAGCAGCTCGAGCAAAGCTGGACGGGACTGCGCTACCTGGTCGGCAATTCCGATACGGGCACGCGTTTGCAGATCCGCATGTTCAACGCCACCAAGCGCGAACTGGTGAAGGATTTCCAGGCCGCGCTGGAGTTCGACCAGAGCAGCATGTTCAAGAAGGTGTATGAAGAGGAATTCGGCACCTTCGGCGGCGCGCCGTTCGCCGCGCTGCTGGGCGACTTCGCCATCTCGCGCCAGCCGGAAGACATCTATTTCGTCGAGCAGATGTCGCACATCGCCGCCGCCGCGCATGCGCCGTTCATCGCCTCGGCCGCTCCGGAACTGTTTGGCCTGGAAAGCTACGGCGACTTGGGCAAGCCGCGCGACTTGGCCAAGGTGTTCGATACCATCGAGTACGCGAAATGGAAAGCCTTCCGCGAATCCGAGGATGCGCGCTACGTCGGCCTGACCTTGCCCCGCTTCCTGGGCCGGCTGCCGTTCAATCCCGTCGATGGCACCACGGTCGAAGGTTTTAATTATGTCGAGGAAGTCGACGGCAGCGACCATCACAAATACCTGTGGTGTAACGCCGCGTATGCGTTCGGCTGCAAGCTGACGCGCGCCTTTGCCGACTACGGCTGGTGCGCCGCCATCCGCGGCGTGGAGGGCGGCGGCCTGGTGGACGACCTGCCCACCCACACCTTCAAGACGGACGAGGGCGACGTGGCCCTGAAATGCCCGGCCGAAGTGGCGATCACCGACCGCCGCGAAAAGGAATTGTCGGACCTGGGCTTCATCTCGCTGGTGCACTGCAAGAACACGGCGTATGCGGCGTTTTTCGGCGCCCAGTCGGCGCAGAAAAGCCGCAAGTACAACAGCGACGCGGCCAACGCGAACGCGGTGCTGTCGTCGCAACTGCAGTACATCTTCGCCGTCTCGCGCATCGCCCACTATATGAAGGCCATGATGCGCGACAAGATCGGCAGCTTTGCCGCCGCCTCCAACGTGGAAGATTTTTTGAACCGCTGGCTGATGCAGTACGTGCTGCTCGACGATAACGCCAGCCAGGAACAGAAGGCGCAGTTCCCGCTGCGCGAGGCCTCCGTGCAAGTGCATGAAGTGCCGGGCCGGCCCGGCGTGTACCGCGCCGTATCGTTCCTGCGGCCGCACTTCCAGCTCGATGAATTATCCGTTTCGCTCCGACTGGTCGCGGAGTTGCCGAAGTCGACCAATTCCTGATTCCCCCATCTTTCAACCACAGGAGCACACCATGGCAATCGATGTATATCTGCAGATAGACGGCATCAAGGGCGAGTCCACCGATGACAAGCACAAGGACTGGATCGAGTGCAAATCGGTCAGCTGGAGCGTCGAGCAGCCGAAGTCAGCCACCGCCTCGACGGGCGGCGGCCACACGGCGGAACGCTGCGAGCACAAGGACATCGTCATCTCCAAGCTGGCCGACCTGGCCTCGCCGGTGCTGCTGCAGACCTGCTCGGCCGGCAAGACCATCCCCAAGGCGCGCTTCGAATTCATGCGCGCCGACGGCCAGGGCGAGCGCGTCAAGTACTTTGAAATCGAAATCGAGAATGTGCTGATCGGCGCCGTGACGCCGAACGTGGAAGAGGGCGACATCCTCGGTGAACACGTCGGCTTCAAGTTCTCGAAAGTGAAGTGGAAATACACGCAGCAAAAAGTGACGGGCGGCGCCGGCGGCAATACCTCGGGCGGCTGGGACCTGGCCGCGAACCGCGTGGCTTGATCGATGGTGCGCGGCGCGCAGCGGCCACCAACGCCCGCGCGCCGCGCCGATTTTCAGGAGAGCGTATGGACAGTTATGTACCTGGCCTGTTCGACCGCCTGATGGGCGATGGCGGTGCGGCGTCGGGCGGCGTGGCGGTGCGCCTGTCGCTGGAACAATTGAAGGATGCGGTGGCGCGCGACCTGGAAGAACTGCTCAACACGCGCGTGGCCCTGCCGCCCGGCGCGCTCGACGCCTATCCGGAATGCGCGGCCTCCATCGTCAACTATGGTCTGATCGATTTCGCCGGCATGTGCTTGTCCAGCAGCGATGACCGCGCCCGCATCTGCGCCGCGCTGAAGGCCGCCATCGAACGCCACGAACCGCGCCTGCGCAATGTGCGTGCCCGCCTGGAGCGCGAAGCGGGCGCCATCAACCGGGTCGGCTTCGTCATCAGCGGCACCCTGGCCGTGAAGGCTGGCGGCGAGATGGTCAATTTCGACGCCGTGCTGCAGCCGTCGTCGCTGCGCTATTCGATCAACCGCAAGGGAGCCGCCGCATGAGCAATAACCTGAAAACCCTGATCGCCAAACTCAATGACACGGCGCGCACGGCCGCCACCCGCGCCGCCGCCATCTGCGTGGGACTGGGCCAGTATGAAGTCGATATCGAGCACCTGTTCCTGGCGCTGCTGGAACAGGAGCGCAGCGATTTCGTCACCATCGCGCGGCGCAGTGAAATCAGCCTGACGGCGCTGGAGGCGGACCTGCGCCGCGAAATCGGCGGCTTCAGGACGGGCAGCGCGCGCACGCCCGTGTTCTCTCCCCATTTGCCGCTGCTGTTCGAACACGCCTGGCTGATCGCTTCGCTCGATACGGCGCAGCCAGGCCCCATCCGCAGCCGCCACTTGTTATTGGCGCTGCTGACGGAGCCGGAACTGTCGCAGCTCGCGTACCGCGGCTCGAAGCTGTTCGCCCGCTTCAGCGTGGAGCAGCTGAAACACCATCCGGACAAGCTGACGGCAGGTTCCTGTGAAGAGGAAAGCGCGGCAGTGCCGCGGCTTGCCGACACAGGGGCGGACCCGGTGAGTGCCCTGGCCGGAAAAACCCCGGCGCTGGACCAGTTCACCACCGATCTGACGCAGTTTGCGCGCGACGGCAAGCTCGATCCCGTGATCGGCCGCGAGGCGGAAATACGCCAGGCCGTCGATATCCTGCTGCGCCGGCGCCAGAATAATCCGATTCTCACGGGCGAGGCGGGCGTGGGCAAGACGGCCGTGGTGGAAGGCCTGGCCTTGCGCATCGCCGCCGGCGACGTGCCCGAGGTGCTGCAGGGCGCGCACATCCACACACTTGACATGGGCTTGCTGCAGGCCGGCGCCAGCGTGAAGGGCGAGTTTGAAAGCCGTTTGAAGAATGTCATCGACGAGGTGACGAAAAGCCCGCACCCGATCATCCTCTTCATCGACGAGGCGCACACGATGATCGGCGCCGGCGGCCAGGCGGGGCAGAACGACGCGGCCAATCTGCTGAAACCGGCGCTGGCGCGCGGCGCCCTGCGCACCATCGCCGCCACCACCTGGAGCGAATACAAAAAGTATTTTGAAAAGGATGCGGCGCTGGCGCGGCGCTTCCAGGTGGTGAAGGTGGAAGAACCGAGCGAGGACATCGCCTGCGCCATGCTGCGCGCCATGGCGCCGCTGATGGAGCGCCATTTCGGCATCCGCGTGCGCGATGCCGCCATCGTCGAGGCGGTGCGCCTGTCGCACCGTTACATCAGCGGGCGCCAGCTGCCCGACAAGGCCATCAGCGTGCTCGATACGGCATGCGCCAAGGTGGCGCTGGGCCAGCGCGCCACGCCGGCGCAGCTGGAAAACGCGCACCGGCGCCAGGAACGCATCGGCGCGGAAATCGCCGCCCTGAGCCGCGAGGCGGCCGATGGCGAAGTGCCCGATAAAGCCGGCGCCGCGCGCTTGGCGCAGCTGCGGCGCGAGCACGACGACGGACAGGCGCAGATCGCGGCGCTGGCGCAGCGCTGGGAGCGCGAAAAGGCGCTGGTGGCGCAGATCGGCGACTTGCGCGCGCAGCTGCGCGGCGAGCGGCCGGGCGAGGTCGGCGCGGCGCGCCTGCTGGCGCTGAAGGAAGAACTGGCGGCACTGCAGGGAGAGGCGCCGCTGTCGCCGCTGGAAGTCGACGCGCAGGTGGTGGCCGGCATCGTCGCCGGCTGGACCGGCATCCCGCTGGGGAAAATGCTCAAGGACGAGATCCGCACGGTGCTGACCCTGGATGGGGCGCTGCGCGAACGGGTGCTGGGACAGGATCACGTCATCGCAGCAGTGGCACAGCGCGTGCGCACGGCGCGCGCCAGCTTGGACGACCCGAACAAGCCGCAAGCCGTGTTCCTGTTCACGGGGCCGTCCGGCACGGGCAAGACGGAAACGGCGCTGGCGCTGGCCGACCTGCTGTATGGCGGCGAGCGCAAGCTCATTACGCTCAACATGAGCGAATACCAGGAAGCGCACAGCGTGGCCGGCCTGAAAGGCTCGCCGCCCGGCTATGTCGGCTATGGCGAAGGCGGCGTGCTGACGGAAGCCGTGCGGCGCCAGCCCTACAGCGTGGTGCTGCTCGATGAAGCGGAAAAAGCGCACCCCGACGTGCTGGAGCTGTTCTTCCAGGTGTTCGACAAGGGCGTGCTCGATGATGCGGAAGGGCGCGAAGTCGATTTTCGCAACACCATCATCATCGCCACCTCGAACCTGGGGTCTGGCGCCATGATGGCCGCCTGCCTGAACCGGGTCGCGCAAGACTTGCCCACGCCGGCCGCGCTGGAAGAACTGGTGCGCCCGCAACTGGTGGCGCATTTCAAGCCGGCCTTGCTGGGACGCCTGAAGGTGCTGCCGTTCTATCCCCTCAACGACGCGGTGCTGGCCGAGATCATCCACCTGAAGCTGGCGCGCATCGGGCAGCGCATCGCGCGCAATCACCAGGCGCAGTTCAGCCATGACGCGGGCCTGGTCGATGCCGTGCTGGCGCGCTGCACCGAGGTCGATTCGGGCGCGCGCAATGTCGACCAGATCCTCAACGGCAGCTTGCTGCCGGCGATCGCCGAAGCGGTGCTGGCGCGCATGGCCGAAGGCGAGCCGGTCGCGTCGATACGCGTCAGTGCGAACAAGCAGGGGCAGTTCAAGTACACGATCCGATAATCCACCTTCCGGAGAGCGCCATGTTCAATCTGGAGCAGTTGCTGCACCCCGTCAGCGCCGTCAGCCCCTGCGGCGGCGACATCACCTTCAGCCAGGAGCTCGACGCCATCGCGCGCGCGCGCCAGCACGACGACCCCAGCCTGGACCAGGGCGAGTGGGTGACGGCGCTGAAGGAGGCCGACTGGCCTTTCGTGGCGACGCGCTGCGAACAGCTGATCGCCACGCACAGCAAGGATTTGCGCGTGGCCGTGTGGCTGGCCGAGGCGCACGCGAAAACGCGCCACTTCCGTGGCCTGGGCGATGGCTACGCGCTGCTGGCCGGCCTGTGCGAGCGTTACTGGGATGGCCTGTATCCGCCGGAGGAGGAGGGCGACCAGGAACAGCGCATCGGCAATGTCTTCTGGCTGCTGTCGCGCACGCCGCAGCTGTTGCGCGAGATCCCGCTGACCGACGGCGCCAACGGTCTGTATTCGCTGCAGGATTTCGATACGGCGCGCCAGCGCGCGGCCGCCAGCCTGGCGCAGGGCGCGGCGGATCAGGGCTGGGGCGATACGCGCCATGATGAAGGGGCGACCCTGGCGCAGATGGAGGCGGCGCGGCAAAGGAACTCGCGCGCATTTTCCGACGGCTTGCTGGCCGATGCACAATACTGCATGCAGTCGCTGCTGGCGTTCGAACGCAGCGTCGATGCGCGTTTCGGTGTTGATGGCCCGAGTTTTCGCGCCGCGCGCGAAGCGCTGGAAAACGCCATTCATTTCATCGCGCCGCTGTCGCCTGGCGCCGACTTTGCCGGCGCGCCGCCCGCCCCCGGCCAGGGCGCCAGCGGGGGCGGGGGCGCCATCGTGCAGCGTCAGCAGGCGCTGGCCCAGCTGCGCCAGGTGGCCGATTTTTTTCGCCGCACGGAGCCGCACAGTCCCGTCGCCTACCTGGCCGACAAGGCCGCCAGCTGGGGAGAGCTGCCGCTGCATCTGTGGCTGCGCGCCGTCGTGAAGGATTCAAGCACCCTGGCGCAGCTCGACGAAATGCTGGGCACGAACAGTGCAAACGGGTGATGGTGGTTGCCCCTTCCATGCTACTCTTCGGGCATGTTCAGAATGCTCATCCTGCCTGCCGCGCTATGCCTGTTCATCGCGGCCAGCGCGCGGGCCGAGGGGCCGACGCCGCTGGTGATCTATGGCGACGACGATTATCCGCCATACTCCTACGTCGACAAGGGCCAGCTGAAAGGCATCTACACGGAGATCGTGCGCGAAGCCGTGCAATCGATGCCGCAGTATGCGGTGCAGCTGCGTCCCGTACCCTGGAAGCGGGGCGTGCTGATGCTGCAGACGGGCGAGGCGTTTGCTTTGTATCCGCCGTATTCGTGGCGCAGCGAGCGGCCGTACGTGCGCTATTCCGTGCCGCTACTGATGGAGCAGCTGGTGGTGCTGTGCAACCAGGACGTGCTGGCCAAACGCGCGCTGCGGCAGTGGCCCGCCGATTACGGCGGCCTGCACATCGGCGTGAACGCCGGTTTTTTGCTGGGCGATGCAAAGCAGACGGCAGCCGTGCAAGCGGCCAACATTGTGTTCGATACGGCCAAGGGCACGCGCACGAATCTGCTCAAGTTGATGCGCGGGCGTATCGATTGCTATGTCAGCGACCGCCTGTCGGCGCAGTGGGAATTGCAGCGCATCCGGCGCGAGGGGCCGCCGGGCACAACGATGCAGGCGATTCAGGAAACGGCGCAGCTGGCCAGCCAGCAGGGCCACCTGGGTTTTACTGAGCGCAGGCCTGCCGCCTACCCTTATCGCGATGACTTTATCGAACAATTCAATGCCGCCATCGTGCGCATGCAAAACAATGGCGCGATCCGCCGCATCGTCGACCGCGCACTGCAACCCTGATTCAAGCTGATGGAGAAAAACATGAAAAAACTGCTGTTCCTGTGTGTGCTTGTGCTGGCCGGGTGCGTGGGCCGGCCCGAGAATATTGTGCCAGTTAGCAACTTCGACACGACCCGCTATCTGGGAAAGTGGTATGAAATCGCGCGTCTGGACCACTCGTTCGAACGGGGCCTGAGCCATGTGACGGCCGACTACAGCCTGCGCCAGGATGGCGGCCTGAAAGTACTCAACCGCGGCTACAAGGATGCGGACGCTGTCTGGAAGGACGCGGAAGGCAAGGCGTATTTCGTCGACAAGAAAGACGTGGGCTACCTGAAAGTGTCGTTTTTCGGCCCCTTCTATGGTTCCTACATCGTCTTCGACCTCGACCAGCAAAATTACAGCTATTCCATGATCAGCGGCCCCGACAAATCCTACTTCTGGTTGCTGTCGCGCACGCCAATCATGGACCCTGCTTTGCAGCAGCGCCTGATCGAGAAAGCCGGTAGCCTGGGTTTCGATACGTCAAAATTGATCTATGTGAAGCAAAACTGATCTTGCTTGCCTGCCGCCCGTTCGTGGCGGCATACCACCTTCTGGTTGTTGCTTTTCTGCATGTTATTTCTTGCAATACCATTCTGATTCACTCACAATCTGCTCCAAAGTAGTGCGCTGCGGCGCGCTGCCATTCCGGTGGCGTGGATAACGTTGCGCCACCGCTCGTGATTGCCGCACGGCGGATGCCTGCTATATTGATACGTAGCAGTCAGTCGGTTTCGTGGCGTCTGTGCATCGTTTTTTCAGATTGGAATCACGCAATGAAGAACCTCAAAATCGGCGTACGTCTTGGTGGCGGTTTTGCCGCAGTCCTCCTTCTGTTGACGACCTTGACCGTGGTGGGCATCGTGCAGATGCAAAGCGCCAGCAAGGAGACCGATGCGCTCGTCAACGTCAAGGTGCGCAACGAGCGCCTGATCGGTGAATGGACCAAGGTCATCGAGGTGAACGCGGCGCGCACGGCGGCCGCCTGGAAGGTCAGCGATCCCGAACACCAGAAGCAATTTGAAAAGGAAATGGCGGTTTCGTCGGCACGTGCCACGGAAATTCAGAACGATATCGGCAAGAGCCAGCTGAGCGCCGAAGAGCAAGCGCTGTACCAGGAAGTGCTGAGCACGCGCAAGGCCTACACGGAAGTGCGCAAGAATGTGTTCAAGGCCAAGAATGCGGGCGATCTTGAACTGGGCAAGCGCCTGTACGAAGGCGACATGGGCGTCAAGCGTGACATCTACCTGGCGTCGCTGAAGAAGCTGGAACTGCTGGAAGCCAAGTTGCTCGATGAATCAGCCGCGCAAATCCGTTCGCGCTATGAAAGCGGCCGTCTGCTGCTGATCTCGCTGGGCGTGGCCGCCATCTTGCTCGGCATCGCCTGCGCGTACTGGATTACACGCTCGATCACGCGCCCGATCACGCGTGCCGTCGAGGTGGCGGAAGCCGTGTCCGCTGGCGACCTGACCAGCCATATCGTCGTGGAAAGCCGCGATGAAACAGGGCAATTGATGCATGCGCTGAAAAACATGAACGATAAACTGGTCAGTATCGTGGGCCAGGTGCGCGTCGGCACCGAATCGATCAGCACGGCGTCGGGCGAAATTGCCGCCGGCAACCTGGACTTGTCGTCGCGCACGGAAGAGCAGGCCAGTTCGCTCGAAGAAACGGCGTCTTCCATGGAAGAGCTGACCTCCACCGTGAAACTCAATGCCGACAATGCGCGCAGCGCCAACCAGCTGGCCATCGACGCTTCGCAGATCGCCAGCAAGGGCGGGGTGGTGGTATCGGAAGTGGTCAGCACCATGGGCTCGATCAACGATTCCTCGCGCAAGATCGTCGATATCATCAGCGTCATCGACGCCATCGCCTTCCAGACGAATATCCTGGCCTTGAACGCGGCCGTGGAGGCGGCCAGGGCCGGCGAGCAGGGCCGTGGTTTTGCCGTCGTCGCTTCCGAAGTGCGCAACCTGGCGCAACGATCGAGCGCGGCGGCCAAGGAAATCAAGGGCTTGATCGACGATTCCGTGCAAAAGGTCGAGGCCGGTTCGCAACTGGTGGACAAGGCGGGCCGCACCATGGACGAGATCGTGCAAAGCATCAGCCATGTGACGCAGATCATGAACCAGATCACCGACGCCAGCGATGAACAGCGCACCGGCATCGAGCAAGTCAACCGGGCCATCGGCCAGATGGACCAGGTGACGCAGCAAAACGCGGCCCTCGTGGAAGAAGCGGCTGCGGCGGCCGAATCCATGCAGGAACAGGCGGCCAAGCTGGCCGACGTGGTGGGCCTGTTCAAGCTCGATGCAACGCAGCACTATGTTGCGGCCAGTGCCAGCCCGTCCGTGACGGCATCGACGCCAGGAAAAGCCGCCATGCAAGCTGCTACGCGACCTACCATGCGACCTGCCATCGAGCCCGCCAAGCGACGCGCGCCGGCGTCAGCCGTGGCGGCACCCGCGCCGGGCAAGGCTGCGCAAGCGGACGCCGTGCGTGCACGCACGCCGAAGGCACCGGTGGCGTCCGGCGCCGACGAGTGGGAAGAGTTTTAAGCGCGGACTCCCCTTGGCATGGCGAGGGCGCTACAATCGCGGCTTGAAGACAGCCGCGAACGCGCTCCGCCATGACCACCCGCCGTATCCCCCGCCATCCGTCCAGTAATACCTCGAGCCATACCTCCAGCTCTACCGCTGCATCGTCCTCCCTGGCGGAACCCGCCAAACGGGCGCGCTGCCCGGCCTGCCTGCGCGCCGTGTCCAGCTGCATCTGCCGCTGGATCGTCCCCGTTTCCCATGCGGTGGAAGTGCTGATCCTCCAGCATCCGCTGGAAGTCCACAATGCCAAGGGCAGCGCCCGCTTGCTGCACCTGAGCCTGCCCAACAGTCGCATGCTGACGGGCGAGCAGTTTGCCCCCGATGTTCTCGCCGGGCTGCTGGCCGGCAAGCACAATGTGCTGTTGTACCCGGATACCCCAGGCGACCGTTCGCTGGGCATCGCGCCGTCGCCAGCGCTCGACCCCGCTATCTTTCTCGATCCCACCCAATTGCGGCTGGTGGTGCTGGACGCCACCTGGCGCAAGAGCCGCAAGATGCTGTATCAGAATCCCCCCTTGCAACAGCTGCCGCGCCTGCCCCTGCGCGATACGCCCGCCTCGCATTACCTGATCCGCAAGGCGCACGCGCCAGATCAGTTATCGACTCTGGAAGCAACGTGCTATGCCTTGATGCAGTTGGAGCAGGACGCGGTCCGCTTCGTTCCCCTGATCACGGCATTTGATGGTTTTGTCGGGCAGCAGTTGAGTTATGTCATGCCGCAGGGTGAAAAAGCTTGAAATAGCACCATGGCAGCCCTTGATATTGGCCGGACAGCGGCATAGTATACTGTACGTATATACAGTTGATGGGGCCGTTCATGAAAGCAATCATTCCAGAGCACGATGACAGCTTCGCCGGGCAAGCCATGTTGCCGCCGCAATCGCTGAAAGCTCACAAGGGGCGCGGGGCCGTCTCGAACCTGCAAGGGCGCTATGAGGTGCACGCGCGCGCCGGTTTCGATGATGGCTGGAGCGTGGGCGGCCTGGAAGAGGCGGCCGGGGAAGAGGCGGCGCCGGGCTGGAAGACGCAGGTTAGCGACGAGCAGGCGCGCACCATCCTCACGCGCAACGCTTCGCCCGATTTGCCGTTCAATGTCTCGCTGAACCCGTACCGGGGCTGTGAACACGGCTGCATTTATTGCTTTGCCCGCCCCACGCACAGCTATCTGGGCCTGTCGCCGGGCCTGGACTTCGAAAGCCGCATCTACGCCAAGGTGAACGCCCCTGAACTATTGCGGCGCGAGCTGGCCAGGCCGTCGTACGTGCCCGAGCCGATCGCCCTCGGCGTCAATACGGATGCGTATCAGCCGTGCGAACGCGAGCGGCAGCTGACGCGGCGCGTGCTGGAAGTGCTGCAGGAGTGCGACCATCCCGTGGCGCTGATCACGAAATCGTCGCTGATCGAGCGCGATATCGACATTCTTGCACCCATGGCGGCCAGGCATCTGGCAGCCGTGGCCGTTACTGTCACCACGCTCGATCCGGCCATTGCGCGCACCCTGGAACCGCGCGCGGCCGCCCCGGCGCGGCGGCTGCGCACCATCCGCACCCTGACGGAGGCGGGTATCCCCGTGGGCGTGAGCATCGCGCCCATCATCCCGTTCGTGACGGAGCCGGAAATCGAACAGCTGCTCGAAGCCGTGCGCGACGCGGGCGCCATCCACGCCCATTACGTGGTGCTGCGCCTGCCGTGGGAAGTGAGCCCGTTGTTTCAGCAATGGCTGGAAGCACACTTCCCGGAACGGGCCCAGCGCGTGATGAACCGGGTGCGCGAAATGCGGGGCGGCAAGGATTACGACAGCGCGTTCGGCGCGCGCATGCGGGGCGAAGGCGTGTGGGCCGACCTCATCCGCCAGCGCTTTGAAAAGGCCGTGCACCGGCTGGGGCTGCACGGCAAGGGCGGCCGCTTCAAGCAGCTCGATTGCACGCAATTCCGCCGGCCTCTGGTGGTGCCGCCGTTGGGAAACAAGGCAAAAGGGGGCAATGCGGGACAGCTGGATTTGTTTTAAGAAGTTAAGCCAAGTTAAGTCGTCGTTACCGCTGCTGGGGCGGAGGCGCTGCGGCGCTATCGTGTAGCGCTAACGTGTAGCATTATCCTGCAGCGTTATCCTGTGCAGGTGCCTGCATCTGCGCCAGATGTTGCTCGATGGCAAAGACATGCGGATCGCTCTTGCCCAGCTCGCGCAGGGCGCTGGCCAGATGCAGCAGGTATTCGCTGTTCGGGCCGCTGGGGCCGTTTGATCGGGCGATCTGGCGCGCGATATCCAGTTCCGGGGCGGCGCCCAGGAAGGCGGCGTTTTCCTCGTTCGCGATGTACACGAGGCCTTCGACCTTGCCGCCGTCCTCGAAGGTGATGTCGGTGGCCAGGCGCAGGTAGCCGTTCTTTTCGCGGTGGTCGAGGTGGGCGAAGACTTCGGGCGTGATCAGGTAAGCCATGCCGTCGCACACGGCGCCCGCCTGCGGCACGATGGTGGCGACCCGGCCCGGCGCCATCGGCGTGCCGCGGTGGTCGTGCGAACCTTGCCAGAAGCGCCGCGTCCAGCCGGCGATGCTGGCGGGGCGGCGTTCGATGTAGGGGAAGTCGGCCTTGTAGATCAGCGAGCCATAGCCGAACAGCCAGACCTGTGCATGGCCGTCGAATTTGTTCATGCGCTGGTTGATGGCGATGGTGGCGGCGTCGATGGCGGACAGGTCATTCTGGGCAGGCTGGGTCATGGCGTAGGCGGCAAGGGGCGATGCGCCATTATAAAGCGGCGCCAGCCGGGCCGCCTGCGGGCAGGGCGTCGCGTGCCGCGCCGTTGCCCGCTCCCACATTCCATTCGTGCGTCTCGACAAAGCGGAACAGGAAGGCCATGAAGCTTTCGGCGGCCGGCGACAGCGAACGGCCCGTCTTCGTGTAGACGAAAAAGCGCCGCGTCAGTTCCGGCTCGTGCAGGGCGCGCATGTGCAATTTATATAGTTTCACCATCGGTTCCGCGTACGGCAGGCAGACCGTGATGCCCAGGTTGGCGCTGACCATGGCCAGCGCCGTCGTCATGAAGGTCACTTCGTTATAGGGATTGAGCGACAGCTCGCGAAACGCGCCGTGCATGTCGCGCAGCAGGCGTTCCGTGAACTGGCCCTGCAGCGAAATGAACGGGTAGTCGCCCACATCGGCCCAGGTGACCCTTTCCTTTTGCTGCAGCGGGTGCTGCTCGGGGAAGACCAGCACGAAGGGCATCTCGAACAGCGCTTGCGCGGCGATTTCCGCCGTTGGGTCGCGCTCGGGGCCGATGCCGAAATCGACTTCGCCGCTGAACACGCGCGCCGAGACATTCTCCACGGGGCAGTCGACCAGGCGCAGCTGCACGTCCGGGTGCGCCTGGCGGTAGGCGGCGATCACTTCCGGCAGCAGGGTGCACGCCATCATCTGCGGCGCGGCGATGCGCACCATGCCCGTTTTCAGGGCCTTGCGCTGGGCGATACCGGCCATGGCGCCGTCGAGGTCCTCGATCATCTTTTCAAACAGCGGATACAGTTCGCGGCCGATTTCCGACAGCTGCGTCTTGCGCGTGCTGCGCTCGACCACGCGCACGCCCAGCACGCTTTCCAGTTCCTTGATCAAGCCGCTCAAGGCCGATTGCGTCACGTGCAGGTATTCGGCGGCCAGGGTAAAACTGCCGGTCTTGGCCAGCGCCACGAAGGCGCGCATTTGCCGCAGGCTGGGACTCATAAGATAATCCGATAAATCAATGGTTAAAAATTGTTTGTATGATAGCTGTAACTCGATTCTAATGGTGAAAAGCTGAAAAAACAGGCCAGCCCACGCGCCCACGGCGCCATTCATTGGAGACAAGCACATGAAGATCAAGCAAATCCACCACGTCGCCTACCGCTGCATCGACGCGAAGAAAACCGTCGAGTGGTACGTCAAGCATTTGAACATGAATTTCGTCCTCGCCATCGCCGAAGACCTGGTGCCGTCGACCAAGGCGCCGGACCCGTACATGCACGTCTTCCTCGACGCGGGCCAGGGCAATGTGCTGGCCTTTTTCGAGCTGCCGACGCAGCCGCCGATGGACCGCGACCGCAATACCCCGGCCTGGGTGCAGCATCTGGCGCTGGAAGTGGGCAGCATGGAAGAACTGCTGGCCGCCAAGGAGCGCCTGGTCGCCGGCGGCATCGAGGTGCTCGGTCCCGTCAACCACGCCATCTTCCAGTCGATCTATTTCTTCGACCCGAACGGCCACCGCCTGGAACTGGCGGCCAACGTGGGTACGCCGGAGATGATGGCCAAACTGGACGCCGTCAAATGGGAAATGCTGGAAGAATGGTCGCAGACGCGCCGCGCGCCCAAGCACGCCGCCTGGATGCACGCGCCAGCCGACGCCTGAGCGCACCGGACCGACACTCTCTGACAAATACACCGAACAAGGAACACCATGAAATTCGCAACCCTGAAAAACGGCAGCCGCGACGGCGCCCTGATCCTCGTCAGCCGCGACCTGCGCCAATACCAGCGCGTGGCCGCCATTGCGCCTACCTTGCAGGCGGCGCTCGATAACTGGGACGCGGTCGCACCGAAACTGGAGCAGGCCTACGCCGACCTGAACGCGGGCCAGGCGCCGGACGCGCAGCCGTTTGATGCGGCGCTGTGCCACTCGCCGCTGCCGCGCGCCTACCAGTGGGCCGACGGTTCCGCCTACATCAACCACGTGGAACTGGTGCGCAAGGCGCGCAACGCGGAAGTGCCGGCGTCGTTCTACACGGACCCGCTGATGTACCAGGGCGGCTCCGACAGTTTCATCGGCCCGCGCGATCCGATCTTCGCCCTGTCCGAAGAGTGGGGCATCGACCTGGAAGCGGAAGTGGCGGTGATTACGGGTGACGTCGCCATGGGCGCCAGCGTGGACGACGCGGCGAAAGCGATCCGCCTCGTCATGCTGGTCAACGACGTCTCCTTGCGCAACCTGATCCCGGGCGAACTGGCCAAGGGCTTCGGTTTCTTCCAGTCTAAGGCGGCCAGCGCGTTTTCGCCCGTCGCCGTCACGCCGGACGAACTGGGTGCCGACTGGGCGGACAGCAAGCTGCATTTGCCGCTGCTGGTGGACTTGAACGACAAACCGTTCGGCAAGCCGAATGCGGGCGAAGACATGACCTTCAATTTTGCCCAGCTGGTCGCCCATGCGGCGAAGACGCGCGAACTGGGCGCCGGCAGCATCGTCGGTTCCGGCACCGTGTCGAACAAGCAGGGCAACCTGTTTGGCTCGAGCATCGAGAACGGCGGCGTGGGTTACTGCTGCCTGGCCGAGGTGCGCATGTATGAAACCATCGAACATGGCGCGCCGAAAACGGCCTACCTGAAGTTCGGCGACACGGTGCGCATCGAGATGCGCGACGCGGCCGGCGCCAGCATCTTCGGCAGCATCGAGCAGACCGTGGCCCTGTACGCAGGCAAGGGCAACGGCGCCACGCGCGCCTGAGGAGGCACTCGTGAAGCTGTACACCTATTTCCGCAGTTCGGCCGCCTACCGCGTGCGCATTGCCTTGAATCTCAAAGGCATCGCCTACGACAGCATCGCCGTGCATCTGCTGCAGGACGGCGGCCAGCAGCTGCTGCCCGCCTACCGCGCCGTCAATCCGTCGGCCCTGGTGCCGGCGCTCGACGACGATGGCGCCGTCCTGACGCAGTCGCTGGCCATGCTCGAGTACCTCGATGAAACGCGGCCGGCCGTGCCGCTGCTGCCGGCGGACGCGCTGGGACGCGCCAGGGTGCGTGCGCTGGCGCTGGCGATCGCCTGTGATGCCCATCCGCTGACGAATCTGCGCGTGCTGAAATACCTGAAAAATACCCTGGGTCTGTCGGACGAGGCCAAGCAGGAGTGGTACCGGCACTGGATGGCCGAGGGGCTGGCGGCCGTGGAGGCGCTGCTGGCGCAGGGCGACCCGGCAGGCACGGGCCTGTTCTGCCATGGCGACAGCCCGACGATGGCCGATTGCTGCCTGGTGCCGCAGGTATTCAATGCGCAGCGCTTCGCCATCGACCTGGCGCCATACCCGCGCGTTGCGCGCATCCATGCGCATTGCGCCGGCCTGCCCGCGTTTGCGGCCGCCCATCCGTCGCGGCAGCCTGACGCCGAATAGGGCATCCGGTCGATAGGGGGAGCGGGTTCAGCTCCACTCAACCCTGTCCCGTCCGCCACGTTTGGCGCGGTACAGGGCCTGGTCGGCGCGGATCAGCAGATCGGTCAAGTGGTCCGCTTCCCGCCTGGCTGGTGCGGTCGATTGCGGCGTATTGGATGTCACGCCGATGCTGATGGTCAGGCTGACCAGTTGGCCATCATCGCATTCCACGCGCAAGCTGGCGGCCGCCAGGCGCAGGCGCTCGGCCACTTCCAGCGCCACCGGCAGCGGCGTCTCCGGCATCAGCAGCACGAATTCCTCGCCCCCGAAGCGCGCCGCCGTATCCATGCCCCGCGTGACGCTGCGCAGCACTTGCGCAACGGCGGCGATGGCGCGGTCGCCCGCGGCGTGGCCATGGCCGTCATTGATGCGCTTGAAGTGGTCGATATCGATCATCAGCAGCGACAGCGTGTGGCCGAAGCGCTGGGCGCGTTCAAGCTCCTCTGTCAGCCGCAGGGTCATCATGCGGCGGTTACCCAGGCCCGTCAGCGGGTCGGTCGTGGCTTGCTGCTCCAGCCGGGAGTTGGCCACCAGCAGTTCCAGGGTGCGCTGCAAGACCCGTTCCTCGAGCATGTCGCGCTCCGCATGCAGGGCCGCCACGCTGGCGCGGCGGCTGCGCTGGGCCAGCAGCAGGGCCGTGATCAGCGCCGCTTGCAGCGCGATCAGCGACAGTCCGGCGATGATCTGCCAGTGGTATTGCGCCCACACTCCCTGTGGCCGGTTCAGGATGCGCGCCTCGCCGGGCAGGTTGCGCAGGCCGAAACGCTGTACCGCGGCATCGTCGAAGATATACGCCTGCATGCCATCCGGGTCGGGCGTTCTGCCCAGCGGGATGCGTGCAATGGTGCGCCCGACTTTTTCGCCGCTGATGACATAGCCGCCCACCACGCCGGGCAGTATCAGCGATTCCACGCTGGTGAAAATGGGCACGGCGCTGCGCGCGGCCAGGTCGCGCGCCATGACGGGCGGCGTGGTGCGCTGCCCCAGTTCGTCGCGATAGACGGGCAGCAAATAGATGGCGCTGCCTTCTCCCAGCGTGCCGGTGCGGCGCCACAACTCTTCCTGGCTCAGGTGATCCCAGAACTCGACCTTGAGCCGGTCATGGTAGGGCGCAATGGCGGCGCGGATGGCGGCGATCCACGCCTGGCCGCGTGCGCTGCCGTCGCCGACGACGGCGATGTGGCGCAGCCGTGGCGTCACTTGCAGCATGACGGCGATGGCCTTGCCAAAATCGTGGCGCACATCGAGATTGATGCCGTCGGCAGGTACCCAGTCCTGCCGTCCCTGATTCACATAGTAGCGGGGCACGCCGGGAAACAGCGCTGGATGCTGGCTCAGGAACCGGGCCGCCAGGTAGTTTTCCGTGATGATGGCGTCGAACTGCACCATCCTGTACTTGGTTTGCAGATAGGTTTCCAGCCCGGCTATGGCAGGCTGCTCGCCCACGCGCACGGAATCGAGCCGCTCCTCATAGATGCCGGGCGCGAGGCGCCAGTTCTCGTTGGCCAGTTCGGCGCTCATGCCCTTGTGGATCAGTGTTTGCCACTGCGAGGAGGCATCGCTGCCCAGCGAATACAGTACCAGCACTTGCCTTGGCGCAAAGCGCGGTGCGCTGATCTGCGCCAGGTCTTGCGCATGGACGGGGGCGTTGCAGCATAGCCATAGCAGAAAGCTCAGGCAGGGCAAGCGTATCGCGGCGCGCAATCGTGTGAGGTAGGGACAGGGCATGGACAGGGCAGTGTGTTGAGAACTTGCCCAGGCGCAATGAGCGTTAGTGGATTGAAGAATCCGGTAAGCACTATTTCTTGATGTGGCTCAAGTTCCAGGGAAATCAGTCTAGCATTGCCGGCCTCGATTGGCGCAGGTGGCGTGCAATTTTTGATATGGTTGTTGCGATATTGGTATTGCTGTGAAATGTTGGGGGGTGCTGATTCAACAACGCAGGCGTACCGGTGCGCTACAATTTGCGTTTGCCCAAATACTTCACGCGCCATGACCGCAATAACCGTTCCTGCCAGCATCACCGATGCCCTGTCCCTGGCGCACGCTTCCTGGCGCCCCATCCTGCTGCGCGGCTTGCACGCCGTGATGGCGGCCGATCCCGCCTACCTGCCGGCGCTGGCCGTCGACGATTACCTGCCCACGCAGGGCCGGCTGTTCGCCGCCTTTGCCCTGCCGCTGGCGCAGGTGCGCTACGTGCTGGTGGGCGAGGGGCCGTATCCGCGCGCCGACAGCGCCACGGGCGTGTGCTTCATGGATGGCGCCGTTGGCAGTCTGTGGTCGGCCACGGGGCTGTCGAAGCCCGTCAACCGCGCCACGTCCTTGCGCAACTTCATGAAGATGCTGCTGGTGGCCGATGGCCAGCTGCAGGGCGGCGACACGTCCGGCGTGGCCATGGCGCCCGTGGCGGCCGCCGCGCAACTGCCTGGCAGCGGCGTGATCCGGACCTTGCCCGACCTGCAACGCAAGATGACGGAACAGGGCTTCCTGCTGCTCAACGCGGCGCTGGTGTTCCGTTCCCACGTGCCGCCCGTGCAGGATGCGCGCGGCTGGCTGCCCTTCCTGCAGGTGGTGCTCGAAGCGCTGGCGCGGCAGGGCGGGGCGGCCTTGCCGCAGCTGGTGTTGTGGGGCAAGATTGCCGAGCTCATCAAACGCCTGCCGGTGGCGGCGTCCTTGCCGCAGGTGACGGCCGAACATCCGTATAATCTGTCCTTTATCGGCAATCGTGACATGCAGGCCTTGTTTGGCCCGATGCAACTATTGCGTGCTTGAGATTGAATTGACGCCATCTGGCGGAAGTGCGGGGAATATGCAAATCAGTAACGTGGAAGAATTGAAGGCGTGGATCGCGGCGGGCGGCGTGCCCGACTACCTGTATTTCTGGGGGCACACGCCGGCGCAGCCGCAGGTGCCCGACAAAAGCTGCTTCAGCCAGTGGTTCCCGTCGCCGTTCAGCCTGGCCGGCGTCACGTATGCGACGGCCGAGCACTACATGATGGCGCAAAAGGCTGCCCTGTTTGGCGACACGGCCGTGCAGGCGCGCATCGTGGCGGCCGCGCGGCCGTCGGAAGTGAAGAAGCTGGGGCGCGAAGTGGCGAACTTTGACGCCAAGGTATGGGAAGCGGCGCGTGCCGGCATCGTCTTCGATGGCAATTTTGCCAAGTTCTCGCAAAAGGCCGCGCTGCGCAAGTTTCTGCTGGGCACGGGAGAGCGCGTGATCGTCGAAGCCAGTCCCGTCGACCGCATCTGGGGCGTGGGCCTGGCGTCGGACAATCCGCGCATCGGCGATCCGGCCACTTGGGACGGCTTGAACCTGCTGGGGTTTGAATTAATGAAAGTACGTAGCGCCCTGCGCGGATGATAGCGCCTGACCAAACCTGCTGCGCGTCGGCATAGGTGGCCTGCGATGCTCACCGTACTAAAGTACGGTTGCGCTTCTCGGCCACCTCTCCCTTCCGCTCGCGACGGTTTTGTCAGGTGCCGTGAAGCCGGCGATTTTCCGATTGTTGTTTGATTGTTGTTTTCTTGAGGCTGCCATCTCACACGTGGCCCGTTAAGCCCCTGCCAGCCCTGTGGTCATCGAGGGGCGCTCTGACAAACCCCGCCGAATTTGTTATACTTGACTAAATCATTCAACTACTCGGGGTTTGAGAAGTTGAAAAGCCGCAATATTTTAAACTAGTTGAACCGAGGATGTATGCGTCTGACTACAAAAGGCCGTTTTGCCGTGACTGCGATGATCGATCTTGCCCTGCGCCAGGGTAAAGGTCCGGTCACCTTGTCCGGCATCAGCCAGCGCCAGTCGATTTCCCTGTCCTACCTGGAACAGCTGTTCGGCAAGCTGCGCCGCCATGAGATCGTCGAATCGATCCGTGGTCCGGGCGGCGGCTACAGCCTGGCCCGCCGTGCGGACAAGGTGACGGTGGCCGACATCATCATCGCCGTCGATGAACCGCTGGACGCCACGCAGTGCGGCGGCAAGGAACATTGCCACGGCGCCGACGCGGCTACGGGTGCGCGCTGCATGACACATGAATTGTGGTCCACACTCAACGAAAAAATGGTCGATTATCTGGATTCTGTGTCCTTGCAGGACCTGGTCGACCAGCAGAGACAAAAGATTGCCGAACAAAGCGTGATGGTGATGCATCGTAACCACGCCGCCATCGGTTGAATATTACAAAATACTAAGTTGCTGATTGCAGGAGTTATTGATGAACGCCCCAGAAAAAAACGTAGGCCAAGTGCACTTTGAAACCGCACCGCATTTTCCGATCTACATGGATTACTCGGCCACCACGCCGATCGATCCCCGCGTCGCCGACCAGATGATTCCCTACCTGCGCGAGCAGTTCGGCAATCCGGCATCGCGCAGCCACATGTATGGCTGGGCGGCGGAAAAAGCCGTGGAAGAGGCACGCGGCCACGTGGCGGCCCTGGTGAACGCCGATCCGCGCGAAATCATCTGGACTTCCGGCGCGACGGAAAGCAACAACCTGGCCATCAAGGGCGCGGCACAGTTCTACAAGACCAAGGGCAAGCACATCATCACCGTCAAGACCGAGCACAAATCGGTGCTCGACACGGTGCGCGAACTGGAACGCATCGGCTTTGAAGCGACGTACCTGGAACCGCAGGACAACGGCCTGATCACCGTCGAGCAGCTGGCCGCGGCCGTGCGCCCGGACACCATCCTCGTGTCGGTCATGCTGGTAAACAACGAAATCGGCGTGATCCAGCCGATCGACGAAATCGGCGTGTTCTGCCGCTCGAAAGGCATCATCTTCCATTGCGACGCCGCGCAAGCGACGGGCAAGGTCGTCATCGACCTGCAAAAGACCAAGGTCGACCTGATGACCTTCACCGCACACAAAACCTACGGCCCGAAAGGCGTGGGCGCCCTGTACGTGTGCCGCAAGCCGCGCGTGCGCCTGGAAGCGCAGATGCACGGTGGCGGCCATGAGCGCGGCCTGCGCTCGGGCACCCTGCCTACGCACCAGATCGTCGGCATGGGCGAAGCGTTCCGCATCGCCAAGGAAGAAATGGACAGCGAAATCGGCCGCATCAAGGCTTTGCGCGACCGTCTGGCCAAGGGCTTGCAGGAGATCGAAGAAGTCTACATCAACGGCGACATGGATCACCGCGTGCCGCACAACCTGAACGTGAGCTTCAACTACGTCGAAGGCGAGTCGCTGATCATGGCGATCAAGGATATCGCCGTGTCGTCCGGTTCGGCCTGCACCTCGGCCAGCCTGGAACCATCGTACGTGCTGCGCGCCCTGGGCCGCAGCGACGAACTGGCGCACAGCTCGATCCGCTTCACCATCGGCCGCTTCTCGACCGAGGAAGACATCGACTTCGCCGTGAACCTGCTGAAATCGAAAGTACACAAGCTGCGCGAACTGTCGCCGCTGTGGGACATGTTTAAAGATGGCATTGACATCAATTCCATCCAATGGGCAGCCCACTAACCAACACCGTGGCCCCTGTTGACGGGGGCGGCAAGAATATTAAAGGAGCATCAAAATGGCTTACTCGGACAAAGTACTCGATCACTACGAAAACCCGCGCAACGTGGGCGCTTTCGACAAGGGTGATGAAACCATCGGCACCGGCATGGTAGGCGCGCCTGCCTGCGGCGACGTGATGAAACTGCAGATCAAGGTCGGCGCCGACGGCCTGATCGAAGATGCGAAATTCAAGACCTACGGCTGCGGTTCGGCCATCGCGTCGAGCTCGCTGGTAACGGAATGGGTCAAGGGCAAGACCCTGGACCAGGCACTGGCCATCAAGAACACGCAGATCGCCGAAGAACTGGCCCTGCCGCCAGTGAAGATCCACTGCTCGATCCTGGCGGAAGACGCCATCAAGGCGGCGGTACTGGATTATCAAACCCGTCACCCGGCAGCAGCTTAAACGTTGGTAGCCCGCCCCAGCCGCAAGGCCGGGGCAGTTACGGAGAAATACATGATCACACTGACCGAAAAAGCGGCGAAACACATCAACCGTTATATCGAACGGCGCGGCAAGGGCATGGGTTTGCGCTTTGGCGTGCGGACCACTGGCTGCTCGGGCCTGGCTTACAAGCTCGAATATGTCGATGAAGCGGCGGCCGAAGACAGCGTCTTCGAATCGCACGGCGTGAAAGTCTTCGTCGACCCGAAAAGCTTGCCTTACATCGACGGCACGGAACTCGATTTCGCGCGCGAAGGCTTGAACGAAGGTTTCAAGTTCCACAATCCGAACGAAAAAGACGCCTGCGGCTGCGGCGAGTCCTTCAGGATTTAAACAGCTGGCAAGACCCCGGTCGGTGCGCTGTACCCATCGATTGCGGTACAGCGACCACTGACCATTATGCAAAACCACTTCGAATTATTCCAGTTGCCGGCGCGGTTCTCGCTCGACATGAGCGCGCTCGACGCGGCCTACCGCGACGTGCAGGGCAAGGTCCACCCGGACCGCTTCATCAACGCCAGCAGCGCTGAAAAGCGCGTGGCGATGCAATGGGCCACGCGCGCCAATGAAGCCTACCAAACCCTGAAAAGCCCGCAAAAACGCGCGCAATACCTGTGCGAACTCAATGGCGTCGATTTGCAGACGGAATCGAACACGGCCATGCCCGTCAGTTTCCTGATGCAGCAGATGGAGTGGCGCGAAGAGCTGGGCGATGCGCGCGCGGGCAAGGATGCCGACGCGCTCGACGCCCTGGACCGCCAGTTGCGCGGCGAACGCAAGGCCTTGCTGGCCCAGGTGGCGGCCCAGCTCGACGCCGCCGACTATGTGAATGCCGCGCAAAGCGTGCGCGCCCTGATGTTCCTCGACAAATTCGGCGAGGAAGTCCGTTTTGCCTATGAGGCGATCGAAGTTTGATCTCCGGATAGCTTGACCGGCGTGCCAAGCGCCAGTCCGGCGCGCGTCTTATAATGCGCGACAGGCATCAACCGCATCACGCAAAAAATTAATCGAGGCACGAATACAATGGCACTTCTGCAAATCTCCGAACCAGGCATGTCGACCGCGCCGCACCAGCACCGCCTGGCCGTCGGCATCGATCTGGGCACCACCAATTCCCTGGTCGCCACCGTCCGCAACAGCATTCCCGAGGTGCTCAACGACGAGGAAGGGCACTCCCTGCTGCCGTCCGTCGTGCGCTACCTGCCGAATGGCCACGCGAACATCGGCTACAAGGCCCTGTCCGCGCAAACGACCGACCCGAAGAACACCATCGTGTCCGTGAAACGCTTCATGGGCCGCGGCCTGGCCGACATCGCCTACGCGGAAAACCTGCCCTACGATTTCCAGGATACGCCTGGCATGGTACAGCTGAAAACCGTGGCCGGCGTGAAAAGCCCCGTCGAAGTGTCGGCGCAAATCCTCGCCACCTTGCGCCAGCGCGCGGAAGATTCGCTCGGCGACGACCTGGTCGGCGCCGTGATCACCGTGCCCGCCTATTTTGACGACGCGCAGCGCCAGGCGACGAAAGATGCGGCGCAGCTGGCCGGTATCAACGTGCTGCGCCTGTTGAGCGAGCCGACGGCCGCCGCCATCGCGTATGGCCTCGATAACGCGTCCGAAGGCGTGTACGCCGTGTACGACCTCGGCGGCGGCACTTTCGACATCTCTATCCTGAAACTGAGCAAGGGCGTGTTCGAAGTGCTGTCCACGGGCGGCGATTCGGCACTCGGTGGCGACGATTTCGACCGCCGCCTGTTCTGCTGGATCAGCGAACACGCCAAGCTGGCGCCGCTGTCGGACGAAGACACGGCCATCCTGATGGTGAAGGCGCGCGAGATCAAGGAACTGCTGTCGACCAAGCCGGAAACGACGATCGACGCCAAGCTGAACTCGGGCGAAGAGATCCACCTGCGTATCACGGCCGCTGAATTTGCGACCATGACGCAGCACCTGGTGGCCAAGACCATGAACGCGATCAAGAAGGCCTTGCGCGACGCGAACGTGGATGCGGACGACGTCGACGGCGTGGTGATGGTGGGCGGCGCCACGCGCATGCCGCACGTGCAGCGCGCCGTGAGCGAATTTTTCCACACGACGCCGCACGCGAACATCGACCCCGATAAAGTGGTGGCGCTGGGCGCGGCCATTCAGGCAAACTTGCTGGCTGGCAACCGCGCCGCCGGCGACGACTGGCTGCTGCTGGACGTGATTCCGCTCTCCTTGGGTATCGAAACCATGGGCGGCCTGGTGGAAAAAATCATCCCGCGCAATTCGACGATTCCGTGCGCCCGTGCGCAGGAATTCACGACATTCAAGGATGGCCAGACGGCCCTGGCCGTGCACGTGCTGCAGGGCGAGCGCGAACTGGTGAGCGACTGCCGTTCGCTGGCGCGTTTTGAATTGCGCGGCATTCCGCCGATGGTGGCGGGCGCCGCACGCATCCGCATCACGTACCAGGTCGATGCGGACGGCTTGCTGTCCGTCTCGGCGCGCGAATTGCGCTCGGGCGTGGAAGCGTCGATCAGCGTCAAGCCGGCCTACGGCCTGGGCGACGACGACATCGCCCGCATGCTGCAGGATTCGTACACGTCGGCAGACGTCGACATGGTGGCGCGCGCGCTGCGCGAAGAGCAGGTGGAAGCGGAACGCATCCTGCTGGCCACGCAGTCGGCGCTGGACGAAGACGGCGGCTTGCTCGATGACGCCGAAAGGGTTGTCGTGGATGGCTTGATGAACCGGGTGCGCGACGCCATCGTGCAATCGCAAAGCGGCGCCATCGACCACCAGGCCTTGAAGCTGGCGATCGAATCGCTGGCCGACGGCACCGAGGATTTCGCCTCGCGCCGCATGGACCGCAGCGTGCGCACTGCCTTGACGGGTAAATCCCTGGACCAGGTCGTACAAGACTAATTGAACAGCGCGCCGCCGAAGCTGCGGCCGCGCTCCGAATGACAGACTGAAAGAAGAAACCATGCCACAAATCGTTATCCTGCCGCACGCCAAGCTTTGCCCGGACGGCGCCGTCATCGAAGCACCTGCCGGCAAGTCCATCTGCGACATCCTGCTGGAAAACGACATCGACATCGAGCACGCCTGCGAAAAATCGTGCGCCTGCACCACCTGCCACGTGCTGGTCCGCGAAGGCATCGAATCGCTGAACGAAGCGACGGAACTGGAAGAAGACATGCTGGACAAGGCCTGGGGCCTGGAAGCCGTGTCGCGCCTGTCGTGCCAGTCCATCGTGGCCGAGGCCGACCTCGTCGTCGAAATCCCGAAATACACGATCAACCAGGTCAGCGAAGGCAGCCACTAACATGAAATGGTCCGACATCAACGCGATCGCCGAAGCGCTGTATGACGCGCATCCGGACATCGATCCCCTGACCGTGCGCTTCACCGACCTGCATAACTGGGTGGTGGAACTGGACGGCTTCGACGATGACCACACGCGCGGCGGCGAAAAAGTGCTCGAAGCGATACAGATGGCGTGGATCGATGAAGCGCGCTAAGGGCGCGGCAGCCGCCGCCACCGCAGCCGCTGCGCCGAAAGACGTCATCACGGCCGCCAGCAACATGCCGGAGATCAAGGATGGCCAGTCGGTCGCCTTGCTGCAGGAACTGCACATCCTGACGCGCGACGGCAAGATGAACCAGGACAGCCGCCGCAAGCTCAAGCAGGTATACCACCTGACGCAGTTCATCGAGCCGCTGCTGCGCGAAGTGCGGCTCGACCACCCCGGCGTCTCGCTGGTCGACCACGGCGCCGGCAAATCGTACCTGGGCTTCATCCTGTACGACCTGTTCTTCAAGAACGGCAACGACGGTTCGCACATCTACGGCATCGAGACGCGCGAAGAGCTGGTGCAGCGCTCGCAAGAGCTGGCGAAGAAATTCAAGTTCCCCGGCATGTCGTTCCTGCCGCTGTCCGTGGCCGAATCGACGGAGTCGAACTTGCTGCCCCAGCAGATCGACATCGTTACGGCCTTGCATGCGTGCAACACGGCCACCGATGACGCGATTCACTTCGCCTTGAAGAAAAAGGCGAAGTTCATGGTGCTGGTGCCATGCTGCCAGGCGGAAGTCGCGTCCGTGCTGAAGAAGAACAAGGGCAAGAGCCTGGGCAAGAGCGTCTTGACGGAACTGTGGCGCCATCCGCTGCACACGCGCGAGTTCGGCAGCCAGATCACCAACGTGCTGCGCTGTCTGCAGCTGGAAGCGCACGGTTACCAGGTCAGCGTGACGGAACTGGTGGGCTGGGAGCACTCGATGAAGAATGAACTGATCATCGCCAGCTACAAGAACTTGCCGCGTCAGCGCCCGACGGAACGCCTGCAGGAAGTGCTGCAGACTCTGGGCCTGGAAGAGATGGGCCACCGTTTCTTTGCCGAGGAATTGGCCAAGGCGCAGGCCTGATTGTTGGATTACGCGGCAAGCCGCCAAGCCAACCTACAGAGCCGCATATGGTCAGGTAGGTCGGGTAGGTCGGATTAGCGTAGCGTAATCCGACAATCAGCAGCGTAATCCGACAATCACCAGCGCAATCAGCAAAAAGGGGGAGGAGCGGGTCGGTTACAATACCGGCTTTCTCCTCCTCTTGCTTTTTGCGCCTCCCCATGACCACACCACACGAAATGCCCACCGTCCGCCTGGCCAAGCGTCTGTCTGAAGACGTGCCCTGTTCGCGCCGCGAGGCCGAGCTGTATATCGAGGGCGGTTGGGTCACGGTCGATGGCGTGCTGGTGGAGGAATCGGGCGCGCGCGTGGCCGACAATCAAGCGGTGGTGCTGTTGCCGAACGCGACCTTGGAAGAAATGCCGCCCGTGACGATCCTGCTGCATAAGCCGGCCGGCATCAATGGCGGCGTGGGCAGCGAGGGGAAGCCCGCATTGAGCTGTTTGCGTCCAGAAGAGATTTTCACGCCGGAAAATGTGGCGCCCAGCTCCGTCACGCGCTTCCTCAAGCGCCACCTGATCGGTTTGACCATCACCAATCCGCTCGACACCATGGCGTCCGGCTTGCTGGTGTTCACGCAGGATTTCCGCGTCGCCCGCAAGCTGGTCGACGAAGCGAAAACGGTGGAGCAGGAATTCATCGTGGAAGTGTCGGGCGCCATCGCTGAAAACGGCCTGGCGCTGCTTAATCACGGCTTGCCCTTCAATGGCAAGCCTTTACCGCCGATCAAGGTCAGCTGGCAAAATGAAACGCGCCTGCGTTTCGCCCTGAAAAACGTGCAGCCGGGCCAGATCGCCCACATGTGCAAGATGGTGGGACTGGACGTCGTCGCCATGAAGCGCTTGCGCATCGGCCGCATCCCGATGGGCGCCATGCCGTCAGGCCAGTGGCGCTATCTGCAGGGTTACGAGCGCTTCTAAAGCTGCGGCGCCGTGATGGAATGGCTTTCCGCAAAGCTTTTCCATAGCCGCTCGGCGATATTCAGCGCGATGGTATCGGCCTTCTCTTGCAGGGCCGGGTTACCCATGCTCTCGGTCGTGGCGAAGAACAGGGTCAGCCAGCGGCGGAACATGCAGGGCGTGAGGTTTTCCATGTTCGCGTGCTGGGCCAGCGGCTTGCCGTGGTAGCGCATGGTGCCGCGCAGCAAGCCTGACCAGAAATCGACCAGTGTTGCCAGATGGACATCCCAATCCTTGACCTCGGCGGCAAAGATGGGGCCCAGCATGGCATCGTCGCGCGCGGCCGCATAAAAGGTGTGGACGAGGTGCTTGACTTCGTCTTCGCTGCAGACTTCCTCGCGGTAGGGAGCGAAGCGTGTGTGGGGGAGGGGGGCGGTATTCTTCATGGCATGCCATGATCGCAGAGCCCCCGTGGCGCTTCAATGACCCAGGTCAAGCCGCGTAAAAACTCAGGCGGCGACTTTCTTCGGCTTCTTCGCCGGTGCCGGCAATTGCACGATCCGCGTGCCCGCCAACTTGTCGTGCAGGAATTGTCCATTGCCCGTAAACAGGGCCGTGCTGGACCATGCCAGGATGCCCACGCCGATGGCGCCCAGCGCCGTCCAGTGCTGCAAATCGAATATATACGACACCAGCAGGGCAGGCAGCAGCCACATCCATGACAGGACGTAGCGGCAGGCGGCCACGCGCAGCGGCACGTGGGCGTGGCCTGGCAGCACCAGCTGCAAACGCCACGTCTTCATGGCCAGGGTTTGCCCTTCGCGGCTCCATTGATGGATGAAATATGCGCCCATGACGAGAAAGGCCAGGCACTGGCGCATGTGTTCCGTCAACGGCGTATGCGCGCCTTGCACGGCCAGTTCAAACAGCAGGAAGGGTAAGAAGAGCACGGCCAGGGCCAGCAGCGACTCGTACACCATGGAAATCAGGCGGCGCTTGATCGTGGGATGGGAAGTGATGCTGGCGACAGGCGTGCTATTTGGCATTGGTTGGCAGTGGGGCGGGCGTGGCAGGTGGCGTGACGGGCACGGCGGCGGGTGGCGTGGTGGCGGCAGGATCGCCTGCCGGCACGGCCGTCGCTGCGGGAGCGGGCGGTAGGGCAGGCACGGCGGCAGGCGCCGCCGGCGTGGCGGGCGGCACGATCACAGGCGGCTTGGTCGTCGTCGAATTGATCGCCGGCACCTTGCCCAGCGGTTTTTTCGGCACGAGTTCCGTCGCCAGCTTTTTCTTTTGGTCTTCCGGCAATTGCTGGTATTGCTCCCATTGCGCGGTTTTTTGACCCGGATCGATCTTTTTCGTGCGCGTATAGTTTTCGCGCACGAGGCGGCGCTGTTCCGGCGTCAGCTTGACCCATTCGCGCATGCGTTCATGCACGCGGATTTGCTCGTCGGCCGTCATGGAGGCGAAACGGTTGGCGATATCGAGCCATTTCTGCTTGCGCAAGGCTTCCAGCTTGTTCCATTCGCCCGCCAGCGGTTGCAGGGCTTCCTGTTGCGCGCGCGACAGCTTGTTCCATGATGGATTCTCGCCAGCCTTCGGCGTGCCGCCCTTGCCGCCCGTGCGGGGCGAGCCGGGCTTGACGGCCGGCACCGGCGCCACCACGGGCGCTGCCGCCACGGGAGGTGCGGCGGGCGCGGCATGTTGCTGCGCGCCTACCCAGGCGGCGCCCGCCAGGGCGCACGCACCCAGGCCGATGCCGCCGGCCAGCCAGCCTTTGCGTACGCTCGTGCGTGCCATTTATTGCTCGCGTTTCGTCAGGTAGGCGTTGAAGCCATGGTCCATATAGGCGGACAGCGGCAATTCGTCCGACAACACGGCCGCGTCGATTTCTGCCAGTTCGGCAATATGTTGTTCCTGCTCAAACTGATAGATGCCCACCAGGCCGCCAACGAGCAGCAGCAGGGGGATGATGACGCTCATGCGGCCCAGCCACGACAGCGGCTCGACGAACAGGCTGCTGGCCACGCCGGCGAACACGTTCTGGCGCACGGCGACGGCGGCAGGGGCGTCCGCCTTCTTGCGCGACAAGGCCAGCTTGCGTGCCGCTGCCAGGCGATCGGTGGCCGATGCGGGCAGGTCGTCGAGTTTTTCGTTCAGTGCATGGCGCACTTTGTAAGCGAAATTGAGATCGTCGGTGTTCATAATTTAATTCCCTTGGCTTTCAGCGATTCGGCGAGCGTGTGGGTAGCTCTAGAGCAATGTGTTTTCACGCTACCTTCGGAGCAACCCATCGCTTCCGCTGTTTCAGCCACATCCATGTCCTGCCAGTAACGCATGAGGAAGGCTTCGCGTTGACGTGAGGGCAGTTTTTGTACCTCTGCATCAATCAAATCAAGGATTTGCGCGCGTTCGACCTGGTCGGCCGACGATTCGGCGGCACTCGAGCCCTGTTCCGATTCATAAGTATCAAGTATATCAAAATCTTCATGCTCGTCGCCCGAGGGCTTCATGCCGGAAAACAGGCTGACCCAGGTGTTGCGAACTTTTTCGCGGCGGAAATAATCAAGGATGGTGTTCTGCAAGATGCGCTGGAACAGCATCGGCAGTTCGGCGGCCGGCTTGTCGCCGTATTTCTCGGCCAGCTTGATCATGGCGTCCTGCACGATATCGAGTGCCGATTCTTCCTTGCGGACCGCGTAGGCGGCCTGCTTGAAAGCGCGCCGCTCGACATTTTCTAGAAAGTCGGATAATTCTTTGTCTGTTGCCATGCGGTATGGGGATCTTAGCGGCTGCTGGGAGCGGTGGGCGAAATGGGGGCGGGTATGCTTTTTGCAACCCCGTGCATGCTAGCAAAAAATGTGCGTTTCCGCAGGGTTTTTGCACGGCGTGCGGGCGAAATGGCCTTTCGGCTGACATTTTCCTTGACCATAATGGTGCAACGCGATAACGTATGGGACGCTTTGAACACCCCAAAGCCCTATGGTCAGGTCGCGACCGGCACACAAGGCCATCCGCGGCAAGACGCGCTTTCATTTGTAGGCAGTTTGTTCTAACCCGCGCCACAAGCGCGAGCGGTTCGTACAGGCGCCACAGAAACTCCGGCCAAACGAGTTGCGTTAAGCGTTGTTTTGTAAGGTATCTATGGGTGCCCAAAGAAATGTCGTGACCGCATGAAAAGGGAAGCAGGAGCACTGTCGCGCACGGCGAACTTCGTCAGGAAAGAACATCCGATCAATCTCCAATGGACCTTGAAAGGAATGTTTCATGAATACCGAAGCAGCAGCAGGACCCATTACCGGCGCAGAAATTGTCGTGCGCTGTCTGGCTGAAGAGGGCGTCGAGCACGTCTTTGGATATCCGGGCGGAGCCGTACTCTACATCTACGACGCCATCTTCCAGCAAAACAAATTCCAGCATATCCTGGTACGCCACGAGCAGGCCGCGATCCACGCCGCCGATGCCTATTCGCGCAGCTCGAACAAAGTCGGTGTCGCCATCGTCACGTCCGGTCCGGGCGTCACGAATGCCGTCACGGGCTTGTCCACCGCGTACATGGACTCGATTCCCATGGTCGTGATCTCCGGCCAGGTGCCGAGCCACGCCATCGGTCAGGATGCGTTCCAGGAATGCGACACGGTCGGCATCACGCGCCCCGTGGTCAAGCACAACTTCCTCGTCAAGGACGTCAAGGACCTGGCAGCGACGATCAAGAAAGCCTTCTTCATCGCCCGTACCGGCCGTCCGGGACCCGTGCTGGTCGATATCCCCAAGGATATCAGCATGCACAAATGCCATTTCGACTATCCGAAAGAAGTCGAGATGCGTTCCTACCGTCCCGTCGACAAGGGCCACTCGGGCCAGATCCGCAAGGCCGTGCAGCTGTTGCTGCAAGCCGAACGCCCGATGATCTACACGGGCGGCGGCGTCATCCTCGCGCATGCGGCTCCCGAGCTGAACAAGCTGGTCGACCGCCTGGGTTTCCCGTGCACCAACACCTTGATGGGCCTGGGCGGCTACCGCGCCTCGAGCGAGCAGTATGTCGGCATGCCCGGCATGCACGGCACCTATGAAGCGAACATGGCGATGCAGAACTGCGACGTCCTGATCGCCATCGGCGCCCGTTTCGATGACCGCGTGATCGGCAACCCGAAACATTTCGCCTCGCATCCGCGCAAGATCATCCACGTGGACATCGATCCATCGTCGATTTCCAAGCGCGTCAAGGTCGATATCCCCATCGTCGGCAACGTCAAGGACGTGCTGATCGAGTTCCTCGCGCAACTGGACGCGGCCGAAGCCAAGCCGAACGTCAATGCCCTGAGCAACTGGTGGAAGCAGATCGCCGAATGGCGTGGCCGCGAATGCCTGAAATACCCGACCTCCGACCTGGTCATCAAGCCGCAATCGGTGGTGGAAAAGGTGTTCCAGATCACCAAGGGCGACGCCTTCATCACGTCCGACGTGGGCCAGCACCAGATGTGGGCGGCGCAATATTATGGCTTCGACAAGCCGCGCCGCTGGATCAATTCCGGCGGCCTGGGCACCATGGGTGTCGGCTTGCCGTACGCCATGGGCGTGCAGATGGCCAATCCGGACGCCACCGTTGCCTGCATCACGGGCGAAGGTTCGATCCAGATGTGCATCCAGGAGCTCGCCACGTGCAAGCAGTATCACCTGACGCCGAAGATCATCATGCTCAACAACCGCTTCCTCGGCATGGTGCGCCAGTGGCAGGAAATCGATTACGGTTCGCGCTATTCCGAGTCGTACATGGATTCGCTGCCCGACTTCGAAAAGCTGGCGGAAGCATACGGCCACGTGGGCATGAAAATTGAAAAACCGGGCGACGTCGACGGCGCCCTGAAAGAGGCGTTTGGCATGAAAGACAGGCTGGTATTCATGAACTTCATTACCGACCAGTCCGAAAACGTGTGGCCAATGGTGAAAGCCGGCAAGGGCCTGTCCGAAATGATGCTCGGTTCGGAGGATCTCTAATCATGCGCCATATTATTTCTGTCTTGCTGGAAAACGAAGCGGGCGCCCTGTCGCGCGTGGTGGGCCTGTTCTCGGCACGCGGCTACAACATCGAAACATTGACGGTGGCGCCGACGGAAGACTCGACCCTGTCGCGCATGACCATCGTCACCAGCGGTTCGGACGACATCATCGAGCAGATCACCAAGCACTTGAACCGCCTCATCGAGGTGGTCAAGGTGGTGGACCTGACCGAAGGCCAGCATATCGAACGCGAGTTGATGCTGATCAAGGTTCGTGCCGTGGGCAAGGAACGCGAGGAAATGAAGCGTACCGCCGATATCTTCCGTGGCCGCATCATCGATGTCACTGAAAAGACGTACACGATCGAACTGACCGGCAACAAGGTCAAGCTCGACGCGTTCATCGATTCGATCGACCGCGCCGCCATCCTGGAAACCGTCCGTACCGGTGGTTCCGGCATCGGCCGCGGCGAACGCATCCTCAAAGTATAAAAATACAAGCAGCACTACGCGGCCCTGGCGCCGCATTTAAAACAACAACGCATCATCAAATATATAGGAAATACCATGAAAGTTTTTTACGACAAAGACGCTGACCTCTCCTTGATCAAAGGTAAAAACGTTGCCATCATCGGCTACGGTTCGCAAGGCCACGCACACGCGCAAAACCTGAACGATTCGGGCGTCAACGTCACCGTCGGCCTGCGCAAGGGCGGCGCTTCGTGGACCAAGGTCGAGCAAGCGGGCCTGAAAGTGGCGGAAGTCAACGACGCCGTGAAAGCGGCCGACGTCATCATGATCTTGCTGCCAGATGAAAACATCGCCCAGGTCTACAACGAAAACATCGCCCCGTTCGCCAAGCAAGGCGCCGTGCTGGCCTTCGCCCACGGCTTCAACGTGCATTACGGCCAAGTCGTGCCACGCGCCGACCTGGACGTGATCATGGTCGCGCCGAAAGCGCCGGGCCACACCGTGCGCGCCACCTACACCCAGGGCGGCGGCGTGCCCCACCTGATCGCCGTGTACCAGGACAAATCGGGCATCGCCCGCGATATCGCCCTGTCGTACGCGTCGGCCAACGGCGGCGGCCGTGCCGGCATCATCGAAACGAACTTCCGCGAAGAAACCGAAACGGACCTGTTCGGCGAACAAGCCGTGCTGTGCGGCGGCGCCGTGGAACTGATCAAGGCCGGCTTCGAAACCCTGACGGAAGCGGGCTACGCGCCTGAAATGGCGTACTTCGAGTGCTTGCACGAACTGAAACTGATCGTCGACCTGATCTATGAAGGCGGCATCGCCAACATGAACTACTCGATCTCGAACAACGCCGAATACGGCGAATACGTGACCGGTCCTAAAGTCGTGACCTCGGCCACCAAGGATGCGATGCGTCAATGCCTGAAAGACATTCAAACGGGCGAATACGCGAAGAGCTTCATCCTGGAAAACAAGGCAGGCGCACCGACCCTGATTTCGCGCCGTCGCCTGACGTCCGAGCACCAGATCGAAGAAGTGGGCGCGAAACTGCGCGCCATGATGCCTTGGATCGCCAAGAACAAGATGGTTGATCAGTCGAAAAACTAAGCGCTTGTAGTTACTCACAAGAAGCCGGCGCAAGCCGGCTTTTTTTATGCGCAGGCGTTTGGCAGGCAACATCCGTTACAATCAGGCCCATTCAACAATACTGTCAGCACCATGCTTGTTTTTTCTAAAGTTCTTGTCGGGAATCTTCATGTGGTCAAACGTCCCGTCTCGCTTGCCATCAGCTGCTGGTTTCTGGTCATCGGCTCGCTGTCAGCGCTGGTGTCGGCTTACCTTGGCCGCAACGATCCCGCCATGCAGGCGTGGATGACGGACGGCGCGATTCCCGCGGAAGTGCAATACGCGATTTTGCTCTTCAGTCAGGGCCTTACCCTGGTGGCAGCGCTGGCCATGTTGCAAAGGCAGCGTGGCGCGCGCACTGTGTACCTGGTGTGGGGCGTGATCGACATTGCGTTCTGCCTGGCGACCGTGCCGCAGAAGATGTACGTCTTGCCTGGCGCGCTCACGTTCGCCGTCATCTGCGCCTTCCTGTACAGTCCGAAATCGAATGCCTGGTTTTCGCCGCGCAAGGCGGCCAATGATGCCTGCATGACGCCAGCCTGAGCACGGTTGTTTTCGTACGCACGCTGTTGGCGCGTTTGCTTTACAATTCCGCCCTTCCTTTGCAGTTTCCTATGGACTGCATCTGTTTCGGTATCTGCCGACCGCAACGCGCATCACCGCTTTTGTAGCACGCCAGGCGCTAGTTTTTTAGCCGCTTGCGCAACCAGAAAGACCCCCATGACTGACCGTATCACCGCCACGGCGCCCTCGCAGGCTGCTGTTGACTCTTCCATTCCCATCCTGGCCTTGCTGGCCCTGGCCATGACGGCGTTCCTCGCCCTGCTGTCGGAAACCTTGCCGGCCGGCTTGCTGCCGCAGATTGCCCGCGATCTCGGTATTTCCGAAGTCATGACGGGCCAGCTGGTGACCGTGTACGCCATCGGCTCCATCCTGACGGCGATTCCCCTGACGGCGCTCACCAGCACCTGGCGCCGGCGCAATGTCCTGTTGCTGGCCATCATCGGCTTTTTGATCTTCAATACGGCGACGGCCCTGGCGCCCAACTATACCGTCGCCCTGGTCGCGCGCTTCGTGACGGGCATGGCCGCCGGGCTGGCCTGGGGCTTGATGGCAGGTTATGCGCGCCGCATGGTGCGTCCCGAACAGCAGGGCAGGGCGATGGCCATTGCCATGATCGGCACGCCGCTGGCCCTCTCCTTGGGCGTGCCGCTGGGCACCCTGATGGGCGGCGTGCTGGGCTGGCGCAGCATCTTTGGCATCATGTCCGGCATGGCCGTGGTGCTGGTCGCGTGGGTGTTGCTGGTCGTGCCCGATTATCCGGGGCAAAAGAGTGGCGAGCGCCTGTCGATCCGCCAGGTGTTCGTGACGCCGGGCGTGCGGCCGATTCTGTTTGTGATCGTCGCCTGGATGCTGGCGCATAATATTTTATACACGTATATCGCGCCGTTCCTGGCGCCGTCCGGCTTGCGCCCCCGCGTCGACCTGGTGCTGCTCGTATATGGCGTCGGCTCGCTGGTCGGCATCTGGCTGGTCAGCCAGCTGATCGACCGCTGGCTGCGCCCGCTCGTGCTGGGCTGCATCGCCGCCTTTGCTCTGGTGGTAGTGGCGCTGGGGCTGGCGATGGACTCGCCCGCCGTGATCTATATCAGCATGGCCTTCTGGGGCGTCACCTTCGGCGGCGCCGGCACCTTGCTGCAGACGGCGTCGGCCGACGCTGCCGGCGACGGCATGGATGTGGCGCAGGCGATGGTCGCGACCATCTGGAACGTGGCCATCGCCGGCGGCGGCCTGGCGGGCGGCATGCTGCTTGACGGCTATGGCGCGGCCTCGTTCCCGTGGGCCATGCTGGCCTTGCTGCTGGTGGCGTTGAGCATCGCCTGGCGCGCGCACCGCCACAGTTTCAAGCCGGGCCGGCGCAGCGGCGGCGCGGTGGTCGGTCACTAATAACATTGTTATTTATGATGACAGTGTATTGAAATGTGAGCAGATGTGACTGGCAAGCGCATTTTGTGACGATTTGTTAATTTGCGCCATGGGAATGAATGAGGCGTTAGAATCTACACAGTTTGACAAGTTTCTCAAGCGAAAGGGGTGCCAAAAGCGCCCCGTTCGCTGGCTGTCAGCCACATTAACTACCTAGGAGTACCCCATGACCGTGATGAAATCCGTCCTTGTTGCCGCCGCAGCCACCGTTGCCCTGAGCGCGCAAGCTCAATCCTTGCCGACTTCCGGCACTCTGGTGGTCGTCCCCGCGTTTGGCGAAGTCAAGCATGTCAATGACCAGGTGGTCGCTACCCTGGCCGTCGAAGAACAGGACAAGGACAAAGCCGCGGCCGCGTCGCGTGTCAACCAGAAGATGAACAAGGGCATCGCCATCGTCAAGCAGGCCGACCCGTCGGCGGCATTGAAATCGTACGGCTACTATACCTATCCCGTGTATCCGGAAGAGCGCCCATTGCCGGCTGGCGCCGTCGCCAAGCCGCGTTTGCCAACGGCCTGGCGTGTCGGCCAGTACCTGGAAGTGACGACGGCCAATCTGGCGTCCCTGCCAAAGACCGTGTCGGCGGCGCAAGGCGTGCTGACCCTGAACGGCTTGAATTTCGGCCTGAAGCCGGAAACCATCCGCTTGCTGGACGACCAGCGCATCGCCGCCACGTATAAAAACCTGAACGAGCGCGTGGCCGCCATCGCCAAGGCCATGGGCCGCAACGTCTCCGACGCCGTGCTCGATACGGTGGACTTCGAAGGTTCGGGCAACTACGCCACGGAAAACCGTCCTGCCGCCGCGCCGATGATGATGCGCAGCGCCAAGATGGCCGAAGACAGCACCGTCGCCGAACCGAGCTTCGAGCCGGGCGAAACGACGCTCGACATGCGCGTCGTCGGCAAGGTCAAGTTCAAGTAAGCGCGTTAGCGCGGAAATATTTTCGCGTTAGACTGTTTTAAAAATCATGGGGCTGTTGGCCCCATGGTCGTTTTTGCCCCCAATATTTTCCAGGAGAACCCCATGACCGTCATGAAATCACTGCTGGCCGCCGCCGCCGCTACCGTTGCCCTGAGCGCACAAGCCCAGACCTTGCCCACCTCAGGCACCCTCGTGGTGGTGCCCGCCAACGGCGAAGTGGTGCATGCGAACGACCAGGTGACCGTCACCCTGGCCGTCGAAGAGCAGGACAAGGACAAGGCCGCCGCCGCCTCGCGCGTGAACCAGAAGATGAACCAGGGCGCGGCCATCGTCAAGAAAGCCGATCCGCAAGCCGTGCTGAAGACCCAGGGCTACTACACGTATGCCGTGTACCCGGAAACGGCGCCGTTGCCGCCTGGTGTCGCTGCCAAGCCCAGAGTGCCGACCGGCTGGCGAGTGGGCCAGTACCTGCAGGTAACGACGACCAACCTGGCCGCCTTGCCGAAAACCGTGTCCGCGGCGCAAGGCGTGCTGACCCTGAACCGCCTGAACTTCGGCCTGGCACCGGCCACCATCCGCAAGCTCGACGACCAGCGCATCGCCGCCGCCTACAAGAACCTCAACGAACGCGTGGCCGCCATCGCCGGCGCCATGGGCCGCAACGTCAGTGACGCCGTGATCGATACCATCGATTTCGAAGGTTCGGGCAACTATGTGCAGCGCGCCAACGTGGCCGGCGCGCGCGCCATGAGCGCCGACTCCATGGGCCATGGCGGCAACCAGGTGGCCGAACCGAGCTTCGAGCCGGGCGAAACGACCCTGAACATGGGCCTGGTGGCCAAGGTCAAGTTCAAATAAGGCTTGAACAGGGATCAATATTGCCGGCTTGACGCCGCCGCGCTTTTCTTTGGCGGTGGCTCCTCTATAATGACAACATCGGCAGGCGCATGCCGTAACAGTCATGCGCCTGCCATCTGGCACCGATTCCCCCGCAGTACACAAGATATGGAACAACATGGCAAACTTCCCCCGTCGTAGAGGCAAGAACGGCACCCCCGCAGTATCCAAAGCGTCCCGCTTCAGCAAATTCGTGCGCCAGCCGGTGACCGATGGCACTGGCAAGAAAACCTTGCGCCGCCGCGGCATCTATCTGTTGCCGAACGCCTTCACGACGGCAGCCCTGTTTTGCGGCTTCTACGCCATCGTCATGGCCATGAACCAGAAATTCGAACACGCGGCCTGGGCCATCTTCATCGCCATGATCCTCGACGGCCTGGACGGACGCATCGCGCGCCTGACGAATACGCAGAGCGAATTCGGCGCCCAGTACGACAGCCTGTCCGACATGGTGTCGTTCGGCGCCGCGCCGGCGCTGGTGATCTACGAATGGTCGCTGCGCGGCATGGGCAAACTGGGCTGGCTGGCCGCCTTCGTGTATTGCGCCGGCGCCGCCTTGCGCCTGGCCCGCTTCAACACGAATATCGCCGTGGTCGACAAGCGCTTCTTCCAGGGCTTGCCCAGCCCGGCTGCGGCTGCCATGGTGGCCGGCTTCATCCTGCTGATGAACGACCTGGAATTTGCCGGCAACCAGCTGGCCTGGGTGTCGTGGACGATCGCCCTGTTTTCCGGCCTGACCATGGTCACCAACGTGCCGTTCTACAGCTTCAAGGATGTGAATTTCCGCAAGTCCGTGCCTTTCATCGTGGTATTCCTGCTGGCATTGTTCTTTGCGCTCATTTCCATCGATCCGCCGAAGGTGCTGTTCCCGATTTTCGTCGTGTATGGCCTGTCCGGCTACGCCGTGTTTTTCTGGCGCATGGCGAAGGGCAAGCCCGTCAGCATCATTCAGACCGACCCCGAGCATTAATGCGGCGAGTCGGTAGCGTCGCCAGTCTTCAGCCAGCCAGGAGCAGCCATGACCACCAGCAACCGACTCATCATTTTTGACACCACCTTGCGCGACGGCGAGCAATCGCCGGGCGCCTCCATGACGCGCGAGGAAAAGCTGCGCATCGCCAAGCAGCTCGAGCGCATGAAGGTCGATGTGATCGAGGCGGGCTTCGCCGCCGCCTCGCAGGGCGACTTCGAGTCGATACGGGCGATTGCCGGCGCCGTGCGCGACTCCACCATCTGCTCGCTGTCGCGCGCCAACGACCGCGACATCGCCCGCGCCGCCGAAGCGCTGGCGCCAGCCGAGCGCAAGCGCATCCACACGTTTATTGCCACGTCGCCCCTGCACATGCAGATGAAGCTGCGCATGACGCCAGAGCAAGTGCTTACGCAGGCGCAAAATGCCGTGCGCTTTGCGCGCCAGTTCACGGACGACATCGAATTCAGCCCCGAAGACGGCAGCCGCTCCGATGAAGATTTCCTTTGCCGTGTGCTCGAGGGCGTGATCGCCGAGGGCGCCAACACCATCAATTTCCCCGACACGGTCGGTTACGCCGTGCCCGAAATCTTCGGCGCCACCATCAAGCGCTTGCGCGAACGCATACCGAACTCCGACAAGGCCATCTGGTCTGTCCATTGCCATAACGACCTGGGCCTGGCTGTGGCCAATTCGCTGGCCGGCGTCATGATAGGCGGCGCGCGGCAGATCGAATGCACGGTCAATGGCCTCGGTGAGCGGGCCGGCAACACGGCGCTGGAAGAAGTGGTGATGGCGCTGCGCACGCGCGCCGCCTATTACAACTTGACGGTGGGCATCGATACGACGCAGATCGTGGCGGCGTCCAAAATGGTGTCGCAGATTACGGGCTTTGCCGTGCAGCCGAACAAGGCCGTCGTGGGCGCGAACGCCTTTGCGCACGCGTCCGGCATCCACCAGGACGGCATTTTAAAGGCGCGCGAGACGTATGAAATCATGCGCGCCGAAGACGTGGGCTGGACGGCCAACAAGATCGTGCTCGGCAAACTGTCGGGGCGCAATGCCTTCAAGCAGCGGTTGCAGGAGCTGGGCATTTCTCTGGAATCGGAAGCGGAGGTCAACGCGGCCTTCCTGCGTTTCAAGGAGCTGGCCGACCGGAAATCCGAGATTTTCGACGAAGACATCATGGCCCTCGTCAGCGAAGAGCAGCAGGCGCAGGAGAGTGAGCACTACCGTTTTGTTGCGCTGACGCAGCAGTCGACGACGGGCGCCGTGCCGCATGCGCGCGTGGAATTCCTCGTCGGCGGCCGGCAGCGCAGCTGCGAAGGGCAGGGCGACGGCCCCGTCGACGCCACCGTCAACGCCATCGAAAGCGCGGCCGCCAGCGGCGCCGAGCTGGTCCTGTTCTCCGTCAACGCCATCAGCACGGGCACGCAGTCGCAGGGCGAAGTGACGATGCGCCTGTCGCGCGACGGGCGCATCGTCAATGGCGTGGGCGCCGACCCGGACATTATCGTCGCGTCGGCCAAGGCGTATTTGTCGGCCTTGAACAAACTGCATGCCAAGGATGAGCGCATCGACCCGCAGCCTTAGTGAAGGACGCCTGATTAAACCTACTGCGCGTCGATATAGGTGGCCTGCGATGCTCACCGTACTAGAGTACGGTTGCGCTTCTTAGCCACCTCTCTCTTCCGCTCGCTACGGTTTTATCAGGCGTTGTTGCGCCGGTAATGTTTTACCAGAAAAACCGCCGCTCTTCCTTGGCCGGATCGGGCCCGTTCATCATCATGCGCACGATGCCGTCGTGGTCGAAGTGCACATGCATCATGGAATCCCACACGCCCGATTCCTTGTAGCGGTAGGACCAGACGTGCAGTTTCGGCAGCGACAAATACGATGTTTCCGTCGGGCGGCCCAAGGTGTGCAGCACGTCTTGCTGAGTCGACACGCCTACCTTGATGCGGGCAAAGCCCGGCGTGTCGAGCACTTGCTCGTAGGAAATCAACCTGTCGTCGGGGCCGAAGCGGGCCATATATGTGTACTGGCCGTACGGTCCCGTCGCGTATTCGAGTTCGGGACCCGTGGGCAGCTGGTAGATATTCGTGGGACGGCCCAGGCGCGCTTCCACGGCGGCGCGCGGCTCGCCCGGCTGGGGCGGCGGGACGTTCCAGCTGGCGCAGCCGGCCAGCATGGCAAACAGCAGCGGTGTTGCTGATTTGAGCAGTTTTTTCATGGTTGACCTCCTGAAATGCAGGAAAACCCTATCATGCACCGAGAAAAGCGCGCACGGCAGGATACAGGCGGGCATTTTTCCGATATACTTGCGCGTCTGGTTGGAAGCCTAGGCCAGTATTTTAATAATCGTAGTTCACGGTGGATAGGGTTCAGACTCTGTGCACCGCATGTGAAAGGTTTATCATGACAGTAGAAAACATCAACAAAGCCGCTATCATCGCGGACAACGCACGTGGTCAAAACGACACCGGCTCCCCTGAAGTGCAAGTTGCACTGCTGACAGCTCGCATCAACGAACTGAACGGCCACTTCAAAGCCCACTCGAAAGATCACCACTCCCGCCGCGGCCTGATCATGATGGTCAACCGTCGTAAGAGCCTGTTGTCCTACCTGAAGGCTAAAGACGCTACCCGTTATCGCGACCTGATCGCTAAACTTGGTCTGCGCAAGTAATTTTTGCCGTACAAGGTTTATACAGAAATGCCTGCGCCAGTTCGCTGACGCGGGCATTTTGTCATTTGAATTCCGGATTTTTATCGGTAAGTGCAGTATTCTCTACCGACATCATGTTTTAAAAGTAAAGTAGTAAAGGCGGCAACGAAGTTTCCGCCGCCTGTGGTGAGGTGAACGACAGCCCCTGAAAATCTGTCGGCAATTAGAAAAGGGATACCCCATGTTTAACAAAGTTACGAAAACCTTCCAGTACGGTCAACACCAAGTGACCCTGGAAACCGGCGAAATCGCACGTCAGGCATCCGGCGCAGTGCTGGTGTCGATCGAAGATACCGTCGTTCTGGCAACGGTGGTGGCACGCAAAGATGCCAAGCCAGGCCAGGATTTCTTCCCTTTGACGGTTGATTATGTCGAGAAAACCTATGCTGCCGGTAAAATCCCGGGCGGTTTTTTCAAGCGCGAAGGCCGTCCTTCCGAAAAAGAAACACTGACATCGCGTCTGATCGACCGTCCTATCCGTCCGCTGTTCCCGGAAGGCTACCTGAATGAAGTGCAAGTCATCATTCACGTGTTGTCGGTTAACCCTGAAATCGATCCGGACATCGCCGCCATGATCGGCGCCTCCGCTGCCCTGTGCGTGTCGGGCGTGCCTTTCAACGGTCCTATCGGCGCCGCGCGCGTCGGTTACGCCAATGGCCAGTACATCCTGAACCCGACCGTCCAGCAACTGAAAACGTCGGAAATGGACCTGGTTGTCGCCGGTACCGAAACGGCCGTGCTGATGGTCGAATCGGAAGCGAAACAGCTGTCCGAAGAAATCATGCTGGGCGCCGTGGTCTTTGGCCACGATCAGATGAAAGTCGTCATCGACGCGATTCACGACCTGGTGCGCGACGGCGGCAAGCCGGAAGTGGAATGGGCGCCTGCGCCGAAAAACGAAGCACTGATCGCCCGCGTCGCGCATTTCGCCAACGCCAAGATCAATGACGCGTATCAAACCAAGGACAAGCAAGAGCGTACGGCCAAGCTGAAAGCGGCGACGTCGGAAGTGATCGCCGACCTGTCGGCTGAAGTCGCTGCCACCGGCGGCGCGGCGATCGACAGCGCCGAAGTCAACAACATCCTGTTCGACATCGAAGCGAAAATCGTGCGTACGCAGATCCTCGACGGCGAGCCACGCATCGACGGCCGCGACACGCGCACCGTGCGTCCGATCTCGATCCGCACCAGCGTGCTGCCACGCACCCACGGTTCGGCCCTGTTCACGCGCGGCGAAACGCAGGCGCTGGTCGTCGCTACCCTGGGCACCGCCCGCGACAGCCAGAAGATCGATGCGCTGATGGGCGAGTTCACCGATTCGTTCATGCTGCATTACAACATGCCTCCGTTCGCCACCGGCGAAACGGGCCGCGTCGGTACGCCGAAACGCCGCGAAATCGGCCACGGCCGCCTGGCCAAGCGCGCGCTGATCGCCGCCTTGCCAGCAGCTGAAGAGTTCAGCTACTCGGTGCGCCTGGTGTCGGAAATCACGGAATCGAACGGTTCCTCGTCGATGGCTTCCGTCTGCGGCGGCTGCCTGGCACTGATGGACGCCGGCGTGCCGATGAAGGAACACGTGGCCGGTATCGCCATGGGCCTGATCAAGGAAGGCGGCAAGTTTGCCGTGCTGTCCGACATCCTGGGCGACGAAGATCACCTGGGCGACATGGACTTCAAGGTAGCCGGTACCCGCAACGGTATCACGGCGCTGCAGATGGACATCAAGATCATGGGCATCACCAAGGAAATCATGCAAGTGGCACTGGCGCAAGCCAAGGAAGGCCGCGAGCACATCCTGGGCGAAATGCAAAAAGCCATGCCGCACGTCAAAACCGAACTGTCCGATTTCGCACCGCGTCTGATCACCATCAAGATCAACCCGGAAAAAATCCGTGACGTGATCGGCAAGGGCGGCGCCGTGATCCGTGCGCTGACCGAAGAGACGGGCACGCAGATCGACATCAGCGACGAGGGCGTGGTCACCATCGCTTCCGTTGACGCGCAAGCCGGCCAGGAAGCCAAGCGCCGCATCGAAGAACTGACCGCTTCCGTCGAAGTGGGCAAGACCTACGAAGGCACCGTGCTGAAACTGCTGGACTTCGGCGCCATCGTGCAAGTCATGCCTGGCAAAGACGGCTTGCTGCACATCTCGCAGATCGCCAACGAGCGCGTCAACGCCGTGGCCGACTACCTGAAAGAAGGCCAGCTGGTTCGCGTCAAAGTGCTGGAAACGGACGACCGCGGCCGTCTGAAGCTGTCGATGAAAGCTGCTGAAGGCAACGAAGCGCCAGCCGCTTAAGTCAGGCTGACTGCGGCCCCGGCCGCATGCTCAAAAACCGCCAGCGCGCAAGCCCTGGCGGTTTTTTTTGCGCCGCGTTTGCGCTGTATCGAAGGTGCGGGCAGGCGTTCGCAGCGGCTTTGATACAGCTCGCATTGGCCGCTGCCGCGCCTTGTAGATTCGGGAGGGGATATTCCCCCTGACCGAGTCTTTCAAGGAGATGCAGCATGCGCACATTCCGCGGGCTGGCCGCCGCCTTTCTGCTTGCCGTTTCGCCCTGTACCTGGGCACAGGCTGACAACGCACCGACACCGGTGCCGCTGCCCATCCCCATCGCCGCCGCCTCCGCGGCCATGCCGGCGCAAGACCTCGACGCCTTGCGCGCCGTGCATGCGCGCGAAATCAATGACCTCAGTACCTTCAAGACGGCCGGCTTGCAGAGGGAAGTCATCGATCCCTACCTCGAGAGTGGGCCAGGGCAGCAATTGCTGCGCGAACTGCGCGCCGCCGACCCCGCCGCGCCAGCCGAGACGATTTATGCGCGCGCGGTCGAGCAGCTCGCTTCCGGCAGCACCTTGCCCGATTTGCAGAGCATGTCGGCCGCGCTGGTCAAAATCGTGCCGCATGGCCAGAATGTGTCGCCGTATTCGCCATATTTCACCACCAGCGCGCAATTGCAGCTGGCCTCGGGCCGCTGCGCCACCCTGGCCGACTGTTTCGGCTTGCCCTTGAAGAGCGAGGCGCCGCTGTATGATGTGTATCAGGTCATGCCCAAGGGCACCGTCAACGTGTTCGTCAGCCAGGTCGCGCCGACGCAAGAGCTGGGCGGGCTGGTGCGGCGCAAGGGCGGGGCGCAGCAGTATTTGTTGCCCAACCGCAGCCTGTGGTCGGCCCCCGTGCTGATCGGCACGATCAAGAATTGAGGAGCGATGATGGATCAACAGCGTTTGCAGGCGCGTGCCGCCGAACTGGAACAGTTGCTTGCGCGCCTGGCGCCGGCCGACGGGGAAGTGGCCGACCTGCGCAGCGCGCTCGAGCCGCTGCTGGCTCTGGCAGGCAGCGGAGGCTTGAGCGCACCGCTGCCGTGGGGCGATATCCCCGGCGGACGCTACTTTAATGAAGGCGGTCTGCGCCGCTATGCCGAGCTGGAACAAGCATTTGCCTGCTTCCGCATCGAGGCGACGGGTGGCGACTCGCCGGCTTTGCGCAAGCTGCGCGGCGAGATATGATTAATATATGGTATCAATTGTTGTTTATGGGTAATTGACTGTCGGTATTGCTTGACGACAAAATCTTATTCCCCGACCATGGTGCATCCCTCCCGATTTCCTCTTTTTTATTGGATGCACCATGTTGTCCTCCCTTAAGGCGCGGCTGATCGCCATCGCCGTTTCCATCGTCGTGCTGGCCATGCTGGCCGTCGCCATCGCCAATTTCTTTACCACGCGCTCCAGCACCCTGGCCGCGCTCGACACGCAGATGCTGCAGCTGTCGCACAGCCATGCGCAGGCCATCGCCGAATGGCTGCGTTCCAAGCAAGCCGTCGTGGGCTCGCTCAAGCAGGGCGCCACGGCGGCCGATCCGCTGCCGGCGCTGAAGGCGGCCGAGCAGGCGGGCACGTTCGACATGGCGTATATCGGCTTTGCCGACAAGCACGCCGTCTTTTCGCAGGAGCGCAAGCGCGCCGCCGACTACGATCCCACGGCTCGCCCCTGGTACAAGCTGGCGTCCGAAGTGGGCGGCCCCATCATCACGGCGCCGTACATCGGCGCCAGCACGGGCAAGCTGGTGGTGACGTTTGCCGAGCCGCTGGGCGGCAAGGGCAGCGTGACGGGCGTGATGGCGGCCGACGTGATGATGGATGCGGTGGTGCAAAACGTCGCTTCGATCAAGCCGACGGCGTCCAGCTATGCCTTCCTCGTCGATGGCGGCGGCAAGATCATCGCCCACCCGGACGGCAAGCTGACCCTGAAACCGCTGGCGGAACTGGACCCGGGCCTGAGCGCGCAGGCGCTGGCCGATATCGAAAAGAGCGGCGATGGCGCCGCCATTCGCCTCGGCGACCGTAACGGCATCTTGCATGTAAGTAAAGTGCCGGGCAGCGACTGGCTGCTGGCTACCGTGCTTGACCGCGCAGAAGCGACGCAGGCATTGACCTCCATGCTGCGCGCCTCGGCCCTGACGGCCTTGCTGGTGCTGGCCCTGGCCGCCACGGTGCTGAGCGTGCTGGTGGCGCGCGCCTTGCGCCGCCTGGGCCTGGTGCGCGATGCGATGGAAGCGATCGCCACGGGCGACGGCGACCTGACCAGCCGCCTCGATGCGGAAGGCGCGGACGAGCTGGCGCAGATCGCCAAGGCGTTTAACTTGTTCGTCGAAAAGATCGCCACCGTGCTGGTGCAGATCCGCAGCATCAGCACCCTGGTGCGCAGCGAGTCGGCCGATATCGCCGCCGGCAATGCCGACCTGTCCTCGCGCACGGAAGCGCAGGCGGGCGCGCTGGAAGAGACGGCCAGCTCGATGGATGAGCTGACGTCGACCGTCAAGCAGAATGCGGAAAACGCGCATGCGGCCAACGAGCTGGCCGTGTCCGCCTCGGAAGTGGCGGCCAAGGGCGGCCGCGTGGTGCAGCAGGTGGTGGGCACCATGGCCGGCATCCAGGAAAGCTCGCGCAAGATCGTCGACATCATCGGCGTGATCGACGGTATCGCCTTCCAGACGAATATCCTGGCGCTGAACGCGGCCGTCGAGGCGGCGCGCGCGGGCGAGCAGGGCAGGGGCTTTGCCGTGGTGGCGTCCGAAGTGCGCAACCTGGCGCAGCGCTCCGCCGGTGCGGCGAAGGAAATCAAGGAATTGATCGGCGACTCGGTGGAGAAGGTCGGTGCGGGCGGCCGCCTCGTCGATGAAGCGGGCCAGACCATGGACCAGGTGGTGGCCTCGGTGCAGCAACTGGCGACCATCATGAGCGAGATCACGGTGGCCAGCCGCGAACAGAGCGCCGGCATTGGCGAGATCAATACGGCCGTCACGCACATGGATACCATGACGCAGCAAAACGCGGCCCTCGTCGAGCAGGCGGCGGCCGCCGCGGAAAGCCTGCAGGAGCAGGCAGTGGACCTGGCGCAAGCCGTCGGCATGTTCCGCCTGGGCGATGCCGGTCCTGCCGCGGCGCCCGCGTCCGTGACGCGCCTCAAGGTGAAGCCAGCCGCTGCTGCACCGCGCGCGCCGGCCCGCGCGCTGGCGCCAGTCAAACCCGTCAAGGCGGCCAAGTCCGGCGCCGACGAGTGGGAAGAGTTTTAAGAAGACTCTTAGCGATCTGCGCGTTCATCCGCGATTTTGTCAGGCCAGCCTGCCAAAAATGCAGTTCGTCGCAATCGGCGTGTCTGCCGGGGGTGGTATGGCTATAGTGACACCATACCGCAAGCCCACTGCCAGACACCCGAGGAGAACAACATGAACGTCGCTAAAAACATGGAAGTCATTGCCGTTGCCGCCGCCATCCTGCTTGGCGCCGGCTGCTACGCCATCGCCCCGGCCGCCCCGGCCCTGCAAGTGGCCAGTTCCACGGCCACCCTGGCCGCGCCAGCGAACAAGGCTGCCATGCAAGTGGTGGTCGTCAAGGCCAAGCGCCTGAGCGCTGCCGAAAAAGCCCGTTTCGCCTGATTGATTGTCAGCTGTTTTCGGCGCTGATACAGTGTTGGTCAATGGCAATGCTCGCAAGCCCCACGAGGGTGCCGCGACACATAAAAACAAGATACCGAGGATGCACTACATGAAAAAGATACTGCAATTGGCGCTGCTGTTCCTGGCGACATTGGGCCTGGTGCGCGGCGTGGCCGCCGAGACCCGTTTGCTGGAAATGCGCAACGTCGACGCCCGCGTGGTGCGCGTCAAGCTCGATGGCGTGATGGAAGTGCGCATTCGCCAGGGCAACGTGGCTTCGCTGAGCATCACGGCCGACAAGCGCTACATCGCCGATGTCAGCACGGCGCAAAGCGGCGACACCCTGCACATCGAAACGGAAGTGCGCGGCTTCAAGATCGGCCCCTCGTCGATCCGCGCCGACCTGGTCCTGCCGAACCTGCGCGAGCTGAGCTCGGAAGGCTTTGGCAGCACCGACATCACGGGCTTCAAGGGCGAGGAACTGACCCTGTCGCTGGAAGGGGCGGGCAGCATCAAGCTGGTGGGCGACTACCGCAAGCTCAATGCCAGCCTGGGCGGCGTGGGCAGCATGCAGATATGGATAGGCAACAATGAGCGGGCGGAGCTGGACCTGCAGGGCGCGGGCTCGGTGATGCTGGGTGGACGCGGACGTATCCTGCAAGCGAGCCTGGGCGGCCTGGGCAGCCTGAATGCGCAGCAGTTCGAAGCCGATGCCGTCAATCTGGAATTGAGCGGCCTGGGCAATGCCACGGTGAATGCCCATACGAATGCCAAGCTGAACCTGAGCGGACTCGGCTCTGTGGTGGTGTACGGCAAGCCGGCCAACCGCGATGTCAGCGTCGAGGGTCTGGGCAAAGTCAGCTGGAAGTAAACGCATCCTGCCCTAGGCATTATTGGCAGGACAAGAATAGGTAGTCAGACCACATCCCATTCCGATGAAAAAACTGATCATTACATTACTCATGCTGTTGACGATACAGCTGCCCGCGCGGGCCGGCTTCGTCGAAGGCGCCAGCGCCTACAACAACAAGAATTACGCGCTGGCCTACAAGGAAATCCTGCCACTGGCCAAGACCGGCAGCGCCGATGCCCAGCATTTGCTGGGCTTGATGTATTACATGGGACGCGGCTTGCCGCAGGATTACAAGCAAGCCATGTTCTGGCACCGCAAGGCGGCCGACCAGGGCAAGGCCGACGCCCAGTATGTGGTGGGCGCCATGTACTACACGGGCAATGCCGTGCTGCAGGACCACAAGCAGGCCGTCGGCTGGTTCCGCAAGGCGGCCGAGCAGAACCACGCCGAGGCGCAGCAAGTGCTGGGCCTGATGTACCGCTACCACATGGGTGGCGTGCCGCAGGATAACGTCATCGCCTACATGCTGTGGAATTTGGCGGCCGCGAATGGCAACGCGAATGCGGCCGACCAGCGCGCCGCCGTGGTGCGCAAGATGACGCATGAGCAAGTCGAGGAAGGGCAGGCCCTGTCGGCGAAATGGAAGCCGGGCACGCCGCTGCCGCGCCAGTCGAAGACGGGCGGCGCATAGGCAGGGCCCTCGCTGCAAGGGTGGACGGCTTGGCGTACAATCGCCGTTTTCCCTTGAAAGAGTCCCGCCATGCGTGCAGTTGCCATCAGCCAGCCAGGTCCCGCCGACGTTTTGCAGATTGCGGAACGTCCCATGCCGCAGTATAAAGCGGGCGAACTGCTGATCAAGGTGCACGCGGCCGGCATCAACCGTCCCGACGTGCTGCAGCGCCTGGGCAAGTACGCGCCGCCAGCCGGCGCTTCCGATTTGCCGGGCCTGGAAGTGGCGGGCGAAGTCGTCGATGGCGACTTTACCAATACCGCATTCAGGAAGGGCGACCTCGTCTGCGCGCTGGTGCAGGGTGGCGGCTATGCCGAATACTGCGCCGCACCCGCCGGCCAGTGCCTGCCCTTGCCGAAAGGCTTGACGGCGCTGGAAGGCGCGTCCCTGCCGGAAAACTTCTTTACCGTCTGGAGCAATGTGTTCGACCGCTGCGCGCTGGCCGACGGTGAAACGTTGTTGGTGCAGGGCGGCACGTCCGGCATCGGCGTGACGGCCATTCAATTGGCGGCCGCGCTGGGCCACCGCGTGTTCGCCACGGCAGGCAGCGACGAGAAGGCGCGCGCCTGCGAGGCGCTGGGCGCCGAACGGGGCATCAATTACCGCACGGAAGATTTCGTCGCCGTCGTCAAGGAGCTGACTGCTGGCAAAGGCGTCGACGTCATCCTCGATATGGTCGGCGGCGACTACCTGCCGCGCGAAATCGATTGCCTGGCCGATGATGGCCGTATCGGCCTGATCGCCGTGCAGGGCGGCACCAGGGCGGAACTGGACCTGGGTAGCTTGCTGCGCCGTCGCCTGACGGTGACGGGTTCCACCTTGCGTCCCCGTTCCGTCGCCTTCAAGGCGGCCATCGCGAACCATCTGCGCACGACCGTCTGGCCGCTGATCGAGGCGGGCAAGATCAAGCCCGTGATCTATAAAACTTTCCCCTTGGAAAAAGCCAGCGAGGCGCATGCCTTGATGGAAGCGAGTACGCACGTGGGCAAGATCATGTTGCAAGTTGCTTGAAACGGGGCACTGCCTGTTTGACCGGCATCGGTGCCGGAGTTAGAATGACGGGTTATTAGAATTTAGGCTACTATGCGTCGCAAACTCGTCGTCGGAAATTGGAAAATGAACGGCAGTCGCACCTCGAACGCGGTGTTATTGTCTGAAATAGTTGCTGGCCTGGCTGCCTCTGGCGCCGCCAGCGCCGTCTGTGTGCCTGCGCCGTATCTGGCGCAGTGCCAGGCGCAATTGGCAGGCACGGCTCTCGGCTGGGGTGCGCAGGATGTGTCCGCGCATGCCAGCGGCGCCTACACGGGAGAAATCTCGACCGCCATGCTGCAGGATTTCGGCTGCGGCTATGTGGTGATCGGGCATTCCGAGCGCCGCGCCTACCATGGCGAGAGCGATGCGCAAGTGGCGGCCAAGACGGTTGCGGCGCTGGCGGCGGGCATCACGCCTATCGTCTGCATTGGCGAAACGCTGGCGCAGCGCGAAGCGGGCCAGACCGACGCGGTCGTGGCGCAGCAGCTGGGCGCCGTGCTGGCGGCGATTTCCGCCGACGACGTGGCGAAACTGGTGCTGGCCTATGAGCCGGTCTGGGCCATCGGCACGGGCAAGACAGCCACGCCGCAAATGGCGCAGGACGTGCATCAGGTGTTGCGCGGCCAGCTGGCGGCAAAGAATGCGGTAGCGGCGGCCGGCGTGCAGATCCTGTACGGCGGCAGCATGAAGCCGGAGAACGCAAAAGAATTGATGGCGATGCCGGATATCGATGGCGGTCTGATCGGTGGGGCAGCATTGAAGGCGGCGGATTTCCTGGCAATTATTCACGCCGCTGATTGAATTAATTTAAACTAAGAATGGAATTGCAATGAACATGATGTTCAATCTGGTAGTGGTGGTACAGGTTATTTCGGCATTGTCGATTATCGCGCTGGTGTTGTTGCAGCACGGCAAGGGCGCCGACATGGGCGCCGCCTTCGGTTCGGGCGCCTCGGGCAGCCTGTTCGGTGCGACGGGTTCGTCGAACTTCATGTCGAAATCGACGGGCGTCGCCGCCGCGATCTTCTTCGGCGCCACCTTGGCCCTGTCGCTGATGGCCAATCAGCGCGCCACGACGGTCGGCGGCGGCGTGATGGATAAAGTCGTCAAGCCAGTGCCGGTCACCGGCGCGGGCGCGATCCCGACGACGGTGCCTGCTGCAGCTCCGGCTGCCAGCGCTCCAGCGGCGGCGGCTCCGGTTGCCAGCACCCCGGCAGGCGCGATTCCGAAGTAATTTTTGTATGAGCTCGATGCCTCATCGAGAGTAATTCTCATTACGGGCAGATTATTGCTCAATGTTTCAGCAGTGCGGCAGGAAAAAATCGTGACGCGCTGGAAGATGTAAAAATTTATCGTTTTTATCTGTGTTTTGATGCATTTGTGCATTAACTTTAGCGCCAAAGCAGAGTAGAATACGGGCCTTACCGCCGACGTGGTGAAATTGGTAGACACGCTATCTTGAGGGGGTAGTGGCGAAAGCTGTACGAGTTCGAGTCTCGTCGTCGGCACCAGAAATCAGAAGCCAGCAACGGCGCACGAGCCATGGCTCGTACAAAGTTGCTGGCTTTTTTTACGAGGATGTGTCGTTCGATCCTGGTCTTAGCTTTGATTGGGGTCGTGCGTTAGATACGCTGCAAATGATCGCAGCGTCCTCATTTAACCGATCGTTCAATATAAGCTCATCAATCGTGAACCTCGAAAATTACTTCCCCGTCCTGCTGTTCATTATTATCGGCCTTGGTGTCGGTATCGCTCCCCAGCTCCTGGGGCGCCTGTTAGGCCCTAACAAGCCTGACGCAGCAAAACTCTCCCCGTACGAATGTGGTTTTGAAGCATTCGAAGACGCGCGCATGAAATTTGATGTGCGCTACTATCTGGTCGCAATCCTGTTTATTTTGTTCGATCTGGAAACGGCATTCTTTTTCCCGTGGGGCGTTGCAATGCGCGACCTGGGCTGGGCCGGTTTCGTCACGATGATGGTGTTCATCGCTGAATTCGTGGTCGGATTTTGGTACATTTGGAAGAAAGGTGCCCTTGACTGGGAATAAGCCATGGCTATTGAAGGCGTATTAAGCGAAGGTTTCATCACCACCTCGGCCGACAAGCTGATCAACTGGGCGCGCACCGGGTCTATGTTCCCGATGACGTTCGGTCTGGCCTGCTGTGCGGTCGAAATGATGCATGTGGGCGCAGCCCGCTACGATATGGACCGTTTCGGCGTCGTGTTTCGTCCGTCGCCGCGTCAGTCCGACGTCATGATCGTTGCCGGCACCCTGTGCAACAAGATGGCGCCGGCCCTGCGCAAGGTCTACGACCAGATGGCAGAGCCACGCTGGGTCATCTCGATGGGTTCCTGCGCCAATGGCGGCGGGTACTACCATTACTCCTATTCCGTGGTGCGCGGTTGCGACCGCATCGTGCCCGTCGACGTGTATGTGCCTGGCTGTCCTCCGACCGCTGAAGCCTTGCTGTACGGCATCATGCAGTTGCAGAACAAGATCAAGCGTACCAGCACGATCGCACGCTAACCGGGCCGCTTCAGATTATGACAACACATTTAGAAGTATTGCAAAACGCCCTCGGCACTGCCCTGGGCGATCGCGTTAGCACGACGGTTGCGCTGGGCGAAGTCACCCTGGTCGTCAAGGCCGAGGACTACCTGGCCGTGATGCAGACCTTGCGCGACGATCCGACCCTGCATTTCGAGCAATTGCTCGACCTGTGCGGCGTCGACTACTCGACCTATGGCGACGGCAGCTGGGACGGCCTGCGTTTCGCGGCCGTTTCGCACTTGCTGTCGGTCAAGCACAACTGGCGCGTGCGCGTGCGCGTGTTCGCGCCCGACGACGACATGCCGCTGCTGCCCTCCGTGGTCGGCATCTGGCGCGCCGTCAACTGGTACGAGCGCGAAGCGTTCGACCTGCTGGGCATCCTCTTCGAAGGCCACAACGACTTGCGCCGCCTGCTGACCGACTACGGTTTCATCGGCCATCCGTTCCGCAAGGATTTCCCCGTCTCCGGCTATGTCGAGATGCGTTACGATCCGGAACAAAAGCGCGTGATTTACCAGCCCGTGACGATCGAGCCGCGGGAAAACGTGCCGCGCGTGATCCGCGAAGAACATTACGGGATGAAATAATGGCTGAGATTAAGAACTACACCCTGAACTTTGGGCCGCAGCATCCGGCCGCGCACGGTGTGCTGCGCCTGGTGCTGGAGATGGATGGCGAAGTCATCCAGCGCGCCGACCCGCATATCGGCCTGCTGCACCGCGCCACCGAAAAGCTGGCCGAACAGAAGACCTATCTGCAATCCGTGCCGTACATGGACCGTCTCGACTATGTGTCGATGATGTGCAATGAACATGCGTACGTGATGGCCATCGAAAAGATGCTGGGCCTGGAAGTGCCGCTGCGCGCGCAATACATCCGCGTCATGTTCGACGAGATGACGCGCATCCTGAATCACCTGATGTGGCTCGGTACCCACGCGCTGGACGTTGGCGCCATGGGCCCGTTCCTGTATTGCTTCCGCGACCGCGAAGACTTGTTCGACGCCTACGAGGCAGTCTCGGGCGCGCGCATGCACGCGGCCTATTACCGTCCGGGCGGCGTGTACCGCGACCTGCCGGACGCGATGCCGCAGCACAAGGCCTCGATCATCCGCAACGCCAAGGCGATCGGCAAGCTGAACGAAAACCGCCAGGGTTCCCTGCTGGACTTCATCGAAGACTTCGCGCGCCGTTTCCCGAATTCGGTGGACGAGTACGAAACCCTGCTGACCGACAACCGTATCTGGAAACAGCGTACCGTCGGCATCGGCGTGGTCTCGCCGGAAGATGCGCTGGCGATGGGCTTTACGGGCGCCATGCTGCGCGGCTCGGGCGTGCAGTGGGACTTGCGCAAGAAACAGCCGTACGAAGTGTACGACCTGATGGATTTCGACATTCCTATCGGCACCAACGGCGATTGCTACGACCGCTACCTGGTCCGCGTGGAAGAGCTGCGCCAGTCGAACCGCATCATCAAGCAATGCGTGGAGTGGCTGCGCAACAATGAAGGTCCTGTCATGACCAGCAACCGCAAGGTGGCGCCTCCGGGCCGTGTCGACATGAAGACCAACATGGAATCCTTGATTCACCACTTCAAGCTGTTTACGGAAGGTTTCCACGTGCCGCCAGGCGAGGCCTACAGCGCCGTGGAACACCCGAAGGGCGAGTTCGGCGTATACCTGGTGTCCGATGGCGCCAACAAGCCGTACCGCATGAAACTGCGCGCGCCAGACTACGCCCACTTGCAGTCGCTCGACGAAATGGCGCGTGGGCACATGCTTGCCGACGCCGTGACCATCATCGGGACGCAAGACATCGTGTTCGGCAGTATTGACCGCTAAGAGGCAAAAAGTATGTTGTTATCAGAGCAATGCTATAAGAAAATTGACCGCGAGCTGGCCAAGTACCCGGCCGACCAGCGTCAGTCGGCCGTCATGGCCGCGCTGGCCCATGCCCAGGATGAACTGGGCTGGCTGGCGCCGGAAACCATGAAGGAACTGGCCGATTACATCGGCATGCCGGCGATCGCCGTGCAGGAAGTGGCCACGTTCTACAATATGTACAACGTGAAACCCGTGGGCAAGCACAAGATCACCGTGTGCACCAACCTGCCATGCGCCCTGTCGGGCGGCGTGCGCGCCGCAGACTACCTGAAGCAGAAACTCGGTATCGATTTCCGCGAAACCACCGCAGACGGCCAGTTCACCCTGGTTGAAGGCGAGTGCATGGGTGCTTGCGGCGATGCGCCTGTCTTGCTGGTCAGTAATAAAACCATGTGCAGCTGGATGTCGAACGAGAAGATCGACGCCATGCTGGAGGAACTCAAGAAATGACGTCACTCCACAACCGCCATATCGATCCATTGATCCTGAAGGATCTGGATGGCAAGAACTGGCATTTGCAAGATTATGTGAACCGCGGCGGCTATTCGGCCCTGCGGCGTATCCTGGAAGAGAAAATCACGCCGGAACAGATCATCGCCGACCTCAAGGCGTCGTCCTTGCGCGGCCGTGGCGGCGCGGGTTTCCCTACCGGCTTGAAGTGGAGCTTCATGCCGCGCCAGTTCCCGGGCCAGAAATACCTCGTCTGCAATACAGATGAAGGCGAACCGGGCACTTTCAAGGACCGCGACATCATTCGTTACAATCCCCATGCGCTGATCGAAGGCATGGCCATTGGCGCTTATGCGATGGGCATCACCGTCGGCTACAACTATATCCACGGTGAAATCTTCCAGGAATACCTGCGTTTCGAAGAAGCGCTGGAAGAGGCGCGCGCCGCCGGTTTCCTGGGCGACAAGATCATGGGCAGCGAGTTCTCGTTCCAGTTGCATGCGCACCATGGTTATGGCGCCTACATCTGCGGCGAAGAAACGGCCCTGCTCGAATCGCTGGAAGGCAAGAAAGGCCAGCCGCGCTTCAAGCCGCCTTTCCCTGCCTCGTTTGGCCTGTACGGCAAGCCGACGACGATCAACAACACGGAAACCTTCGCGGCCGTGCCATTCGTGCTGAACATCGGTCCAGAGAAATACCTGGCGATGGGCAAGCCGAACAACGGCGGTTCGAAGATCTTCTCGATCTCGGGCGACGTGGAAAAACCGGGCAACTATGAAGTGCCGCTCGGCACCCCGTTTGCGACCCTGCTGGAACTGGCAGGCGGCATGCGTGGTGGCAAAAAGATCAAGGCCGTGATCCCTGGCGGTTCGTCCGCTCCGGTGATCCGCGGCGACATCATGATGCAGACCGACCTGGACTACGACTCGATCGCGAAAGCCGGTTCGATGCTCGGTTCGGGCGCCGTCATCGTGATGGACGAAACACGCTGCATGGTAAAGGCGCTGGAACGCCTGTCCTACTTCTACTTTGAAGAATCGTGCGGCCAGTGTACGCCTTGCCGTGAAGGCACAGGCTGGATGTACCGCATGGTGCACCGCATCGAGCAGGGGCAGGGTCGTCCAGACGACCTGGACATGCTCAACTCGATCGCCGACAACATCCAGGGCCGCACCATTTGCGCGCTGGGCGATGCGGCTGCCATGCCGGTACGGGCCTTCATTAAGAATTTCCGTGAAGAATTTGAATATCATATCGAGCACAAGCATTGCCTAGTGCCCGCATATATCTAAGCTGCGTCAGGTAACGATCACCATGGTTGAAATCGAAATAGACGGCAAAAAAGTCGAAGTCCCTGCTGGTAGCATGGTGATGGACGCCGCCAACAAATTGGGAACCTACATTCCGCACTTCTGCTATCACAAGAAATTGTCGATCGCAGCGAACTGCCGCATGTGCCTGGTCGAAGTGGAAAAGGCGCCCAAGCCTTTGCCCGCTTGTGCGACCCCGGTCAGTGCCGGCATGATCGTGCGCTCCGCCAGCGATAAAGCTGTGCAGGCGCAAAAGTCGGTCATGGAATTCTTGCTGATTAACCACCCGCTCGATTGCCCTATCTGCGATCAGGGCGGCGAATGCCAGTTGCAAGACTTGGCCGTGGGTTACGGCAAGAGCGAATCGCGCTACAAGGAAGACAAGCGCGTCGTCACGCCGAAGGAAGCCGGTCCGCTGGTGTCCATGCAGGAAATGTCGCGCTGCATCCAGTGCACCCGCTGCGTACGCTTTGGCCAGGAAGTGGCCGGCGTGATGGAGCTGGGCATGATCGGCCGCGGCGAACACTCGGAAATCGTGTCGTTTGTCGGCCAGTCGGTCGACTCCGAACTGTCGGGCAACATGATCGACCTGTGCCCGGTTGGCGCACTGACCTCGAAGCCGTTCCGCTACAGCGCCCGTACGTGGGAACTGTCGCGCCGCAAATCGGTCAGCCCGCATGACGGCCTCGGCTCGAACCTGATCGTGCAAGTGAAAGCTGGCAAGGTCAAGCGCGTATTGCCGCTGGAAAACGAAGCCGTCAACGAGTGCTGGATCTCGGACAAGGACCGTTTCTCGTATGAAGCGCTGGACAGCGCCGAACGCCTGACTTCCCCGATGCTGAAACAAGGCAACGAGTGGAAGGAAGTCGATTGGCAAACCGCGCTGGAATACGTGGCGCACGGTTTGAAAAACATCAAGCACGAGCATGGCGCCGACGCCATCGCCGCGCTGGCAACGCCGCATTCGACGGTGGAAGAACTGGTCTTGCTGCAAAAAGTCGCCCACGGTCTCGGTTCCGAGAACGTCGACTTCCGCCTGCGCCAGACCGACTTCGCGCTCGACGCCGGCGTCAAGCCATGGCTGGGCATGCCGATCAGCGAATTTGGCCAGATCAAGCGCGCCTTCGTCATCGGCTCGTTCCTGCGCAAGGATCACCCATTGCTGGCCACGCGTTTGCGCGCGTCCGTCAAGGGCGGCGCCAAGCTGTCGATCCTGCACGCCGCCGACGATGATCAGCTGATCACCATCGCCAACAAGATGATTGTCGCGCCGAGCGATTGGCTGGCGGCCTTGTCGGAAGTGGTCGTCGCTGTTGCGAAAGCCAAAGAAATCGCCGCGCCAGCCGGTTTTGAAGCGGTCGCCGCTTCGGACGTGGCCGTCGCCATCGCCGCCAGCCTGATGGCCGGCGACCATGGCGCCGTGCTGCTGGGTAACGCGGCAACGCAACACCCGCAAGCGTCGCAACTGCATGCTGCCGCGCAATGGATCGCCGAACAGACGGGCGCCAAGCTCGGCTACCTGACGGAAGCGGCCAACACGGTTGGCGCGCACCTGGTCGCCAAGCCGCGCGCCAATGTGCAAGCCGCGTTTGCCGTGCCGAAAAAAGCCTACGTGCTGCTGCACGCCGAGCCGGAACTCGATGCCGCCAATCCACAAGCGGCCCGCGCCGCCCTCGATGGCGCCGACATGGTCGTGGCCATGTCCGCCTTCAAGCACGGCATGGATTACGCCGATGTCTTGCTGCCGATCTCGCCGTTCGCTGAAACCTCGGGCACCTTCGTCAACTGCGAAGGCCGCGCGCAAAGCTTCAACGGCACCGTCAAGCCGCTGGCGGAAACCCGTCCAGCCTGGAAAGTGCTGCGCGTCCTGGGCAACATCCTGGGCCTGGCCGGTTTCGACTACGACACCTCCGAAGCGATCCGCGACGAAGCGTTCGGTGCCGGCGTGACCGATCTGTCGGCACAGCTGAACAACATCGCCAGGAACGCACCGGAAGCGGCAACGTATGCGCCGGCTTCGCCAGCGCTGCAACGCATCGCCGACGTGCCGATCTACTTCGCCGACGCGCTGGTCCGCCGCTCCGAACCGTTGCAACGCACGGTCGATGGCGCCGCGCCGCAGGCACACCTGTCCGCCGAACTGGCTGGCAAGCTGGGCATCAAGGCGGGCGACAAGGTCAAAGTGGCGCAAGGCTCCGGCAGCGCCATCCTGGTGGCGGCAATTCACGCCGGCCTGCCAGCCAATGTGGTCAAGGTGTCGGCGGCGCATGCCTCGACGGCTGGCCTGGGCGGCATGTTCGGTGACATCACAGTTGAAACAGCAGAGGGGAAAATCTGATGGCTCTGCCTGAATTTGTAAACGTCATCAACAGCGGCGGCCAGGATTTGCTGGGCGGCTCGTGGCCGTTCTTCTGGACCCTGATCAAGATCCTGTGCGTGCTGTTGCCGCTGATGGGCCTGGTTGCCTACCTGACCTTGTGGGAACGCAAGCTGATCGGCTGGATCCAGATCCGCGTCGGCCCGAACCGCGTCGGTCCATTGGGCTTGCTGCAGCCGATCGCCGATGCGCTGAAACTCCTGTTCAAAGAGATCATCATCCCGTCCAAGGCCGCCAAGGGCCTGTTCGTGATCGGCCCGATCATGACCATCATGCCGGCCCTGGCCGCCTGGTCGGTCGTGCCGTTCGGCCCGCAAGCCGTGCTGGCCAACGTCAACGCGGGCTTGCTGATGCTGCTGGCGATTACCTCGATGGAAGTCTACGGCATCATCATCGCCGGCTGGGCCTCGAACTCGAAGTATTCGTTCATGGGTGCCATGCGCGCTTCGGCACAGATGATTTCGTATGAAATCCCGATGGGCTTCGTGATGGTCATCGTGCTGATGGTATCGGGCAGCCTGAACTTCATCGACATCGTCGGCGGCCAGCAAATCGGCTACTTCGCCGACAAGGGCGTGAACTTCCTGTCGTGGAACTGGCTGCCGCTGCTGCCGATGTTCGTCATCTACCTGGTGTCGGGCCTGGCTGAAGCCAACCGCCACCCGTTCGACGTCGTCGAAGGCGAGTCGGAAATCGTTGCCGGCCACATGGTCGAGTACTCGGGCATGGCCTACGCCATGTTCATGCTGGCCGAATACGCCAACATGATCCTGATCGCTGCGCTGGCTTCGATCATGTTCCTCGGTGGCTGGTCCGCGCCATTTGCCTTCCTCGAGTTCTGGGGTGGTTTCGGCGGCTTCTTCTGGCTGTTCGTCAAGACCTTCTTCATCGTGTCGGTGTTCATCTGGGTGCGCGGTACTTTCCCACGCTACCGTTATGACCAGATCATGCGCCTCGGCTGGAAAGTGTTTATCCCGTTGACGCTGGTCTACCTGGTCTTCGTCGCTGCCTGGATGCAGACATCCTGGAATATTTGGAAGTAAGAGAGTGCATACGAATGGATAAGGTAAAAGATTTCTTCAGCAGCCTCTTGTTAGGCGAGCTGATCAAGGGCATGGCGTTGACAGGCAAGTACATGTTTTCGCGCAAGATCACGGTGCAATTCCCGGAAGAGAAGACACCGATCTCGCCGCGTTTCCGTGGCTTGCACGCGCTGCGCCGCTACCCGAACGGCGAGGAACGTTGCATCGCCTGCAAACTGTGCGAAGCGGTTTGCCCGGCGATGGCCATCACGATCGAATCGGAACAGCGTGACGACGGTTCGCGCCGCACCACGCGTTACGATATTGATTTGACCAAGTGCATCTTCTGCGGTTTCTGCGAAGAGTCCTGCCCGGTCGATTCGATCGTCGAGACGCAAATCCTGGAATACCACGGCGAGAAACGCGGGGATTTGTATTACACGAAAGAGATGTTGCTGGCCGTGGGTGATCGTTATGAAAATGACATCGCCGCTGCGCGCGCCGCCGACGCACCTTATCGCTGATGGATGCGCCGTAGCCACTGGCTGCGGCGCGCCCCTCGTTCATCTGTACGTCTATTGGGTTTTTTATGGACTTTAAAACAATTTTGTTTTACGCCTTCGCGCTGATCTTGATTCTGGCAGCGACGCGCGTCATCACGGCCCGTAATCCGGTCCACGCAGTACTGTTCCTGGTACTGTCCTTCTTTTCCGCAGCGGGCATCTGGATGCTGCTGCAAGCTGAATTCCTGGCCATCGTGCTGGTATTGGTGTACGTCGGCGCCGTGATGGTGCTGTTCCTCTTCGTGGTCATGATGCTCGATATCAATATCGACCGCATGCGCGAAGGCTTCTGGGGCTACCTGCCTTTGTCGGTGACGGTGGGCGTGATCATCGTGCTGGAAATGGCCGCTGTCCTGTGGCACGGTTTCCGCAACTTTGCGCCTAGCATCGCGCCGGTCAACGTCAACCTGGGCGGCACCAAGGAACTGGGCCTGCTGATCTACACGGAATATGTGTTCGCCTTCGAGATCGCCGCCGTCGTGCTGCTGGTGGCCATCGTTGCCGCGGTCGCGCTGACCCTGCGCAAACGCAAGGACACCAAGCACTTTGCTCCGGGCGATGCCGTGCGCGTCAAGCGCAACGACCGCCTGAAGATCATCAAGATGGACGCGGTAGTCGAGCGTCCTGCGGCTGAGCCGGAAGTTAAGGAGGCACCATGACATTATCGCTCACACATTTTTTGGTCCTGGGCGCGATCCTGTTCGCAATCTCGATCGTCGGTATTTTCCTGAACCGCAAGAACATCATCGTATTGCTGATGGCAATCGAATTGATGTTGCTGGCGGTGAATATGAATTTCATCGCGTTCTCCCATTTCATGGGCGACGCGGCCGGTCAGATCTTCGTTTTCTTCATCCTGACGGTTGCCGCCGCTGAGTCGGCTATCGGTCTGGCTATTCTGGTGGTGATGTTCCGTAATCTGGATACCATCAACGTCGAAGACCTGGACAGCCTCAAAGGCTGATGTTTTTCAGACTCGATCTCTCGAATAATAACGATTAAGGTTCATCATGGCGGGGCAACTCCTCAACCCTAACCTCCTTCTTGCCGTACCGCTGGCGCCGCTGGCCGGTGCCGCGATTGCAGGCTTGCTTGGCACCCAGTTCCTGGGTAATTTGGTCGGACGCAAGACGTCGCATACCGCGACGATCCTGGGCGTACTGATTGCGTTCATCCTGTCCGTGCAGACACTGCTGGCAGTGATGGATGGCGCGACATTCAATGGCACGATCTATAACTGGATGACGATCGGCACCCTGAAGATGGAAGTGGGCTTCCAGATCGATTCGCTGTCGGCGATGATGATGTGCGTGGTCACCTTCGTCTCGCTGATGGTGCACATCTACACGATCGGCTACATGAAGGACGACGAAGGCTACAACCGCTTCTTCGCCTACATCTCGCTGTTCACGTTCTCGATGCTGATGCTGGTCATGGCCAACAACTTCCTGCAACTGTTCTTCGGTTGGGAAGCCGTGGGTCTGGTCTCTTACCTCTTGATCGGTTTCTGGTACCAGCGTCCGACGGCCATCGTGGCCAACATGAAGGCTTTCCTTGTCAACCGCGTGGGCGACTTCGGTTTCATCCTCGGTATCGGCCTGCTGCTGGCTTACGCCGGCACCATGAACTACCAGGAAGTGTTCGCCAAGAAAGACGAACTGGCGCTGCTCTCCCTGCCGGGTACCGACTGGGCCCTGCTGACCGTAGCCTGCATCTGCCTGTTCATCGGCGCGATGGGCAAATCGGCGCAGTTCCCGCTGCACGTGTGGCTGCCTGACTCGATGGAAGGTCCTACCCCGATCTCGGCACTGATTCACGCCGCGACGATGGTGACGGCCGGTATCTTCATGGTTTCGCGCATGTCGCCGCTGTTCGAACTGTCCGACACGGCACTGTCCTTCATCCTCGTGATCGGCTCCATCACGGCGCTGTTCATGGGCTTCCTGGGCATCATCCAGAACGACATCAAGCGCGTCGTTGCTTACTCGACCCTGTCGCAGCTCGGCTACATGACCGTGGCGCTCGGTTCGTCCGCATACTCGGTGGCGGTGTTCCACCTGATGACGCACGCATTCTTCAAGGCACTGCTGTTCCTGGGCGCCGGTTCCGTCATCATCGGCATGCACCACGATCAAGACATCCGCAACATGGGCGGCCTGCGCAAGTACATGCCGATCACGTGGATCACTTCCCTGATCGGTTCGCTGGCCCTGATCGGCACGCCGCTGTTCTCCGGTTTCTACTCGAAAGACAGCATCATCGAAGCCGTCGAAGCGACGCACATCTGGGGCGCTGGCTTTGCCCAGTTCGCCGTGCTGGCTGGCGTGTTCGTCACCGCCTTCTACTCGTTCCGCATGTACTTCCTCGTTTTCCACGGCAAGGAACGTTTCGGCCAGGCGCATGCGCACGGTCATGACGACCATCACGCACCGAAAGCGGCCCATGGCGCGCACGGCGATGCCCATGATGACCATGGCCATGAAGAAGAGGAAGACGACCACGGCCACCATGGTCTGGAACCTGGCCAGAAGCCGCATGAATCGCCGTTCGTCGTCTGGTTCCCGCTGGTGATGCTGGCGATCCCTTCCTTGATCATCGGTTACCTGACGATCGGCCCGATGCTGCATGGCGATTTCTTCAAGGGCGTGATTTTTGTGGGCGAAAACCATCCAGCAATGGAAGAGTTGTCGCATGAATTCCACGGCGCAATGGCGATGGCGATCCACGGCCTGTCGACGGCACCGTTCTGGCTGGCATTGTCCGGCGTGGTGGCAGCCTACTACTGCTACATGGTCAACCCGCGTGTACCGGCCTGGTTCTTTGCCAAGTTCCACGCGATCCACACCCTGCTGGACAACAAGTACTACATGGACAAGTTCAATGAAGTCGTGTTCGCCGGCGGTGCCCGCTTGCTGGGTAATGGCCTGTGGAACTTCGGTGACAAGAAGCTGATCGACGGTTTCGTCGTCAATGGCAGCGCCAAGGTCGTCGCCTGGCTGTCCTCGCTGTCGCGAGTGCTGCAGACCGGCTACATCTATCACTATGCATTCGTGATGATCCTGGGCGTGCTGGGCTTCCTGATCTATTTCCTGCCATTCTGGCCCGCTAAGTAAGCTGACCTGATAAAAGAATACTGAGAACCATGATGCAGTCTACGATTTCTACATTACCTCCTTACCTGAGTCTGTCGATCTGGGTGCCGATCATTTGCGGCGTCCTGATCCTGGCTCTCGGCCGTGACAGCAAAGCGGGCTTTACCCGCTGGCTGTCGCTGGCTGGCGCCGTGCTCAGCATGCTGTGCACCTTGCCGCTGATCCAGCATTTCGACAACGCCGCACACGGCATGCAATTCGTCGAAAAAGCACCGTGGATTGAAACCTTCAATATCTGGTACTCGCTGGGTATCGACGGCCTGTCCCTGTGGTTCGTGCCACTGACGGCTTTCATCACGGTCATCGTCGTCATTTCGGCTTGGCAAGTGATCGAGAAGCGCATCGCCCAGTACATGGGCTCGTTTTTGATCCTGTCGGGCCTGATGATCGGCGTGTTCTGCGCGCTGGACGGCTTGCTGTTCTACTTCTTCTTTGAAGCAACCCTGATTCCGATGTTCATCATCATCGGTATCTGGGGCGGTTCGAACCGCGTGTACGCGTCGTTCAAGTTCTTCCTGTACACCTTCTTCGGTTCGCTGCTGACCCTGGTTGCCATCATCTACCTGCGCAATGTGTCGGGCACCTTCGACATCCTGGCCTGGCACGCGTTCAAGCTGACGATGAACGAACAGATCTTCATCTTCCTGGCCTTCCTGATGGCGTTTGCCGTCAAGGTGCCGATGTTCCCCGTGCATACGTGGTTGCCGGACGTCCACGTGGAAGCGCCTACGGGCGGTTCCGCCGTGCTGGCCGCTATCATGCTGAAACTGGGCGCATATGGTTTTCTCCGCTTTTCGCTGCCGATCACGCCGGACGCCAGCCACTACCTGTCGGGCTTCATGATCGCCTTGTCGCTGATCGCCGTCATCTACATCGGTCTGGTTGCCCTGGTGCAAACCGACATGAAAAAACTGGTCGCCTATTCGTCGATCGCGCACATGGGTTTTGTTACCCTGGGCTTCTTCATGTTCAACGACATCTCGGTGCAGGGCGGTATCGTGCAGATGGTCTCGCACGGCTTCATCTCCGGCGCGATGTTCCTGTGCATCGGCGTGCTGTATGACCGCATGCATACCCGCAACATCGCCGACTACGGCGGCGTCGTGAACCGCATGCCGAAATTTGCCGCCTTCTTCGTGCTGTTTTCGATGGCCAACTGCGGTCTGCCAGCGACGTCCGGCTTCGTCGGCGAGTTCATGGTGATCCTGGGCGCGGTGCAATACAACTTCTGGATCGGCCTGCTGGCTGCAACGGCACTGATCTGGGGCGCGGCGTACTCGCTGTGGATGGCCAAGCGCGTGGTGTTCGGCAAGATCAAGAACAAGCACGTGGCCGAATTGACCGACATCAACAAACGTGAATTCTTCATGCTTGCTGTGCTGGCCATCGCCGTGCTCGTGATGGGTCTGTACCCAGCCCCGTTCACCGACACGATGCAAACTTCGGTTGCCGACCTGCTGCAGCATGTCGCCATCAGCAAGTTGCCTTAAATAGAAGACCGATAACATGACTAATGCACCTAATCTGGTACCGCTGTACGCGGAAATCTTTCTGCTGATCGCCACGTCGGCGCTCTTGCTGATCGATATGTTCTTGCCTGCGGCGAAGCGTTCGATCACCTATGCGCTGTCCCTGCTGACCTTGGCAGGCTGCGCCTTGCTGACCGTGGGCGACTTCAACGCGGGCACCACCGTCTACACGTTCCATAACATGTTCGTGTCGGACCCGATGTCGCAGCTGCTGAAACTGTTCTCGTACGGCGCCGTGGCGCTGACCCTGATCTACTCGCGTGCCTATGCCACCGACCGCAACATGCTGTCGGGCAACCTGGGCGGCGAGTTCTACGTGTTGGCCCTGTTTGCACTGCTGGGCCAGATGATCATGATCTCGGCCAACAACTTCCTGATCATCTACCTGGGTCTGGAACTGATGTCGCTGTCGCTGTACGCGCTGATCGCTTTGCGCCGTGACAATGCCAAGGCCACGGAAGCGGCCATGAAATACTTCATCCTGGGCGCGCTGGCTTCCGGTTTCATGTTGTACGGTATCTCGATGCTGTACGGCGCGTCCGGCACCCTGGACCTGGGCGAACTGCGCGTGGCGCTGGAAAACAGCAAGACCAACGGCACCATCATGGTCTTCGGCCTGGTGTTCCTCGTAGCCGGCCTGGCCTTCAAACTGGGTGTCGTGCCATTCCACATGTGGGTGCCTGACGTGTATCAAGGTTCGCCAACGGCCGTGACCTTGCTGCTGGGCGGCGCGCCGAAACTGGCCGCGTTTGCCATCACCCTGCGCTTGCTGGGCGAGGGCTTGCTGCCGATGGCGCATGACTGGCAGCAAATGCTGCTGGTGCTGGCCGTGATGTCGCTGGCCATCGGTAACTTCACCGCCATCGCGCAAACGAATCTGAAGCGCATGTTGGCGTACTCGACCATCGCACAAATGGGCTTCGTCCTGCTGGGCTTGCTGTCGGGCACCGTCGACGCGCCGAACAACACGCTGAACGCGGCTGGCGCAGCCACCGCCTACGGCGCTTCGATGTACTACGTCATCACCTACGTGTTCACCACCCTGGGTACCTTTGGCGTGATCATGTTGTTGGCACGTAATGGTTTCGAAGCAGAAGAACTGGCCGACTTCAAGGGCCTGGGCAAACGCAGCCCGATCTTCGCGCTGGTGATGACCTTGTTCATGTTCTCGCTGGCCGGCGTGCCGCCGCTGATGGGCTTCATGGCCAAGTACTCGGTGCTGGCCTCCGTGCTGGCCACGGGCCAGCTGTGGCTGACCATCGCCGCCGTGCTGTTCTCGCTGATCGGCGCCTTCTACTACCTGCGCGTCGTGAAAATGATGTGGTTCGACGAGCCGACCGACAGCAATGCGCTGGTCGTGCATGGCGACATGCGCGTCGTGCTGGCCCTGAACGGCGTGTTCGTTCTGGCGCTGGGCGTCATGCCTAACAGCATCCTGGCGGCCTGCGCTTCGGCCATCACCAAGACCCTGGCGTCCTGACCGATGGATGTCACCGTCTCGAGCTGGCTGGTGATCGCCCTGGGCATCCTGGGCGCCAACCTGCCTTTCTTGAACGAAAAACTGTTTGCCGCCGTGCCCCTGAAAAAGGCGGCGCAAGCGGAGCAGGGCTGGCGCAAGCCGCTGGCGCTGCGCCTGCTGGAGATGGTGATTCTGTACTTCATCGTCGGCGCCGTGGCGTTCGCGCTCGAAGCGCGCATCGGCAACGGTTTCCCGCAGACGTGGGAGTTCTATGCCATCACCGGCTGTCTGTTCCTGGTGCTGGCTTTCCCGGGCTTTGTCGGGCGTTACCTGCGCAAACGCCGTTAGCAACAACGACCGAAAGCGGCGCCTCTGGCGCCGTTTTTTTATTGAATAAAGGAATTCCATGGATACCCAAGCCACTGATACGCAATTGATTGAAACCAAGGTCGATGGCGAGCTCGTCTACCAAGGCGGCTTCCTGCGCGTGCAGCGCGACCGTGTTGCCCTGCCGGACGGCAAGATCACGGCGCGCGAATTCGTTCTGCATCCGGGTGCCGTCGTCATCTTGCCGCTGCTCGACGATGGCACGGTGCTGATGGAACGCCAGTACCGCTATCCGCTGGACCGGGTCTTCATTGAATTCCCGGCCGGTAAGATCGACGCGGGCGAATCGCACCTGGCTTGCGCTCAGCGCGAGTTGCTGGAAGAGACGGGCTACACGGCCAGCGACTGGCAATTCGTCTCCACCATCCATAACGCCATTGCGTATTCCGATGAACATCTGGAACTGTTTTTGGCGCGCGGACTCGTGGCCGGTGAACGCCAGCTCGATGAAGGCGAATTCCTCGAGACATTTACGGCCACGGTGCCGCAGCTGCTCGACTGGGTCAAGGATGGCACGATCACGGACGTGAAAACCGTCATCGGCATCTTCTGGCTCGACAAGATCACCAGCGGCGTGTGGCAACCGGCCTGATACAGCGCATGCGCACGGCAATCTTCCTGCTGCTGGCGGCCGCCAGCCTGGACACGCTGGCGGCCGCGCGCACGCCGTTCCAGGTGCGCTGCGAAGACACGATCAGCAAGACGGTGTCCGTGCTGACGGCGCAGCAGAATGGCTACAGCATCGACACGCATCTGCCGTACAAGGCCCTGACGGTGATGAAGGGCATGGCGCGCGCCAACACCTGGGTGCTGGGCTTGACGAAGACGGATTCGCGCGTGGCCATCGCCCTGGCCGGCCCCATGCTGCAAGATCCGGCCAGCGGCTATGAATGCGTGGCGCCGCAGATTACCGTGACCCTCACGTATGCGCCCGTCGTGATCTATATCGGCCGCGAATTTGCCCCCGGCACTTGCGCGTATGATGAGATACTCGCGCACGAGCTGCGGCACATGAAAACCTATATGGAACACTTGCCGCGCGTGGAAAAGACCGTGCGCGCGGCGCTGGCCAAACGCTTCGAGGCGCGGCCCCTGTATGCGCCCAGCGGCACGGCCAAGGCGGCGCTGGCGCGCGAGATCGACACGGGCTGGTTGCCCTACATTAAGGCCGAAATGCGCAAGGTGGAAACCTTGCAGGCGGCCATCGATTCTCCGCAAGAATATGCGCGCCTGGGCAAGGCGTGCAAAGGCGAAATCCAGAACATCCTGGCGGGCAAGGCAGCGCCCGCCAACTAGACAAGGAATGGCATGACAGCAGCACCGAACACCATCCGTTACTTTGCGCTGATCCCCGCCGCGGGCGTGGGCGCGCGCATGGAGGCGGGCAGTCCCAAGCAATATTTAGCCATCGCCGGCAAACCCATGCTGCGCCATGCGCTCGACGCCTTTCTCGCCAGCCCCCTGATCGCGCATACGTATGTCGTCGTCAGCGCCGACGATGGCGTGATCGACATGGTCGTGCCGGAACACGGCGTGACTGTGCTGCGCTGCGGCGGCGCCACGCGCATGGAAAGCATCCTCAATGGCTTGCACGCCATGCACGCCATGCACGGCAGCATCGCTGCCCACGACCAGGTGCTGGTGCACGATGCGGCGCGTCCCGGCCTGACGCCGGCACTGATCGCAAAGCTCATCACCGAAGTCGGTGAGCATCCGGCCGGGGGGCTGCTGGCCTTGCCCGTGGTCGATACCGTCAAGCGGGCGGGGCAGGACGGCCTGTCGGCGCAGACGGTGCCGCGCGACCATCTATGGCTGGCGCAGACGCCGCAAATGTTCAGCTATGCCTTGCTGCACCAAGCCTTGTCCGAAGCGCCCGACCCGCAAGCGATCACGGACGACGCGAGCGCCGTCGAAGCGCTGGGCCTGGCGCCCAAGCTTGTCGAAGGCCACCCGCGCAACCTGAAGGTGACCTTGCCGCGCGACATACACACGGCCGAGTTGTACTTGGCCCATCCTTGAATTCCAGAGAGACCCGCATGCACACAACGACACCCGACCTCCCATTTCGCATCGGCCAGGGCTATGATTGCCACGCGCTGGTGGAAAACCGCGACCTGATCATCGGCGGCGTGAAGATTCCCCATCACCTGGGCTTGCTCGGCCATTCCGACGCGGACGTGCTGCTGCACGCGATCACGGACGCCATCTTCGGCGCCGCCGCCCTGGGCGACATCGGCCGCCATTTCCCCGACACGGACGCGCAATTCAAGGGCGCCGATTCGCGCACCCTGCTGCGCGAAGCCGTGCGCCGCGTGCAAGCCACCGGTTATATCATCGGCAACGTCGACGCCACCATCATTGCCCAGCGCCCGAAAATGGCGCCGCACATCGCCGCCATGTGCGCCAACGTGGCCGACGACCTGGGCGTCGCTGTCGGCCAGGTCAACATCAAGGCCAAGACGAATGAAAAGCTCGGTTACCTGGGGCGGGAAGAGGGCATCGCGGCCGAAGCCGTGGCCTTGCTGCTGCGGGCCTGATACGCCACCGATTATCGACTACTGACAGGAGAGAGCATGTTCCAGCGACGCCGTACCAGCATCTTGCTTGCATTCGCATTGGCCGCCGCGCCATCGGCCTGGGCCGCACTGCGGGCCACGGGCGAGCCGCCCGCCGCCAAACAGGGCTGGAAGGCCGAGACCGTCGCGCAGGGCGTGCGCCAGCCGTGGGGCATCGCCTGGCTGGGCGAGGGACGCGCGCTCGTCACGAGCAAGCAGGGGACCTTGCATCTGCTCAATGGCAAGAAGTTCGAGGACGTGGCGCTGGAAGGCATGCCCACGGTGTTTACTGGCGGGCAGGGCGGCTTGCTCGATATCGTCATCCACCCGCAGGATGCTGGCAAGCCCAATCCCCGCGTGTACATGACGCTATCGACGGGCAACAATGATGCCAACCGCACGACCCTGGTGCGCGGCGTGTTCGATGGCAAGAAGGTGACGGGCATCCAGACCCTGTTCAAGGTGGCCACGGACAAGAGCGGCGGCCAGCATTTCGGTTCGCGCCTGCTGTGGCTGCCGGATGGCACTTTGCTGATGAGCGTGGCCGATGGCGGCAATCCGCCGCTGCGCATCGGCGACCGGCCGGCGCGCGAGCAGGCGCAAAACCTGTCCACGCACCAGGGTTCCATCCTGCGCCTGACGGAAGACGGGAAACCGGCGCCCGGCAATCCGCTGGCGGCCAAGGGGGCCTTGCCGGAAATCTGGTCGTACGGCCACCGCAACGTGCAGGGCCTGGCGCTCGATCCTGTTTCCGGCCGCGTGTGGGCCACGGAGCACGGGCCGTACGGCGGCGACGAGCTGAACCTGGTGACGGCGGGCGCTAACTACGGCTGGCCTTTGCAAAGCTATGGCGCCGACTACAAGACGCGTGAACCGGTCGGCAAGCACGAAGTGCCGGGCATGCTCAATCCGAGCGTGGCCTGGGTGCCGTCGCCGGCGCCGTCGGGACTGGCCGTCTACACGGGCGACAAGATTGCCGCCTGGCGCGGCAGCATCTTCAGCGGCGGCCTGGCGGCCAAGGATATCCGCCGCATCGCCGTCGATGCCAGCGGCAAGGTGACGGGACAGGACCGCCTGGACATCGGCGCGCGCGTGCGCGACGTGCGCCAGGGGCCGGACGGCTATCTGTATGCACTGACCGATGAAGACAATGGCCGCCTGCTGCGCATCGTGCCGCGGTAGCACGCCAGGCGCCCACTTCGCTTAAGATGGCGCCTTTACTTCATTCAAGGTGGCGGCATGGCCCGTGATACTTATGCATACCGGCACGTTGCCGTCGAATCGCGCGCCATCGATGGCAAGGTGGAAATCCGTCCCGTGCCGGGGCAGGCTTTCTCGCCCGAGCTGGCCGTGCAGTGCTCGCGCCGCCTGGCCGACCCGCAGCGCTATCCGCTGGGCAGCCGCTTTTTATTGTTTGCCAAGCTGACGGACCGCCTGGGCGGCACGCCTTTCCTGTATGCGTATCACGGTGATGCGGACATCGTGATGACGCCGGCCGAAGTGACGAAATTCCTTGGCGAATTTCGCCGCGGCCGCATCTGATTTTTTACGACGCGGGGCAGGCCGCGCCAGCCTTGGCGCTGGCTTGCGGTTTGCCGAAGAGCGCGATCGTCAAGGCGCAGCCGAGGGCGAACAGGCCACCGAGCACCATCGCGCTCGATACGCCCAGCCGGTCAACGGCCATGCCGCCCAGTAACGCACCCGACGCCAGCGATACTTGCACGATGGCGACAAACAGCGCGCTGCTGCCTTCCATCAAATGTGGTGCCGCCTTGAACATCCACGTTTGCACGGCGATCGGCATGGCGCCGAAACCGAAGCCCCACACGGCCACGAGCAGCATGGCTGTCACCGAATGGCTGCCGAACGCGGCCAGGGCCAGGGTGGACAAGCCCAGTACGGCGCCCGTCACCATCAGCGCGGCCCGTTCGTAGCGGCCGGCGGCCCAGCCGCCCACCAGGTTGCCGATGAAGCCTGAAGCGCCGTACACGAGCAGCATGGCGCTGACGGTGCCGGCCGCCAGGTGCGACACTTGCGTGAGGAAGGGCGCGATATACGTATAGGCGGCGAACTGGCCCGTGAAGATCAGGGCCGTGGCGATCAGGCCCAGCCTGGCTTTGCGGATGCCGAAAATCATCGGCAACTGGCGCAAGCGGATGGCTTGCGTCGGCGGCAGCTTGGGCAGCAGCAAGAGCTGGCCGATGAAGACCAGCACGGCAATGGCGCTGGCCGCACCGAAAGCCACTCGCCATCCCACCAGTTCGCCCACCAGCGCGCCGGCCGGCACGCCCGCCACCGTGCCCAGCGAGACGCCGGCGAAGATGATGGACATGGCGCGCGACGCGTGCTGCGGCGACACGAGGCGCGGCCCGATGGCGCTGCCGATGGCCCAGAAGCCGCCCACGCCCACGCCCAGCATGGCGCGGCCCAGCAGTATCCACGTATACGAGGGCGCCAGCGCCACCAGCAGGTTCGAGGCGATCAGCAGGGCGGTGAGGGCCAGCAGCACGATGCGGCGGTCAAGGCGGCCCGAGCCGACGGTGACGAAGATGGCGGCAAACGCGGCAACGATGCCAGGCGTGGTGATCATCAGCCCCGCCTGGCCCTTGCTGATGGCCAGTTCGGCGGCCATGGCCGGCAGCAGGCCGACGGGCAGGAATTCGGAGGTGACGAGGGCGAAGGCGCCGATGCCGACCGACAGGACGGCCAGCCACGGCGCCACGGTGGTATCGTCGCCGGAAGTGTTGGAAGGTGTGTGCATAGAGGTTCCTGAAAAGCCCGGAGGTTTTTAACCGGTCGGTATATAATATCTGGAAACGAACATCGTCGTCATAATTTTTTACCGATCGGTATGAAACAAGAGAAAGCAGCTGAGACAGGCAAGGCGAAAACGGGACGGCCACGCACGTTTGACGCGGACGAGGCGCTCGATTGCGCCATGAAAGTGTTCTGGGAAAAGGGCTATGAAGGCAGTTCCCTGCCGGAATTGACGAAGGCCATGGGCATGAACCGGCCCAGCCTGTATGCCGTCTTCGGCAACAAGGAGCAGCTGTTCCACAAGGCGCTCGAACGCTACAGCGACACGCGCATGCGGTTTTTCGATGCGGCACTGGAGCAGCCGACGGCGCGCCAGGTGGTGGAAGCGTTGCTGACGCAGTATGTCGACGCGCAAACCATGCCGGACGGCCCGCACGGCTGCATGGGCGTCAATGCGGCACTGGCCTGCAGCGACGATGCCTTGCCGATCCGCGATGAATTGTTCGCGCGCCGGCTGCGCGGTGAAATCAAGTTGCGCGACCGTTTGCGGCGCGCCAGGGAAGAGGGGGATTTGCCGCCCGATTCCTGCCCGGAGCAGCAGGCGCGCTTTGTCGTGACCTTGTCGCAGGGCATGGCCATCCAGGCGGCGGCCGGCGTCTCGCGCGAGCAATTGCAGCAGATGGTGGGCTTGCTGCTGCGTAATTGGCCGATGTAACTATCCTGTCGGGGCGATGGTCTTGGCCAGGTCGCTGGGCGCCTTGCGCCGCCAGGCGGCCGTCAGGGCGGCGGCCAGCATGTCGAGCTCGGCGTCCGCCAGGCGCACCGTGATGCCGGCCAGGCGTTCGCCCCACCACAGTTTCTCGCAGCCCGATGGCGTGATGACGGTGGCGATATGCGCCGCTTCCGCATCGAGCAGCACGTTGATGTGCTCGTCGTCGGGCAGGGTGGCGAAGATCTTCCCGCCCACGCGGAACGATGGACGGTCGTGGTGTTCTTCCTCGGTAGTGTCGGGAAACGACAGTGCCAGATAGCGTAGTTCTTCCAGGTCGACCATTCCTCTTTCCCCCTCATCGGACAGATAGCAGCGTGACTACATTTTGCCATGCTGTTTCGCCCCGTGGTGCAGCGGCATGCGAAAAGAAATGCGCAAGATGCGACACTGACGGACTGGTCTGTGGTGCCGCCGCGACACGCCGCGCGCCGAGCATAGTCGTCGCGACAGAGTGGGGCATGGCGCTTTTCCGCCGCTGGAAGGGCACTTGCCAGAAAAATATCTTTCATGATCAAAAGAAAAATACTTTTCTTGCAGGGAATTTAAGCTAGAATAGCTTCATCGTCTTACCTGACCCGTCAATTGTCTGGCCTTGTCCCGGGAACCCGAACCCTTTCCAGGACGCTTGCAGTGCCGCCATGGCACGCCGCAAGTCCGCGCTGTTTCGCGGAAGCCACGTCCCCGACCGCTCATTCACGTAATCCCTAGCGCTACGCCGACACGCCTCAATGCAGCGTGTATTCAGCTCCAGCGCCCCTTGCTGCGCCCACTGAATACTTACTTACTGGATACCATCATGAAAAACTTGCCTAAAATCGCCCTGTCCCTGATCGCTGTCGGTGTGTTTGCCCACGCGAACGCCAGCACCATCACCTTGTCCACCGGCTATTCGGGCGCCAGCGCGCAAAGCTCCGCCGCCGACTACCAGTCCGTCGTGAATGCCGCCGTGGCCACACCAGGCGCCGGCTATGGCTCGACGACGATTGCCAGCTACAACAACGTCAGCAACAGCGGCCTGTTCGGCAGCGGCTCGAACATCGCTTTCAAATCCGTGATCAACTTTGGCGTCAGCGCGGCCGACGCGGGCGCCTGGAGCTTCCGCAGCGGCGTCGATTTCGGCAAGGGCGGCGCCCTGTTCCTCGACGGCGTGGCGCTGGACTTCAAGAGCAACGACATGTGGTGGGCAGGCAACTACAACAATGGCAGCCAGTTCCTCAGCGGTTCGAGCTCCCTGTCGGCCGGCAACCACACCTTGAGCATCTACGGCCTGGAAGGCTGCTGCGATGGCGGCCAGCAAGTGCAGTTCAAGGCGGGCAACAACAATTTCGCCAGCTTCGGCGCCAATGACGGCTTGATCTCGGCCGTTCCTGAGCCAAGCACCTACGCCATGCTGCTGATCGGCCTGGGCTTGCTGGGCTTTACGGCGCGCCGCAAGCAGGAAGCGAAGTTTTAAGCGCAAGTTTTAAGCGCAAGTTCCAAGCAACAATAAAAAGCCCGCCGGTCTGTGAGGGCCCGGCGGGTTTTTTGCATGCGCGTTGTCAATCTCCGCTGTCTTCGTCTTCGTCGGCCCCCTTGGCCGCCTTGCCCCGTTCGGCATCGACGGCGCGCTGCAGGCTGGCCGCCTCGCGGAAGAAGGCGTCCGTCGTGTGATTCGGGCTCAGGCGCAAGGCCGGCGGGTAGATCACGGACATGTAGGTCTCGTCGGCCAGGCGGCCGCTGGCCTGCAGGTTGCTCAGCAGGATCAGGGTCGAGCCGAGAATGGCCAGCACGACGGCGACGAGGCCGAAGCGGCGTGGATGCTGCGGCTTGATCGTGCACAAATGGTAGTAGATCATGGCGCACACGATGACGATGAACATATGCCGTCCGTAGCGCGTCAGCGCTTCCAGCGACAGCGCATACGCCGCCACGTTGCTGGCCAGTTCCCACACTTCCATGGCCAGCAGGCCGCAGCCGATGATGAACAGGTGGCGGCCGAAGCGCGCCACATGGCCGAACAATCGGTTTGCCACGGCCCAGACCGACGCCCACACGAGGCCGCCGGCCAGCGCATAGGCGACGATCATCAGGTAGGAAATCGGCTCGAAGGCGTCCGCATCGCTGAGCCAGTTGCTGAAGGCGGCCGAGGCGCCGATCATGGCCAGGCCGGCGACGGCGGGGCGCAAGCCTTCCCAGTCGTGCCGGGTCGTGTCGCCCAGTTCGGGCGCCACCGGATGATCGCTGGCGCGCACGCGCAGGCGCGTGTGGCCGAGGCGCACGATGCTGTTGCCGGTCATGGCCACTTGCGGTTGCCGCTGTCCCCGGTGGATCACGCCATTCTGGCTGCCCAGGTCGCGCAGCAGCAGGCCGTTTGCGCCGTCGTTCTCGACAATGGCGTGCTCGGCCGCCGTATGCGGGTCGTCGAGGATGAAGTCGTTGCCGTAGCCGCGGCCGATGCGGATCGGCAGGGACTCGATCCGCTGGCGCCGCCGCACTTCGCCATTCTCGGCGAGGATTTCAAGGTAATAGGGCGGCTTCATGGCTTGCGGCTGCTTTCCCGCGACAGCGCTTCGAGGAAGGTGCGCGTGACGCGCATGCCGTTGGCGTAGGACACGCCGCGCGCGTCGATGCGGCTTTGCAGGCTCATCAGTGGCTCATCGGTGCTGGCGGCCAGCAGGGCAAAGTCGTACAGGCCGGTAAACTTGCGGTAGGCGCGCACGCACAGGACGGCGCGCAGGGGCAGCGTCTTGTTCTTGACGAACTGTTCGGTGCATTGCGGGCCCGTCAGATTCACGCTCTTGTAGCTGCCGAAACTTTCATTCTTGAACGAGGCGCTGGCCAGCTCGGAAAAGCGCAGCGCGCCCAGTTCGCTGCTGCGCAAGAATTCGTGGCGCATCGACACTTGCCCCGTCTGCAGGGCGCCGGAAATGAAGATGGCCGATTCCATGGCGCAGCTGGTGTTGTCGAGCATGTAGGGCTTGTCGGACTTGACGTTGGAGCGGCCCCAGCAGCGCATCTGGTCGGACTCGCGCACGGGCACGCGGTACGGGCCCATGGCTTTCAGGCTCAAGGGCGTGTCGAGCAGGCGCGCCAGCATGACTTCCTGGTGCGCCAGCAGCTGGGCCGTCACCAGCGGCTTGAAGTCCTTCGGCGGCTTGCCTTGCTGCGCCACCTTGGCCAGCAATTGCTGGGCATAGCGGGCCGGCACGAGAAAACTGACGAGTTCGCCATCGAGGCGTTTCGACACGTTCACGCCGGCCACGTCGCCATTCGCGGTGACGCTGGGGCCGCCGCTCATGCCGGAATTGATCGGTCCCGTAAACATCAGCTGGTCGTAGAAGCTGCGCGTGACGACGCCGTTGTACGAACCTTCCGAAATGGCGAAGCCCAGGTCCAGCGGATTGCCCATCGAATACAGGTACTGGCCCTGGGTCAGCGGTGCCAGCGGTTCCGGCATCTTGAAAAACCCCGTGCCGTGGCGGTTCACGCGCAGCACGGCCAGGTCGTGCAGCACGTCGACGGCCAGCAATTCCACATTGCCCCGCTGGCCGCTCGTATCGACCCATTCGCCCACATAGGTATCGGGGTCGAGCGCGAACTGGGACACCACGTGATAGTTGCTCACCACCAGGTCGCCCGTGCCGATCAAGAAGCCCGAGCCGACCGACGACTGCGTGCGGCCGTTTTTCAGCAGCACGCGCACTTGCAGGATGTCGGCGCGCGCGGCCGTGTACAGCTTTTGCGCGGCGGACGAGGGCGGCGGCAGGGCCGCATGTTCGGTGGCGGCTGGCGCGGCGGTGGCCGGCGGCGGTTTGATCGGGGGAGTCGAAGCGGCGGTAGCCGCGGCTGGCGCAGGCGCCGGGGCCGCATGTGCGCCCGCCGCAGCGCACAGGCTGGCCAGCAGGAAGGCGTAGTCAGATAATTTCATGCATCCTTTGTGCGTGAGCAGGAGCGCGGCGGGCGAGGGCCGGCGCATGCGCCAGCCCGGCAAGCCGGAGCGGCAAGCCGGTGCGGCAATTACAGAGCGCCGTCTTCCAGCGCCGGCGCCGTTTCCGGCGTCATCATGTGGCCCAGCTTGCTTTGCTTGGTATTCAGGTAGTGCTGGTTGAAGGCGTTGCGGTTGACCAGCAGCGGCACCCGTTCGGCCACCGTGATGCCCAGCGCTTCCATGGCGGCGATCTTGCGCGGGTTGTTCGTCATCAAGCGCAGGCTGTGGATGCCGAATTGCGCAAACATGGGTTTGCACAGGGTGTAGTTGCGCGCATCGGCCTTGAAGCCCAGCTGTTCATTCGCCTGCACCGTGTCGGCGCCCGCTTCCTGCAGGCGGTAGGCGCGGATCTTGTTGATCAGGCCGATGCCGCGTCCTTCCTGGCGCAGGTACAGCAAGATGCCGCGGCCTTCCTCGGCGATGCGTTTCAAGGCACCCTCGAGCTGGGCGCCGCAGTCGCAGCGCTGCGAAAACAGCACGTCGCCCGTCAGACACTCGGAATGCACGCGCGCCAGCACCGGTTCGCCGTTGCCGATATCGCCCAGCACCATGGCCAGGTGTTCCTTGCCCGTGGCATGTTCGACAAAGGCGTGCAAGGTGAACTGGGCCCACGGCGTCGGCAGTGCGCAGGAAGTCGTGTAATCCAATTCGCCTGTCGCCAGGATGTCTGCGCCGCTTTGCATGGTTGTGCTCATATAAGTAATTATCAAAAATAAAAGGCGCGCGACACCACTCCGGTGCCGGCGCGCCTTGCCATCATACCAAAAAGCAGGGAAACGTTTTCCCTGGCTGCCATTCGGTCGTTGCAATGTCTGGTGATGAACCTTACTTAGGGGCACTTCCTCCTTTTACAAGGTGAATTGCTGGCTTTGCCTGGCGGATGCCTCCGCCAGGCACGGGACATCAGCTGCCGATGCGTCCGCCATCGTTCTTGGTGATCACGATGGTGGCCGAGCGGGGGCGCTTGCCGGCGCCATAGCCGGCGTTGGCCGGCCATTGGCTCGTATACTTGGACGGATCGCCGATGTTCGCCAGCGAGGTGTTTTCGCCCGGATGCTGGATGTTGATGAACATGGTCTTGCCGTCAGGCGTTTCGCTGATGCCCGTGATTTCCGAGCCGACCGGCCCCACCAGGAAGCGCTTGAGCGTGTCGGCCGTGGGTTTCTTGCCGATGAAGGTGTCGACCGCCAGGTTGCCGCCGGCCGCCGTCGCGTAGTTCAACGTGGACTTGGCGCCGTCGCCGACCTTGCCGGGAATGGCCGCCAGCATCATGCAGTTGGTCACATCCGTGTACGCGCCATCGTCCGTCTGGATCCAGCAGATGCCCGTGTACGGGCTGAAGGCCAGGCCGTCAGGGCTCGAGAAATCCTGGTCGGCCGTCAGGTTCGACAGGTTGATCTTGCTGGCATCGGCGCCGCTCTCGGCGCCAAACAGGTAGACGTCCCACGTAAAGCTGGTGGCCGCGGCCGCGCCCGTGCCTTCCTTGAAGCGGATGATGTGGCCGTTCGGATTGCCGTTCTGCGCGCTGCTGCCCTTCATGTCCGTGTAGGCGCGCGGGTTGGCGCTGTCCGGCGCCAGTTGCGACGAGCCGCTCGGATTGACGGTGCGGTTCGAGTTGTTGGTCAGCGTGTAGTAGATCTCGCCATTGGCCGGGTTGACCGAGCACCATTCCGGACGGTCCATCTTCGTTGCCCCCACGGCGTCGGCCGCCAGGCGGGCGTTGACCAGCACGTCGGCCAGGTCGGCGAACTTGTAGGCGCTGTAGGCCTGGATCAGCGCGTTCGACATGGCCAGCTCGATCCACTGGCCCGTGCCGTCGGCGGCCAGCTTGGCCACATACAGCTTGCCCGAATCGAGGTATTTGTCGCCGGTGGCGATACGATCAAGCGGATTGGCATCGGCGGCGGCCCAGACGGCCGTCGTGACGAATTTGTAGATGTATTCGTTGCGCGAATCGTCGCCCATGTAGACGGCCAGCTGCTGGCCCACGGCCGGCACGCTGAAGGCGGCGCTTTCGTGTGCGTAGCGGCCCAGCGCCGTGCGCTTGCGGATGGCTTTGGTCTTGTCGTACGGGTCCATTTCGACGATGTAGCCCATGCCGTTGAGCTCATTGCGGTAGTCGTCGCTGCCGTTGGTCGACGCGCCGATCTTGCTCAGATTCCAGCGCGCATACTTGTCGTCGCTGCCGCCCGTTTCCCAGCCGTGGCGCGAGGCGCCGCCCTGGCTGCGGCCATAGCGGTTCAGCGACACGACGGATTTGTCGCCGCGCGCCGCGTTGTCGGTGGACGAGCGCGTGAAGTAGCCGGCCCAGTTTTCTTCGCCGGACAGGTAGCTGCCCCAAGGCGACTTGCCCGTGCCGCAATTGTTGATGGTGCCGCGCGTCTTGGTGCCGGTCGGCGAATATTTGGTGACGACGAGGGCGTTGCCGCGCACGGGACCGGCGATCTCGACGTCCGTCAGCGGCGTGACGCGGCGGTTGAACGCGGAATCGTTGACGGTGGCCCAGGCGCTGCCCGTCTTCCTGACTTCCACGACGCTCAGGCCGTGGACGGCCACTTCCTTGTCGACTTCGGCGGCAGGGCGGGGCAGCGAGGTGGTGCCGCCATTCACGTGCAGGAAGTGCGAGGACAGTTTTTCGTCCGTGGTCGCTTCGTGGTTCATCGCCAGCAAGCCGCGTTCGGCGCCGGACGCCAGCGGCGCGCCGGCGGCGGACAGACCGTAGTATTCCATGCCGTCGTGGTGGTCGCCGGCGCGGTTGTCGAAATCGGTATCGCTGCCGTCGTTCTTGTACGCTGGCGTGGCCGCGCGCAGCGAGTCGCCCAGCGCATACAGGGCCGTGGCCGTGTAGCCGGCCGGTACCGACACGACGTCGGCCAGGCTTTTCGGCACGGCCGTGAAGGCCAGCAGTTTTTCAGGCGTCGGCGTCGGCGTGACGGCGACCGCATCGCTGCCGCCGCCGCAAGCGGACAGGCCCATCGACCCCATGACGGCGGTCGCGGCCGTGACGGCGCTGCCGCGCAGCCAGTTGCGGCGGCTCAGGCGGGCGTTCAGGATGCTGTTGAAATGGTTGTCGTGGGACGCGTTGCTGTCAATGTCGTTCAGATCGGTGGCGCTGATGGCCAGATCGTTGGGCTTGTTCATGGGCTGCGATGTCCTGTGGTTGCGTGATTTAAATGGCAACCGCATGATAGTTGGCGAATGTGACAGCGCCATGTCAGCTTGATGACAAAACGGTGACAGGCTGCCGGCCGGGCGGGCCGTGTCGGTGACGGGCCCGTCCGGTCAGGCAGCCTTGGCCTTACTTGGCCTGGCGAAAACCGCGTTCCACCAGCAAGAGCATGCCGCCGAAGATGGACAGGTTCTTCAGGAAGTTCGTCAGCTGGTCCTGGAAGTGGGCCGCATCGGCGCTCCAGAAGGCGTGGAAGATCACGGTGGTGGGGATCAGGAACAGCGCCAGGGCCAGCGCCGCCCAGCGCGCCTGCCAGCCCGTGATCAGCAGCAGGCCGCCGCCCACTTCCAGCACGATCACGCCCACCAGCAAGATATTGGCGATTGGTAAGCCCTCGCTGGCCATGTAGCCGGCCACACCGGCAAAGCCGCCGATTTTCAGCAATCCCGAGACAAAGAACAGCACGCCAAGGGCGGCACGGCCGAGGGGCAGCAATACCTTGCTTCTGTTTTCCATGATTTTCTCTTTCTGTATGTTTGTCTGTTAATTATTTTGGCAGGTCGAAGACGAGCACTTCAGCGTCTTCTGCCTGTGTCAATGTCACGGCTGTTTCCTGCGTCAGTTTCAGCGCATCGCCCGCTTTCAACGGCGTGCCGTTGACGACCAGGCTGCCGCGGATCAGGTGCACATAGGCGAGGCGGCCTTCGTCGAGCGCATGTTCGGCCTGTTCGCCTTCCTGCAGGATGCTGGCGTAGATGGCCGCATTCTGGTGGATCAGCACGGAGCCCTGGCGGCCGTCGGAGGAGGCGATCAGGCGCAGCTTGCCCCGTTTGCTTTCCGGCGTGAAGTGTTTCTCTTCATAGCTGGGGGCAATGCCCGTCACGTTCGGCTGGATCCATATCTGCAGGAAGTGCAAACCCTCCGTTGCCGAGTGGTTGAACTCGCTGTGGCGCACGCCGCTGCCGGCGCTCATGCGCTGCACATCGCCGTAGTGCAGGACGGAGCCCGTGCCCATGCTGTCCTTGTGTTCCAGCGCGCCGTCGAGCACATACGAAATGATTTCCATGTCGCGGTGGCCGTGCGTGCCGAAACCCTGGCCAGGCGTGACCCGGTCTTCATTGATCACCAGCAAGGGGCCAAAGCCCATGTGCAAGGGATCATGGTAGCTGCCGAAGGAAAAGCTGTGGTGGGAATTGAGCCAGCCGTGGTTGGCTGCGCCGCGTTCTTCGCTATGACGAATCTGTAACATGGTGGACTCCGTTTCTAAAGGTTAATGTGCGATAATTTCGAAGGACCGTCGCCTGGCGTTACGCCGTGGCTTCTTTTCTGCCCTTCGCTGTACGATGAGCAAAGTATAGGCCCCTGTTCAGAGAAAGAAAAACGGAAAATCTTGCGACCTATGATCGAAAAAATCGAATGTTAAGACTGAGCCTGGAAGCCCTGCAAATCGTTGACGCCATCGACCGCCGCGGCTCGTTCTCGTCCGCCGGCAAGGAGTTGCATAAAGTCCCGTCCACCATTTCCTATACGGTGGCCAAGCTGGAAGACGACCTGGGCGTGCAAGTATTCCAGCGCAATGGCCCGAAAGTCATGCTGACGGCGGCCGGCCAGGAATTGCTGAAAGAGGGCCGTTATCTATTGAAGGCGGCGCAGGACCTCGAGCACCGCGTGCGCAGGGTGGCGTCCGGCTGGGAAACGGAATTGTCCATCGGCATCGATTCCATGTTTTCCGCCGTGGCCCTGGCCGACGACGTGCGCGCCTTTTACGACGTGGCGCAGCAGACGCGCCTGCGCCTGTCGCAGGACACCCTGTCGGGCACGTGGGAAGCGTTGCTGGACCGGCGCGCCGACCTGCTCGTGGGCGCGCCCGGGGACGGGCCGGCGGGCGGCGGCTATATCGCGCAGCCGATCGGCATGCTCGACTTCGTCTTTGCCGTGGCGCCAACGCACCCGCTGGCGCAGGTGCGGGAACCTTTGTCGCGCGGCCACCTGCAGCAGCACCGGGCCGTGGTGGTGGCCGATTCGGCGCGCCAGATGGCGCCGCGCACCGTGGGTCTGGTGCTGGGGCAAGATGCCTTGAGCGTGCCGAACATGCAGGTCAAGTTCGATTATCAGGTGCTGGGGCTGGGCTTTGGCTTCCTGCCGGGACCGTGCGCGCGCGCCGCCATCGCGCGCGGCTTGCTGGTGGAAAAGGCCGTGGAAGAGCCGAAACCGTCGGAAACGTTTTACTTGGCCTGGCGCGTGGGCGAGGATGGCGCCGCATTGCGCTGGTGGATGGCGCGCATGCGCGAACCGGATGTGTTTGCCCGCCTGGCGCAGCATCTGCCGGGCCATTCGGCGTAGGTCTTAAAATGTTGACATACGCCAACATTTTTAAGTTACCATATTCGCAGTATTGCAATCGTATTTCTTGCCCGACCTCCATGCCCCACAGTGGGATTTTGATGATTACACACACCGCAGCGCCCCCGATACCTTCCCCTGACCTGGCCCACAAGCGGGGTTGCCATGCTTGAGGCGAAGGTCGCGCTGTGCCTGCGCCTGGCCCAGGATGCCCGTGAACAGGCGGGGCCGCAGCAGGCCGCCACGTTGGCGCGGCTGGAGGAGGAGCTGGAACGGCTGCGCGGCGCCAGCCGGCCCGTGGTGCGCGTGGCGCCTCCCGACGCCTTGCTGGAAATCGATCCCGACGGCTTTTTGATCGGCTGGAACCATGGCGCCGAACAGATGTTCGGCTATTCCGAAATCGAGGCGCTGGGCCAGCACATCCTGTTTTTGTATCCGGAAGACGACGCCGAAGCGAGCGTGCTGGAACTGCATTTCATGCAGGGCGACGTGGCCACCGATGTGCGCCGGCGCAAGAAGTCGGGCATGGTGACGTGGCTGCGCATGCACCGCCACGTGATCCACGACCAGGCGGGCAAGGCGTGCGGCATGGCCGTGCGCCTGTCGGCCATGAGCGAGCCGCTGTCCGACGTGGACAAGGTCAGGTTGCACGCGCGCATCATCGAAGACAGCGAGCAAGCCGTGCTGATCACGGATGCTGAGGAGCGCATCGTCTCGATCAACAGCTCGTTTTCCCGCATCACCGGCTATTCGCCGGCCGAAGCCATCGGCCGCACGCCGGATTTGCTGCGCTCGGGCGTGCACGACCCCGATTTCCGCGCCAAGGTGCGCGCCGCCATGCGTGGACACGGTTCCTGGCGCGGCGAAATCATCGGCAAGCGCAAGAATGGCGAACTGTTCCCGCAAGACGTCACCATCAGCGTCGTGCGCGACGAATTCGGCGAAATCAGCCACGTGTTTTCCCTGTTTTCCGATATCTCGGTGCACAAGGATGCCGAAGCGCGCATGCAGCGCATGGCCAACTACGACAGCCTGACGGGCTTGCCCAACCGCTGCCTGCTCAATCAATTGGTCGACCAGGGCCTGGCCGAAGCGAAGCGCCAGGGCACGCATGGCGCGCTGATGGTCATCGACATCAGCCGCATCGGTTCCATCAGCGACACCCTGGGCCATGAAGTGGGCGACCAGCTGGTGATCGCCATCGGCCAGCTGTTCCGTGGCGCCCTGCGCGACGCGGACATCCTGGCCCGCGTCGACAACAGCAAGTTCGTCGTGGCCCTGCTGCATATCGAAAAGCGCGAACATGCGGCGAATGTGGCGCAAAAGCTGCTCAACCTGCTCGAGGCGCCGATCAATATCGATGCGCACGCGCTGCACGTGGGCGCCAGCATCGGCATCACTGTGTATCCGGAAGACGGCCTGGAAGCGCCGGCCCTGTTCCGCTTTGCCGACGTGGCCGTGTCCAAGGCGGGGCAGACCATCGAATCGACCTTCCTGTTCTATCGCGAAGACATGAACCGCAGGGCCAAGGAACATCTGCGCCTGGAAAGCGAAATGCGGCTGGCGCTGGGCGACAAGGAACTGGAATTGCATTACCAGCCGAAAGTGAGCCTGGCCAGCGGACGCATCGTGGGCGCGGAAGCCTTGCTGCGCTGGAAGCATCCGATGCGCGGCATGGTCTCGCCCGGCGTCTTCATCCCCGTCGCCGAGGAAACCAGTTTGATTCTGGAGCTGGGCACCTGGGTGCTGGACGAGGCATGCCGCCAGATCCGCAGCTGGGAAGACCGGGGCCTGCACATGCCGGCCATCGCCGTCAACCTGTCGGCGCGCCAGTTCGATGAGCAGTTGCCGGCGCGCATAGCGGCCGTGCTCGAGCGCTACGGCGTGCGGCCCGACCAGATCATGCTGGAAATCACGGAAAGCCTGTTGATGCGCGGTGCCGACAAGGTCATCGACATCATGAACCAGCTGGTGGCCATGGGCCTGGCGCTGGCGCTGGACGACTTCGGCACCGGCTATTCCAGCCTCGCTTACCTGAAGAAATTCCCCATCAGCACATTGAAGATCGACCGCTCGTTCGTCATCGGCTTGCCGTTCGAGGAAAACGATTGCGCCATCGCCCGCGCCATCGTCACCATGGCGCAGCAGCTGCGCCAGGAAATCGTCGCCGAAGGGGTGGAAACGGCCGAGCAGATGCGCTTCCTGCGCGAACTCGGCTGCGACCAGCTGCAAGGCTATCTGTTCAGCCCGGCCGTGCCGGCGGCCGAATTCGAGCTGATGCTCGATGAAGGCCGGCAATTGCGCCTGGAAGAGGCAGTCTGAAGCCGTAGCGATCAGACGCGCAGCAAGCCACGGAAACCCCGGCTCGCATAATACGAGTCGGCGCCATTGTGATAGACGAAGACCTGATCATAGCGGCGGTCGCAAAACAGGGCGCCGCCCAGCGCACGGATGCTGTCCGGCGTCGCGATCCAGCTCGAGGTTTTCCGGTCCAACGGTTCCAGCTCCTGCAACTGGCGGTACTGCGTTTCCGTCAGCAAGGCGATACCCATCGTTTGCGCCCTGGCCATGGCACTGCCGGCCGGCTTGTTGGCCTTGCGCGCGGCCAGGGCATCAGCATCGAAACACAGGCTGCGCCGGCCGATCGGGCTTTCTGCCGAACAATCGCAAAACGTGACGGTGTCCGTATCGCCGGCGTGCCCGATGACGTCCGGTTCGCCGCCCGTGTCTTCCATTTGCTGCAAGACCGCCAGGCTGGCGGGAGCGGCATCCAGCCGCGCCAGTACCTTGTCCCACGTCCATCCCGGATGGCGGTGCATGTGCTTGCTGAAGCGGTTTTGCAAGGTGTGGATCAAGTCATCGTGCATGGCGCGGCTCCCTGGAAGTTCAATGATACGGCCGATTATAAGACGCGATGTGCGTCGGCGGCGCTCACCCCAGCTGCACTTTTTCCAACAGATAATCGAGCATCACGCGCACCCTGGCCGGCACTTGCAGGCCCGGTCCCACGAAGACGGCGTGCACGAGTTCCTTGTCGCCCGGATTGTAGTCCTGCAGCACGGGGATCAAATCGCCCCGCTCGATGTCGCGCAGAACGTGCTGGCGTGAAAAGCGTCCCAGTCCCATGCCGGCCAGCACCAGCTGGCGCATGCTTTCGCCATCGCTGACGCAGGTATTGCCCTGCGGCGCCGCTTGCATCGTTCCGCCCGCGCCATCGAGGAAGGGCCAGGTTTCGTTCTGGCAGCGGAAGTTGAAGGCCAGCAGATTGTGCGTGGATAAGTCCTGCGGCGTGCGCGGCAAGCCGTGCCGCGCCGCGTAGGCGGGCGAGGCCACGACGACCATCGCGTCTTCGCCCAGCTTGCGCGCCACCAGGTTCGATTCCTTCAACTTGCCCGTGCGGATGGCGATGTCGGTGCGGTCTTCCAGCAAGTCGACGATGGCGTCGCTGACGACGACGTCGAGCACGATGTCGGGATAGCGCTGCGCGAACTCGGGCAGGATGGGCAGCAGATGGCGCACGCCGAACGGCACGAAACAGTTGATGCGCAAGCGCCCGCGCGGCGCCGCGCCCTGCGATGCTTCGCGCTCGGCGCCGTCGATGTCGTCGAGGATGCGCTTGCACTGCACGAAGAAGGCGTCGCCCTCGGGCGTCGTGTGCAGCTGGCGCGTGCTGCGCTGGAGCAAACGCGCGCCGAGCCGCGCTTCCAGGCGATTGACGAGCTTGCTGACGGCCGACGGCGTCAAGGCCAGGCGGCGCGCGGCGGCGGAAAACGCCCCCGTTTCCACCACGGCGACGAAGACGGCCATCTCGAACGCGCGGTTGATGTCTTGCCTGGCCATTATTGAATCCATTTCACAGGTGTTTCCATTATCGGAGTCTATATCAAAAGCGTTTGCATCGATACACTGAGCGGCTTGAACTCAGCCGGAGAATGCCATGACCACCGCAAGCCCTGTTTCCCCTCATGCCAGCAAGATGCCGCCCGGCGTGCTGGCGCTGGCCGTCGGCGCCTTTGCCATCGGCGTCACCGAATTCATCGTCGTCGGCATCCTGCCCGCCATCGCGAAAGATTTGCGGATTTCCATCGAATCGGCCGGCTCGCTGGTTAGCTTGTATGCGCTGGCGCTGGCCATCGGCACGCCGCTGCTGGTGCTCTTGATGTCGCGCCTGCCGCGCAAAGCGGCCCTGCTGTGGCTGATGAGCGTGTTCCTGGCCGGTAACCTGCTGGCCGCCTTCTCCCACACGTTCGAACTGTTGTTGCTGGGACGGGTCATCACGGCCGTGGCGCACGGCACCTACTTTGCCATCGGCGCCACCGTGGCCGCCAGCCTGGTAGCCAAGGCGCAGGCGGGCAGGGCGATTTCCGTGATGTTCGCGGGCTTGACCCTGGCCATGGTGATCGGCGTGCCGTTCGGCAGCTTCCTCGGCAACCTGATGGGCTGGCGCCTGCCCTTCTTCGCCGTGGTGGTCTTGGCCGCGCTGGGCCTGGGCGCCATGGCGCGCTGGCTGCCGGCCGGTTTAGCGCAAGGCAAGGGCGGCAAGGCCATGACGCAGCTGGCGGCCCTGGGCAGCGGTCCCATTATCACCATGATGGCCGTGACGACGTTCGGTTTCGGCAGCAGCTTTGCCGCGTTCACGTTTATCACGCCCATCCTGACGGACGTGACGGGTTTTTCCGCCACCATGGCCAGCGCCCTGCTGATCGTGTTCGGCGTCGCTACCTTTGCCGGCAACCTGGCGGGCGGCTACCTGACCAGCCACCTGGGCTGGCAAATGGCCTTGCGATTGATGCTGCTGTTGCTGGCCGTCACGCAAGTGGGCGTGGCGCTCGGCATCAGCTCGCAGTGGATGATGACGGTGATGCTGTTCGTCTGGGGCGTGTCCGCCTTCGGCCTCTCGCCCGCCTTGCAGGCCGGCATGCTGGCCACGGCCGAGCGCTACACGCCGCACGCCGTCGATTTCGCCTCGGGCCTGAACATTTCCGCGTTTAACCTCGGTATTTCCTTCGGCTCGATGCTCGGTGCGCTGATGGTCTCGCGCCACATGATGGCGTCGTCGCCGTGGGCCGGTGTGGCGGCGGCATTGCTCGCCTTGCTGCCGCTGGCCTGGCTGGCGCGCCGCAACCTGGCCGCCCATGCGGCGGGTGCGGCCGCGCACTGAGGTTCAGGTATGCACGGCGGCGCCCGGCGCAGCGCGTCTCTGGCGCTGCGCCATGTACGAACTGCCCATCGATGCGGCCATGATCATGGCAATCGCCAGCCATTGCCCGGCACCCAGGCGCTCGTCGAGCAGGATGTATGCGAGCATGGCGGCCACGGCCGGTTCCATGCTGCTCATGATGCCGAACGCTTGCGGCGTCAGCCGCTTCAGGGCCACCATTTCCAGCGAGATCGGTATCGCGCTGGAAATGAGGGCCACGCCCAGCCCTACGGCCAAGACGACAGGCGAGAGCAGGGCGGCGCCGCTGTGCATCATGCCCACGGGCACGACCACCAGCGCGGCCATGGCCAGGCCCAGCGAGACGGAATGGCCCGCATGCAAATGGCTGGCGCGCTTTCCGAAGACGATGTACGAGGCCCAGCAGACGGCGGCGCCCAGGGCGAACAGCACGCCCGTGGGATCGAGGTTGCTGACGTCGTGGCCGAGCGGCAGCAGCAGCGCCAGTCCCGCCACGGCCAGGGCCACCCAGACGAAGTCGAGCGGGCGGCGCGAGGCCAGCAGCGCCACGGCCAGCGGGCCGGAAAACTCGATGGCCACGGCGATGCCGAACGGGATCGTGCGCAAGGCCATGTAGAAACACAGGTTGGTCAAGCCCAGCGCGGCGCCGTACAGGGCCACCGTGCGCAGGTCGGCGCGGCTCAGCTGCCAGCGCCACGGGCGCCAGAACAGCAACAGCAGCAGGGCGGAAAAGCCCACGCGCACGGCCGTCGTGCCTTGCGCGCCGACGAGCGGGAACAGGCTGTGCTTGGCCCACGAGGTGCCCAGTCCCAGCGCGGTGACGGAACCGAGGATGGCCAGCAAGGGAATGAAGGAGGCATAGCGGCGTAATGGCATGGTGATAAAAGGCTTGATATCGGAATAGCGAAAGTTTATTGTGTCTGCTCCGAGTTTTGCACTGCATTTTGACCTTCATGACGCAACTTTCGCTCACACCCTCCCTCACGCTCGACGCGTTCGACCTGGCCATCCTCGACATTTTGCAGCGCGATAACACGACTTCGCAGCGCGAAATCGCCCAGGCCGTGCACTTGTCGGCACCGGCCGTGCAGCGGCGCATCCGCCGCCTGCGCGAGAGCGGCGTGATCCGCAACGAAGTGGCCGTGCTCGACGCGAGCCGCGTGGGCCGCCCCCTGATCCTGACGGTGGAAGTGCATCTGCACGACGAGCATCCGCAGCGCACGGCCGGCATGCGCGCGCGCATCATGGCCGAGCCTGCCATCCAGCAGTGCTACGGGATTACGGGCGAGGCCGATTACCTGCTGATCATTACCGCCAGCAGCATGGCCGAATACGAGGCGCTGACGGAACGCCTGTTCGGCGGCGACGACAATATCCGGCGCTACCGCACGTCGGTGGCACTGACTTGCCTCAAGATGGGCTTGCACGTGCCGCTGGCATAGGATCGGACAGATGACGATCTCCAACAAGAAGCAAGCGGCCGTGACGGCAGCCATGCCCGCCAGCCTGCGCGCCGCCGTGGCCGGCTATCGATGGGTGCGCGACAGCGCCGGCGAGTCGGACGCCGCCGTCTACCGGCTGCAGGGCAGGGGCGGCGCGCCGGACCTGTTTTTGAAGCATGCCAAGGGTGTTGCCGCCGCCGAGCTCGCCGATGAACTGGCGCGCCTGCGCTGGCTGGCGCCGTACCTGCCCGTGCCGGCGGTGCTCCAGTTTGCCCAGGCGGCAGACCCGCAGCAGGCATGGCTGCTGACGGCGGCGCTGCCGGGCAAGACGGCGCACGAATTACTGGAAGCCAATCCCGAGATTGGCCCCGTCGTGGCCGACGCGCTGGCGGCCTTCCTGCGCCGCCTGCATGTGCTGCCGGTGGCCGCCTGTCCGTTCGACGCCGGCCCTGCCGTTCGGCTGGCCCAGGCGCGCCGGCGTATCGATGCGGGCCTGGTCGACACCGATGATTTCGATATCGCGCGCCAAGGCTGGACGGCGGAGCAAGTGTGGGCGGCGCTGCAGGATTGCCAGCCCGTCGCGCCCGACCTCGTCGTCACGCATGGCGACTTCTCGCTGGAAAATATCCTCCTACACGAAGAACAGGTCGTCGGCTGCCTCGACGTGGGACGGGCGGGCATTGCCGACCGTTATCAGGATCTGGCCATCGTCTGGCGTGCTCTCGGTGAGTTGGATCCCGAGCTACAGCAAAGGTTTGTTGAGCAATATGGGCTCCTTGATATCGATCAAGGCAAGCTGGAATTCCATTTGCTGCTCGACGAGCTGTTTTGAAGGCTGCCAGCCATCAAGGCTCTTCGCGCTCGGCATCGCGTTCGCGGCAGCTCAAGGACGCGTAATGGCCTTGGGGCAGCCTGGCCTTGATGGCAACCTCGCTCAATACATGTTGCATATCGACAGGGTCGGTCAAGGTGCAGCGCTGGGCGCTGGCGAACGCTTGCAGGTTCTGCGTGTTGCCGCGCACCTTCACCGTCACGCCAGCGCCGGGGCTGACGCAGCAGCCTATGTATTGCGTGATGTATTCCTCTTCGATGAGCACCAGTTCATGCCCCATGAAGCTGGCCGGTTTCTTCAGCAGGTAGTAATCGGTGTAGTCGAAGCGCTGCTCGGGGCGCTTGCCGATGTAGCCTTCGCGCATGTAGGCGGCGATGGCCTTGCCCGAGGTGCCCACCCTGTCCGTCGTGCCCTTTTTCAGGTGCAGCGCGTGGAGCAGGCCGTTTTCAAGCCCGGGATCGGCGGCGGCCAAGGCGCTGAAGGAGCAGGCGGCGAGAAAAAGCGAGCCGATCAGGCGGCGGGTGCGGCATGCCGGCATGAGAGTGAGTTCTTGCATATATTCAAATGAAGGGGCGGAGTGGCGCAGTGTAGCCCACGCCAGCCTGTGTGCGTGGCACAATGCGTGATCCGCACGCCACGTGCCACTGCCCCCAGGACTTTCATGACCCGCGCCATCCTTGACCAAACCCAGATCCATTCCGCCGCCCGCCCCTTGATCGGCAGCAAGCACAAGGACATCGTGCGCGAGGTGCAGGCGGCCATCGCCGCGCACCAGGTGGTCGTCGTCGGCATGGCGCTCAATCCGTTTCCGCGCAAGGCGCGCAAGATCCTCGACGTGCTGGGCACGCCCTACCAGTACTTGCAGTACGGCAGCTATTTGAACCAGTGGCACCGCCGCAATGCCCTGAAAATGTGGACGGGCTGGCCCACGTTCCCCATGGTCTTTGTCAACGGCATGCTCATCGGCGGTGCCAGCGAGCTGCAAAAACTCGTGGAAAATGGCGAGTTCAGCGCCATGCTGGCAAAGAAGGTGCGCGAGTTTTAAGATCCGCCTTACTTACTACTCTCTTTACTCGCCCGGCCGCCACGGCGACTTGCGCGTGCGCAGCGGGTCGAGCAAGCTTCTTAAGTCGTTGTGGTCGAGCTCGTACATCAGCGCGATTAAACTGCCCAGTTCGCCCGAGGGAAAGCCTTCGCGCGCGAACCAGCCCAGGTAGTGCCCCGGCAAGTCGGCCAGCAGCCGTCCCTGATATTTCCCATATGGCATTTCGCGCGTGACCAGCAGCGCCAGTTTTTCTGAATTCATGGTGGTGACCCCGTGTTGATGCTGCCAGTGTAGCAGAGCATGGAATTGTTGATTTGAGCGCAAGTATCTTCTTCTCATGGAGGTATTTTTCGGCACACAGAAAACCCCGATACTGCATGCCAACATCATTTATCGGAGTTTGCCATGCCCATTGCCTTGCTCGCGCTGACCCTCAGCGCATTTGCCATCGGAACCACCGAGTTTGTCATCGTGGGGCTGTTGCCCACCATCGCCGCCGACCTGGGCGTCAACCTGCCGTCGGCCGGCCTGCTGGTCAGCCTGTATGCGCTGGGCGTCGCCGTCGGCGCGCCCGTGCTGACGGCCCTGACGGGCAAGATCCCGCGCAAGACCTTGCTGTTGTCGCTGATGGTCTTGTTCACCCTGGGTAACTTGCTGGCGTGGAAATCACCGGGCTATGAAACCCTCGTTGTCGCCCGCATCCTGACGGGGCTGGCGCATGGCGTGTTCTTCTCGATCGGCTCGACCATCGCCACGTCATTGGTGCCGAAAGACAAGGCGGCCAGCGCGATTGCCATCATGTTTACGGGCTTGACCGTGGCCCTCGTGACGGGCGTGCCGCTGGGCACCTTCATCGGCCAGCATTTCGGCTGGCGCGAAACCTTCCTCGCCGTCTCGGCCCTGGGCCTGGTGGCGTTCATCGGCAGCCTGCTGTACGTGCCGTCGACCATCGCCCACAGCAAACCGGCGTCCCTGCTGCAGCAGGTGCAGGTGCTGGCCCAGCCGCGCCTGCTGCTCGTGTATGCGATGACGGCCGTCGGCTATGGCGGCTCCTTCATCGCCTTTACCTATCTGGCGCCGATCCTGCAGCAAGTGTCGGGTTTCAGCGCCGGCGCCGTGGGCGCGGTGATGCTCGTGTATGGCGTGTCCGTGGCGTTCGGCAATATCTGGGGCGGCAAGCTGGCCGACAAGCGCGGCCCAGTGCGCGCCCTGAAACTGATCTTTTTGCTGCTGGCGTTTGTTTTGGTGCTGCTGACCTTCACGGCGCCGCATCCGGTGCTGGTCGTTATCACCGTGCTGCTGTGGGGCGCCGTCGCCTTCGGTAACGTGGCCGGTTTGCAAGTGTACGTCGTGCAGCAAGCGGAGCACTTCACGCCCCGCGCCGTGGACGTGGCGTCGGGCCTGAACATCGCCGCTTTCAACCTCGGTATCGCCGGCGGCGCCTGGGGAGGCGGCCTGATCGTCGAACACCTGGGCCTCGTGCACACGGGCTGGATCGGCGCGCTCGTCGTGCTCGGTGCCTTCGGCTTGACAGCCTTGAGCGGCCGGATGGATCGCTTGCACCCGATTTCCGTGCGTGCCGGCGGTGCACAGTCGATCCATGCGGTGGGGCACTAGGCTCGCCCGATCTGCCAGTAAGTTTCTGGCAGAAAACACCAAAACGGGCGAGAATAGGGCTTACCTTCTTCTGGCCCATATTCCCCATGTCCGATACAGCAATGTCACCGCTGCGCCTGCGCGCCGCCATCAATCCCAAACCGCTGGGCGTCGCGCTTGTGCTTATCGTGCTCGGCGCGTGGTATTTGGCGCAAACCGTCGGCGCCACACTGTCCGCGCTGTACGTGGTGGGCGCCTTGCTCGGCGTCACCCTGTATCACGCGGCCTTCGGCTTTACTTCCGCCTGGCGCGTCTTCATTGCCGATGGGCGCGGTGACGGCTTGCGCGCGCAAATGCTGATGCTGGCCGTCGGCGTGGCGCTGTTCTTCCCCGCGCTGTCGGCCGGTACCCTGTTCGGCACGCCCGTCGCGGGCCTCGTTTCTCCGGCCGGCACCTCCGTCATCTTCGGCGCCTTTATCTTCGGCATCGGCATGCAGCTGGGCGGCGGCTGCGCATCCGGCACCCTGTACACGGTGGGCGGGGGCAGCACGCGCATGCTCATCACCCTGGCCGCCTTCATCGTCGGCTCCGTGATCGGCACGGCGCACATGCCATTCTGGACGGCGCTGCCACAGCTCCAGCCCATTTCCATTGTCACGACCCTGGGTCTGGTACCGGCGCTGGCGCTGAACTGGATCGTCTTCGCGCTGATCGCCGGCATCACGGTCTTCGTTGAAAAGCGCCGCCATGGCAAGCTCGTCGCCACGCCCCTGCGCCCGGCACAGGCATCGCCCTGGCTGCATGGCCCGTGGCCGCTGGTGGCGGGCGCCGTCGCTCTCGTCGTGCTGAACTTCGCCACCCTGGCGCTGTCGGGCCGGCCGTGGGGCGTGACGTCCGCGTTTGCCCTGTGGGGTGCGAAGGCCGCGTCCGTGGTCGGCATCGACACGGCCAGCTGGGCCTACTGGTCGACCAAGGCCAACGCGGCTGCGCTGGCCGCGCCGCTGACGCAAGACAAGACGTCCGTGATGGACATCGGCATCGTGCTGGGCGCCATGCTGGCAGCCGCGCTGGCCGGCCGCTACGCGCCCGTGTGGCGCATCCCGCGCCGCTCGGTGATCGCCGCCATCGTCGGCGGCTTGCTGCTCGGCTACGGCGCGCGCCTGGCCTACGGCTGCAATATCGGCGCTTACTTCAGCGGCATCGTCTCGGGCAGCCTGCACGGCTGGCTGTGGCTGGTCTGCGCTTTTCTGGGCAACGTCATCGGCACGCGTTTGCGCCCGTGGTTCGGCCTGGAAGTGGAGAAAGTCAAGCCGACCGGCTGCTGACGCCGGCGTAGACAGGGGCTTTGCTGTATATTTCTGCCCCTGTTCACCTTGCCGCCAGCGTATCGCCCATGTCCCCAGCCATCCTGTTTGCCGTCGTCCTCGCGTATTTTTTGATCCTGCTGGGCGTGGCGTGGCGCACCTCGCGCCATGCCACCAATGACAGTTTTTTCATCGGCAACAAGGACAGCAACTGGATGCTGGTGGCCTTCGGCATGGTGGGCACGACACTCACGGGCGTGACCTTCATCAGCGTGCCCGGCGCCGTGGGCAGCAACGGTTTCGGCTACATCCAGCTGATGATCGGCTATGTGCTCGGCTACCTGGCCATCACCTTCATTCTGCTGCCGCTGTACTACCGGCTGCAGCTCACGTCCATCTACCGCTACCTGGAATTGCGCCTGGGACGGCGCTCCTACCAGAGCGGGGCGGCGTTTTTCATCGTGTCGCGGCTGCTGGGCGCCACGGCGCGGCTGTATCTGGTGGTCAATATCCTGCAAGCGACCATCCTCGACAGCCTGGGCGTGCCGTTCTGGCTGACGTCCTGCGCCGTGCTGCTGCTGATCCTGCTCTACACGTACGAGGGCGGCGTGAAAACCATCGTCTGGACCGATACCCTGCAAACGGCGTGCATGCTGGCCGGCCTCGTCATCTGCAGCGTATTCCTGCTGCGCGAAATGGACCTGTCCCTCATCGACAGCCTCGAGCGCATGCGCGCGCAAGGCCTCACGCGCATCTTCACCGTCGACCCGGACAGCCCCGCCTATGTCTGGAAGCACATCGTGGCCGGCATGTTCATTACCATCGCGATGACGGGCATGGACCAGGAAATGATGCAAAAGAATATCTCCGTGCGGACCTTGCGCGACTCGCAAAAGAATATGCTCAGCCTGACCGTGGTGCTGACGGGCGTGCTGCTGCTGTTCCTGTTCCTCGGCGGCTTGCTGCACCTGTATGCGCCGCTGGCCGGCGTGACGGCCACGGGCGACAAATTGTTCCCCGCCGTCGTGCTCGGGCATTTCCCGGCCGTCGTGCAGCTGATTTTCTTCATCGCCCTCATTTCCGCGCTGTTTCCCAGCGTGGACGGGGCGCTGACGGCGCTCACGTCCACCTTTTGCATCGACATCTTGGGCGTGCAGCGGCGGGCGGACTTGAATCCGGCCGCGCAGATGCGCTGGCGCCGCCGTGTCCACCTGGGGTTTGCCGCGCTGTTCCTGATCCTGATCATGGCCTTCAAGTGGTTTGACGATCCCAGCATGATCGGCGTGATCCTCAAGCTGGCCAGTTATACCTATGGTCCGCTGCTGGGCCTGTTCGCCTTCGGCTTGCTGAGCCGGCGCGGCGTGCGCGACCGCTGGGTGCCGCTGGTGGCCGTGGCGGGTCCGCTGCTGTGCGCGCTGATCGAGCGGGAGCAGGCGCTGCTGTTCGAGCATTACCGTATCGGCCTGGAATTGCTGATCCTGAATGGCGCCCTGGTGCTGGGCGGCCTGTTCCTCATTTCGACGCCGCCAGGGCAGGCCATCAACGGCGCGGCACACTTGTCAAAATAAGACGATTCAGCCCGTTTTCAGTTATATTGATTTCCTTTAGGTACACAACCTCACGGAGCATCAATGTCACTCAACCCCTTCCCGCCGCTGCGCCGCGGTTTCGGCGCATTCTGGCGCGCGCTCGACGCCACCCGCCGCGCGGTCATCAATCTGATCTTCCTGCTGATCGTCATCGCCATCCTGATCGCCATCTTCGGCGGCGGCGCCAAGCCCCTGGCGGAAAAGACCACCCTGGTGCTGGACTTGCAAGGCCCGCTGGTCGAGGAAACCCCGGGCGGCGTGCGCGAAGCCGTGCTGGCCAATGTCAGCGGCGAAGTCAAGAAAAGCGTGCAGCTGCGCGACGTACTGGCCGTGCTCGACACGGCTTCCAAGGACAAGGACATCGGCTCGATGGTGATCCTGCTCGACGAATTGCAGGGCGGCGGCCTCGCTTCGCTGCGCGAAGTGGCGGCCGGCGTGGAACGCTTCCGCGCCACGGGCAAGAAAGTCACGGCCTGGGGTTCGAGCTACAATCAGCGCCAGTACCTGGTGGCGGCCAAGGCCGACGAGGTGTTCCTGCACCCGATGGGCGGCGTCATGCTGGAAGGCTTTGGCCGCTACCGCAATTACTACCGCGACGCGCTCGACAAGGTGGGCGTGACGGTCAACCTGCTGAAAGTGGGCACGTATAAAAGCGCGGCCGAGCCTTTCATCGCCAACGGCCCGTCCGAAGCGGCGGCCGAAGCGGACCGTTACCTGAACAACGGCCTGTGGACCACCTACACGACGGACGTGGAAAAGGCGCGCAAGCTGCCGGCCGGCGCCATCATGCAATCGATCGATGCGCTGCCCGCGCTGATGACGGCCGCCGGTGGCGACATTGCCAAGCTGTCGCTGGACGCCAAGCTGGTCGACGGCCTGAAAACACGTGATGAACTGCGCCAGTTCATGATGGCGCGCGGCGCGAAGAACACGGAAGGCACGAACTTCCGCCAGGTGAACTACACCGATTACCTGGCGCGCTTGCGCCCCGTGCATGTCGGCGACGCCGTCGGCGTGGTCATCGCTTCGGGCGAAATCGGCGACGGCATCGCGCCACCGGGCGCCATCGGCGGCCTGTCCACCTCGCGCCTGATCCGCCAGGCACGCGAAGACAAATCGATCAAGGCCGTCGTGCTGCGCGTCGATTCGCCGGGCGGCAGCGCCTTCGGCTCGGAACTGATCCGCCGCGAACTGGAACTGACGCGCGCCGCCGGCAAGCCGGTGGTCGTCTCGATGGGCAACGTGGCCGCTTCGGGCGGCTACTGGATCAGCACTTCGGCCGATGAGGTGATCGCCGACGCGGCCACCATCACCGGTTCCATCGGCGTGTTCGCGATTCTGCCGACGGCCGACAAGGTGGTGGAAAAGCTGGGCATCCACACGGCCGGTTCGCCGACCACGTGGCTGGCCGACGCGGGCAACCCATTGCGCCCGCTCGATCCCCGCTTTGCGCAAGTGATCCAGGGTTCGATCAACCACGTGTATGGCGACTTCCTGAACCTGGCCGCCAAGGCGCGCAAGACGACGCCCGAGAAAATCAATGAGGTGGCGCAGGGACGCGTCTGGACGGGCTTGCAGGCGAAAGAGCGCAACCTGGTCGACCGCATCGGCAGCTATGGCGATGCGCTGGCGTCGGCCGCCAAGCGCGCCAAGCTGGGCACCGACTACCGCGTGACCTACCTGGAGCAGGAAACGTCGAACGTGGACCGTTTGATCGGCATGTTCGGCTCCAAGGCCATGGCTTCGCTGGGGCTGGGCGAGCACGTGAAGCTGGGCCTGGCCACGACCGGCTTGCCGGCCGACGCGGCGCTGGGCATGGCGCAGGACCTCTCCTGGCTGTCGGGCATCACGCGCGAACATAAACCGTTCATGGCTCTCACGCACTGCCTGTGCGAGGTGCCCTTGGGCGGAAAGTAACACCAGCATAAACAACCTACCCAAGCCGGCTTCGCCCGGCTTGTTTTCCTTGAGGAGCCGAATATGCCAAGCGATATGAATGCAGACACCGACAACACGATCACCATCCGTCCATGCGCCAAGGGCGACGAACACGCGCTGGCGCTGGTGGGGCAGGCCACTTTTCTTGAAGCATTCGCCGGCATCCTCGATGGCGCCGACGTCATCGCCCATTGCCAGCGCCAGCACGACGTGCAGCTGTACCGCGACTGGCTGGCGCTGCCGGCCATGCGGCTGTGGCTGGCCGAGGCCACGCCGGGCGGCGCGCCCGTCGGCTACCTGGTGCTCAGTCCCGCCGGCCTGCCGGTGGCCGACCCGCGCCCGAACGACCTGGAAATCAAGCGCATCTACCTGCTGCACCGCTTCCAGGGCCAGCGCGTGGGCCAGCGTTTGATGCACGCGGCCGTGGAGCAGGCGCGCGCCAGCGGGGCGGGGCGCGTGCTGCTGGGCGTGTACGCGGAAAACCACGATGCGCTGGCGTTCTATGCGCGCTGCGGCTTTGCGCAACTGGGCCGGCGCACCTTCCGCGTGGGCCGCACCGACTACCAGGACGTCATCCTCGGCATGACCTTGTAAATCCACGTAAAGAATTGCCGCCGCCTGTCGCCGCCCGAGCACCCGCGTGGCGCCAGGTCAAGCCGGCTGGCCGGAGATTTGTAGCGAGTTTGTATCTGCATGCGAGTCGCCCGCGCCACGTGCTCGCGGGGGCGCGGCGCCCCGCAAGCCTGATTTTTCCACCATTCCCCCACAATGGCGGCCCGCCCGCCGGCCCGTCTGATCGTCCCATGCCTGGCTGGCTGTGTGTAATTGTTTCAGGTAGAAATGAAACAGTTACATGACTATGCTAGAGTCGTTTCACGCTAGGGAGCGATGTTTTTTCAGCTGATTTTCAGCTCTTGACTCCCCCGGCTTTGTACCGAAACAACCCCGAAAAACGGTCGTCCTGCCTGAGTGTGTTCCACCTCGGCCGGCGCCACAGAATCGCCGTGCCAGCGGCCTAGACAAGGATAAGCGATGGATTCGCAGACTACACCCAACACCCCGCGGCGCAGCCGCCGTTCAAAAATCGTCGGCACGGTCATCGCGCTGGCCGTGATGGCTGCGCTGGGGGGCGGTGCCTGGTACCTGACCCACTCGGGCACCAGCGCCCAGGGCGGCCCCGGCATGGGTGGCCCAGGCGGTCCTGGCGGGCCCGGTGGCCCGGGCGGGCGCCGCGGCGGCCCTTCGACCACGGTGGGCGTGGCCACGGCCGTGAAATCCGACCTGCCCGTGGTGCTCGACGCGCTGGGCACGGTGACGGCCGCGTCCACCGTGACGGTGCGCCCGCAAGTGTCGGGCATTTTGAAGGAGCTGAAATTCAAGGAAGGCGGCATGGTCAAGGCGGGCCAGGTGGTGGCGCAGATCGACCCGGCCCAGTTCGAGATGGCGCTGATGCAGGCCACGGGCCAGCGCCAGCGCGATGAGGCGCAGCTGGAAAACGCGCGCCTGACCCTGAAACGCTATCAGACCCTGCTGGGCCAGGATTCCATCGCGCGCCAGGACGTCGACACGCAAGCCGCCCTGGTCAAGCAGCTGGAAGGCACGGTGATGACGGACCGCGCGTCCGAAGGTACGGCCAGGCTGAACCTCGGCTACACCAAGGTGGTGTCGCCGATCAGCGGCCGCGCGGGCCTGAAGGTGGTCGATATCGGCAATTTGGTCAGCACCAGCGACACGGGCGGCGTGGTGGTGGTGACGCAGCTCTCGCCCATCGACGTCGAGTTCTCCGTGCCGCAGGATAAAGTGCAGACGATCCAGGAGCGCTTGAATGGCGGCTCGGCCCTGGCCGCGCTGGCGCTGGATCGCACGCGCACGCATACCCTGGACAAAGGCAGCTTGACGGCGCTCGACAACCAGGTCGACGTGCAGACGGGCACCGTGCGCGCCAAGGCCCGCTACACGAATGACAAGATGGCGCTGTTCCCGAGCCAGTTCGTCAACGTGCGCCTGGAACTGGGCAACATCACGGGCGCCGTGCTGGTGCCCGTCACGGCCCTGCGCCACAGTAACAACGGCGACTTCGTCTACGTGCTGAAAGCGGATAAAACCGTCACCGTGCGCATGGTCACGCGGGGCCAGGCGACCACCGACATGGTGGAAATCCGCGCCGGCCTGGAAGCGGGAGAACAAGTCATCACGGAAGGCGCCGACCGCCTGAAGGAAGGCGCGAAAGTCACCTTGGCGGGCGACAAGCCGGCCATGGGCGCCGGTGGCGCGGGGGCAGGCACCGGCGAGCGCCGCCACCGCCGCCAGCACGCTGACGGCGCGGCCAGCGCACCGGCCGCATCGGCTGCCGCACCGGCGCCGGCGCCGGCGACCGCTCCCGCGAAGGGCGCGGCGCAATGAGTCCATCGACGCCATTCATCAAGCGCCCCGTCGCCACGGCGCTGCTGATGCTGGCCATCGTGCTGGCGGGGCTGGTCGGCTTCAAGTTCCTGCCGCTGGCCGCCTTGCCGCAGGTGGACTTCCCCACCATCCAGGTGCAGACCCTGTACCCGGGCGCCAGTCCCGAAGTGATGGGGCAGACCGTGACGGCGCCGCTGGAGCGCCAGTTCGGACAGATGTCGGGTTTGCAGCGCATGAGTTCCACCAGCGCGGCCGGCGTTTCCATCATCACCCTGCAATTCACGCTGGGCCAGACCCTGGACGTGGCCGAGCAGGAAGTGCAGGCGGCCATCAATGCGGGCGGGTCGCTGCTGCCGACCGACTTGCCGGCGCCGCCCGTGTACGCGAAGATCAACCCGGCCGACGCACCCGTGCTGACCCTGGCCATCACGTCGGACACGATGCCGCTGACGCAGGTGCAAAACATCGTCAACACGCGCCTGGCGCTCAAAATCAGCCAGGTCAACGGCGTGGGCCTCGTCTCGCTGTCGGGCGGCCAGCGTCCGGCCGTGCGCATCCAGGGTGACACGAAATTGCTGGCGTCGTACGGCCTGGGTCTCGACAGCCTGCGCACGGCCATCGCGGCGGCCAACGTCAACAGCGCCAAGGGCAGTTTCGACGGGCCCACGCGCTCGTTCACCATCAACGCCAACGACCAGCTGGTGACGGCGGAAGACTACAAGCGCCTGATCATCACCTATAAAAACGGCGCGCCCGTGCGCTTGTCCGACGTGGCGAACGTTGTCGACAGCGCGGAAAACACGCGCCTGGGCGCCTGGTCGGGCAAGCAGCCGGCCATCATTTTGAACGTGCAGCGCCAGCCCGGCGCCAACGTCATCAAGACGGTCGACGCCATCAAGGCCCTGCTGCCTGACTTGCAGGCCAGCCTGCCGGCGGCCATGAAGCTCGACGTGCTGAGCGACCGCACGACGGGCATTCGCGCCTCGGTCGAACACGTGGAAATGGAATTGCTGTTGTCCGTGCTGCTGGTGGTGCTGGTGATCTTTGCCTTTTTGCACAGCATGCGCGCCACAGTGATCGCCAGCCTGTCCGTGCCGATCTCGCTGATCGGCGCCTGCGGCGTCATGTATTTGCTCGGCTACAGCCTGAACAACCTCTCCCTGATGGCGCTGACCATCGCCACGGGCTTTGTCGTCGATGACGCCATCGTCATGATCGAAAACATCGCCCGCTACATCGAGGAGGGCGAAACGCCGATGGCCGCCGCCCTGAAGGGCGCGTCGCAGATCGGCTTTACCATCATCTCGCTGACGGTCTCCCTGATCGCCGTGCTGATTCCCCTGCTGTTCATGGGCGACGTGGTGGGCCGCTTGTTCCGCGAATTTGCCATGACCCTGGCTATCACGATTCTGATTTCCGCCGTGGTCTCGCTGACCCTGGTGCCGATGATGTCGGCGCGCTGGCTGAAAAGCCACGCCGATGAAAAAGTCAGCGCCACGGGCCAGCGCATCCAGGCGTTCCTCGACCGCGTGATCGTGCAGTACGACCATGCGCTCGTGTGGGTGCTGAAACGCCAGGGATTGACCCTGCTGGTGGCGCTGGCCACCCTGGTGCTGACCGTCATCCTGTATGTCACCATCCCGAAAGGCCTGTTCCCCACGCAGGACACGGGCCAGCTGCAGGCGCGCGTCGAAACCTCGCAAGCCGTCTCGTACGAGCGCATGGCCACCTTGCAGCAGGCGGCCGCCAGCGCGCTGCTGGAAGATCCCGCTGTCGATACCCTGAGCTCCCTCGTCGGGGTGGATGCGGCCAACAACACCATGCTGCACACGGGCAGCATGCTGATCAACCTGAAGCGTCCGCGCAGCGGCAGCCAGGACGAGGTTATGGAGCGCCTGCGCAACCGCGTGGCCAAGGTGGCCGGCGTGACCCTGTATCTGCAGCCGACGCAGGATCTGACCATCGATGCGGAATCGGGCCCGACCCAGTACCGCGTCTCGCTCGAAGGGGCCGACACGGCCACCGTCACTGAGTGGGCCGGCAAGCTGGCCGCGCGCATGCGCGAAAAATCGCAACTGCGCAACGTCGTCACGGATGCGGGCGCCACGGGCGCCGCCGTCACGGTGGCGATCGACCGCGACAGCGCCGCGCGCATGTCCGTCACCACGGCCACCGTCGACGACGCGCTGTACAACGCCTTCGGCCAGCGCATCATTTCGACGATTTTCACGGAAACCAACCAGTACCGCGTCATCCTCGAAGCGCAACCGGGCATCGTCACCACGCCGTCCGACCTGGCGGACCTGCAGGTGCGCACGGGGTCCGGCAAGTCGACGCCGCTGTCCGCCTTTGCCAGCGTCAGCGAAAAACAGGCGCCGCTGCAAATCACGCACGTGGCGCAATACCCGGCCACGACCCTCGGTTTCGACACGACGCAGGGCGTGGCGCTGGGCAGCGCCGTCGACGCCATCCGCCAGGCCGCGAAGGATATCGCCTTGCCGCCGTCGGTGACCTTGACCTTCCTCGGCGCGGCCGGCGCGTATGAAAACTCGCTGTCGAACCAGCTGTGGCTCATTCTCGCCGCCGTCGTCTGCGTGTACATCGTGCTCGGCGTGCTGTACGAAAGCTACATCCACCCGCTGACGATTCTGTCGACCCTGCCGTCGGCCGGCGTGGGCGCCTTGCTGGCGCTGATGATCTCGGGGCAGGACCTGGGCGTGATCGGCATCATCGGCATCATCCTGCTGATCGGCATCGTGAAAAAGAACGCCATCATGATGATCGACTTCGCCATCGAGGCCGAGCGCGACGAAGGCAAGAGCCCGCAGGAAGCCATCCACCAGGCTGCCCTGCTGCGTTTCCGCCCGATTTTGATGACGACCCTGGCGGCCCTGTTCGCGGCCGTGCCGCTGATGCTGGGCTGGGGCGAGGGCGCCGAGTTGCGCCGTCCGCTGGGCCTGGCCATCTTCGGCGGCCTGATCGTCAGCCAGGTGCTGACCCTGTTTACCACGCCCGTCATCTACCTGGGCTTCGACCGCCTGGGCCAGCGCTTCGCGTCCAGAACGCGTGGAGTCAACCTGGACAAGCCGGCCGATAACGCGGGGAGCGCCGCGTGAACCTGTCCGAACCGTTCGTCAAGCGTCCCATCGCCACCGTGCTGCTGACCATCGGCATCGCGCTGGCCGGTGTCGGCGCCTTCTTCGTGCTGCCCGTCTCGCCGCTGCCGCAGGTCGATTATCCGACCATTTCCGTCAGCGCCAGCCTGCCCGGCGCCAGCCCCGCGACCATGGCCACGTCGGTGGCCACGCCGCTGGAACGGCGCCTCGGTGTGATCTCGGGCGTGAACGAGATGACGTCGTCGTCGGGCACGGGCTCGGCGCGCATCAACCTGCAGTTCGACCTGAACCGCAAGATCGATTCGGCCGCACGCGAAGTGCAGGCGGCGATTGCCGCCGCGCGCGTGGACTTGCCGGCCACCTTGCGCAGCAATCCCACCTACCGCAAGGCCAATCCATCCGACGCGCCCGTGATCATCCTGGCGCTGACGTCGAAAACGCGCACGCCAGGCCAGATCTACGACGCCGTGTCGAACCTGGTGCAGCAAAAGGTGGCGCAAGTCAAGGGCGTGGGCGACGTGGAACTGGGCGGCGGTTCGCTGCCGGCCGTGCGCGTGGAACTGCTGCCATATCAGCTCAATCACTACAGCGTGTCGATGGAAGACGTGCGCGCGGCCATCCAGGCCAGCAACGCCAACCGGCCCAAGGGCGCCATTTCCGGCGACGAGCGCAGCCTGCAGATCTATTCGGGCGCGGCGACGGCCTCGGGCGGGCGCAGCGCCGCCGATTACCGCAGCCTGGTCGTGGCTTGGCGCGACGGCGCCGCCATCCGCCTCGACGACGTGGCCGAAGTGGTCGACGGCGTGGAGAACAACAATACCCTGGGACTGTTCAACGGCGACCCGGCCGTCATCGTGCTGATCACGCGCCAGCCCGGCGCCAACGTCATCGCCACGGTGGACGGCGTGCGCGCGCTGCTGCCGCAACTGCAGGCGCAGCTGCCGGGCGACATCAAGCTGCAGGTGGCGTCCGACAGCACCAATTCCATCCGCTCCTCGCTGCACGAGATCGAGTTCACCCTGATCCTGTCCATCGTGCTCGTCGTGCTGGTGGTCAGCGCCTTCCTGCGCAGCGTGCGCGCCACCATCATCCCGGCTGTCGCCACCATCGTCTCGCTCTTGGGCACCTTCGGCGTGATGTACATGCTGGGTTTTAGTTTGAACAACCTGTCCCTGATGGCGCTGACGGTAGCCACGGGCTTTGTCGTCGACGACGCCATCGTGGTGCTGGAAAACACGCAGCGCCACATCGAGGCGGGCATGGACCGCTTCAAGGCGGCCCTGCTGGGCGCGCGCGAAGTGGGCTTTACCGTGCTGTCGATCAGCCTGTCGCTGGTGGCCGTCTTCATCCCGCTGCTGTTCATGGGCGGGCAGGTGGGGCGGCTGTTCCGCGAATTCGCCGTGACCCTGTCGGCCGCCGTGATGATTTCGCTGGTCATCTCGCTGACCACCACGCCGATGATGTGCGCCTGGATGCTGAAAAGCGGCGAGCAGCACAAGCCGCCCGGCCTTGTCGCGCGCTGGTTCGAACGCGGTTTCGAGCGCATGCTGAAAGTGTATGAACACTGTCTGGACTGGGCCTTGTCCAGCGCCGCGCTGGTGATGACCATCCTCGTGTTCGTCGTCGGCCTGAACGTGTACCTGTTCGCGGCCGCGCCCAAGGGCTTCTTCCCGCAGCAGGATACGGGCCAGATCAATGGCGGCATGCGCGCCGACCAGAGCATCTCGTTCCAGGCCATGCAAGGTAAATTGCGCCAGCTGGTCGACATCATCAAGGACGATCCGGCAGTCGCCACCGTCGTGGGATTCACCGGTGGCGGCAGGGCAGGGGGCGGTTTCATGTTCATCGACCTGAAGCCGGCCTCGCAGCGCACGGACAAGGGCCAGGCCGTGATCGCGCGATTGCGCCCGCAATTGGCCAAGGTGACGGGCATTTCGCTGTTCCTCAATCCCGTGCAGGATTTGCGCATGGGCGGGCGTTCGAGCAATTCGACATACCAGTACACCCTGATCAGCGACAACCAGGCGGACCTCAAAAAATGGGCGGCGAAGCTGGCCGACCAGATGAAGCTGCAGCCGGCCCTGATCGACGTCGACACGGACCAGGCGGAAAATGGCGTGGAAACCTTTGTTTCCATCGACAAGGACCGCGCCACGCAGCTGGGCGTGCAGGTCAAGGATATCGACAATGCGCTGTACAACAGCTTCGGCCAGCGCCAGGTGGCGACCATCTACGATGAGCTGAACCAGTACCACGTGATCATGGAGGTGGCGCCCCGCTATGCGCAAAGCCCGGAAGCGCTGCGCTCCGTGTACGTGCCGGCGTCGAACGCGGCCGCCGTCGCCGGCACCGGCACGACGGCGACGACGGCGACCAGCGTTGCCACGACGACGTCCAACACGACGGCCGCGCGCGACCCGTCCAGCGGCTCGGCCCTGTCCACGACCCTGGCGCACATGGTGCCGCTGTCCTCGTTCAGCAGTTTTGCGGAAAGCTCGACGGCCACGTCGATCAACCACCAGGGCGGCGAACTGGCCACCACCGTGTCGTTCAACCTGGCCGACGGCTATCCGCTCAGCGACGGACAGGCCGCCGTGGCCCAGGCGGAGTCGGAAATCGGCATGCCCGTGAACGTGCGCGGCAGCTTCCAGGGTTCGGCCAAGAGCGCGCAGGACAGCAACAAGGAGCAGCCGCTGTTGATCCTGGCGGCCATCGTGGTCATCTACATCGTGCTGGGCATCCTGTACGAAAGCCTGATCCATCCCGTCACCGTGCTGTCGACCTTGCCGTCGGCGGGGGTGGGCGCCGTGCTGGCCTTGCTGCTGTTCCGCATGGAGTTTTCCATCATCGCCCTGATCGGCGTGTTCCTGTTGATCGGTATCGTGAAGAAAAATGCTATATTGATCATCGACTTCGCGCTGGAGGCCGAGCGTTCGCGCGGCTTGACAGCCGTGGAGGCGGTGCGCGAGGCATGTTTGCTGCGTTTCCGCCCCATTCTGATGACCACCCTGGCGGCGGCGCTTGGCGCCTTGCCGCTGGCGATCGGTTTCGGCGAGGGGTCGGAGCTACGCCAGCCCTTGGGGGTCGCCATCATCGGCGGCCTGATTGCCAGCCAGTTACTCACATTGCTGACCACCCCGGTGGTCTACATCCTGCTCGACAAGCTGCGCACGCGCAGCGCCGACGAGCAGCAATTGAGCCGCATTCCTGGGCCAGATAACCCGAGCACACAATCATGAAGCAAGTAAAACCTATTTCCTCCGCCGTCCCCGCACGCCGCCTGCTGGCCGTGGCTGCTGCTGTCCTGCTGGCCGGCTGCGCCGTCAGTCCCGCGTATGAAACGCCGACGGCCGCCGCGCCGCAAACGTTCAAGGAGGCGGCCGGCTGGCAGCCTGCCGCGCCGGCCGACGCCCTGGAGCGGGGACCCTGGTGGACCCTGTTCGGCGACGCGCAGCTGAACCAGCTGGCCGAAGGCATCGACATATCGAACCAGAACGTGGCGGCCGCCATCGCCTCGTACGAGCAGGCGCGCGCGCTGGTGCGCGAACAGCGCGCCTCGCTGTTCCCCAGCGTGAACCTGACGGGCAGCGGCGCCCGCGCCGGTGGCGGCGGCGAGCAGCAGACGAACAACAACTTCAAGGCCGCCATCGGCGCCTCGTGGGAACCGGACGTGTGGGGCAAGCTGCGCGCCGGCGTGACGGGCGCCGACGCCAGCGCGGCGGCCAGCGCGGCGGACCTGGCAGCGGCGCGCCTGTCGGCGCAGGGCGAGCTGGCCACCAATTATTTTTCGCTGCGCCAGAGCGATGCGCAGATCGCGCTGCTCAATGCCACGATCGACGGCTACAAGCGCGTGCTCGAGATCACCGGCAACCGCTTCAACTCGGGTATCGCCGCCAAGTCCGACCTGCTGCAGGCGCAGACGCAGCTGGCCAATGCGCAGATCGACCTGTCGGGCCAGACGCGTGCGCGCGCCCAGCTCGAACATGCGATCGCCATCCTGCTGGGGAAGGCGCCATCCGACTTCAGCCTGGCCGTGGCGCCGTGGACCCTGACCGTGCCCGAGGTGCCGCTGGGCGTGCCGTCGACCCTGCTGCAGCGCCGTCCCGACATCGCCGCCGCCGAGCGCCGCGTGGCCGTGGCCAACGAGCAGATCGGCATCGCCCGCTCGGCCTACTATCCGAGCCTGAACCTGACGGGTTCCTACGGTTCCGGCGCCAGCAAGGTGGGCGACCTGTTCAATGCATCGTCGAGCCTGTGGTCCTTGGGCGTGTCGGCCGCGCAAACCCTGTTCAACGCGGGCGCCACGACGGCCAGCGTGGATGCGGCCAAGGCGGGGCATGAGGCGGCCGTGGCGCGCTACCGCCAGACGGTGCTCAGTGCCTTCGGCGCCGTGGAAGACCAGTTGTCGGCCACGCGCGCGCTGGCCGAGCAGCTGGCCTTGCGCGAGCAGGCGTCGTTGGCCGCCGACCAGGTCGAACAGCAGATGCTGAACCGCTACAACGCGGGCCAGGTCGGCTACACGGATGTGGTGACGGCGCAGGTGACGGCCCTGTCGGCGCGCCGTTCGCTGGTGCAGGCGCAGGCGGACCGCCAGACGACGGCCGTGGCCCTGATCCAGTCGCTGGGCGGCGGCTGGCACGTGCCGCAGGCGCAGTAAGGGGGGCGATAAGGGGCAGCCTGGCGCAGGCGAAAACCCCTGCGCCAAATTCGCGTTTTCCTGCGCATCTTGAGTGCTAGAATGCAAGATTATCAATTCCCAGCCTGACGGTCCCGCCGTGGCTGCTTTCTTGCAGACGATGACACGCAGCAAACACAGTAATATGTCCGTTCCCGACGTGGCCGCCATCGTTTTTCCCGTGGTGGCCATCGGCGCTTCCGCCGGCGGGCTCGATCCCATCGTCGCTTTCCTGGCGAACGTGCCGCAGGAAAGCGGTATCGCCTATGTGGTGATCCAGCACCTCGATCCCACGCAAAAGGCCATGCTGCCGGAATTGTTGCAGCGCGCTACCAGCATTCCGGTCACGGAAATCACGCACCAGGCGGAGTTGCGGCCCAATCATATCTATGTGATCCCGTCGAATGCCGACCTGGGCCTGGCCAAGGGGCGTTTCGTGCTCAGCGAGCCGGTGCAGTTGCGCGGGCACCGCTTGCCCATCAATACCTTTTTCGAAAGCCTGGCCAGCGAGCTGGGCGAGCTGGCCGTCGGCGTGATTTTTTCCGGCATGGGCAGCGACGGCACGCGCGGCTTGCAGGCGATCAAGCAGGCGGGCGGCCTGACCCTGGCCCAGCATCCCGATACGGCCAAGTTCGACATGATGCCGCAAAGCGCGATTGCCGCCGAAGTGGTGGACCTCGTCGATTTCCCCGACAAGATGCCGGACAAGATCATCACCTACCTGTTCCGCAGCAGTTTCCTCAGCTTGCCGGGGCATGAGCCGAACGGGCGCAATTCGCTGCAGGAAATCGTCGCCTTGCTGTCCGAGCACACGGGCAACAGTTTTACCGATTACAAGATCAACACGGTGCTGCGGCGTATCGAGCGGCGCATGAGCTTGTATCAAATGACGTCCATGGAAGAGTACGTTCCCTACCTGCGCGAGAATCCGGCGGAAATCGACTTGCTGTTCAAGGAATTGCTGATCGGCGTGACGAGCTTTTTTCGCGACCAGAAGGTGTGGGAATACCTGAAGATGGTGGTCTTGCCGCAAATGCTGGCGGCCCACCCGGACGGGCGCGCCTTCAAGGCCTGGGTGCCCGCCTGTTCCACGGGCGAGGAGGCGTATTCGCTGGCCATGGTGTTCCATGAAGTGGTGGCCGGCATCAACCCGCCGTCGAAATACAGCCTGCAGATCTTTGCCACCGATCTGTCGGCCGACGCCATCGATCGCGCACGCCAGGGGCGCTTTCCGCACAGCATTATCAGCGACGTATCGGCCGAACGGCTGGAGCGTTTCTTTGTCAATGACAAGCACGGCTATCACGTGAAGAAAGAGATCCGCAACACGATCATCTTCGCCCAGCAAAACATCATTTCGGACCCGCCGTTCACCAAGCTCGACATCCTGTGCTGCCGCAACCTGTTGATCTATTTGAATGCCAAGCTGCAGCAGCGCTTGATTCCCCTGTTTCATTACGCCTTGAACCGCGATGGGATTTTACTGCTGGGCAGCGCCGACACGCCCGGTCATTTTTCCGAGCTGTTTTCGCCGCTGACCACGTCGACCCGGCTGTACCGCCGCCTCGACAATCTGGCGCGCCAGCGCCTGCCCACGTATTTTCCCACCAAGGTTTCGTTGGCATCCCCCCCCACACCTAGCGACACGAGAGAAGTCAGCATGACTGGAAAGATTCAATCCCATGTCGAGCAATTATTGCTCCAGAAATATTCGCCAGCCGCCGCGCTGCTGAACCAGGATGGCGACATCCTGTACATCAACGGCCGCACGGGCGCCTTCCTGGAACCGGCGGCCGGCAAGGCCAACTGGAATATTCACGCCATGGCGCGCGAAGGCTTGCGCTACGAGCTGGCCAGCCTGATCAAGCAGGCGCTGCAAAGCGAAAGCGTGGTGCGCCTGAAGGGGCTGGTCGTCAAGGACCACCTGGGACAATCGCTGGGCGTGGACCTGAGCGCCGAAGCCCTGAGCCAGCCCGAGTCCCTGCGCGGCATGGTCTTCGTGACGTTCTCCAGCGCGCCCCTGGTGACCGAGGCGCGCCGCGGCCGTTCGCCTAACCCCAAGGTGCTGGAACTGGAGCAGCAGCTGGCGCAGGCGCGCAATGAAATCCAGGCCGTGCGCGACGAGATGCAGACCTCGCGCGAGGAACTCAAGTCGGCCAACGAGGAATTGCAGTCGACCAACGAAGAGCTGCAATCGACGAATGAGGAACTGACCACGTCGAAGGAGGAAATGCAGTCGCTCAACGAGGAGTTGTATACGGTCAATGCCGAGCTGCAATCGAAGGTCGACGACTTGTCGCTGGTCAACAGCGACATGAAAAACCTGCTCAACAGCACCGATATCGCCACCATCTTCCTCGACAGCGACTTGCGCATCCGCCGTTTCACGGCGCCGGCCACGCAGATCTATAAATTGATCCAGACGGACTTGCGCCGTCCGCTCAGCGACATCGTCAACGACCTCGATTATCCGGGTCTGGAAGACGACGCGCTCGAAGTGATCCGCAGCCTGGTGTTTTGCGAACGGCAAGTGCCGACCAAGAACGGGCGCTGGTACAACGTGCGCATCATGCCGTACCGCACGATCGAAAATGTGATCGATGGCGTGGTGGTGACCTTCATCAACATCACGGAATCGAAACTGCTGGAAGCCCAGCTGCGCCAGATCCAGTCCGGCGTCGCGGCAGACGGGAAAGCAGGGGAGAGCGCCTCATGAGCGAACCATTCGACGAGGAGAGCGCGCCGGCCAGATTGCGAGAGCAGGCCGAGCAATTGGCGGCGCAGCAGCGCCAGCCCGCGCCGCAGTCGAATGAAGAGGTGATGCGCCAGCTGCATGAGTTGCAGGTCAGCCAGATCGAGCTGGAAATGCAGAACGCGGCCCTGGCCGAGCTGGAACAGCTGAAGAATGAATATGAAAGCAGCCGCGACCGTTATGCGCAGCTGTATGAACAGGCGCCCGTCAGTTACTTCTCGCTGGCGCCCGAGGGCGTCGTCACGCGTGTCAACGTGGCGGCCTGCGGCTTGCTGCAGCGCGACAAGAACCAGCTGCTGGGGCGGCGTTTCGAGCAATTCGTCGCGCCCCAGGCGCAAGGCGGCTTCCGCCGCTTCCTCGACGCCGTCTTCACGAGCGGCGCGCGCCAGGTACTTGAGGCGCAACTGTTCGAAGGCGAGGCGGGCGGCATGGGGGGCATGGTGCGCATCGAGGCCAATTTCGACGCGGCCAGCGCCACGGCGCGCATGCTGGTGACGGACCTGGGCGACGAGCACGCGCGCGAATCGGCCTTGCGGCGCGCCTTCGTCATCCTCGACAGTATCCGCGAAGGCGTGCTGGTGACGGACAGCGACAACCGCATCATTTCCGTCAACCCCGCCTTCACCACCATCACCGGCTACCAGGCCGAGGAAGCCATCGGGCGCGACCCGTCCTTCCTCGGCGGCGGCACGCATTTGCCGCATTTCTATGAAACCATGTGGCGCAGCCTGCACCGGGATGGCAGCTGGTATGGCGAACTGGTGAACCGGCGCAAGAATGGCGAGCGCTTCGTCGAATCGCTGTCGATCACGCCCATGCGCATGGCGGACGGCACCATCAGCCATTTTGTCGGCGTGTTTTCCGATATCACCGAGCGCAAGCTGGCCGAGGCGGACTTGCGCGAACTGCACCGCGAGCTGGACCAGCGCGTCATCGACCGCACGGCCGAATTGCTGCACGCCAACCAGCATCTGCAGCTGGAAGTGCACCAGCGCGAGCGGGCGCAGGAAGCCTTGCGCGATGCCGAGCGTTTCTTTCACGCCACCATCGATTCGCTGACGGACCGGGTGCTGGTGCTGGACCAGGCGGGCAGGGTCGCGCATGCCAACCAGGCGTGCCTGGATTTTGTCGGGCAGATGCAAAAACCGCTGCATTACCTGGAGTTTTGCGAGACGGACCCGCGCTGGCAGCGCAGCGCCGGACGCGAGCTGGCCGCCGGCATCCGCTCCGTCATTGCCGGCCGTGCCGACACGTTTGCGCTCGAGTATGAATTTATCACGCGCTCAGGCCCCCGCTGGTCGCAGGCCAGGGTCAGCCGTTTTCTCGGCGAAGGGCCGCTGCGCGTGGTGGTGGCGCACACGGACATTACGGAACGCAAGCTGATGGATGGCGCCCTGCGCCAGTCGCACGCGCAGCTGCGCCAGCTGGCGCTGCACCTGGAAACGGCCAAGGAAGACGAGCGCAAGCGCATTTCGCGCGACATCCACGATGAACTGGGGCAAAACTTGCTGGCGCTGCGCATCGATATCTCCATGCTCAGCGCGCGCACCGAAGGTTCCCATCCACGCCTGCACCGCCGCGTCGGCGCCGTGCTCAGCAACGTCGACACCACCATCAGGAGCGTGCGCGGCATCATCAACGAGCTGCGTCCGATGGCGCTGGACCTGGGCTTGCAGGCCGCCATCGAATGGCAGGTGGGCGACTTCCGCAAGCGCAGCGGCGTCGCTTGCCGTCTGCTGATACGCGACGAGGCGCTGTTTTCCACCATCGGCAGCCAGGCCGAGATCGTGCTGTTCCGCATCGTGCAAGAAGCGCTGAGCAACGTCATGCGCCATGCCCAGGCCAGCCAGGTCGAGATCGAGTTCAGTTCGGATGCCTGCGCCGTGTACGTGGCCATCAGCGACAACGGCATCGGCATCACGCCGCAGCAGCAGCGCAAGAAACAGTGTTTTGGCCTGATCGGCATCGCCGAGCGGGTGACGGCGCTGGGCGGCCACTTTTATGTGGGCTTGCCGGCGTCGGGCGTCGGTTGCCGACTGGCCCTGCAGATCCCCCTGCAGGGAGCGGGGCGGCCGGCCGCCTGATACGGAAATTGCAACGGGTTAATTTTTGCCGACTCATGCCCCCTGGACAGGCTATACTTTCGCCTGCTATTTATGGAGGGGCATATCTTGTTCAAAACAATCGTTTTACCAGTCGCCTTGTTGGGCGCGTTCGCCGGCGCACACGCCGACGAAGGGCAGTGGCAACCACACCAACTGCCACAGCTGAAAGCCGAACTGAAACGGGCCGGCATCGAAATTCCTGCAGAAAAACTGGCCGACCTGAGCAAGCACCCGATGAGCGCCATCGTGTCGCTCGGCGGCTGCTCGGCCGCTTTCGTCTCCGACGCCGGCCTGGTGGTGACGAACCACCACTGCGCGTACGGTGCCGTGCAGCGCAATTCCACGCCGGAACACAATTACATCACCAACGGCTTCCTGGCCAAGACGCGCGCCGCAGAGCTGCCGGGCGGTCCGAACAGCCTCGTGTATGTGACTGACAAGGTGGAGAACGTCAGCGACCGCGTGCTGAAAGGCTTGACGGCCGACATGAGCGGCCGCGCGCGCCACGAAGCCGTGGAAAAACGCGTCAAGGACTTGATCGCCGAATGCGAAACGGACAAGATGTACCGCTGCTCCGTGCCCGCCTTCCACCGCGGCCTCGAGTACTACCGCATCCGCCAGATGATGATACGCGACGTGCGCCTCGTGTACGCGCCATCGGACAAGATCGGCAACTTCGGCGGCGACATCGACAACTACGAATGGCCGCGCCACACGGGCGACTATTCGTTCCTGCGCGCCTACGTGGGCAAGGATGGCCGTCCGGCCGACCCGTCGCCCGACAACGTGCCGTATAAATCGAAGGATTTCCTGGTGGTCTCGGCCGAAGGCTTGAAAGCCGGTGACGGCATCTTGCTGGCGGGCTATCCCGGCCGCACCAGCCGCTACAAGCTGCCGGCGGAAATCCGTTTCGCGCGCGATACGGCTTTCCCCCTGAAAGTATCGGAACTGCAGGCCGACCTGGCGGTGATGGCCGACGCGACGAATGGCGACGCGGCCGCCGCCGTGCGCTATGCGAGCGTGGTGAAAAGCATCAACAACGTGCTGAAGAAAACCCAGGGCTTGCTCGATGGTTTCGCGCGCAAGGACATCGCCGCCATCAAGGACGTGCAGGATGCCGAGTTCCGCGCCTGGTACGCGAAACAGCCGAACGTGTCGCCGACCCTGCTGGCCGAACTGGACGCGGCGATCGCCAGCGACATGGCCTTGAGCGAAGAAGAGTTCGCCTGGAGTGTTGCCACCAACAGCGATTTGCTGAAAAGCGCGCGCACCATCTACCGCTTGTCGCTGGAGCGCCAGAAAGCGGACGCCGAGCGCGAATCGGGCTACCAGCAGCGCGACCTGGCCTTCATCAAGGCCCGTCTGGCCCGCCTGGAGCAATCGTACGTCAACAAGGTCGACCAGGCGCGTTTTGAAGCTGGCCTGAAGCGTTACGCGCAACTGGCGGCGAAGAGCCATCCGCAAGGCCTGGACGCGCTGCTGCCGGCGCCAAGCGCCGTGGCGGCCCTGTACCAGCAGACGCAACTGGCCGACACGGCCAAGCGCCTGGCCTGGCTGGAAAAGGACCAGGCCGCTGTTGCCCAGTCCGATGACGCCTTCATGGCGCTGGCCATCAAGTTGCAGCCGGTCGAGGCGGCGCTGGAAGAGCGCCGCAAGGAAATCGACGGCAACCTCGAGCGCGTGATTCCGCAATATATGCAAGCCGTGATCGCATGGAAGAAGTCGCAAGGCAAACCTGTCTATCCTGACGCCAACTCGACCCTGCGCGTAACGTACGGCACCGTGTCGCCATACTCGCCGCGCGATGGGCTGACCAAGGGACCGTTCACGACCGTGGAAGGCATCGTCGAGAAAGTCAGTGGCAAGGCCCCGTTCGAAGCGCCGCAAGCGCTGCTCGACGCCGTCAAGCAAAAACGCTACGGCCAGTTCCGCGATCCTGTGCTGGGCACGGTGCCCGTCAACTTCCTCACCAGCGCCGACACCACGGGCGGCAATTCCGGCTCGGCCGTGATGAACAAGCGCGGCGAACTGATCGGCCTGAACTTCGATTCGACGTATGAATCGATCACCAAGGACTGGTACTTCGACACGGCCATCACGCGCGCCATCCACCTCGACATCCGCTACATGCTGTGGGTGATGAAGGAAGTGGACCACGCGGACAACTTGCTGCAGGAAATGAGCATCAAGTATCCGAAAGCCGCCAAGAAATAATCCTTCTTGGTTGAAATGAAAGCCGCATCCGCCGCAGGGCCGATGCGGCTTTTTTGCGTATGGGCAACTAGTTTGAGTTCCATCAATATGCCAGCGTTCACCATGGTTAGCATGGGTTAGGGGAACTATCCGAAGGGGGTGGGAATGGATGATGGCGAGCTGGCAGCCGACCTGGCGCGCCTTTTCGGAGCGAGCATGCGGGTCCAGGACAGCCGCTTGCTGCGCATGGATTTTCCGCGCAACGATGGTCCGCCCGATACCGCGCTGCTGGTCAACAGCCTGCGCGCCCGCGAGGAAATGTCGCGCGACTTCCGCTTCGACGTCGAACTGCTGTCCGATAATCTCCACGTCCCCCTGACGGCGATGATGGGACGCATGGTCACGATTTCAATGGTGCGCGATGACGGCAGCTTGCGCTATTTTAATGGTTATGTCGGCGAATTTCGCTTGTCGCGCAGCGATGGCGGTTTCGCGTTCTACCAGATGGTGCTGCAACCCTGGCTGGCGTTTTCCAGGCTGCGCATGGACAACGTTTCATTCCACGAACGCACGGTCATCGACATCAGCGAAACGACCTTCGATCACTATTTGCAGCGCGACTGGCAAAACCGGCTGCATGAGGAAAAAGCGATATTAAGCTGCGCCAACCAGCATAATGAAACCGATTACAACCATCTGCACCGGCGCTGGGAAGACCAGGGTATCCACTATTGGTATGAACATCGCGCCGACGGTCATACGCTGTGTCTGGGCGACAATACCTGGCTGAGCGACAGCATCGACCCAGGCGACGGCCATGCCAGTGCAGCCGACGAAATGATGTTTCGCGGCGACGCGGGCTCGCTGGAGCGCGACGGCATACGCGATTGGCAGGCAATACGGAAGATCGCTTCAGGCTCGCTCACGCTGGCCAGCTTCAACTACAAGCATCCGTATGCCAGCCGCGCCAGCGGCCATGCGCTACACCAGCAGGGCGATGTGTTTGCCCATGAACTGTATCAGGACACCGGCTATGGCTATGCCGACATGGGCGACGGCGAAGCGCTGGCGCAACGCCGCCTGGAGGGGCATAACTGCCGGACGCAATACTTCGACGCGGGCGGCAATCACCGCTGCGCCCAGGCCGGGCGCAGTTTCACGCTGGGCGGACACTTCAGCGGCAAGCAATCCATGCCGGCCAGAGGTGAACCGGCGCGCCCGGACATCGGCGCGCGCGAATACCTGATCCTGTCGGTCGATCATATCGCCAGCAACAATTACCAGGCAGGAACGGGTGCGAAGTCGCATTATGAAAACCGTTTTCGCTGCATCCGCAAGAGCGTCCGCTGGTATCCGGGGCGACAGTTCAACAGCACGCCTTGTGCGTTGCCCGGCGTGCAGACGGCGATTGTCACCGGGCCGGCAGGCGAAACCATCCATACCGACGGTCTGGGCCGGGTGAAGGTGCAATTCCACTGGGACCGGCTGGGCAAGTTCGACGCTGGCAGTTCGCCATGGATCCGGGTCATGACGCCATGGGCGGGCCAGGCGTTCGGCCAGATCGCGTTGCCGCGCATCGGCCAGGAAGTGCTGATCCAGTTTCTCGACGGCAATATCGACCGTCCCGTCATTGTCGGCGCGGTGTACAACGGCAAGCATGCGCCGCCGTGGAATTTGCCGGGGCAACGCATGCTTGGGGGCTGGCGCAGCGCCGAGCTGATGCCTGGCGGCGGCTGCGGCGTGCGCGGCAACCAGTTGGTGCTCGACGACACGCACCAGCGCAGACTGGTTCCTCGCAGCACGCGCCTTGGAAGATCCTGAAATTGCCGTGGAAGACTGCGACTACAGAAAAATCATCGATCTGACGCGTCAGGCAGCAGATCGGTTGCACTGGAAGGCGATGCTTAACCTGGCCAGCCTGTATGTGGAAGGACGCGATCCTTTATATGGTGAGGAAGAAGCGGTGCAACTGGTGGAAAAGGCGATGCGGCTGGGCATACCGGCGGCCTATGACCGGATGGGGACTTATTATGCGAATAGCACGGGTGTCAACGGCGACATCACTCGTGCCTATGCATTCTGGCAAAAGGCTGCTGTCATGGGAAATCCTCAGGCGATGGCATTTTTAGGAGAGAAATTAAGAGCGGGAATAGATGGTGCGATTTCAGGATATTGGGCCAATATTCCTGTAGCGATCAAAATGATGGCATGTGCGCTTTCTCAGGGATACGGGCCTGCTGCGTTTAACCTGCACTATCTATATGCAATACCAAGAGCTGCGAATGGCGATGAAATTGGCGATCGAACTCCTACAACCAAACAGCGTGCTCTAAATGTATTGCATGAGGGTGTCAAGTTTGGCTGCGCAGAATGTGCGAGCGCACTGGCAATTGAATTTGGTTCTCCTTTTGATCTTGCCGATATGCTGGCGCCATATGTGGACAAAGCTCGCGGTGAACGTTATGCGGTACTTAATCGTGCCCTCGGCTTCAACCCCAATCGCCGCTTTCCCAACCTCGATAAAATCTTGCCATTGCCACCGGCCGATCTGCCGCCGTGGGATGGTCAACGAAAGAGCCTGCTCGACGCCGCCATGGGTGTGCGCCCGCCGCCCGCCATGCCGCAGCCAAGCGCCGCCGCGCTATTACAAAAACCGTACTTCCTGGCCGCCGACTATGCGCTGCGTCCCACCGGCTTGCTCAGCGACGCGCCGACTGCGCCGTTTTCCGCATACTGGCAACCCGCCGGTGGGCAGGGTTTGACGGAACCGGCCCGGCTGTTCGGTGAAGGCGAAGCGTTCCGCCATTTCAACGTGCTCGATGCCGATGGAAAGAGCCGTTACGGCCCCGTGACGTGGGAGCAGTGCCTGACGATACGGCACAACCAAGGCGCCGTGGAACCGCGCGCGGTGCAGGGTTTGCTGCGCGAGGCGGCGCGGCCCGAGCCTTTGTTGAGCTGCGCTTGCGACCAGGTCTGTCCGGTCAGCGGCGTCTGGCAACCGTGGGTGGCGGCCGACCATCCGCTGCAGGCGATCGTCAACCAGTACTGGCGCCAGGCGTGGCTGACCCAGGGCGCGCCGTTCCCGCGACCGCGCCGCGACTGGCTGCTCGATTTGCCTGACGACGAAGTGACGTGGCATTTGATGGATGCGTCCATTGCCGATCCCGGCTAACGCTTAACGTTCCCGATATCTCTCATAACGAATATGTCTAGGACTCAGGACAGCTGTGCTGGCGTCAGCGCCTCCACCGGCAACTGAAAAAAGCGCGGCATCATGGCTGGCGACAGGTCGCCGCCGCTCTCCGTTATGGCCAGGCGGCCGCTCAGCAGCATCACGTAGCCGTGGCTCAGTGACCAGCCGGCGTTGGCGGTGGCCTTGTCCCAGCGGGGGATCGAGGCCCGCTTCGCGCACGGCCGCGCCTGCCGCATGGGCTGCGCGACGTATAATTCCTATTCAACTTTATTCTTTTTTTAACAGGCCCACCATGTCCCTGACTCCCGATTCGCTGCCTGACTGGCAAACGTTTGAAGCGGCATGCGCCGTTGAAGAAACCTGGTTCAGGCTGGCCAGCGAATCGCTGGCACTGCTGGGCGCGTCGCGATTCAAGGACCAGGCATTTTCAGCGTTTGCCTTCAACGCCGTATCGTTCCCGTCCCTTTCGCTGAGTTTTGACACCGACCCCGATAACCGGGAGCGCGGTGATTACCCACCGGACTGGTCGAACGAGTGCATGGAAGTCGATGTGCCGGAAATTGGCCAACTATGGGAAGAGGGCCATGCAAGGATAGAAGGCGCGCTGTTCGAGCTGATCGACGCTGCCGATGACGACTTGCTTGATGCCATCGAGGAAGGCTATCTGCACAGCCTGAGAAAAACCATGGTGCGGCTTGAGACGAGCCATGCTTTCGAGCAGATCAGGACCTGCGCGCCATTCCGGACCGTGGTCACGCAAATCGATGCCGATACGGATGAAGAGGAGCGCCTGCTCGAGCAGGTGCGCCAAGGCCTTTTGGCGGGAGCGCTATAGCATGGCTTTCCAGGCCCGGACTTCTTCGTCAGTGAGCGCCGGCCCCCAGCCGCCGCGCAGCGCCGCATCCGGCTGCGCATAGTGCGCAAGCTGCGGCACGGCGACCTCATGCCGCACGCAGATGGCCAGCACGGCTTCCAGCTGGCGCTGGCTGGCCGCAAGGTCATCGCCATGCCAGGTGCAGGCGCTCGTTTCCAGCACATGCTGCACCAGTGCTTCCAGCGTGCCCAGCAGGTGCCCGGGCAGTGCCCCACGCACGTCTTCCGGCCAGGGATCGCCCATGCCCGTCACAGCCAGGGACGCAAAGCCCCGTTCCCAGGCTGCAAACTCTCCCGGCGCGAGCTGCGCCACTTTCCACACGTGAGCGGCGAACGCGGACAGGGCAGGATGATCCACATCAAAGCGCCGGCAAAAGCGTTGCAGGCACGTGACGGCAAGACATTGCCTGGCGATCAGGGAGAGCGTGTCTATCGAAATATCATGCATAAATCAACAAGGTATCAAGTAGGGTGGATTCATCTGGCGGTGTCTATTCATCTGTGCAGCCATCACTATCTTTCATCTGCCTGCTGCAGCGCTTCCACCGGCAACTGGAAAAAGCGCGGCACCATGGCTGGCGACAAATCGTCGCCACCGTCCGCCATGGCCAGCCGGCCACTGAGCAGCAGCATCACGTAGCCGTGGCCCAGCGACCAGCCGGCGCTGGCGGCGGCCTTGTCCCAGCGCGGGTCGAGGCCCGCTTCGCGCACTGCCGCGCCGGCTGTCTGCAGCACGTACTGGAAGCACGCTTGCGCCGCTTCCAGCAGGGCGGGGAACTGGCGCACGTCCTGGTGTTCGAACATCAGCCGGTAGTGCGCCGGCGAAGCCAGGGCGAATTCGATGTATTGCTGGCCCAGCAGCTGAAAACGCTGTTCGGAGGGCAGGCTGCCCTGCGGCGGCAGTTCCGCCTCCCATTTGGCCATCAGGCTGGCAAAACCGGCCGCCGCCACCTCGGCCAGCAAGGCTTCCTTGCTGGGGAAGTGGCGGTACACGGCGGCGATCGATACGCCCACCGTGCGCGCCAGTTCGCGCAGTGAAAGGGTGGCGTCGTGCTGCTGCGCCAGTTGCGCGATGGCGGCGGCGACCAGGGTGTCGCGCAGGTTGCCATGGTGATAATTACTGCTTGTGTTCATTCTATGTTATCGCTGTTCACATTGTCGTGTATGATGGTCATGTTATCACTGAACACATGGAGAGCACATGCAAGAGATGAGCAACGTGGTACGCGCCGTGGCCATGCCGCCCGGCGCCAGCATCGCCCCCTTGTACCAGGGCAGCAACCTGGCCGACGCGTATGCCGTCGGCCTGCCCAGCGCTGGCGTGCGGCAGATGGATATGCAGGCCCTGGCGCGCGTGGTGCTGTGCAGCCAGCCGCGCTGGGCGCAGTGGCTGCTGGCGGTGCGCGATATTATTGTCACGCCCTTCGGTATCAAGACGGCGAAACAGCTGGCGGCCAAGCCTGATGGACGCATCGGTATCTTTCGCATCTACGCTGTCAGCGATGATGAAATCATCGTGGGCGAGGACGACAGCCACCTGGACTTCCGTTTGTCCGTGCTGCGCAACCGGGACGCGGGGCTGCATGGCAGCGTCACCTTTTCCACCGTCGTGCATTGCCATAACTGGATAGGGCGCAGCTACATCCTGCTGATCCGGCCATTTCACAAGCTGGTCGTGCGGCGTACGCTGGCACGCGCCGTCAAGGGAGGCTTTGCCTGAGCCGGTTGAACAAGGGAGGGGCGGGGCTGACGCTGCGGGCAATCTTGCTTATTCATGGCCGGTATTGCATACTGCACCACCAGCCTCATCACGATTCCCATGAACGATACGCTTCTCCTGCTGGGTTTTGCCACCACGCCGCTTGAACTGATTTCCTTTGTCCTGGCACTGACAACCGTTGCGCTGAACATCCGCCAGAATCACTGGGCGTGGCTGTTCGCCATCATTTCCTCGGCCGCCTACGGTTTCGTGTTTTTCGAGTCGCGCCTGTATGGCGACATGGCCTTGCAACTGCTGTTTATCAGCGTCTCGTTCTGGGGCTGGTACCAGTGGCTGCATCCGGCCAGCGGCGGCAAGACCCTGCCCGTCACGCGCCTCGACGGCCGCGGCTGGCTGGCTTGCGGCGCGGGCTGGCTGGTCGGCTTCCTGCTGATCGCCTGGCTGCTGACGACGACGGATACGGACGTGCCCCACGCGGACGGTTTCCTCACGGCAGGCAGCCTGGTGGGACAATTCCTGCTGTCGCGCAAGAAGCTGGAAAACTGGATCGCCTGGATCATCGTCGACGTGCTGTACGTGTGGCTGTACCTGCACAAGGGCCTGACCCTGACGGCCGTGCTGTACGCGTTCTTCGTCGTGATGGCCATCATCGGTTTGCTGGCGTGGAAAAAGTCGGCGCCGGCCGCTCCGAGCGCGATGGTCCTCAAGTGATGGAGCGTTGCGTGCGCGTGGCCATCCTGGGCGCGGAATCGTCGGGCAAGTCGACCCTGGCGGCCGCCCTGGCCGAACGCTACGGCACCGTCTGGGTGCCCGAGTATTTACGTGAATTTGTCGAAGCGCAGGGCAGGGTGCCCGTCTCGGCCGACCAGTATGGCATTGCGCGCACACAAGTCGAACGCGAGGCGGCGGCCGCCGCGCAAGCGCGCAACTTCCTGTTTTGCGACACGACGCCGTTGATGACAGTCGTCTACAGCCGCCATTATTTCGATGGCGCCGATGCACAGCTGGCGGCGCTGGCCGATGCCACGCAGTACGATCTGACGTTGGTGACGGCGCCCGACAGCCCGTGGGTGGCCGACGGCTTGCAGCGCGAGTCCGAAGCCGTGCGCCAGCTGATCTACCGCTACCTGCTCGACGAGCTCGACGCGCGCGGCATTGTGTACCACGTGCTGCACGACAGCCTGGAGGCGCGCCTGGAACAGGCGGCTCCCTTGCTGCAGCAGGCGCTAGCTGCAGCGCCTGCCATTTCCCTCAATTAAAAATCAAACTGTGCCGACACCTTGAACGTGCGGCTGGCGCCCGGATACAGATAGCCATCGGACTCCGGCGTCACGTCGCGCCAGTAGAACTTGTCGGCCACGTTGTTGACGCTGGCGCGCAGCACGGCGCGCGTGCCGGCGATGCGCGTGGCCCAGGCGGCGCCCAGGTTGAACACGTGGTACGACGGCACGAAAGTCGTGTTGTTGTACTCGAACGCTTTCTTGCCCGCATATTCCCAGCTGCCGTTCACGCTCAAGCCCGCCACCTGTTGCACGGCATAGTCCGCATGCACGGCCGCCTTGAAGGCGGGCACGTTCGGCACGCGCTTGCCGTCGAGGTCGGCATTGCCCGTGCCTGACTGCTGGCTGTTCAGGGCCGTCACGGACGCGCCCAGGCTCAGGTTGGCGCTTGCCTTGCCCTGGGCCGACAATTCCAGGCCGCGGTGCTGTGCCTGGCCTTCGCGCACGAAGTAGCCGGCCGTGTTCTGGAATTCCAGGCCCTTGCGGATCTGGAACAGGCTGGCCGCCACCATGAAGTCCGGCGTCACATCCATCTTCGCGCCGAATTCGATCTGCTTCGAGCGGCTCGGCGACAGCTCTTCGTTGGCATTCATCGCCTTGCGGTCGGCCGTGCCGCCATGTTCCATGCCCTGCGAATAAGCGGCATACACGGAGACATTGTCGAGCGGAGTGTAGACGAGCGACACGTTGGGCAGCAGGAAGTCGTGCTTGGCGCGGATTTCCTTGTCGGCCTTCAGCACATACTGGTAGCCGTCGACGTCGATATGGCGCAAGCCGCCATGCAGCTTCCAGTTCGGCGCCAGGCTGACGATATCCTGCACGAAGACGGAGTTTTCCGTGTCCTTGCGCACCAGGCGCACGGGGCCTTGCACACCGGTCGACATGCCGACGATCTGCGGGCGGTAGATATTGCTCACGCCGGCCCAGTCGTACACGTACAGTCCAGCGCGGTCCTTGCGGCGGAAGGTCGAGACGCCGGCCGTGAAGTCATGGCGCAGCGAGCCGGTGGCGAACTTGCCCTGGATCATGGCTTGCGCGCTCAGCGGCTTTTTCGTCTCGCCCAGGCTGCGGTAGTCGTACACGTCGTAGTCGCCATTGCCGCAGAAGCCGGGGTACAGGTCCTGTCCGCTGCAGCCGTACGGGAAGGCCGTGTAGTCGTCGCGCTTGAACGAGTGCTGGTTGGCCGACAGGGTGGCGCGCCAGTCGTCATTGAACGCGTACTGGAAGCGCAGGCCGAGATTGCTGGTGACGGTTTCCACGGGGCGCGTCCACGGCTGCAGGTTGAGCATGGCGTCGGCGCTGATGCCGGTTGGCAAGGTTTTATTGTTCAGCAACTGGAAGCCGGGCGCCGTCGCCTGCGCCTTGTCCTGGTAATCGGCGTCGAACTGCAGCAGCGCTTGCGGCGAGATCTGCCAGTCGAAGGCGCCGGAAATGAACTTGCGGTTGCCGTCCGCGCCCTTGATGTAGGAGCGCAGACGCTCGGCCGCCACGTTGACGCGGTAGCCGAAGCGCGTGTCTTCCAGGCGGCCGCCCAGGTCGATGGCGCCGTACAGGGTGCCCCGTTCGCGCGCTTCCACGGTGACGCTGCGCAGCGGCGCGGCGGTGGGGCGCTTGACGATGAAGTCGATCACGCCGCCCGGCGCGGCCACGCCCGCCTGCAAGCCGGCCAGGCCCTTCAGCACTTCGATGCGTTCCTTGTTTTCCAGCGGAATTTGCGTGTCGCCAGGAATGGCCACGCCATCCTTGCGGTAGCTGGAATTGTTGTCGAGCTTGAAGCCGCGGATGGAAAACTGTTCCGCATAGCCGACGGCGTTGTAGGCGTCATTGATGCTGGCGTCGAGCTTGACGGCATCGCTGAGATTGCGGATCTGTAAGTCCTGCATGTCCTTTTGCGAAATGACGGTGACGGACGCGGGCGTCTGCAGCAGCGGCGCATCGCTAAAGCCGCCCACGGAGGCGCGTTTGGCGGCCGGCGCCTTGCTGGCCGTAACGACGACTTCGGCCATGCTTTGGGCCTGCGGATCGGCGGCTTCGACGGCGTCATTTGCGGCCAGGGCAGGCGCGGCAAACGCGTGCAGGATGGCCAGGGTCAAAACAGAAACGGATAAATTCGGTGTGGACATAGATAGCTCGTGGTTCAAGCCGTCTCGGGAAAGAGCACGGCAGGCTGCTTGTTCGGCTGGCGCCAACGCAGGAGCTATCAAAGGAGGGAGGTACTTTGCGCTTTCCTTCGCTGGCATTATCCAGATCAGGTACGAAGGGTATCTCTCACCCGGATGACTGCTCCAGGACCCCTAGCGAAATGACAGCTTAGCATGAAGCACGGCCAGCTGTCCCACCGGCTGACCGTTTTACAACACTGTGGCGCGAATCTACAAACTCAGTTCCAGCACCTTGCGGCTGACGGCAGGCGTCACTTCGCGCTGCTCGCCCAGGGCCGTCATGCCGTGGGCTTCCAGGGCGGACACGACGGCGTCCACGCTGGCGTGGTTCAGGCCGTAGTCGGCCAGGCGCGTCTTGACGCCCATGTGGCGGAAGAAGAATTCCGTGCGCGCGATGGCCGCCTCGATGCGGCCGTCCTCGTCGCCGCCGTCCAGACCCCATACGCGGGCCGCGTATTGCAGCAGCTTGGCGCGCTTGGCCTGCTTGCGCACGCGCAGCATGCTGGGCAGGATGATGGCCAGGGTCTGCGCATGGTCGAGCTCGTACAGAGCCGTCAATTCGTGGCCGATGGCGTGCGTGGACCAGTCCTGCGGCACGCCCACGCCGATCAAACCGTTCAAGGCCAGGGTGGCGCTCCACATCACGTTGGCGCGCACGTCGTAGTCGTCCGGGTGCGACAGGGCTTTCGGGCCTTCTTCGATCAGGGTCAGCAGGATGCCTTCGGCGAAGCGGTCCTGCACGGAGGCATTGACTGGGTAGGTCAGGTACTGCTCCATCACATGCGCGAACGCATCGACGACGCCATTGCCCACCTGGCGCAGCGGCAAGGTGAACGTCTTCGACGGGTCCAGCACGGAGAATTTCGGATACACCTTGCGGCTCATGAACGAGCGCTTTTCCTGCGTGGCCTTGCGCGTGATCACGGCCGAGCCGTTCATTTCGGACCCGGTGGCCGGCAAAGTCAATACGGTGCCGAAGGGCAGGGCGGCCTCGACGATCTTGCCGCCTTTCGCCAGGATGTCCCACGCCTCGCCCTCGTGCAGGGCGGCGGCGGCGATGAACTTGGTGCCGTCGACTACGGAGCCGCCGCCGACGGCCAGCAGGAAATCGATGCGCTCGCTTTTCACGAGGGCCACGGCCTGCATCAGGGTTTCATAGCTGGGATTGGGTTCGATGCCGGCAAATTCCAGCACCGTGTGGCCGGCCAGCGCCGCCCTGACTTCATCGTAGACGCCGTTCTGCTTGATGCTGCCGCCGCCATACGTCATGAGCACTCTGGCCTGGGGCGGGATCAGCGCCGTGATCGCGGCGATCTGGCCCTGGCCGAAGAGGATTTGCGTCGGATTGTAAAAGTCGAAATTGAACATGGGGCTCCCGCTGCCGAGGTTTAGGCTGTTGCTGAGCCATGATTATGGCCGAACGGGTAGAAACGTGTCGTGGACGCTTGAGCTTTTCGCCCGCGCGGTGGAGAATGCAGCCGATGTCACCACCACGCGAAAAGGAATGCGCATGACCACCGTCCCACTGGAAGAATCCGGCCTGCCGGCCACCGCGCTCGACATGCACCGCGCCATCGGCGCCACCATCGCCGCGCTGCAAGCGCTGGACTTGAACAGCCAGCGTTTTGAAGCGTGCACGGACCCGGAACTGCGCCGCGTGCTCGCGCATGCGGGCGACACGAGCCGCAAGGAAGCGGCCATGCTGCTCGAATGGATGCGCCGCCGCGATGCGCGCCTGGACACGGCCATGAAGGAAGCGCTGTTCAAGGCGGGGCCGATTGTTGCCCAGTATCACTATGACGAGAAAATATTGTAACTATTGGTTTGTTGTTGTGGCGTACCATGCGCCACTTTCGCATCGCTTCGCGTAGACTGTGCCCCTAGTTAAATTTAACGCCGGATAGCAGCGGCTGTCCGGTGTATTCCAGGGGGCTTTTAGAAATGAAATCATTACCATACCGAGAAGGCAGCTGGTTTGCCGTGCCCCTGCCGGGCGGCGGTTATGCCGTCGGCGTGGTGGCGCGCAGGGCGCCTGCCGGGCGCATCATGCTGGCGTATATGTTCGGGCCGAAACGCGACCGCTTGCCCACGCTGGACGAGCTGGAAGGCTTGCGGCCGGAACAGGCCGTGCGCCGCCTGCGCACGGGCGACATGGCGCTGCTCAACGAGCGCTGGCCCCTGCTGGGCGACAGTCCCCACTGGAACCGTGACGACTGGCCCATGCCGGCCTTTATCCGCCGCAACGAATCCTTGCAGCGCGCCTGGCGCGCCAGCTATGCGGACGCCGATCCTGCCAAGCTGAATCGCGAGGAATCGATCCCCTTCGACACGCCGGGCATGGAAAGTGATTCCCTGTACGGCTACGGGGCGACGGAATTGTTGATGAGTAAATTGCTGGCGCAGGAGCAGGCGTCGGCTTGATGGCTGTCGGGCGGCATTGGTGCCGGAGCCTGCATCGGACGGCGTAGGTCGGATTAGCGAGGCCTTGCCTCGCGTAATCCGACAACATTGTTGGCCAAGGCCGCAGGTGGTGTCGGCTTACGCGCTTTGCGCTAAGCCGACCTACGCCGCTTATACGGCCGGTAAACTGATCTGAAACGCCAGGCCGCCGCCTTCGCGGTTGCGCACCTGCAGTTCGGCGCCGTGGCGCAGCAGCACGCGGTCGACGATGGCCAGGCCCAGGCCGGCGCCGTTGGCTTGTCCGCGCGCCGTGTCGAGGCGGGTGAACGGCTTCATCAGCTGCTCGATCTTTTCCGCCGGCACGCCCGTGCCGTGGTCCTGCACCTCGATGATGACCTTTTTCGCGCCGTGGCTGGTGCGCACCTGGCAGGCGATGTCGATTTCCGTCATGTCGCTGCCCGGCGTCTTGCCATAGCGGCGCGCATTCTCGATCAGGTTGTTCAGCACGCGGCGCAAGTCGGTGGGGTTGCCCATCGCATGCGCGCCGTCGGCGATGGTGGCGTTGAGCTTCATGTCCGGCAGGCGCATCGCTTCGCGCGTCATGTCGTGGAGCAAACCGCTGAGGTCGACATCGGTAAAGCTCGACGTTTCCGTCGGCTTGGCATAGTCGAGGAACTGGCCGATGATGGCGTCCATCTGCCCGATATCGGACTGGATGCCTTCGCGCGCCTCGTCCGACAGGTTGGCCATTTCCACTTCCAGCTGCATGCGCGCCAGCGGCGTGCGCAAGTCGTGCGAGATGCCGGCCAGAATCACGGCGCGGTCCGATTCCACCTGCTTTAAATCATCGACCATCTGGTTGAAGCTGCGGTTCGCCTCGATGATTTCGATCGGGCCTTTTTCCGGCAGCGGCGCCGGCTGCTTGCCCTTGGCGATGTCGCGCGCGGCCGCCGTCAGACGCGACAGCGGCAGATTGATCAGGCTGGAAATGATGGCCGCACCCAGCAGGGACAGCAGGGACACCAGGCTGGCCCAACCCAGCCACTGGAAGCCCGTCAGGCCGCGCAGGCGCTCGCGGTCCAGCATCAGCCAGTACTCGTCGTCGTCGATCTTGAAGCTGACCCAGAAGCCGGCCACGCCGTTGACGCGCGCGGAAAAGCGCGTGTCCTTGCCCAGCTTGGCCTTCACCAGCGCCTCGATCTCGGGCATCAGATAATTGTCGGGCGGCGGCTCGATGCGGTCGTCCTCTTCCAGCGAGAAGATGCGGATGCCTTCATTGCTGACGAGGTCGAACAGCAGCTCGCGGCGCAGTTCGGGAGCCGAGTGCGTCAGTGCCGCATGCGTGATGGTGACGACGGAAATGATCTGGGCGGAAATCTGCTGCGCCTGCGGCTCGCGCTGGATGACGGAAATCATGCCGATCCAGGTGATCATGCTGACGGTGGTCAAAGTACCGAGCAGCAAAAAGGTGCGCCAGAACAGGCCGCTTTTCAGCCGCGCCAGGCTGATATCGGGAACAAGCTTCATCATGCCTCGCCTGCGATCAGCGCGGCTGTCCGTCCGGGATGAAGACGTAGCCGAGACCCCACACGGTCTGGATGAACAGCGGGCTCGACGGATCGGGTTCGATCAGTTTGCGCAGGCGCGAAATCTGCACGTCCAGGCTGCGGTCGAACACTTCGTATTCGCGTCCGCGCGCCAGTTCCATCAGTTTCTCGCGCGACAGCGGCTGGCGCGCATGGCGGGCAAACACTTTCAGCACAGAAAACTCGCCCGTGGTCAGCGGCACGGTCTCGCCATTCTTTTTCAGGGTACGCGTGCCCAAGTCCAGCACGAAGTCGCCGAACTCGAAGGTTTGCGGTGTTTCCGACGGCGCACCCGGGATTTCATCGGGGCCCTTGCGGCGCAGCACGGCGCCGATGCGGGCCACCAGCTCGCGCGGATTGAACGGTTTTGGCAGGTAATCGTCGGCACCCATTTCCAGGCCCACGATGCGGTCCACGTCCTCGCCCTTGGCCGTCAGCATGATGATCGGCGTCTGGTCGCCCGCGCCGCGCAGGCGGCGGCAGATCGACAGGCCGTCTTCACCGGGCAGCATCAGGTCGAGCACCAGCAGGTCGTAGCGTTCGCGCAGCCACAGCTTGTTCATGGCCGTCGCGCTCTCTGCCGTGAAGACATTGAAGCCCTGTTCGGTCAGGTAGCGCCGCAGCAGGTCGCGCAGGCGCACATCGTCATCGACCACCATGATTTTTGCCTGGTGGCCATGGATCGATTGCGTTGTTGTATTGCTGCCGGTAGTGGAGGTTGTGGTCATTTAAGGTGTCGTGTTATCTTATATTAGTTGCTATAGTAACGCCTCGCGCGGCGTCGGCAAGGGGCTGTGGCGACCCATTACAAAGTGTTACAAACTTTACCCAATTACTCTTACTGCACCGTGTAAAGCATCATACACTGGGGCCACAGTGGAAATCAGCTTTAGTTTATACGGCATCGCGGAAGAGGAACTCAATGAATATCTTTACTAAAAAAATTCACGCCGCTCCCAGCGCAGCTATTGCCGCACGTACAGTTGTACTGTCCGCATTTGCCGTGTGTTCCGTGTTTGCCGCCAGCCTGGCGTCGGCGCAAAACCAGCCGCCGCCACGCCGTGACGACCAGCAGCAAATGCAGGCCCAGCGGTATGAACAGGTACAGCGCAGCAATAGCAATGATACGCGACTGCGCGAACAGCGTGACGCACGCAGTTTCGACACGCGCGCCGAAGAGCAGCGCCGCGCCAACGAAGGCGCCGACGCTTCGCGCCGCACGGGCCGCATGACGCCCGACGAACGCCGCGACCTGCGCCGCCAGATCAACGAAGTGGGCCAGGATATTTACTCGAATCCGCCGCGCCGTTGATGACATCCGGCAATACCTACTGCGCGTCGCGACTTGTGGCCTGCGATGCTCACTGTACTAAAGTACAGTTCCGCTTCTCGGCCACAATTCACTTCCGCTCGCTACGGTCTCGCCAGATGTCGTGACTTTAGCTGAAACATCCATCTCCATTTTTCCATTCCCATGTTTATTGCGTCAGGATTATGCTAATCCGGCACACCGCCACGCCCCGTGATATTGTTCTAGTGCATTGAGGAAATTCTCAGAATGTGTTGCTGGGGGAGGCAAGTGGTGAGCGACGACGACACACCGGTTCCGGATGCAACCCCCGCAGGCGGCTTGCCGCTCGGCCTGCTCCAGCGCGACGAGGGCGTGTTCCTGGACCTGTCGCTGGCGCCGGCGCAGCTGCGCGCCGCCGTCGACCAGCTGTTCCAGTCGGGCCAGCTGCTGGCCGGCCTCGATTACGGTTTGTTCCTGCTGACCCTGTTTCACGCTCCTGTCCCCCGTGCCGCGCCCAAGGGCGACGCCTTGCTGCGCATCGCCGTGCGCGTGGCGCCATTCCCGCCCCCGCGCCGCGCGCTGTACCAACAGATCAAGATCCGTGGCGACAGCGCCGAGTTTTACTTTGAAGCCTTGCCTGCGGATGCGGATGGCCAGATGGCGGCGCGCCGCGAGTTTGACGAGCTGGTGGCGGACCTGTGGTGCAAGGGCGTGCACTACGGTATCGATAGCGTGGCCGTGCGCGCCATGCTCGCCAGCGGCAAGGCCGAGCGCATCACGGTGGCGCGGGTGCTGCCGCCGCAGCCGGGCCGGGACGCCCAGCTCGTTGAAGTGTCGCAAGGCATCCACCGCGACGATGCGCCGCGCGAACGCTCCGATGGCCGCCTCGATTTGCTCAGTTTCAAGAACCGCTTTCCGCAAGTGAAAAAACACGCGCGCCTGCTGCGTCTGCTGCCGGGTACGCCCGGCCTGCCCGGCTACGACCTGGCCGGCAAGGTGCTGCCGCCGCCCGCGCCGCAGGAACTGGACCTGGCCACGGTGGCGGGGCCAGGCACGGCGGTCGAGCATTTCAGCGACGGCAATTTCCTCGTCGCCACCCAGGATGGCTATGTGAATGTCGATGAGCACGGCAAGATGGCGATCGAAAACAAGATCGTCAGCCGCGAAGGCGTCAGCAGCCGCACCACGGGCAATCTGAAGCTGCGCGCCGCCTACGAGGAGTACGGCGAAGTGCAGGAACAGCGCCAGCTCGACGGCAGCGACATCACCATCCATGGCGACGTGTATGGCCATCTGCACTCGCATGGCGGCTTGATCTTACTGCACCGCAACCTGGTGGGCGGCACGGCGTTCAATGCGCATGGCGACGTGCGCGTCGAGGGCGTCGCTTCCGGTTCCGTGCTGCAGGCGCTGAGCGGCGAAGTACACGTGAAGCGCGCGGAAAGCTGCGTCATCGCCGGCACGCGCGTGGTGATCGACAGCGCCAGTAATTGCGAGATCATCGCCGACGAGGTCGTCATCGAGCTGGCCGAAGGCTGCGCCGTGGCGGCGCGCACCATCCGCATCGGCAGCGCCGGTCCCCGCAAGCAGGTGGAGATGCTGCTGTTTCCCCTCGTGCCCGATTTGAGCGCGCTGGAGCAAAAGATCGCCGAGAGCCTGACGAAGGCGGCGCACTACCTGCAGGTGCAGCACAAGCGCCAGCAGGAAATCGATGCCATCGCGCAATTGCCCGAGGTGCGCAATTACCTGACCCTGGCGGGCCAGCTGCGGCGCGGCGAATTGCAGCTGCAGCCGGCGCAACAGCTGCAGTTCGACAAGCTGGCCGCGCGCATCGCTCCCGTCCTGAAAGAGGTGGCGCGCTTGCGCGTGGAGGTAAAACAGTCGGAAATCCTGCACGCGCAGATGCTGGCGCTGGTGGAGCAAGTGCGCCAGGAGCGGCAGGCGACGGCGGGCCAGTCGCGCTGCACCCTGGGCCTGATCGATGGCGAGACGACGGTGCGCGCGCTGGTCGTGCCGCCCGGGCCGGCCAAGGCCTACGACCGGCCGCCGAAGGAAATCAAGGCCTTGCTGCGCAGCGCCACGCCGGCCACGCAGCCCGTGTTTGCGGACAGCACGGGCAGCCTGGACTGGACCTATCAGCCGCCGCCGTAATCAGTCCGTGACCTTGCCGCGTGATTGCTTGAGCACGCTGTGCGTGCTCTTGCTGTCGAGGCGGCGCCGCTGCGAGCTGCGCGTGGGCTTGGTGGCGCGGCGCACGGCCGGCAGGAAGGTCACGCTGTCGATGATTTCCTGCAAGCGCCGCAACGCTTCTTCCTTGTTCTGCTCCTGGCTGCGCGACTGCTGCGCCTTGAGCACTAGCACGCCATCCTTGCTGATGCGGCTGTCGCGCAGGGCCAGCAGCCGTTCCTTGTACGCTTCCGGCAGCGACGAAGCGGCGATGGGGAAGCGCAAATGGATGGCGCTGGACACCTTGTTGACGTTCTGCCCGCCCGGGCCTTGGGCGCGGATGGCGGAAAATTCAACTTCAGCGGGGTTGACGAGGTGTTGCATGGCCTGCCTGTGGGGGAATGATGTGGGTATTGTAAGGGAAGATGGCTGCGCCGGCGCAAGGGCGGGGCCGCCAGCCGATGATGTCTTCCGGGAAAGTTGATGTTGCTCAACGCCGCCCGTGGTGATGCTGGTTAGCATGGGGCCAACGTTGCGCCACTGCGCATCCTGGCAGCGCTTACCGGATGAAAGGAACACCATGCAGCCCACGACCACGCCTGGCGCCGCAACCGCGCAACACCTGACGCAGTACTTGAGCTTCCGGCTGGGCGGCCTGGAGTATGGCCTCGACTACCGCTGCGTGCGGGAATTGCGCCCGCTCAATGAACTCGACCGTTTTTCCTCGGAAGGGGAAGTACTGCACAGCGTGGCCGTCTCGCGCGGCGTGATCATCCCCATCGTCGACATGCGCGCGGCGTTCGGCAGCGCCCACGGCGCGCCCGACCCGGCCACCGACGTGATCATCCTGCAGCTGAGCAATGGCGTGATGGGCATGGTGGTCGATGGCGTCACCGATATCGTCAGCTTGGCGCCCGGTGACATCGCTGTCGTGCCTGGCCTGGGCGAGGCGGAAGCCGATTACCTGCTGGGCCTGGGCACGCTGGCCGGGCGCCGCTTGATCCTCGTCGACATCGACCGCCTGATGGCGATCCGCAGCCCCGGCCCCATGCAGGCGGCATAAAAAAAAGACGACCCGAGGGTCGTCTTTGTGTTTGGCGTTAGCCGAGTTTCTCTAACTGATCCTGCAAGTCCAGCCATTCCGCTTCCAGCTGCGCCAGATCCTTGGTGAAGAAGGTCTGGTCGGCCAGCAGTTGCTTCAATTTCGCCTTGTTGGCGGCGTCATAGATGGTCGGCTCGCCCAGCTTTGCGTCGGTTTCCGCCTTTTGCGCATTGCGCTTGGCGATCTGCTCTTCCTGGCGCTTGATCTTGTTTTCGATCGGCTTGCGCAAAGCGGCGGCTTTCTGGCGCTCTTCCGCTTCCTTGCGCTTGTCGCGCACGGGCGCGGCAGGGGCTGCTGCGGCAACGACGGGCGAGACCACGGGGAAATCGGTCTTGTTGGCCTTGCCGGCGGCCGGCAGCACATCGGTACCTTTACCCAGCTTGGTCTTGAACAGCCAATCCTTGTAGTCGTCCAGGTCGCCGTCGAACGGTTGCAGCTTGCCGTCGGCAACGATGATGAATTCGTCCGTGGTGGCGCGCAGCAAGTGGCGATCATGGGACACGACGACCAGGGTGCCTTCGAACTGGGCCAGCGCTTCCGTCAGCGCTTCGCGCGTTTCCAGATCCAAGTGGTTGGTCGGTTCATCGAGCAGCAGCAGGTTCGGACGCTGCCAGACGATCAGGGCCAGCGCCAGACGGGCTTTTTCGCCGCCCGAGAACGGCGCGATCGACGCGGTCACCATGTTGCCGGGGAAGTTGAAGCCGCCCAGGAAGTTGCGCAGTTCCTGCTCGCGGACGGTCGGGGCGATCTTCGCCAGATGCCACAGCGGCGATTCGTCGTGGCGCAGCATTTCCACCTGATGCTGGGCGAAATAGCCGATGTTCAAGCCCTTGCCCATGGTGGCGTCGCCCGTCAACGGCATCAGTTCGCCGGCGATGGTCTTGATCAGCGTCGATTTGCCGGCGCCGTTCTGGCCCAGCAAGCCGATACGCTGGCCGATCTGCAGCGAAAACTTGATGCCGTTGACGATGGTTTTATGCGTGATTTCGCCCGTCGCTTCGTTCTCGATCTTGTAGCCCGCATCGACATCTTCCATCACCAGCAGCGGGTTCGGCGCGCTCAATGGCTCGCGGAATTCGAACGAGAATTCGGCGGCGGCGCGCAGTGGCGCCAGCTCTTCCATCTTGGCCAGCGCCTTCATGCGGCTTTGCGCCTGGCGCGCTTTCGAAGCTTGCGCCTTGAAGCGGTTCACGAACGATTCCAGGTGGGCGCGCTTGCGCTGCTGCTTTTCCAGCGCGCCGGCGGCCAGGATCATCTGCGCCGCGCGCTGGCGCTCGAAGCTCGAATAGTTGCCCGAGTAGCGTTTCAGCTTGCGCTCATCGATATGCACGACGACGTTGACCACTTCATCGAGGAAGTCGCGGTCATGGGAAATGATCAGCAGGGTGCCGGCGTAGCGCTTGAGCCAGTCTTCCAGCCAGATGATGGCGTCCAGATCCAAGTGATTGGTCGGTTCATCGAGCAGCAGCAGGTCGGACGGGCACATCAGCGCTTGCGCCAGGTTCAAGCGCATGCGCCAGCCGCCCGAGAAACTGGCCACCGGTTGCTGCATCTGGTCCAGGGTGAAGCCCAGGCCCAGCAGCAACTGCTCGCCGCGCGACTGCACGGTATACGCGTCGGCATCGGCCAGCGCGCTGTAGATTTCGCCGATGGCGATGCCGTTTTCCGACGTGGCCGGCTCCGATTCCAGGCGCGCCAGTTCCGCTTCCAGTTTGCGCAGGGTGACGTCGCCATCGATGGCGTAGTCGAGCGCGGCACGGTCCAGCGGCGGCGTTTCCTGCGCCACGTAAGCCACGCGCCATTTGGCCGGGAAATCGATCTCGCCCTGGTCAGGGTGCAATTCGCCACGCATCATGGCGAACAGGCTCGATTTGCCCGCGCCATTGGCGCCGATCAGGCCGATCTTGTCGCCCGGATTGAGGGTGACATCGACTTGTTCGAGCAACGGTTTGATGCCGCGCATCAGGCTTACTTGTAGGAAACGTATCATTTTTTTCTTTGTAAAGGCTGGGATTTAACCCTCGCCGTAAAATTCAGGTAGGTCGGATTACGCTCTTCGGGCTGATCCGACCTGCCAAGTCGATCAAACCAGCTTCAGCTGCTCGGCCGTCAGCAGGAACACCATGTCGTCGCCGGCGCTCGTCGTCAGCCAGGTCAGGCCCAGCTCGCCGAAGGCCGCTTCCGCGTATGCGCGCTCATTGCCGATTTCAATCATCAGGATGCCGTCGTCCGTCAGGCGCTCGGCCGCGCCGGCGATGATCTTGCGCACCAGGTCCATGCCGTCGCTGCCGCCGTCGAGGGCGATTTGCGGTTCGGCCAGGTATTCCTGGGGCAGGGCGCCCATCGACGCGGAATTCACGTATGGCGGGTTGCTGATGATCAAATCATATTTCTTGGCCGGCACGTTCGTGTACAGGTCCGATTCGATCAGGTTCACGCGGTCCTGCAGTTTATAGGTGTCGACGTTGCGCTTGGCCACAGCCAGCGCGTCGGCGGAAATGTCCACGGCATCGACCGTGGCGTTCGGGAAGGCGTCGGCCATCATGATCGACAGGCAGCCCGAGCCGGTGCACAGTTCCAGGATGTTTTCCACGGCTTCCGGTTCCGCCACCCATGGCGAGAAGTATTCAGGGATCAGCTCGGCGATGAAGGAGCGGGGCACGATCACGCGCTCGTCCACGTAGAAGTTATACGTACCCAGCCAGCCTTCCTTGGTGATGTAGGCGGCTGGCACGCGGTCGATGCTGCGGCGGTCGATGACGCTCATCACGCTGGCCACTTCCGACGGCAGCAGCTTGGCGTCGAGGAACGGTTCGAGCTTGTCGAGCGGTAACTTCAACGTGTGCAGGATCAGATAGGCCGCTTCGTCGAACGCTTCGGCGCTGCCGTGGCCGAAAAACAGCTTGGCGGTGTTGAAACGGGTAACGGCGTAGCGCAGCAGGTCGCGTGGCGTGGAAAACGGGTTCGGGGTCATGGCATTCTCGAAAAGACGGTGTTCTGGCCCGCCGTGACGGGCCTCGGTATTCGGTTTCAGACGGGCAGCAAATGCTCCAGCGTGCGCCGGTAAATATTCTTCAGGGGATCGATGTGGCGCAGTTCGATGTGCTCGTCGATCTTGTGAATACTGGCATTGGGCGGCCCGAATTCTATCACTTGGGGGCAGATTTGCGCGATAAACCGGCCATCCGAGGTGCCGCCCGTGGTCGACAGCTCCGTCGTGAGGCCCGTTTCTTCGAGGATGGCGGACGACAGCGCATCGCTCAAGGTGCCGCGCGGCGTGAGGAAGGGCAGGCCGCTCAGGGTCCACTGCAAATCGTATTGCAAGTCATGCTTGTCGAGGATGGCGTGGACTCTTTCCTGCAAGTTTTCCGCCGTGCTGGCCGTGGAAAAGCGGAAATTGAAATCGATCACCATGTCGCCGGGAATCACGTTGTTGGCGCCCGTGCCCGCGTTGATGTTCGACATTTGCCATGACGTCGGCAGGTAATACTCATTGCCGGCGTCCCATTTTTCCTCGACCAAATCGGCCAGCGCCTGCGCCGCTTCGTGGATCGGGTTTTTCGCCAGGTGCGGGTAGGCGATATGGCCTTGCACGCCCTTGATCGTCAAGCGGCCCGACAGCGAACCGCGGCGGCCGTTCTTGATCATGTCGCCCAGCTGCGCGCTCGACGTCGGCTCGCCCACCAGGCAATAGTCGATCTGTTCGCCGCGCTCTTTTAACTTATTGCAGACGATGACGGTGCCGTCCGTGGCCGGGCCTTCCTCGTCGCTGGTGATCAGGAAAGCGATCGAACCCGTATGCTCGGGCGTGGCGGCGATGAATTCCTCGCACGCGACCACCATGGCGGCGATCGAGGTCTTCATGTCGGCCGCGCCACGGCCGTACAGCTTGCCGTCGCGGTGCGTGGGAATGAAGGGCAGCGAACGCCATTGTTCGACGGGACCGGTCGGCACCACGTCCGTATGGCCGGCAAAGACGAACACGGGCGCCGTCGTGCCGCGGCGTGCCCACAGATTGGTGACGTCGTTCGACTGTATCGTTTCGCAGACAAAGCCCAGCGGGGTGAGGATGTCGATCAGGTGCTGCTGGCAGCCCTTGTCGTCGGGCGTGACCGAAGACAGGGCGATCAGTTTTTCGGTCAGGGCGAGGGTTTTGGAGGTGGTCATGAGTATGGTCGTGCCGGCAACATCGTGGTCAACTAGAGGGTTACAGCGAGAAAATGGTCTTGTACTGCGCATCCGAAAACGCCACGCTGAACTTTCCATCCTTGTCCAGCACGGGGCGCTTGATGATGGACGGGTTTTCCAGCATCAGGTCCAGGGCGCTGGCGGCGTCGACGGTGGACGCTTTGCGCTCGTCGGACAGGGCGCGCCAGGTCGTGCCTTTCTTGTTGACCAGCACATCCCACGGTAATTGCCGCAGCCACGCTGCGACTGTCGCGCGTTCCAGGCCCTGCTTCTTGAAGTCGTGGAAGGTGAAATCGAGTTGCTGCGCGGCCAGCCAGGTGCGGGCCTTTTTGACGGTATCGCAGTTGGGGATACCGTAGAGTGTAATGGTCGTCATGGGTAGGGCTAAGGGGAATGAATGCGGTTCGCTTGATCGGGGCGCTTGCGCCAAGACAAAATGCGATGGTAGCCGCCATTATACAGTCGATGCGCAGTCGATGCGGCAGTGCAACACGGTTGCATGTTCCGGGCAGGTTCAAGGCCAGGCGCTGCTGATACCCAGTTGCGTGGCCACCTGGCCGAAGTCGTGGTGCGTGGATAGCGGCGTGGCGGATGCCATCGCCAGCTTGGGCGCGGCGCGGTGGAACAGCACCATTGCCGTTTCATCATTCTTGTGGCGCGACATGTAGAGCATGCCATCGACCTCGTCCGGATGCGCATGGATGGCGGCCGACCAAGCTTGGGTCGTTTGATACGATGATGTGCCGCTGAGTCCAGCGTGGCCGCCCAGCTTCCTGAGGGCGGCACCCGTCAGGTTGGCCAGGATGAGTGTTTCTCCCGTGAACCGTATGACAAAGCGCGCCTGTATCACGGCCAGGCCGACGATGAAGTGGTTGCGGATGGGCTTGCGGTCGTGCAGCAGTGTTTCAGCCAGCGCCACGGCCAGCGACGCGCCCAGGTAGCAAGTGCCGAAGCGGGCGGCCGCTTGCGGTTGGGGATCGTCGAAGCGATAGGTGTTCGCCCTGCCAAAATAGGGTTCGCCCGTGGCGTGGCCGGAAACCCGGTATAGGGTGGCGGGATCGCAGCGCACCGTCTGCAGCGCTGTGGGCAGTTGCGGCAGACGGGGCAGGCGCAAGGTTGCCACGGTAGCGTTGTTATTCGTCAGCGTAGGCGCGGGCGGCCGCCATCACGGCATCGAGTTTGCCTTTGGCCAAGGCTTCCAGCGGCGACTTGCCGCCCAGCGACAGGCGCGGGACGGTAAAAAAGTCCCATTTGGCGGGGCCGGGCAAGTCGCCGAGAATTTTGCTGATTTTTTCCAGGGTGTGGCGATCATGGCGGGGATCGGCGAAAAATGCGGGGTAAACATATTCGCCGGAGGCGCCGCGCAAGGCGAACAGGCGCCTGGCTTTCAATGCAGCACTGAGTGCCTGCGGCGTGACTGCCAGCCGGGCACGCAATTCGGGGCCAGATAGCAAGCTGTGCGAGGCCACGTCTTTTTCACGCTGCTGCCGTTCCTGTTCTTCCAGGCCGCGCATGAATTGCCGGGTGCTGACGCGGCCTGTCTGTGCGTCGTTGCCGGAAGCCATGCTCAGCTCCCGCTCGGCCACAATATCGAGGTCGCGCCGCATTTGCGCCAGCAGTGCGGGCCGGTCGTCACGCGGCACTGCGTCCAGCAGCGATGCATAGGCTTCCTGGAAGGTGTCTTGCGCAATGTTGAAGCGCAAGCCGGTGGCGCTGGTGGCCAGCGTGTCGGCCAGCTGCCTGGCCAGCGAGGGCGCGGCTGGAGCATGGGCGGCTTCGGTGACTGCCTCATCAATTGTGCCGGTGTCCACATTGCCGGCAGGGCGACGTGTGTTTGATGTGTTTGACATGGCCAACTCCTTGCAATGCATGTTTCAGCATAGGACACGAAGTCAAACAAAGCAAACAAAGCAAGTAAATTAAATCTCAACGCGTTGATGCAGCACAAACCTTGAGTGCGGCGGCCTACACGGGTCGTGGCGCCGCCTTGCCCGGTTCGGCAGGACCGAAATGCAGGCCCAGCCGCAAGGCCAGGGCGCGCAGGGCGCCGCTTTCCTGCAGGTGCAGGGCCAGCGCGATGTGGCCGTCGGGACGGACCAGGTAGGCCGCGTCGCGGCCCAGTCCCGCCAGCTTGGCGGCCACGTTATAGGTGTAGCAATGCACGGGCAGTTTCAGCACGCGCGCTTCGTCCAGCAGTTCGGGCGCCGCTTCGCCATAGATGTGCAATTGCCAATCCATGCTGCGCAGGGCGATAAAGTTGTCTTGCGTGCCGTCCGAGAACCATGGCAGGCGGTCGCCGCCGCGCAGGTATTCCGCGTGGCCGGCGGACAGGGCGCTGTCTTCATAGCTGATCTGGATCTGCGACACTGTCTGGAACAGCAGGCGGCGCGCCCGCGCGAAACCCGAGAGAAAAGGCAGCGCGTGCGGCACCAGCCAGCGCCGGAGGAATTGCCCGGCCATGCCCTGCGCGACGATGGCCTGGAAGGCGCGGTCGGTGGTGGCGACGAGCTTGCGGGCAAACACGATGCGCTCGCTTTCATAGGTGTCAAGCAGGGCGTCGTTGCTCTGGCCCCGCAGTTTTTGCGCCAGCTTCCACGCCAGGTTGACGGCGTCGCCCAGGCCCGTGTTCATGCCCTGGCCGCCCACGGGGCTGTGCAAATGGGCCGCATCGCCGAGGATGAAGCAGCGGTGTTCACGGAACTGCCCCGCCACCCGGTGGTGGACTTTATACGTGGAAAACCAGTTCACGTGCTCGACCTGGATATTCAGCAAACTCTCCACCTGTTCCCGCACGTCGTCGAAGACGGGCACGGGCGCGCCTTCCGGACGGTCGGGCAGGATGCCGATCAGGCGCTGCATGCCGCTGGTGCGCACGGGCAGCATCAGCGCAAACGAGTTCGCGCCCAGGTGGGCGTGCAAATCCGTGTTCTTGCCCGCCACTTGCGCGTCGGCCACGTAATACAGGTGGTCGTAGGTGCCGCCCGAGAACTCGAAACCGGCGATCTCGCGCACCTTGCTGCGGGCGCCGTCGCAGCCGCAAATATAGTTAAACGTGCAATATTGGCGTTCGCCATCTTTCAGCAGGATGGCTTGCACTTCGCTATCGTCCTGCGTCCACAGGTCCAGCACGACGTTCCATTCCACGTGCACGCCGGCCGCCGCCAGCTTGCTGATGAGAAAGCGTTCATGCTCGTCCTGGGGCAGACTGAGCACGAAAGGATAGGGGCTCAGGCCTTCGCCGATTTCGCCCAGCGCCAGTTTCACCAGCTCCTCGCCGCCTTCATGGATGTGCATGGCATTGATCTTGATGCCCAGGCTGACCAGTTCGTCGGCAAAGCCCAGCTGCTGATAAAACTCCAGGGTGCGCGCATGCACGGCCATGGCCCGCGACGCCTGGCCCGGACCGCTATTCTTGTCGATGATGCGGCAATCGACACCATGGCGCGCCAGGCGCAAGGCCAGTATGAGACCGGTAGGACCGGCGCCGACGATCAGGATGGGAGGTGTATTCATGCCATCCAGTATAGGACAGGACGGGGGATGGCTGCGCGACGATTGAGGTTGCTTGCTGGAAATGAAAATGTCCCGCCGAAGCGGGACATGCAGGTGTTACCGATACTTCACAGCGCAGTGATCAAATGCCGCGCAGCAGTTCGTTGATGCCCGTCTTGGCGCGGGTCTTCGCATCCACGCGCTTGACGATCACGGCGCAGTACAGCGAGTACTTGCCGTCTGCCGAAGGCAGGTTGCCCGAGACCACGACGGAGCCGGCCGGCACGCGGCCGTAGGTGACTTCGCCCGTGGCGCGGTCGTAGATCTTGGTCGACTGGCCGATGTAGACGCCCATCGAGATGACCGAGTTTTCTTCGACGATCACGCCTTCGACGATTTCCGAACGGGCGCCGATGAAGCAGTTGTCTTCGATGATGGTCGGGTTCGCTTGCATCGGCTCCAGCACGCCGCCGATGCCGACGCCGCCGGACAGGTGGACGTTCTTGCCGATCTGCGCGCAGGAACCGACGGTGGCCCAGGTGTCGACCATGGCGCCTTCATCGACGTAGGCGCCGATGTTGACGTAGGACGGCATCAGCACGACGTTCTTGGCGATGAAGCTGCCGCGGCGGGCAACGGCTGGCGGCACCACGCGGAAACCGCCCTTGGTGAAGTCTTCGGCCGTGTAGTTGGCGAACTTGGTCGGCACCTTGTCGTAGAACTGCATCGTGCCATCGGACGGCAGGACGACGTTGTCTTCCAGGCGGAACGACAGCAGCACAGCCTTCTTGACCCACTGGTTGACGACCCAGTCGCCCGAGGTTTTTTCGGCCACGCGGATGCTGCCGTTGTCCAGGCCATTGATGACGTGGGAGACGGCGTCGCGCAGTTCGGCCGTGCCGTTGCCTGGATTGATCTCGGCGCGGTTTTCCCAGGCCTGGTCGATGATGGTTTGCAGTTGTTGGCTCATGATGATGTCTTGTTTATGTAGGGTTAATGCGTGGTTGATGCGGATGCGGAAAGCTGCTGGCAGAATTTTACTATGCGCAGTGCGGCTTCCAGCCCTTCGGCCGTTTCGGCCACGAGGGCCATGCGGATGCGGTTGCGGCCCGGATTGATGCCGTGCGCGTCGCGCGCCAGATAACTGCCAGGCAATACCGTCACATTATATTCGGCGTACAGGCGTTGCGCGAATTGCGTGTCGGACAGTCCCGTGCGGCTGACGTCGGCCCACAGGTAGAAGCCGGCGTCCGGCAATTGCACGTCCATCACCGATTGCAGCAGCGGGGTGATGGCGTCGAACTTGGCACGGTACTTGGCGCGATTTTCCTCGACATGGGTTTCGTCGTTCCAGGCCGCGACGGAGGCCGCCTGCACGGCGGGGCTCATGGCGCCGCCGTGGTAGGTTCGGTAGAGCAGGAATTTTTTCAGTACTTCCGCGTCGCCGGCGACAAAGCCCGAGCGCATGCCCGGCACGTTCGAGCGCTTCGACAGGCTGGAAAACACAACCAGGCGCGCATACGGGCGCTCGATGGTGGACAGGCCCAGCATGTGCGCCGCCTGCAGCGCGCCCAGCGGTGGCGTGTCGCCGTGGTAAATCTCGGAATAGCATTCGTCGGCGGCAATGACGAAGTCGTAGCGCTCGGACAGGGCGAACAGGTGTTCCCAGTCCGTCAGGGTGAGCACGGCGCCCGTCGGGTTGCCGGGCGAGCACAGGAACAGCAGCTTGACCTTTTCCCACACGGAAGCGGGCACGCTGTCGTAATCGCAGCCGAAATTGCGCGCCGGGTCGGAATTGACGAAATACGGTTCGGCGCCGGCCAGGTAGGCCGCGCCTTCATAGATCTGGTAAAACGGGTTCGGGCTGATCACGAGCGAACCGGCCGATGGATCGATCACCGTTTGCGCCAGCGCAAACAGCGCTTCGCGCGAACCGTTCACGGGCAGGATTTGCGTGGCAGGATTGAGCTTGGGGATGCCGTAGCGGCGCTCGAGCCAACCGGCGATGGCGGTACGCAAGGCTTCCGAGCCGATGGTGGTCGGATAACTGGCCAGGCCATGGATATTGTCGGTCAATGCCTGCTCGATGAAGGCCGGCGTCGGATGCTTGGGTTCGCCCATGCCCAGGCTGATGGGCGCATATTCGGGGTTGACCGTCACGCCGGCAAACAGCTGGCGCAGCTTTTCGAATGGATATGGTTGCAGTTTAGCAAGAAGTGGATTCACGGAGCGGACCAGGGCAAGAGTGGGGTGATAGTGTCGCGTATGGATTGCCTGGCATGGCGCAATGACGCCGGTCAAGCAATCAGCTTAGCCTTTTATTATAGCCGTCCTCGGGCGCAGGCTGTGCAAGTGGGCTGTTGTTGACCTGCACGGCATGTCGCTCCCGGGCTTGGCAAGGTAAAATACGCTATGCCTATCTTACTTCCCACCTTGCTTGCTATTGAAACGTCGTCCGAACTCGCCTCCTGCGCCTTGCTGCGCGGCGATGTCGTCCTGTCCCGTTCGTCCTCGGGCGTGCGCACCCATTCCCAGTCCATCTTGCCGATGGTGCAGGAATTGCTGGCCGAAGCGGGCGTGACCCTGGCGGACGTCGATGCCATCGCCTACGGCTCCGGCCCCGGCTCGTTTACGGGCGTGCGCACGGCTTGCGGCATCGCGCAAGGCTTGGCCTACGGCGCCAATCTTCCCGTCGTGCCCGTCGTCACGCTCGACGCCATGGCGCTCGCGTGCCACAAGCAGCATGGCGCGCAGCGCATCGTCACTGTGCTCGACGCCCGCATGGGCGAGGTCTACTGGGCGCAATATGATTACCAAAATGGCTTGCAGGCAGTGCTGCCTCCGGCCCTGAGCGCGCCGGCCGGCGTGGCGCCGCAAGGCGACGTGTCGGGCTGCGGCAATGGTTTCAGCGCCTATGCCGATGCCCTGGCCGCGCTGCCATGCTCCGCCACGGCCGACGCTGCCATCATGCCGCACGCCGTGCAAGTGGCGCAGCTGGCGCGCATCGCCTTTGCGACCGGCCAGTGCGTGACGGCGGCCGAGGCGCAGCCTCTGTACTTGCGCAACAAGATCGCTTACACAAGTGCCGAGCGTCTCGACATGCAGGCCGCCAAGGCCGCTGCGGAGTCGGCGCAATGATGGAAGCGGGCAAGGACAGCGCTGCAGGCTGGGACTTGCCGCGCCTCGACTATCAACCGATGCAGGAAGCGGACCTGGTCGAAGTGCTGGCGCTGGAACAGCGCGTGTATCCGCATCCCTGGACGCATGGCAACTTCGTCGATTCGCTCAAGAGCGGCTACCCTGCCTGGGTCTTGCGCGACGTGGATGGCACCTTGCTCGGCTACTTCTTGCTGATGCTGGTCGTCGATGAAGCGCACTTGCTGAACGTGGCCGTCGAGGGCGCCATCCAGGGCCAGGGACTGGGGCGCTTCCTGCTGAACCAGTCCTGCGCCTGCGCGCGCCAGCTGGGCATGGAGTCGATGCTGCTGGAAGTGCGCCCGTCGAACGTGCGCGCGCTCGATATTTACCAGCGCTATGGATTTGAACAGATAGGCCGCCGCAAGGGATATTATCCGGCGGCCAATTCGCAACGTGAGGACGCCATCGTGATGCGTTATACCTTATGAGCCGCAGCGCCGTTTTCCTCGATGAAATGGGCGTTGGCCCCCTGTGGCGCTTGCGCCAGGGCGCAGCACCCGAGACCGTTGACGCCGTCGTCAATGCGCCCGTGAAGATGGAAGCGGTCGTGGCGGCACCCGTGGCCGAAGCCTTTGACGCCGTGACCGCAGTGGTCACCGAGGTGGTCGCCGAAGTCGTCGTCGAGGTGGCTGCCGAGGCGAAGGTCGAGGTGCAGGCCGAAGCGCCCGCCGCCGTTGCCGCTGCGCCAGTTCCCGCCGCCGAGCCGGACGACACGGCCTGGTTCGACGATGCGCCGCCACCGCCGCCCGCCAAACAGCTGAGCGATGCCGATATCGCCGCCCTCGACTGGGATGGCTTGACGGCGGCCGTCGCCAAGTGCGCGCGCTGCGACTTGTGCAAGACGCGCAAGGGCGTCGTCATGGGCCGTGGCGACCGCCAGGGCGATTGGCTGATGCTGGCCAGCAGCCCCTCGCGCGCGGAAGAACGGGAAGGGCGTGCCTTGCCGGGCGAACAGGGCAAGCTGCTCGACAATATGCTCAAAGCCATCGACCTCGATGCTGGCCGCGATGTGTATGTCACGCACTTGCTGAAATGCCGTCCGCTGGACGAGGCCGGGCAGGAACGCTTGCCCACTGAATCGGAGTCCGCCGCTTGCCGCCCGTACTTCGACCGCGAACTGGCCCTGCTGCAGCCGCGCACCATCGTCACCCTCGGTTCGATGGCCGCCGCCGGCATCAATCCCGGCGAAAAACCCGTGCGCGGCAAGGTGCGCCAGCTGGGCAATGCGTCCGTCGTGGCCACCTTTCATCCGGAAATGTTGCTGCAGGACGAGACGGGCAAGGCCAAGGCCCGTGCCTGGGCCGACCTGTGCCTGGCGAAAAGCACGCACGGTGGGTGATACATTCCAGGTCCGCTTCGAGCAGCGCTGGGGACATCTGACGCACCCCCGCGTGCGGGCGCTGGCCTGGCTGCTCGACTCGCCCGACTTGCTGGATCCGTCCAGTCCCCACTGGGGCGGGCGCATCGCCAGCCTCGCGCCCGTCACGCCTGCCGTGGCGGCGTGGCTGGGGGCGCTGCAGGATGATCCGTCGCCGCTCGATGCGGCGCTGGGGCCGAAATTCTATTCCCGCCTGGGCCTGTACGCTGAAAAGCTGCTGGCCTTTTATTTTGAGCAGCATGGACTGCTGCAAGCGCATGGCTTGCAAGTGCAGGTCAACCGCAACGACACGGTGGGCGAGTTCGATTTCCTGCTGCGTGACGGGAGTGAGTTGCTGCACTGGGAATTCGCCACCAAGTTCTACCTGCTCGAAGGCGCGCCCGATCCTGGCGTGTTCAATCACTTGATCGGTCCGAACCTGGCCGATACCCTGGGCTTGAAGATGCGCAAGATTCTCGACAAGCAACTGGCCTTGTCCCGCCATCCGGCCGCGCAAACCCTGCTGGCGCACCCCGTGCGCGCGGCGCAGGCGCTGGTCAAAGGCTGGCTGTTCTATGCGGCAGGCGCCACGCCCGCCATGGACGGTATTTCCCCAGAGCACGGACACGGCTTCTGGTGCGCGCCAACACAATTGCCGCAGCAGCGCTATGTCGTGCTGCCGCGCTTGCAATGGCTGGCGCCATTCAAGGGGCGCGACGTGGAGGTGCTCGATGTCGATGCCTTGCAGGCGCAGTTGTTTGATCTGGCGCAACCGGTGCTGGTGGCCACGGTGGACAATGTCGAAGGCTGGGAAGTGGAGCGCACGCGCGGTTTTGTCGTGCCGCATGACTGGACGGAGCAGGCTGCCGCGCGGCGGCTGTTAGGTACGCTGCCAGCGTAATGCTGGGGTCAGACCCGTCGGGTCTGACCCCAAAATTAGTGTTTCTGCTCGCCGATCAAGGAAAGATTGTCATGTTCGGCCTGGTTCAGCTTGTGCTTGCGCATGATGGCGTACATGGTGCCGGCAACAAACAGGCCGAACAGGGTGATGATGATATTGAGCGGCAGGTGCAAGCGGATCATGATCGAATACACGGCCAGCATGGTCAGAATCGACAGGTTTTCATTGAAGTTCTGTACGGCGATCGAGTGACCTGCGCTCATCAGCACGTGGCCGCGATGTTGCAACAGGGCATTCATTGGCACGACGAAGAAGCCGGACAGGGCGCCGATCAATATCAGCAGCGGGTAGGCGATCCACACGGAGTGCACTTGCGTCATCATCATGACGATCACGCCCATGGCGATGCCCAACGGAATGACGGTCAGCGATTTGCGCAGGGGAATGAAGCGCGCCGACAGCACGGCGCCGGCGGCCACGCCGATGGCGACCACACCCACCAGGCTGGTTGCCTTGTCGAACGGCATGTTCAGCGATTGTTTGGCCCATTCCAGCACGATCAGCTGCAAGGTGGCGCCAGCGCCCCAGAACAGGGTCGTCACGGCCAGGGTGATCTGGCCCAGCTTGTCTTTCCACAGGATGGAATAGCAATTGGCAAAATCGGTAATCAGTTTGATAGGATTGCGTTCCTGGTGCGCATACACGCAGCCCGTGTCGGGAATCTTCAGGTTGGCCAGGGTCGCCAGCGCATAAATGCCCACTACCACGCACAAGGCCGCTTCTGTCTTGCTGGTGATGCCCGTATTGATCAGGGGAATGTCGATGGACAGCAGCATGTCGGACACGTGGCCGCTGACGAGCGCGCCGCCCATGACGGTGCCGAGGATGATGGAGGTGACGGTCAAGCCTTCGATCCAGCCATTCGCCGCCACGAGTTTTTCCGGCGGCAGCAATTCCGTCAGGATGCCGTACTTGGCAGGTGAATACACGGCAGCGCCAAAACCGACGACGGCGTAGGCCAGCAGCGGATGCACGTGGAAGAAGACGAGGGCGCAGCCGAAGATCTTGACCATGTTGGCGATGAACATGACCTTGCCTTTCGGCAGTGCATCCGCGAAGGCGCCGACAAAAGCGGCCAACAGCACGTAAAACAGCACGAACGACAGTTTGAGCAGCGGCGTGATCCACGCCGGGGATTTCATGGACACCAATAAATCGACGGCGACAAAAAAGAGGGCGTTATCTGCCAGCGAGGAAAAGAACTGCGCCGCCATGATGGTATAAAAACCACGATTCATTCTGGATTGCCTGAAATCATATCTGGCTTGCTTTATACCACGAAAAAACGGCAAACCCCAAGTTTGGAAGGGGCTGCTTTGCATCCTCTTGCCTAAGCGAAGCTTAATTTTTCTACCGTAGAAAAATACACATACATGTGAGCATTTTGTAAATGATGTCCTATGCGCACGACCTGCGGTGCCTGCCATGTCCTCGTACGGCCCATCCGGTAAAATACGGCTTTCCCACCTGCCGTGAACGACGCATATGCCCAGGCCCCTCAGCGCCACCATTCATCTCGATGCCATGCAACACAATCTGGCGCGCGCCCGTGCCTGCGCCCGCGGCGCCAAGGTATGGGCCGTCGTCAAGGCAAATGCCTATGGCCACGGCCTGGAGCGGGCCATGCGGGGCTTTGCGGACGCCGATGGCCTGGCGCTGGTCGAGGTCGATTACGCCGTGCGCTTGCGCGAACTGGGCTGGACGAAGCCCATCTTGCTGCTCGAAGGTTTTTTCGATGCCGGCGATTTGCCTGTCATGGCCCAATACGGCTTGAACGGCAGCGTGCATTGCGAGGAACAGATCGCCATGCTGGCAGCGGCGCGCTTGCCGCACGCCATCGACGTGCACCTGAAAATGAATACGGGCATGAATCGCCTGGGTTTCACGCCGGACGCCGTGGCGGGTGCCTATGCACGCCTGCGCGCCATGCCGCATATCGGCACCATCACCCTGATGACGCATTTCGCCAATGCCGATGAAGCGGCGCCCACGCGCTTGCCCCTGGCCCAGCAGATGCTGCGTTTTGAAGCTGGCGCGGCCAGCATCGGTACGCCGCTGCCGCGCAGCCTGTGCAATTCGGCCGGCCTGCTGATGCACCATCTGGACAGCGACTGGGTGCGCCCCGGCATCATGCTGTACGGCGGCACGCCCAGCGGCGCTCCCGGCGGCACGTCCGCGCAGGCGTTCGGCTTGCTGCCCACCATGACCTTGCGCAGCAGCATTATCGGCATCCAGGATATCGCCGCCGGCGACGTGGTGGGCTACGGCAGCCGCTATGAAGCGGCCGGCAATATCAAGGTGGGCGTGGTGGCCTGCGGCTATGCGGACGGCTACCCGCGCCACGCGCCCGAAGGCACTCCCGTGCTCGTCGACGGCGTGCGCACTGGCCTCATCGGCCGGGTGTCGATGGACATGCTGATGGTCGACCTGACGCAGGTGCCGGGCGCAAAGGTCGGCAGCGCCGTCACCCTGTGGGGCCAGGGCATGCCGATCGATGAGGTGGCGCTGGCCGCCGGCACCATCGGCTACGAGCTGATGTGCGCACTGGCGCCCCGCGTACCGGTGAGCGAAGCGTAGGTGACGCGGAAGCGCGGTTTGTATATACTGTATATATAACCAGCTGTTTCATTTTACCTGAGCAAAGTACACCATGGCAAAAGTCAAGACCATCTACACCTGCAGCGATTGCGGCGCCATCAGTAATAAATGGATGGGGCAATGCACCTCGTGCAACCAGTGGAATACCATGGTGGAAACCCTGCCCGAGACGGGCGGCAACAACCGCTATTCGAATCCGCAGCACATGTCGCTGGCGCAGACGGCGCCCGTGCTGTCGCTCGACGATATCGATGCCATCGACGTGCCGCGCTTCGGCACGGGCATCGAGGAATTCGACCGCGTTCTGGGCGGCGGCATGGTGGCGGGCGGCGTCGTGCTGATCGGCGGTGATCCCGGCATCGGCAAGTCGACCCTGCTGCTGCAGGCGCTGGCGAACATGTCGCACCACAAGCGCGTGCTGTACGTCAGTGGCGAAGAATCGGGCGCGCAGATTGCCCTGCGCGCCAAGCGCCTCGTCATCGACGCCAAGGAACTCAAATTGCAGGCCGAGATCCAGCTGGAAAAGATCCTGTCCACCTTGCACGACCTGAAGCCGGAAGTGGTGGTCATCGATTCGATCCAGACCGTGTATTCCGACGCGCTCAGCTCGGCTCCCGGTTCCGTGGCGCAAGTGCGCGAATGCGCGGCGCAACTGACGCGCGCGGCCAAGCAGACGGGCGTGACCATCATTCTGGTCGGCCACGTGACGAAAGAGGGCGCCTTGGCCGGCCCCCGCGTGCTCGAGCACATCGTCGACACGGTGCTGTATTTCGAGGGCGACGCCCATTCCAGCTTCCGCCTCGTGCGCGCCATCAAGAACCGTTTCGGTGCCGTCAATGAACTGGGCGTGTTCGCCATGACGGAAAAGGGCTTGAAAGGGGTGTCGAACCCGTCGGCCCTGTTCCTGTCGCAGCACGACAACCAGGTACCCGGTTCCTGCGTGATGGTGACGCAGGAAGGCACGCGCCCCTTGCTGGTGGAAATCCAGGCCCTCGTCGACACGAGTCACTTGCCCAATGCGCGCCGGCTGTCCGTCGGCCTGGAGCAGAACCGCCTGGCCATGCTGCTGGCCGTGGCGCACCGCCACGCGGGCATCGCCGCCTTCGACCAGGACGTGTTCATCAACGCCGTCGGCGGTGTGAAGATCACGGAACCGGCGGCCGACCTGGCCGTGTTGCTGGCGATTAACTCGTCGATGCGCAACAAGCCCTTGCCACGGGGATTGGTCGTGTTTGGCGAAGTGGGGTTGGCCGGTGAAATCCGTCCCGCGCCGCGTGGCCAGGAGCGCTTGCGCGAAGCGGCCAAGCTGGGCTTTACCCTGGCCGTGGTGCCCAAGTCCAATCTGCCCAAGCAAGTCATCGAAGGCCTCAAGGTCATCGGCGTCGAGCGCATCGACGAGGCATTCAACAAGTTGCGCGATCACGAGTAACAGTCGGTATGGTGTAAATGCCAAGCTTGAGACAAGTCAAACATAATTTCCGTTTGGAACTATAATATTTGTCCGATGAGTTCGCATGGCGAATTCGTATCGACAATGCATAGAGAGAAGCGGAATACAGTGTCAGTAGAGCAAAGGCAGGGCGCACGCAAGATTTTGCGTGCCAAGGCAATGTTGGTCATCGATGGCGCGGGTCCCGTGGCGGCGCGCACCCTCGACGTGGGGCCCGGCGGCATGGCGGCCGTCATCGCGGAGCCGGTGCCGACAGGCAAGCAGGGCAAGGTGCTGTTCGAGCTGTTTTACGATGGCGCGGCGCACATCATCGAGGCGCGCGTGTCCGTCTCGCACTGCATTTTCAGCAGTGCCGGTTTCAAGGTGGGACTCACTTTCCTGCAGCTGGACATGGCCGTCAGCAGCGCCATTTCAAGATTCATGCGCTAAGGCATGCCCGGTATCAGCGGCAAGTGACATGCGCTAGAATGGTGCATATGGGTTTGCAGTCAGGAAAAACCTGTTCTGTTCGCTGTTTTGATATTCCGGTAATACTGCATAATTATTAACCAGAAAAGGACCTTGCCGCACCACGCGCGCCTGTTGTCCGTTTCTAGCGCAGCACGGTCAAGACCTGAACCGTGTGTCATGACCTTACACCCGACGGGAACGCCTACCATGTTTAATTCGACCATCAACAGCAGGGCTTACACCAACAACACGCAGCAGACGACGCAGGGCAATATCTCGGCCGATGTGTATGCGAAGGTGGAGCGCCAGATGCAGTCGCAGAACACGGGCGTCGTCAAGCTCAACGCCAGCCTGGCGCGCGACCAGGCCAAGTTCTCGGGCCTGGGCCAGCTGCAATCGGCGCTGGCAAAATTCCAGACCGTGGCCAAGAACATGGCCGGCAGCGGCCTGGCCACGTCGGCCACGTCGAGCACCAAGGATGTGCTGAATGCCACCACTACCGACAAGGCCGCCAGCGGCAGCCATGAGCTGAACGTCAAGCAGCTGGCGCAGGGACAGACCCTGCTCAGCGGCGCGCAGAAATCGTCGAGCGCGGCGATCGGCACGGGTGCGCCCGCGCTGGTCAAGATCGAAGTGGGCACGGCCGACGGCAAGCAATTTACCCCAGGCAGCGGCAAGATCATTTCGCTGACGATAGACAGCAGCAACAATAGCCTTGACGGCATCGCCGCCGCGCTCAAGCAGCAAGGCATCGACGCCAGCGTCGTCAAGGGCCCCGATGGCTACTCGCTGGCCTTGAACGGCAAGAGCGGCGCCGACGGCAGCATGCGCATCAGCGTGGCCGGCGATGCGGCCGTCAGCAATCTGCTCAGCTATGCGCCCGGTGCCGGCAAGGGCATGCAGCAGACGGCCGCCGCGCAGGACGCGCTGCTGACCGTCGGCGGCAAGGAGATCAAGAGCGCCACGAATACCTTGACGACGGCTGTCGAGGGCGTCACCATCGAATTGAAGAAAAAGGGTACGACGGACCTCGTCATCGCCAAGGACAGCAGCCAGATCGCGACCAACGTGGCCAGCTTCGTCACGGCCTACAATGAGCTCAACAGCAAGCTGCAAAGCCTGCAGCAGGGCGATTTGAAGTCCGATACGGCGCTGGGCCAGGTGCGCTCGCAGATGGAACAAGTGCTGCGCACGGCCAGCACGGGCGTGCCCGCTTCCATCCTGAGCAGCGCCGGCGTGACTTTGGGCAAGAGCGGCGAGCTGGTGCTTGACGATAAAAAACTCAAGGCCGCCATCGCGGCCGATCCGGACGCCGTCAGCAAGCTGTTTACGAATAACGGCAAGGGCGTGGCCGACCAGTTCTCCAGCAAGATCGGCGAGCTGACGGGCGAAACGAGCATCATCCGCAAGGAAGTGCAGACGGTCGGCAAGGATATCACCACCCTGACCAACAAGAAAGCCGTGCTGGCCAAGGCGCTGACGGCCCAGGCGCAGGCGCTGGTGAAAGCGTATTCGGCGCAGGAACAGATGGGAACGAACTCGGCCTTGCCGGGTTATACCGGTAAAAATTCGCTCTTCGACTTCATGGCCTAAGGACGCACCGCTAAAGCGCCCATGGCGGCGTTGCATCGCCTTGCCGTACTAGCGTACTGTCTGCGGCGCTGCGCCTTGCCCTGAGCGCTGTATCGGCGCGCTTGTTACATGCGGTCACCCTGGGCAAAGAAGGCCGATGGCGAACTGCCGAAAGTCTTCTTGAACATGGCGGAAAAGGCCGACTGGCTGGCGTAGCCCAGTTCTTCGGCCACCTGCGACAACGGCACGCCGCGCGCGATCAGGGGCGCCGCGTGCGCCAGGCGCACTTGCTGGCGCCACTGGCCAAAACTCATGCCCAATTCCCGTTCGAACAGCCGCGCCAGGGTACGCTCCGACGCGCCGACCAGCTGCGCCCAGTGTTCCAGGGTCTGGTTCAAACCCGGTTTCTCGATCAGGCTGTCGCACAGGGTTTTCAGGCGCTTGTCGCTGGGCAAGGGGACGCGAATGGGGCGCGTGTCCGAGCGTTTCAATTCATCGAGGATCAGTTCGGCCAGCAGCGCTTCGCGCGCCGGTTCCTCGCCCGGGTCCAATTGCTCCAGCGCCATGATCAGCTGGCGCAGCAGGTTCGACACTTCCAGCACCTTGCAGTCGCGGCCCGCGAACGGCGCGCGCGCGGCATGGATGCACAGGGGGCGCAGGCGGGTTTTTTCCAGTATCGTGACGGCATGCTCCACATTGGGCGCGATCCAGATGGCGCGCATGGGCGGCAGCACCCAGCTGCTGTTGTTGGCGGTAATGCGCAGCACGCCTTCGAGCGCCATGGTCACCTGGCCCCATGGATGGCTGTGCGGCAAGAGAAATTCATCGGGTTGCAGGTCGCGCGCGACCATGGTCACGGGGATGGTCGCGCTGGGCGCTTCCCGTGGTGGACACATGCGCGTATGGTGGAGGATAGGTACACCCATCAGCTTGGCCTTAATTCGATAAATTATGTCGTTCTGTCGGAAAACAGACGATGGTATTTTGCATACACTTGAGCTTCACCAGTATAAGACAGGGTATGACATGATAACAACCAACTCGGCATCCGAACTTCCCACCTTGCGCAGCGATGCGCGCGTCATCGCCCTCGTGGGGCTGGCGCATGGCGTGTCGCACTTCTACCATCTGGTCCTTGCGGCCCTGTTCGTCTGGCTGAAACCGGCCTTCGACCTGTCGTATGCGGAGCTGGGCTTGCTGATGACGGTGTTCTTCATCATCTCGGGCGTGGGGCAGGCGCTGGCGGGCTTTGTCGTCGACCGCTTCGGCGCCCGCGCCGTGCTGTTTTCCGGCATTTTCCTGCTGGGCGTGTCGGCGCTGGCCCTGTCCACCGCGCACAGTTATGCGGCGCTGATGCTGGGCGCCATGCTGGCCGGCATGGGCAACAGCGTGTTCCACCCGGCCGATTACACGATACTCAACCAGCGCGTCTCGGCGGCCCGCGTGGCCTACGGCTTTTCCGTGCATGGCATCAGCGGCAACATCGGCTGGGCCCTGGCGCCGCTGTTCATGACGTACGTTGCCACCCATTATGACTGGCGGATCGCGCTGCAGTGCGCTGCCGCGCTGCCGTTCGGCGTGCTGCTGATCCTGTTCCTGAACCGCCACGCCATCCGTCCCGAGCCCGTGAAAAAGGCCGCGCCGGGTCAGCAAGCTGGCGGCGAAGGCACCTTGGACTTTCTGCGTCTGCCGGCCGTGTGGATGTGCTTTGCCTTCTTCTTCATTACCGCCATCGCCCTGGGCGGCATCCAGAGCTTTGCCAGCGTGGCCCTCGTCAAGCTGTATGGCATGAGCCTGGCGTTGGCCACCAGCGCCTACACGGCCTATATGCTGGCCTCGGCCGTGGGCATGCTGGCCGGCGGCGTGGTGGGCGCGCGCAGCAAGCAGCCGGACCGCAACGTGGCGATCGCCTTTTCCGCCGCCGCGCTGCTGGCCGTGCTGCTGTCCATGGCCGCCGTGCCTGCCTGGGGCGCCGTGGTGCTGATGGGCACCATCGGCCTGACGTCGGGCGTGGCGGGACCGTCGCGCGACCTGATGATACGCGCGGCGGCGCCGAAGAATGCCACCGGACGCGTGTATGGCGTCGTGTATTCGGGTCTCGACAGCGGCCTGGCCGTCGGTCCCCTGTTCTTTGGCGCGCTGATGGATGGCGACCATCCGGCCCTGCTGTTCGTGTTCATCGGCCTGTTCCAGGCGCTGGCGATTGCCACGGCCGTGGGCGTGGGCGGCAAAACACGTGCCGCGGCGTTGCAAAAGGCATAGAATCGTTGCCATCAGCCACGAAAGGAATCCCCATGACCTTTGCCACCACCGACCTGTGCGACGACTATGCGGCCATGCTCGACGATGGCACCCTGGCCGTGCTGCCGCCCGTGTACCGCGCTTTCGGCCAGCGCATGCGTTTCAGCGGCCCCGCCACCACCTTGCAAGTGTTCGAGGACAACGCGCTCGTGCGCAGCACCCTGGAAACGCCGGGCCAGGGCCACGTGCTGGTGATCGATGGCGGCGGCAGCCTGCGCCGCGCGCTGGTGGGCGGCCAGCTGGGCGTGCTGGCGGAAAGCAACGGCTGGGCCGGCATCGTCGTCGATGGCTGCATCCGCGACAGCGAGGAAATCAATGTCTGCCAGATCGGCGTGCGCGCACTGGCCACGCATCCGCGCAAGAGCAACAAGACGGGCGCCGGCCAGCGCGACGTGCGCGTGCAGGTCGGCGGCGTGGCCGTGCATCCGGGCGACTGGATCTACGCCGATGCGGATGGCATCCTGGTGGCGCGGCAGGAACTCGATTGAGAGGGTTGCATCAGGGGTCTTGCGCGTAGCCGTCGACCTGCACGACAAAGCGGTCGATCCGCGGCCAGGCATCGCGCGTCCTGACCAGCGTCTCGCCCGAGCCCATCAGCAGCACATAGCCGTAACCGGTGCGGCGGTCGCGCCAGGAGTGGGGTGTGCTGTCCCAGGCGCAGCAATAGCGCTTGAGCCTGGGCAAGCCATACGCGCGCCGCAGATATGCTTCCGCCTGCTGGGCATGCTTGCCGTCCACTGCGTAGCGGGCTTCGAACGGCTGGTCCTGGCGTTCCGTGTTTTGCTGGCAACCCTGATACACGAGATACGCGGGCTTCTTGCCCAGCTGGGACAGGAAGTCGCCGCAGGCCAGTTCGGCGCCCTGCGCGCCGCCAGCGCCCAGCAGGAATAGCCACGGCAGCAGTGTAGCGGGTTTAGTGACTGGCATCGGCATCTCTCCGCAACGGACACGCGGCCGCTGCCGGCCCCATACGCAGCACCAGTTCGCCGCGCAACTGCGACAACCCCGCGATGCGCGCATCGATTTCACCCAGCTTGCGCACCAGCGCAGCGCGCAGCAGTTCCGCCGTGGCGGGATCGCCGGCGGCCGCCAGCAGCGGCATGTCCGCCTCGATTTCCGCCAGCGTAAAGCCCAGCTGCTGCGCCGTGCGCAGATAGCGCAGCCAGTCGGCCGCTTCGGGCGGGTAGTCGCGGTAGCCATTTGCGCCGCGCCGCGCGCGCAGCAAGCCCCGCTTTTCATAAAAACGCAGGGTATCGCGGCTCAAGCCCGTCGCCTGCGCCATCTCGCCGATCTGCATGGTGATTTTTCTTTCATAAAATGCTTGACCATGGAGTGTACTCCAACCCTGATCATGGGCGCTTTCCATCAACAGGAGTTCCCATGTTGTCCGTTTCCGCCTTCCGCCGCGTGGTGCGCGCCAGCGCCATTTATGATGTGCTCATGACGGCCCCGTTTGCCACGCCGTGGACGTTTTTGCTGCTGCGCGAGCACTTGAACGCCGTCAACGTGAGCCTGGGCGGCCTGCCGCTGCCCGTCTTCGGACCGTTTCATCTGCTCATCAGCAGCTTGTTTGGCAGCGTGGTGATGGTCTGGTCCGTGCTGCGCATGCTGGACCCGCAGCCGCGCTTCGGCCGCTATGACGCGGCGGCCCGCTACCTGTTTTCCACCTGGATGGCGTGGGCCTTGCTGGTGACGGGCCAGCCCTTGCTGTGGCTATTCCTCGTGCCGGAACTGGCCTGGGGCCTTGCGCAAAGCTTGCCGTTGCGCCGCGCCGAAGGCGCGCGGGGAGGGTGACCGCACGAATCGCTGTTGAGATGACGATAACGAAATGCAATAATGCGTCGTGAAATATAGCAATAAACAACTCTAAGGGAATGACTATGCAGCAGGATGCCGCAGGAAAAAACATGGCGTTGCTCGATCCGGTGGTGGCGCCGCGCATCGCGGTGACGCGCCTGGTGACGGGCCTGCTGCAAGGCGTGCTGCTGTATTGGCTGTACAGCACGGCGCAAGACAAAGTGTGGCCCGCCACGGAAGCCTATCTGCTGGCGCCGCTGATGCTGATCAGCTTGCTGCTGCCCATCCTGCTGGTGTCCAGCCTCGGTCATATGTCGGTCAAGCGCATCGCGCTGTGGATGGCGGGCGCCGCCGTCGTGATGGCCGTGCTGGCCTGGCATGACGTGGCGCGCGGCGCCGAGCATGTGATCTGGGGTAACTACAAGCCTGGCGCGCCGCTGCGCGTCATTTCCGCGCAGCTGTTCGGTTTTTGCGTCGTCGGCTTCTATATCGCCCACGCGCTGGTGCTGGCCAGCGCCCAGGATGGACAGCGCATCGCCCGCTATCCGACCTACTTTGAAATCGCCTGGAAGCTCGGCATCCAGCTGCTGTTTTCCCTGCTGTTCGTGCTGGGCCTGTGGCTGGTGCTGTGGCTGGGCGGACAATTGTTCCTGCTCATCAAACTGAGTTTCCTGAAAAAACTGCTGGGCCAGGCCTGGTTCGTGATTCCCGTCATCTGCTTCGCGTTTTCATTTGCCATCCACATCACGGACGTGCGCCCGTCCATCGTGCGCGGCATCCGCACCTTGCTGCTGGTGCTGCTGTCATGGCTGATGCCGATCGCCGCCGTGCTCGTCTCCGGTTTCCTGCTGACCTTGCCCTTCATCGGCTTCGAGCGCCTGTGGGCCACGCGCCATGCGGCGTCCGTGCTGCTGGGCATGGCCGGCGTGCTGGTGGTACTGATCAATGCCGCCTTTCAGAATGGCGAAGTGGGCCATGGCGTGGCGCGCGGCATCCGCCTCGGCACGCGTCTGGCTTGTCTGCTGCTGCCGTGGGTGGTGGGCATCGCCATCTATGCGCTGACCCTGCGCGTGATGTCGCATGGCTGGACGTCCGACCGCCTGATCGCCGCCGCCTGCCTGCTGATCGCCACCTGCTACGCCGCCGGTTACGCCTGGGCGGCCAGCAAGTATGGCGACTGGCTGCACCTGATCGCCAATGTCAACGTGGCCACCGCCTTTGTTACCTTGCTGGTGCTGTTCGCGCTGTTCTCGCCGCTGGCCGACCCGGCGCGCATTTCCGTGGCCAGCCAGATGGCGCGCCTGAACAGCGGCAAGATAGGCGTGGACAAGTTCGATTTCGAATACTTGCGCTTCCAGGGCGCCCGCTATGGCCAGGCGGCCTTGCAGGAATTGACGAAACGCACGACGGGCCCCGACGCGGCCATCGTGCGGGCCCGCGCCGAGGCCATGCTCAAGCGCCAGAACCGCCTCGACGAGACGGGCGCGCTGAGCGACGTGTCGATCAACCTGACCCTGCGCCCGGCCACGGCGAAACTGCCGGAGAGTTTCCTGCGCCAGGACTGGACGCAGGTTGGCCCGGCCTGGCGTCTTCCCGCCTGTTTGAAGCGGGCTGGGCCGCAGTGCGACGCGTATCTGCTCGATTTCGACGGCGATGGCAAGCAGGACGTGCTGCTGATCAGCAATGACCCGCGTGCCTCGTCGGTGTTGCTGGCGGAAAAGGAAGACGGCAGCTGGACCGCGCGCGGGCAAATTCCCATGGATGCCCTGCGCTGCAAACCGCTGCGCGAGAAACTGCAGGCGGGCGAGTTCCAGCTGGTGCCGCCGAAAGTGCGCGAGCTGGAAATCGACGGCCAGCGCGTGCCGATGACCTTATATACGCCGGAGGACGAGGTCAGCTGCCCGGATGAGACGGCGCCGGGCCCGTAAATGGCGGAGAGAGTATCTGGCGCGGCTGACCGATGGAATCCGCAGCCAGAAGCGGGCATCTCATGGGAAGGTCATGTCCAAACCGACCATCCTGACAACGACGAAGGTGACGAGTCCCAGGACCATGAGCAATAGCATGAAGCCTGCGACCACCTTGCCGCTCGCGCGCAGCACCGCGCGATTCTGCTTCGCCTTATCCTTGTCCTTCTTGCCTTGATCGTAATGCCACTTGATGGCGAAGAACATGCCCGTGCCGAGCACGAGAGCCTTGAAGGTAACGAAGACTATAGGTGTCCAATCCATCATTTGAGTATTTCCAGTCTATTACTTGACACTATCCATCGTGAGGAGCACTACCTCAAAACGCTGCTTCAGCAGCTTCCGTTCAAACCATCCCCAGGCATCCTGTTTGACTCTTCCATTATAGCTACCCATGAAATAACAAGGGCATCGAACGCAGCGATGTGCCGAATGCGGATGCGCGAGGAGAAACGTCAGCGACTTCCATACAAGATTGGTGTTACTGCACGTTATAAGGCATACTACCTTAAAACAATCTCCATACATTGAGACAAAATGTCCCAGTTGAAAACCATACAAGATGACAATGTGACGATCTGGTTGCCGCGATTGGCCGCGCACGGGGGGCCACGTTTTTTGCAGATTGCCGATGCCTTGCAGGCGGCGGTGGCAGACGGGTCCTTGAGACCGGGTGACCGCCTGCCTCCGCAGCGCCACCTGGCAGCACAGCTGGACGTCGACCTGACGACGATCACACGCGCCTACGACGAAGCCAGACGCCGCAACTTGCTGGAGGGGCGCGGCGCTCGCGGCACGTATGTCGCGGCGCCGAAAGTCGAATTGACCGCTATCCTCGACCTCTCCATGAATACCCCGCCACCGCCCGATGGCGTGGACTTCGACGACATGCTGAAACAAGGTTTGTCTCAGGTATTGATGCGGGCAGATAATGAATTGCTGATGACTTATCACCTGGGCGGAGGAAGCGATTCCGACCGTCAGGCTGGGGCCAAATGGCTGGCACCGATGTTTGGGCATCTGGACGCTCGACAGGTCCTTGTCTGTCCCGGTGCGCAAGCGGCGATCGCCGCATTGATCCTTGCGCTGACGGAGCCTGGCGATGTCATCCTGGCAGAGCCGATGAGTTACCCCGGCGTGCGTGCCGCAGCGAGCCAATTTGGCCGGCACGTCATTGCGGTGGAAGCGGACAAGTACGGGATGCTGCCCGAGATGCTCGAGCAAGCATGCCGCCAGCACAAGCCCGGGCTGGTCTACCTCAATCCCACATTACAGAACCCGACCGCCATCACCATACCGGAACGCCGGCGCAAGGAGCTCGCCAGCATCGCGCAGCGCTGCAATGTGCGCATCGTCGAGGACGATCCCTACTGGCTTCTTGCCGAAGCCCCGCCGCCGCCTGTTGCCACGTTTGCCCCGGAACAGGTGATCTACATCTCCACCCTGTCGAAATGCCTGACACCCGGCCTGCGTGTCGCGTTCGTGCTGATACGCGACCCGATTGAGCGCGAACGTTTCCTGGTCGCGCTCAGATCCTTTGCGTTGATGGTCGCTCCTCTGACGGCCGCACTGGCCACGCAGTGGATACTCGACGGTTCGGCTGACGGATTGCTGGCAGGCGTACGCAACGAGGCGCGCCTGCGCCACCGGATGGCGCGCGATATTCTCGCGGGGCGCTACAGCGGCTTGGGTGACGGCCTGCATGTATGGATCGAGTTGCCGGCGTATTGGAACTCTTCACAGCTTGCGCGTGCAGCCGCCAGCTCCGGCATCGCGGTCACGCCGGCGGAGGCATTCGCCACCGGCAGCGACTCCGTGAATGCCATCCGGATCTCGTTGGGCAGCATCAAGGAGCGTGAACGCTTGCAGGCGGGTCTGCAACGCTTGTCTCATCTGCTTGCGCGGCGGCCCGAGTCGTTCAGCGCTGCTGTGGTTTAATTGTCCAGCAAACACGGCGCTGGTTTATTGATATTCTAGAGGAACCATTTTTTCGCCAGCGTGTCGATTTGGTATGCCGTCCACCGTTGCAGGAAGGACGCACCGGTAGCCCATTCCATTCAGTCCACCTTCAACCAGGGAAGCAAGGAAGCGCCATGCACAAACAGATCATTCTCAACCTGCCCGTGAAGGACCTGGACAAATCCAAGGCCTTCTTTTCCGCCCTCGGCTTCACCTTCAATTCCCGCTTCAGCGGCGAGAATGCGGCGTTCATGAATATCGTCGAGGGCAACATCGAGGCCATGCTGACGACCGAGCCGTTCTTCCAGTCACTGATCGGCAAACCCGTCGCGAATGCGAAGGAGGCCAACGAAGTCGTCATTTGCCTCAGTTGCGAAAGCCGGGAAGAGGTGGATGGCCTGATCGCCAAGGCCCAGGCCGCCGGTGGCCGCATACCGCATCCGCCCGAAGACCATGGCTTCATGTACGACCAGGGCTTCGAGGATATCGATGGCCACCTGTGGAACCTGGTCTGGACGGCGCCGGAAGCCTGACGCGCTGGGCAAGCGGAACAGGCCGTATCAGTTCTTCGTGCGCACCTGGCGCACGTGGTTTTCCAGTTCGCTGAACGACGGGCGTTCCGTGGCGGAAATGACCTTGCGGCCGAATTCCACGGCCAGCGCGGGGGCATAGCCGTTCAGGCTGGCCAGTAACGTCACTTTCACGCACTGGTACATCTTCGCCGTTTCATGGTGCTTGCGGCGCAGCAAGCTGGCCAGCGGCGCGATGAAACCGTAAGCCAGCAGGATGCCGATGAAGGTGCCGACGAGCGCCTGCGCGATCAGCACGCCCAGCTCGGCCGGCGGCAAGCCGACGGAAGCCATCGTGTGCACGACGCCCATCACGGCGGCCACGATGCCGAAGGCGGGCATGGCGTCGGCCAGCTGCGAAATCGTCTGGATCGGCATTTCCGCATCTTCATGGTGCGTCTCGATTTCGTTATCCATCAGGTTTTCGATCTGGTAAGCATCCATATTGCCCGACACCATCAGGCGCAGATAATCGGTGATGAATTCCAGGATGTGCTCGTCGCCGAGCGTGTACGGGTATTTCACGAAGATGGGGCTGCGGTACGGGTCGTCGATATCGTCCTCGACCGACATCAAGCCTTCCTTGCGGATCTTGCTGAGGATTTCATACATCAGCCCCATCAGTTCCATGTAGCGCGCCTTCGTGTATTGCGAGCCGTGGAGCAGGGTGGGCAGGGCGGCGAACGTGGCGCGGATGGCCTTGGCGTCATTGCCGACAAAGAAGGTGCCCAGCGCGGCGCCGCCGATCATCAGCAGTTCCAGCGGCTGGAACAGGGCGCCCAGGTGCCCGCCCTGCATGGCGAAACCGCCGAAGACGGAAAACAGCACGACGAGAAATCCGAGTATGACTAGCAAAACCTACTCCTTCATATTATTGCCATATCGCAATATTGTAGTGTAACCCTATTTTCCCGTATTGGCCGAGTCCGGCTGCAATTGCTCGATGAGAAAATTGATAAAAGCGCGCACTTTGGCGGGCAGCTGGTGGCGGCTCGGATAATAGGCGTACAGGTCGGCCGGCGCCAGCGCGTACTCTTCCAGCACCACGCGCAGGCGGCCGCTGTCGAGGTAGCGGGCCAGGTCCCATTCCGAGCGCAGCAGGATGCCGTGGCCGTCCAGGGCCCAGCCCAGCACCACGTCGCCATCGTTGCTGGCCACCGTGCCGCGCACTTTCACCGTGTGGGTGGCGCGGCCACGGCTCAAGCGCCAGATGCCGTAGGCGTCGTCATTCTGCCGGTGCACGATGCAGCGGTGCCGCGCCAGGTCGTCGGGGGTCTGCGGCGTGCCGCGCGCCTGCAGGTAGGCGGGCGAAGCGCACAGGAAGCGCCGGTTCGACATGATGCGCCGCGCCGACAGACGCGTGTCGGGCAAGTCGCCGAAGCGGATGCCCAGGTCGTACGCCTGCTCGACCAGGTTGATGGGACTGTCCGTCAGTTGCAGCTGCACTTCCAGCTGCGGGTGGCGCAGGGCGAATTGCGACAGCAGGGGCGCGATCACCGTGCGGCCGAAACCCAGGGTGGCGTTCACGCGCAACAAGCCTTTCGGTTCCGCGCTGCCGCTGGCCAGGGATTCCTCCATGGCGCGGATATCGTCGAGGATGTGCCGCGCCTGTTGCAGATAGCTTTCGCCATCGCCCGTCAGGCTGATGCGCCGCGTGCTGCGGTTCAGCAGGCGCACGCCCAGGCGCTGCTCCATCAGTTGCAGGCGCTTGCTGACGGCGGGCGGCGTGATGCCCAGCTCGCGCGCCGTGGCCGACAGGCTGCCCAGCTTGGCCAGCAGCACAAAGAAGGCCATTTCCGTCGTGGCGTCGCTTTTCATTATTAACTTCAATTGAAGAATGGTTTAAATTGATATTGATTATACGACTCTCTATCGCGGTTAAGCTGGCCTCATTGTTTTCATTCACAGGAGACCCGCATGAAAATCGTTGAAATCCGCGAAAAGACCATCCCCATCTCTTCCCCCATCCGCAACGCCTATATCGATTTCAGCAAGATGACCCTGAGCCTGGTGGCCGTCGTCACGGACGTACTCCGCGACGGCAAGCCCGTCGTCGGCTATGGCTTCAATTCGAATGGCCGTTACGGCCAGGGCATGCTGATGCGCGAGCGTTTCATCCCCCGCATCCTCGACGCGGACCCCGCTTCGCTCGTCACGGATGACGGCGGCAACCTCAATCCGCACAAGGTGTGGGATTGCATGTACACCAATGAAAAGCCGGGCGGCCATGGCGAGCGTTCGGTGGCCATCGGCACCATCGACATGGCCATCTGGGACGCCGTGGCGAAGATCGAGAACAAGCCTTTGTTCCAGCTGCTGGCCGAGCGCCACGGCACGGGCGTGCCCGATAAAAAAGTCTTCGTGTATGCGGCCGGCGGCTACTACTATCCGGGCCAGAGCCTGTCGGCCCTGCAGGACGAGATGCGCAGCTATATCGACCGCGGCTACACGGTGGTCAAGAAGAAGATCGGCGGCGCGTCGCTCGATGACGACTTGCGCCGCATCGACGCCGTCATGGAGGTGCTGCAGGATGGGCAAAAGCTGTGCGTGGATGCGAACGGCCGCTTCGACCTCGATACGTCGATCGCCTACGCCAAGGCGCTGCGCCAGTACGATCTGTTCTGGTATGAAGAGGCGGGCGACCCGCTCGACTTCGAGCTGCAGGCCACCCTGCGCAGCTACTACGACAAGCCGATGGCGACGGGCGAAAACCTGTTTTCCATGCAGGATGCGCGCAACCTGATCCGCTACGGCGGCATGCGCGCCGACCGCGACTGGCTGCAATTTGACTGCGCCCTCAGCTACGGCCTGGTGGAATACCTGCGCACCATGGACATGCTGCACCAGCACGGCTGGTCGCGCAGCCGCTGCATCCCGCACGGCGGCCATCAGATGTCCTTGAATATCGCGGCCGGCCTGGGCCTGGGCGGCAATGAATCGTATCCCGATTTATTCCAGCCCTTCGGCGGTTTTCCCGATGGCGTCAAGGTCGAAAACGGCCACATCACCATGCCGGACCTCGTCGGCATCGGCTTCGAGGGCAAGGCGAATCTGTATGCGGAAATGCGCGCGCTGAGCGGGCAATAGCGTTATGCGCCGCGCTGCCAGAAGCGCAGCCGGTTGCCGAACGGGTCCGCCACTTCCAGGATGCGGCCCCAGTCCTCGTCGCGGATGCCGGGCCGCGCGTACGGGTAATCCCTGGCCTGCAGTTCCGCGTGCAGGGCGGCGACGTCGTCGACGGGGATCAGCAGCGCCGCGCCCGGCGTAGCGTCGCCGTGGTGTTCGGACAGGTGCAGCACCAGGTCGCCGCGCGTCACCTGCAGGTACAGCGGCGCCGTGGGCGCGAAGCGGTGTTCCCAGTCCAGGGTAAAGCCGAGGAAATCGAGATAGAATTCGCGCGCTTTGGCTTCGGAAAAACTGCGCAGGATGGGGATGGGGGCATGCATGGCGGCGCTTTCAGCAAAGTGGCATTGCCGGTATTCTAGCTGTGCTGCGATGGATGTGGCCGAATGCCATGGCAGTGAGCCTACTTCGATTCCTTTGCCGGGCCGGCGCCAACGACGATGGGATGGCACGTCCGAAATACTTGCACATCTGCACTTGCCACTATAATCACGGCATGACTTTCTTATCACTGCGTGCCCGCTCCGTGCTGGCCACCCTCGGCAAAATGGCCGTTTCTCTGATTATCCTGTTGACTGCATTGTGGGGCGCGCTGGCGCTGTGGTACCAGTTGTCCGGCGGCACGGCGGCGCAAGCCATCGGCGCGCTGCTGTGGGCTGCGCTGGGCGTGGCCAGCATCGCGCTGTGGTGGACGCGCGGCGACGCGCGCGTGTTGCTGCCGTATGCGGCCGGGTTGATCCTGCTGCTCGTGTGGTGGAGCCTGATCGCGCCGAAGCAGCAGCGCGTGTGGGCCGACGACGTGGCGCGCAATGTCACGGGCACGGTCAAGGGTAATCTCGTCACCTTGGACAATGTGCGCAATTTCGACTGGCGCAGCGATGACGACTACACGATCAAGTGGGAGCGGCGCAGCTACGACCTCGACGAACTGCGCACGGTGGATACGGCGCTGTCGTACTGGACGGGACCTTACATTGCGCATACCTTGATTTCCTTCGGCTTTGCCGATGGGCGCTTTTTGACGTTTTCCATCGAGATCCGCAAGGAGAAGGGCGAGAGCTTTTCCGCCATCGGCGGCTTTTTCAAGCATTTCGAGATGAGCCTGATCGCCGCCGACGAGCGCGACATCCTGCGCGTGCGCACGAATGCGCGGGGCGAGGACATGCATCTGTACCGCGTCATGATGCCCAAGGCGGCCATGCGCTCGCTGTTCCTCGCCTACCTGGACGAGGCGCAGGCGCTGAAGAACCAGCCGCGGTTCTACAACACGCTGACGGCCAACTGCACCACCATCGTCTTCGAGATGGTGCGCCGCATCGTGCCGGGCCTGCCGCTCGACTACCGGCTGATGGCCTCGGGCTACCTGGACCGCTATCTGTTCGACGTGCAGGGCCTGGTGCCCGGCCAGACCTTCCAGCAGCTGCGTGATGGGGGCCACGTCACGGCGCGCGCGCGGGCGGCCAACGAGGATGCGGATTTTTCGCACGCGATCCGCCGCGGCATGCCGGGCTATGACGAAGCGGGCTTTCCGAAGCTGCAAATGCCACGCCAGTAGCTGTCTGCCTTATACTGTCGCCATATCCGACCGGCCGCCTTTCGCGGCCGGTCTCACTTTACGAATAAAGAAGGCCCGCTATGCCATTTTCCTCACTGGGTCTGATTCCCGCCCTGGTCCGCGCCGTTGACAAAGCCGGCTATGCCGCGCCGACGGCCATCCAGGCGGCCGCCATTCCCGCCATCCTGCGCGGCAGCGACGTGCTGGGCGCGGCCCAGACGGGTTCCGGCAAGACGGCCGCCTATGCGCTGCCGCTGCTGCAGGCGCTGATGTCGCCCGTTTCCGGCCCGCGCCAGGTGCGCGCGCTGATCCTCGTGCCCACGCGCGAGCTGGCGGCGCAGGTGGGGCAGACGGTGCACGCGCTGGCCAAGCCGTTGCCGATCAAATTGAAGATTTCCGTGCTGTTCGGCGGCGTGTCGATCAATCCGCAGATGATGGATTTGCGCGGCGGCGCCGATATTGTCGTTGCCACGCCGGGCCGTTTGCTGGACCTGGTGCGCCAGAACGCCGTGAAGCTGGGCGGCGTGTCGCTGTTCGTGCTCGACGAGGCCGACCGCCTGCTCGACATGGGTTTCAGCGAGGAGATCAACGCCATCCTGGCGCTGCTGCCCAAGCAGCGGCAAAACCTGTTCTTTTCCGCCACCTTCCCCGACAGCGTGCAGACGCTGGCCGACAGCCTGCTCAAGGAGCCCGTGCGCATCGAGGTGGCGTCTGAACCGCAGGACAAGCCCGACATCGTGCAGCGCGCCATCACGGTCGACGTGCCGCGCCGCACGCAGCTGCTGCGCTACCTGATCCTGCAGCAGCAGTGGGAGCGCGTGCTGGTGTTCGTGGCCACCAAGTACGCGGCCGAACACGTGGCCGACAAGCTGCAGCGCGCGGGCCTGCACGTGGGCGCCTTCCATGGCGAATTCAGCCAGGGCACGCGCAGCCAGCTGCTGGCCGACTTCAAGGCGTGCCGCTTGCAGGTGCTGGTGGCCACCGACGTGGCGGCGCGCGGCATCGACATCGCCGGCTTGCCGGCCGTCGTCAACTATGACTTGCCCCGTTCGGCCGTCGACTACACGCACCGCATCGGCCGCACGGGCCGCGCCGGCGAAAGCGGCACGGCCATCAGTTTCGTGACGGCCGACACGGAAGCGCATTTCCGCCTGATCGAAAACCGCAACGACTTGCGCATCGTGCGCGAAGTGGTGGCCGGTTTCGAGCCGACGGAATTGCCCGCGCCCGTGAACCCCGTCACGGACACGGTGAATGGCGGCGTGAAGGGCGCGCGCAAGAGCAAGAAGGACAAATTGCGCGAAGCGGCTGCCAAGGCGGCCGAGGGCAATTAAAGGCTATGTCACCGTCAGATGTGGGAATGCGCCCAGCGTTGCTTTCAATAACGTTTCCGGTGAACGGATGCGCCCGGCGTCGAGTATCCAG
>NZ_JACYMG010000006.1:310539-374044 GCF_020858035.1 Janthinobacterium sp. EB271-G4-3-2 | reverse complement strand
TTTGTCTGGTATACACAGTCAGACAGCAGGGACACGGGAAGATTCCTGGACTTCCCCTACTTAGCGGAGACAGAGCCCAATTAAATGGCCTTATGTGCGCTAGCCGCTTGAACGGCCAGCCGTCCCGCTTTAAGATGATGTTTCTATAAAGCAAGGGGACGGCAATGCACATGATATTCATCACGCGCGCGGGCGCTCTGGCTTGCGCGCTGGCGCTGGCCGGTTGCGCCGGCTTGGGCGGAAACAATGGCACGGCCGGCATGCAGATGCCGGGCAAGACGCCTGCCGATGCCGCCGTGGCCGCCACTTGGTACAACCCGCCCAGCGAATTCCCCGGCATTTGCCTGACCCAGTTCAAGGATGGCAGCCTGCGTTTCGATGGCGGTTTCGCCTTTTTCAACCCGGGCCGCTGGGCGTACGATGGCGCCGCGTCCGAACTGCGTTTGCAACTGGCGCCGACGCCATCGCTGGAACTGTCGCACGCGCAAATCGTCCAACATATGAACCTGTTGCGCATTGAGGCGGACAGGAGCACGCTGGTGTATGGCGTGAAAGCCGATACCAAGGCCATCGGCCTGGGCGGTTTTGTGTTTTACCGCGACACGCCTTGTCCGGCGCGGCGCGGATAAGTTCCGGATTAATGTCATACGGGAATATTTAGTCGTATAATTTCAACGCAAGCTGGCTGCCGCGCAAGACTCGCAAGATTGTCACGTGCGGCAGATTCCCCCTCCAGGCAAGCTCCGATTTCGCCATGGCGATGAGAGGATGGTCCGATGGATGTGCACGACGAGCATGGCATGCCGGGTACTGCGGCGCTGGCGGCGGATGCCGGGCAGCAGGCCGTGGCCCAGCCGCGCACCTTGCTGCTGGTCGATGACGAACCGAATATCCTCGCTTCCCTCAAGCGGCTGCTGCGGCGCGATGGCTACCATATCCTGACGGCCAACAGCGGCCAGGAAGGGCTGGACGTGCTGGCCGGCCATACGGTCGACGTGATCGTGTCGGACCAGCGCATGCCCGGCATGCTGGGCGCCGACTTCCTGCGCAAGGCCAAGCTGCTGTGTCCGCAAACCATCCGCATCATGCTGTCGGGCTATACGGAATTGCAAGCCGTCACGGACGCCGTCAACGAGGGCGCCATCTTCAAGTTCCTCACCAAGCCCTGGGAAGACCATCAGCTGCGCGAACATATCGCCGAAGCCTTTCGCCTGAAGGGCATCGACGACGACAATGCGCGCCTCAATGCGCAGCTGCGCGACGCCAACCAGGCGCTGGCGGCGGCCAATGCCGCCATGCAGGCGCTGGTGCGCCAGCAGCAGCATCAGATCAGCCGCGACGAAGTCAGCCTGGGCATCGCGCGCGAATTGCTGCAATTTTTGCCGCTGCCCGTGATCGGGCTCGATGAGGATGGCATGATCGCCTTCATCAACGCGGCGGCGGCCAACCTGTTCGAACGGGGCGCGGCCCTGTTGGGCAACGAGGCGGCGATCGTCTTGCCGCAGCTGTTCGACGGGCAGGGCGCGCCCCGCCTGGCCGCCATCGATGGCCAGCCGTATGCCGTGGCCGTCCATCCGATGGGCCTGCATTCGCGCTCGCGCGGCAGCCTCGTCACCCTGAGTCGTCATGGAGCAGATACATGAGTGAAAGCGGACGCGAGATTTCCATGGAGCAGGCGCAGGAAGGCATGGTGCTGGCGCAGGCCTTGAATGACGCCAGCGGCGCCGTGCTGCTGGCACAGGGGGCCACCTTGACGGCGGCGAACCTGACGGCCTTGCGCCGGCGCAATGTGGAGAGCTGCCGCGTCGTCATGGACGAGGTGCTTGACCCCGCCGCGCAGGCGCATGCCGAGCAGGAACGCTTGCGCCGCCTGGAACGGCTGGCCGTGCTGTTCCGCGCCACGCCGGCCGATTCCGCCGGGGCCGAACTGCTGGCGCTGCTGCAGCGCTACCGGCAAGGGGGCGCGGCATGACACGGCTCAGTTTTGAACACATCATCCGCCAGATACAGGAGCTGCCTTCGCTGCCCGTGGTGGTGCTGGAGCTGCTGTCGAGCATGGACCAGGACGACACGGACGTGCACGTGCTGGCGCAAAAGATCGAGCTGGACCAGGGCCTGGCGGCGAAGACCCTGCGCATCGCCAATTCCTCGTTCTACGGCATGCAATCGAAGGTCACCAGCATCCCGCAAGCCGTTTCCGTCCTGGGCTTTCACAGCATCCGCACCGTCGTCACGGCCTGCGCCTTGACGGGCAGCTTCGCGCCCGTCAGCGGCGGCTTCGATTTCCAGGCATTCTGGCGCCACTCGCTGGCCACGGCCGTCGCCGCGCGCCTGCTGGCGCCGCACTTGCGCGTCAATCCCGAAACGGCGTTCACGGCCGGCTTGCTGCACGACCTGGGCACCCTGGTGCTGGTGACGCGCTTCCCGGCCGAGCATGCGCTCGTGCGCAGCTACCGCCAGGCGCATGATTGCCAGATGGCCGATGCGGAACTGGCCGTCATCGGCATCGATCACGCGCAGGTGGGCAGCGCCCTGGCCGCCTACTGGAAGTTTCCCGAGGCGATACAGCAGGCGGTGGCCGACCATCACAGCATCGACCGGCTGGAAGCGGGCGGCTTGCCGCTGGCCGTGCATCTGGCCAATGCCGTCGCCCTGGCGCTCGACTTGGCCGGTGTCGACGATGCGCTGGTGCCGCCCCTGTCGCCCGCGGGCTGGCGCAGCGTCGCGCTGGACGAGCGGGCCTGGCTGGCACTGCTGGGGCAAACGGAACACACCTTCGATGAAATGTCGCGGATCATGCTGGCATGAACAAGAAAGAGGCCATGGAAACAGACGCAGGGCAGGCGCTGCCCGCCACGCCGGAACGCCGGCAGGGCGACACCATCGCGCTATCGGCGTTTTTCGATGGCCATCCCGTGGCCACTTTCGCCATTGACACCGAGCACGTGGTGACGCACTGGAACAGCGCCTGCGAACAGCTGCTGGGCTTTACGGCCGCCGAGATGGTCGGCACGCGCGACCACTGGAAGGCGTTTTATCGGCAGCCGCGCGCTTGCCTGGCCGACCTGCTGGTGGCCGACGACATCGCGCTCGGTGAAAATGACCGCTACCTTGGCAAGCTGAAGCGCTCTTCCGTGATCCCTGGCGCCTTTGAGGCCGAGGATTTCTTTCCCGATATCGGCCCCGACGGCCACTGGCTGCATTTCACGGCGGCGCCGCTGCGCGACCGCCAGGGCCGGCTGGTGGGCGCCATCGAAACCCTGCGCGACGTGAGCGAGCGGCGCCTGGCGGAACTGGCGCTGCGCAAGGCGCACGATAACCTGGAACACTTGGTGGCCGAGCGCACGGCCCAGCTGGCCGAAATGAACGAGCGCCTGGCTGACGATATCCGCCAGCGCCAGATCGCCGACCTGGAATTGCGCGAGCGTAACCTGGCCCTGACGGAATTGAACACCAAGCTGTCGCTGGCCCAGCAAAAGCTGCTGCAGTCGGAAAAGCTGGCCTCGATCGGCCAGCTGGCCGCCGGCGTGGCGCACGAGATCAACAATCCCATCGGCTATGTGTTTTCCAATGTGGGCACCCTGGAAGGCTATCTGGACGACCTGTTCAGCATGCTCGACGCCTATGAGGAAGCCGAGCCGGCCGTCGCCGACCCTGTGGTGGCGGCGCGCCTGCGGGCGCTGCGCGAACAGATCGACCTCGATTTCCTGCGCACCGACATTCCCATGCTGATGGGCGAGTCGAAGGAGGGCATTTCGCGCGTGCGCCGCATCGTGCAGGACCTGAAGGATTTTTCGCGCACGGATGCGCATCAGGAGTGGGTCTGGGCCGACCTGCGCCAGGGCATCGATACCACGCTCAATATCGTGAATAACGAGGTCAAGTACAAGGCCGACGTGGTGCGCGAGTATGGCGACATTCCCGATATCGAATGCCAGCCTTCCGAGCTGAACCAGGTGATCATGAACCTGGTCGTCAACGCGGCCCATGCCATGAACGAGGAGCGCGGGCGCATCACTCTGCGCACGGGCAGCGACAACGCGACGGAAGTGTGGATCGAGGTCGAGGACACGGGCGGCGGCATCGCGCCCGAACACCTGTCGCGCATCTTCGACCCGTTCTTCACCACCAAGGCCGTCGGCAAGGGCACGGGGCTGGGCCTGTCGCTGGCCTACACGACGGTGCAAAAGCATCACGGCCGCATCGACGTGCGCAGCATCATCGGCCGCGGCACCACCTTCCGCATCACTTTGCCCGTGCGCCAGGCGCAGGCCGTCGCACCATGACCGAACAGGACAGCATGAGTATGAGCATCAGTACCAGCGCCAGCACCGCGGCCGCGCCGCCCACCATCCTGTGCGTCGACGACGAACCGAATATCCTGTCGTCGCTGCGGCGGCTGTTCCGTCCGCACGGCTACCGCGTGCTGACGGCCGATGGCGGCGCGGCCGGCCTGGCCCTGCTCGAGAGCGAGACGGTGGACCTGGTCATTTCCGACATGCGCATGCCGCACATGGATGGCGCGCAATTCCTGGCCCAGGTGCGCCAGCGCTGGCCCGGCACCATACGCTTGCTGCTGACCGGCTATGCCGACATCCAGTCCATCCTCGACGCCATCAACCAGGGCGAGATCTACCGCTACGTGACCAAGCCCTGGGACGAGAACGATATCGTGCTGGTGGTGCGCCACGCGCTGGAACGGCGCGCGCTGGAACAGGAAAAACTGCGCCTCGAAGCGCTGACGGCCAGCCAGAATGTGGAACTGCAGGCGCTCAACGCCAGCCTGGAAGCGAAGGTGGCCACGCGCACGCAGCAGCTGAAACAGTCGCACGACGAGGTGCAGGCGGCCAACGAGCGCCTGAAGGCCACGTTCGTGACGACGATCAAGGTGTTTTCCAACCTGATCGAAATGCGCGGCGGCAAGCTGGCCGGCCATGCGCGGCGGGTGGCCGAACTGGCGCGCAAGCTGGCGCAGACGCTGGGCCTGGAAGGGCAGGACGCGCGCGACGTGTTCATCGCGGCCCTGCTCAAGGATATCGGCAAGCTCAGTTTGAGCGACGACGTGCTGGAACTGCCGGCCAGCGCCTGGACGGGCGAGCAGCTGGCCGCGTTCCGCAAGCATCCGCTGCGCGCCGAACAGCTGCTGATGGCGCTCGACGAGCTGCGCGCCGTCTCCGTGATCCTGCGCTCGCAGCTCGAGCGCTTCGACGGCGGCGGTTTTCCCGATGGCCTCGTGGGCCTGGCCATTCCGATGGGCGCGCGCATCCTGGCGCTGGCGTCGGATTACGACGGCTTGCAGATCGGCGCCATGGTGCAGCGCAGCCTGCGCGCCGAGGAAGCGCGCACCCTGATCTACGACAGCGTGGGCAAGCGCTACGACCCGGCCGTGGTGGCCGCTTTCCGCGGCATCATGGACGAGACGGAGCCGCCGGCGCGCGACCTGACCGTGCTGTCGGGGCAGCTGGAGCCGGGCATGGTGCTGTCGCGCGACCTGATCAGCCGCGACGGCCTGATGCTGCTGGCGGCCGAACACGTGCTGACGGCCCGCGTGATTTCCCAGCTGCTCGATTTCGAAGGCAAGAATGGCGGGCGCCTGAGTATCCGCGTGTACGCGCCCGTCAAGGAAGGCTAGGGCGCTGCCGGGGCCGCCGGCGGCGATACGGGCAGGTGCACGGTAAAGCGCGTGCCACGGCCCACTTCCGACGCCACCTCGATGCGTCCGCCGTGCTTGTTGACGATGCCGTACGACAGCGACAGGCCCAGGCCCGTGCCGCTGCCCACGGCCTTGGTGGTGAAGAACGGTTCGAAGATGCGGTTCAGGTGTTCGGGCGCGATGCCGGCGCCCGTGTCGCCGATCTCCACCCACACCCAGTCGCCGGCATGGCCGGTGCGGATGCTGATCACGCCATCGCTGCTGATGGCCTGGCCCGCGTTGACGAGCAGGTTCATGAAGACTTGGTTCAGCTGCGAGGCCAGGCAGAGTATCTGCGGCAGCTCGCCATAGTGCTTCTCGATGCGCGCCTTGTATTTCAATTCGTTGGCGACGATGTTGAGGGTGCTGTCCAGGCCAGCGTGCAGGCTGGCCACTTGCCAGTCCGTCTCGCCCACATGGGAAAAATCCTTCAGCGACTGCACGATGTCGCGCACGCGTTTGAGGCCATCCATCGATTCGCGCACCAGGTCCACCATGTCGTCCTGCAGGAAGGCGAGGTCGGCCTGGTCGCGCACCTGGGCCACGCGCGCGGCCAGGGCCGGGCCGTCGAGCGTCTCGCGCATCGCCGCCTCATACTGGCCGATGACGTCGAACAGGGTGCCCACATAGCCTTGCAGCGAACTCATGTTGGAGTTGACGAAGCCGATCGGGTTATTGATTTCATGCGCGATGCCGGCCGCCAGCTGGCCGATGGACGCCATTTTTTCCGATTGCAGCAGCTGGTCGTGCGCTTCCTGTAACTTGCTGATCAGTAGTTGCTGCTCTTCGCCGCGCGCCTGCAGCATCGCTTCCATGCGCTTGCGTTCGGTGATATCGGTCAGCGAACCGATCACCTCGAACGGCACGCCATGCTCGTCGCGCACGAGGCGCAGGCTGTCGTGCATCCACAGGTAGCTGCCGTCGCGCACGCGGAAGCGGTATTCATAGGCGCGCGCGCCTTCGACGAAGATCTGCGCCAGGCTGGAAAAAATGCCGGGGGCATCGTCGGGGTGGATGTGGTCGAACCAGAAGTTGGGATCGGCCACCATCTCCTCGGGCTGGTAGCCCAGTACATTGAGGGCATTGTTGCTGACAAACGTCATCTTGAAGTCGCCGCTGGGCACGGTGCAATAGATGATGGAGGGCGTATTGTCGAGCAGGTATTGCAGGCGCACGGCTGTGGCGGCCGGGGCGTCGGCATCGGGCGCCGTCCCGGCATGCCGGCCGGTATCGGGAGTGGAAAGGTCGAAATCCTCGAACTGCATTGTCACACCTCGCGGCCTGCACGGCATTGATGTCATCCTGGTTCGATTATGCCTGATTCTGCCTGCCTTGGGCCGTCATCGGCGCGCTCAAGGGGCCAGCGGCTGCTCGACGATCGCCATGCGCCGCGCGATGCGCTGCGCCGCTTGCGCATCGCCCGCCTGTTCGGCGCGCAGGCGCTGCACGCCCAGCCAGGCCAGCAGCGGACGGCGCCAGCCCTGGTCCGAGGCGGTGGCGACGGCCGTATCGAGCAGTTCCGGCGTGGCGCGGCCCGAGCGCAGCAGCACGCCGGCGGCCACCAGCCGCGACAGCGGATCCTTGATGGCGGTCACGGCGCTGGCGGCTGCCGTATCCGAGCTGGCGCTGGCGGCCGCCCGCTGCGCTTCCGGCAGCAGGGCGACGTCGGCCGCCTGCGCCTTGCCGGCCAGCCAGGCCGCATAGGCGCGGTCGGCGTCCGTCGCGTCGGCTTGCAGGGCTTCAAAGCCGGCGCAGTCCTCGAAGGCCAGGCTGGCCACGCGCGCGGCGCAGCGCAGCAGCTCGATGCGCGCCACGAGTTCGAGCTTGCCCGTGCCCGCCACCTGGCTGCGGGCGCGCCGGAATTCCGTCTGCTCGACCAGGGCGTTGCCGCTCAAATAAGCCGCTTGAAACCGCTCGACGGAACTTTGCGCATTCATTTTCCAGTCCGGCACGGGCGGGCCGCTGGAGCAGGCGGCGAGCGCGCTCAGGGTCAGTGCGGACAAGGTGGCGTTGAGTTTTCTCATGGCAGTTTGATCTCCGGATTGCGCTTGAACGGCCATTTGCGGTTGATTTCATTGACCAGCTGCTCGACCTTGCGCAGATTGCTTTCCACGTCGGCGCGCAGCGGGCCCAGGTCGGCGGTGGCCGCTTTGGCGTTGGCGCCCACGGCTTGCGCTTCGACCAGCACGGCATCGACTTTTTTCAGGCTGTTGCGCGTGTCGGCCAGCAGGGCGTTCAGCTGCACGATGGTCGCCTGCGCATCCGTCATCACGCCCTTGTCGCCAAAGACGCGCGTGTCGGCATTGGCCACCAGGCCATCCGTGCGGCGCGCCAGCTGGTCCGCCGTGATCAGCAGGGCGTTGGCCCGTTCGATCAGCAGGCGCGACTGCTTGTCGTCGCCCGTCAGCAAGCCCATGGCGCCGCCCGGACCGCTGAGCTTGCCGGTGACGGCCTGCACGTTGCGCATGGTGCCGTCGAGTGCGGAATCGGTACCCGTCAGGTTGCCCAGGTTGTTCAGCAAGTCCTTGGCGGCGGCCAGCAGGCGGGGGATTTCCGCCGCCATGTCGCCCACCAGCAAGTCGCGCGTGGCGTCGTCGGGCAGCGGCGGGTCCGTCAGGATGCCGCTGTAGGCGCGCAGCTTGGCGCCGCCCACAATGCCCCGTTCCAGGGTGAAGATGGAGCTGGTGCGCAGCCAGTGCGCGTCTTTGCGCGGCACGTCGATGATGACGCGCGCGCGGCCGTCCGGCGCCAGCTCGATGCGCTGCACGCGGCCGATGGGAAAGCCGGAAAAGGTCAGGTCGGCGCCGACCCCGACGCCGTCGGAATCGTCGGCCGTCAGCACCAGGGTTTGCGTGGCCTCGAAGGCGCCGCGCGCATACATCAGGTAGACGACGGAGCCGACCACCAGCACGAACATGAAGACGAGCAGGATGGCCGCCTTCAGTTCGGCGTGGCGCACGGGCGGCGGGGCGGGCAGCACAGCGTCGGGCGCCGTGACGTCGGTCTGGTCGGGATTTTGAGGTTGGCTCATGGCTTCTGGCTCTGGTATGGGTGGTTCAAGGTTAGCTGGGCGGTGGCGGGCATCAGTAGTAATTGCCCATCAGCGAAGCCACTTCGACCAGCAGGATGACGGAAAACAGGCGCAGCATTTCGGACAGGCCGTGCGCGGCCCACAGGCGGTTGCGCCGGCCGTGCGGTTCTTCCGGATAGTACGACGAGGCCAGCGGGATCAGGGCCACGGCAAAGCTGAAGAAGATCACCTTGAGCATCAGGATCAGGGCCACGGCCGGATTGAATATTTGCCCCACGACGCGCGTGTAGCCCTGCAGCGCCCACGGCGTAAAACCGTAGATGGTGATGTAGGCGAGGATCAGCGAGGTGACGCAGCTGACGATGGCCAGCATCCACACGGCGAAGATGCCGGACATGACGCGCGGAAAGTATTCGCGGCGCAGCAGGTCGACGCCCTGGCGCTGCATTTTCTCAAGCATGCCGGACGAGCGCATTTGCGCAAACGCAATGCCGTCGGGCAGGGTCAGGCGCAGCGCGACGAACAGGGCGGCCGTCAGGGGGATCAGTTCCAGCACCAGCACGCGCACCACCATTTCCAGCGCATAGCGCGACAGGCCGTAGCTTTGCGCGCTGACGACGACGATGCGTATCAGCACCAGGCTGACGAGCGCGCAGGCCACGCTGAACCACACGAGATTGGGCGCCGTGTTCGTCACGAGCCGGTGCGCGAGGATGGGGCGGTTGTCGCGGTTATAGCTCGATGGCGACAGGGCCAGCGAAAACACGAGAATGGCGAAATGCAGCATGCGCCACCAGCTGACCAGCCAGGCCATGGTGGCCCGGTGCAGGCGGCGCAGGCTGATGATGAGGGAGACGGATAGGGTCATCATGGCATCTTAACATTGGATGCGTTCGATACAAGCGATTGTGCAGCCGTGCACGGCAGCCCCGTTATTGACCGGCCACGCTGGCGATGATGGCGTCGGCCGCCGCCCGCACGCGGGCAGAACGGTTCAGGTCGGCATGCATGACCAGCCACACGTCGTACGCTTCCGCCCGCTCGGGCCAGATGCGCACGAGCTGCGGGTCGATGTCGCCCAGGTGGGTGGCTAGCTCGGCCACGCCCAGGCCCGCCCGCGTGGCTTCCTGCAGCATCGCCGCCGAGTTCACTTCCATGGCGACCCGGGCGTTGGCGACGGATTCGCCGGCGATTTTCTCGCCATGGCGCGGCGTCACGGACTGGTGGTAGATGACGATGTCGTGGCCGGCCAGCGCCGTGCCGCGCACGGGCTCGCCCCGTTCGGCCAGGTAGCTTTTCGACGCATACAGGCCCAGGCTGCGCTTGACGAGGTGGCGCGAGATCAGATCCGGGTCGGTGGGGCGCACGCCGCGCACGGCCAGGTCCGCTTCGCGCCGCGTCAGGCTGGCCAGCGCCGGCGCCACGTTGAGCACGATGCGGATGTCCGGGTGGGCCGCGTGCAGCTGCTGCATGGCGCGGATGACGAAATGGCTGGCCATGGTGTCCGTGGTGGCCACGCGCACCAGGCCGCATAAACGGTTGTCGACGCCCTGCATCTCGCGCTGCAGCTTGTCGGCCGCCCGCTCCATGGCTTCGGCGGCCGTGAGCGCCAGCTCGCCGGCCGGCGTGGGCACGTAGCCCGACGGCGTGCGCAGGAACAGGGTGGCGCCCAGCGAACTTTCCAGCGCGGCCAGGCGGCGCCCGCACGTGGCCTGGTCGATGCGCAGCAGGGCGGCCGCGCCGCGCAGGGTGCCGGCCCGGCCGATGGCGAGAAAGATGCGCGCGTTATCCCAGTCCATCCGTTTCCTTGTGATTGGTGATGCATTTTTGCATCAAGGTGCTGATTTTATGCCTGTTTACTGCATCATGCAACGCTCGCATAATGGCTGCCCCGCTGTCCCTGCAAGGAAATATCATGAATGCCCGCATACCGCTCCTGCTGACCCTGGCCTTCGGCTTCGTCATGGCGATGATCGACGTCACGGCCGTCAACGTGGCCCTGTCCGATATCGCGCTGGACCTGGCCATACCGCTGACGGGCCTGGTCTGGGTGGTCGACGGCTACACCCTGACGTTTGCCGCGCTGCTGCTGGCCGGCGGTGCGCTGGCCGATCGCTACGGGCCGAAAGCCGTGTACCAGGGCGGCCTCGGCATCTTCCTGCTCGGCTCGATCCTGTGCGGCGCCGCGCCCGACGGGCATTTTTTGACGGCCGCGCGGTTGCTGCAAGGCGCGGGCGCGGCCCTGTTCATGCCCAGTTCGCTCAGCCTGCTCACGCACAGCTTTGATGACGAGCGCGAGCGCACGCGCATGCTGGGCGCCTGGTCGGCGCTGGTGGGCGTGGCCGGTGCGTCCGGTCCATTGATCGGCGGCATCCTCGTGCACCAGTTCGGCTGGCGCAGCGTGTTCTGGGTCAACGTGCCGCTGGGCGTGCTGGCCATCGTCATGGCGCAATTGCTGCTGGCCGCGCCGGCGCGTCAGCCGCGCGATCTGTCGCTGTTCAGCCATGCGCTGGGCGTGGCGGCGCTGGCGGGCCTCAGTTTCGTGCTGATCGAAGGGCCCGTGCTGGGCTGGCTGTCGCCCGGCGTGCTGGCGGCGGTGGCATTGACGGCGCTGTCGGCCGGGCAATTGCTGCGGCGCGAGCGCAGCGGCAGCCATCCGCTGTTGCCGCGCGCACTGTTCCACAGCAGCAGCTTTGGCGCGGCCAATGGCGCGGGGTTTTTGATCAATTTCTGCGTCTTCGGCCAGCTGTTCTTATTGAGCCTGTATTTGCAGCAGTCGGGCGGCGCCGACGCCTTGCAGTCGGGCTTGCGCCTGCTGCCCATGATGGCGGCCTATACGGTAGGCAATTTCATGGCGGGAAGTATTGCGGCCCGCCATGGCACGCGCTTGCCCATGCTGGCCGGCTTGCTGGTGGGCGCCGTCATGGCGCTGTTGCTGATGGGCTTGCGTCCGGGTACGCCGTTTGCGCTGCTGGCGCTGGGCACGGCCGTCATGAACGTGGCCATCGGCATCGCCATTCCCGCCATGACGGCCACCGTGATGCGGGTGGCCGGCAAGCAGCATGCGAACAGCGCGGCAGCGGCCCTGAATGCGAACCGGCAAATCGGCGCGCTGGTGGGCGTGGCCCTGATCGGCAGCATCCTGCACATGGTGCAGGACTGGTCGCTGCGCTTGCCGCTGGCCTACGCGACGATTGCCGTCGCGTATGGGCTGGCGGCGGGCCTCGTGTACAAACACGTACATTTGCCGAAGGCCGTCGCCGTCTGACAGTTTATTGCTCGCGCGTGCTGCGCCACTCCACCAGTTCTTCGATGGTCAGTATCGGCATGCCGTGCAGTTCGGCGAAACGTTCGATATCGTCGCCGCGCATCATGGTGCCGTCCGGGTTCATCAGCTCGCACAGCACGGCGGCCGGGTTCAGGCCGGCCATGCGCGACAGGTCGACGGAGCCTTCCGTGTGGCCGCGGCGCTCGAGCACGCCACCGGGCGCGGCGCGCAGGGGGAACACGTGGCCGGGGCGCACCAGGTCGGCGGGCTTGGCGTTCGGCGCGATGGCGGCGCGGATGGTGGTCACGCGGTCGGCGGCCGACACGCCCGTCGTGACGCCGTCGCGCGCCTCGATGGAGACGGTAAACGGCGTGCCGTAGCGGCTGCCGTTGTCGGACGACATGGGCGGCAATTCCAGCGCGCTGACGACGTCCGTCGGCAGGCACAGGCAGACGATGCCGCTGCATTCGCGGATCAGGAGGGCCATGGTTTCGTGCGTGAGTTTTTCGGCAGACAGGATCAGGTCGGCTTCGTTTTCACGGTCGAAATCGTCGAGCAGGATGACGGGAATGCCGGCGCGCATGGCGGCCAGGGCGGATTGGATACGACCTTCGAGGTCGTTGGAAAGCAGGGTATAGCTGTTGACTAACATGGTGAAACGCTCCTCGCATAGGCGAAAAACGCTGCAGGGCAAGCGAATAGACGCAGCCGGCCGCATCGACAGGTCGAGCGGACATCGCGTTTACTGCACATCTTCTTTCATCCGGACTATACCGTCGGCTCTGGAGTTACACCAGATCTGCTGACCTTTCCTCGGATTGGCTTATTAACCTGCTGCGCAGCCCACTCTCGACTTTGCGTTGCTCACTGTACCTTCGTACAGTTGCGCTACTCAAGCCGATATTGAGCTTGCTCGCGACGGTTACTAATGCCAATCCTTGTCGGAAAGCGCTCGCGGGCTTGACCGTTGCCGGTCTTACCGCCGGTGGGGAATCGCACCCCGCCCCGAAGACGTATTGTTGTGCCGGTCCACATGACCGGCGGCAATACTTTAGCACAATTGAAAAAAAGGGGCAGGGCACTGCTGAGTTTGTTATTCGGCAAAGTTGCCTGGGGAAAGCAGTTTTTCCTAAGCTGTTTTTAATGGCGGAAACAGGATTTCAGTGTAAGGTACGCTTACTGAATCTTACCGTTGAGAATACATGAAGCTGAGTAAATTACGCCTGATCTCGGGCGCCGTCTTGCTGGCGTGCGCCTGCATGGCCCAGGCGGAAATCCGTTTGAGCGATCCCCTGCCGCTGGCACCAGAAGTTACCGTCGGAAAACTGCCGAATGGCTTGACCTATTACATCAAGAAAAATGCCCGTCCCGCGCAGAAAGTGGAATTGCGCCTGGTGGTGAAAGCCGGTTCCATCCTGGAAGACGACGACCAGCAAGGCCTGGCCCATTTCACGGAACACATGGCTTTCAACGGTTCCACGCATTTCAAGCGCAATGAACTGATTTCATATCTGCAATCGATCGGCGTGAAGTTCGGCGCCGACTTGAACGCCTACACGAGTTTCGATGAAACCGTGTACGTGCTGCCGATTCCGACGAACAGGAAGGAAAACCTGGAAAAGGGTTTTCTCGTGCTGGAAGACTGGGCGCATGGTTTGAAATTCAACCCGGCCGACATCAATAGCGAGCGCGGCATCGTGCTGGAAGAGGCGCGCCTGGGCAAGGGCGCCAGCGACCGCATGAACAAGGTTCTGTATCCGAAGCTGCTGAACGGTTCGCGCTATGCGGAACGCATGCCGATCGGCAAGGAATCCGTGCTGAAAACCTTCAAGCCGGAAGCCATCAAGCGTTTCTACAAGGATTGGTACCGTCCCGACCTGATGGCCGTGATGGTGGTCGGTGATGTGGAGCCGAGCCAGGCTGAAAAGCTGATCCGGCAGCATTTCGGCAAGCTGAAAAATCCCGCGAAACCGCGTCCGCGCCTGTATGCGGAAGTGCCGCAGCGCTCGCAGACGGAAGCGCTGGTGATCACGGACAAGGAAGCGCCGGACGACAGTGTCTTCATCCGCTACCCGATCCGCGCAGCGCAGGAGCCCGTCACCATCGCCGACTACCGCCGCCAGATGATCGAGAACCTGTATGGCCAAATGCTCAGCGCGCGCATGCAGGAATTGACGCAGCAAGCCAATCCCCCGTTCATCCAGGGCGGCAGCAGCATGGGCAAGCTGGTGCGCGGCTATGAATCGTTCAGCGCGTATGCCTTGCTGGGCAAGGGCGGCGTGCAGCCGGCTGTCGATGCGCTGGTGCAGGAAGATGAGCGGGCGCGCCGCTTCGGCTTCAGCCAGGATGAGCTGGACCGCGCGCGCAAGGACATGCTGCGCAATTACGAGCGCGCCTACAGCGAACGCGACAAGTCCGATTCGGCCGGTTTCGTGGCCGAGTATTCGCGCAACTTCCTGGAGCAGGAGGCCGTCCCCGGCATCGCCAATGAATTGCTGTACGCGCAGGAACTCTTGCCGCAGGTAACCTTGCAGGAAATCAACGAAACGGTGGCCAAGGTGATTCCCGACCAGCAAAAGAAACTGGTGGTCTTCATGGGCGCCGAGCCGAAGGCGGGCGGTGCGGCCTCGACTGTGCCGACGCAGCGGCAATTGCTCGACGCCGTGGCGAAGGCCGAGCAGCAAAAGGTGGAGCCGCGCACGGAAAAAGTCCTGGCCAGCAAGCTGATGGATGGCCCGCCGGCCGGCGGCGGCATCGTCTCGGAAAAGTTGAACAGCGCCATTGGCGTGACGGAACTGACCCTGGGCAATGGCGTGCGCGTGCTGTTGAAACCGACGGACTTCAAGAATGACCAGGTGCTGATGGGCTCGACGCGCTTCGGCGGCCAGTCGCTGTTTGGCGACGCCGACATCTACAACGCCCGCTACGCCAGCGCCGTGGTCGGCAGCATGGGCTTGAAGGACCTGGCGCCGCTGGACTTGCAAAAAGTGTTGGCCGGCAAGACGGTCAACGTGGGCGCGTCGCTGGGCGAGCTGAGCGAAGGTTTTGGCGGCTCGGCCAGCAGCGCCGACGTGGAAGCCATGCTGCAACTGGTGTATTTGTATTTCAATGACGTGCGCAAGGATGCTGGCCTGTACCAGTCCTTCATCGGCAAGCAGCAGGACCTGGCGAAAAACAGCATGGCGCAGCCGGAAGCCGTGTTTTACGACGCCATCCAGCACGCCATGTTTGGCGACAACCCGCGCGTCGATGGCGTGCCGCGCGCGGCCGACTTCGACAAGGTGGGCCTGGACCGTTCGCTGGACATCTTCCGCCAGCGCTTTTCCAGCGCACGCGGCATGACCTTCATCTTCGCGGGCAGCTTCGAGCTCGACAAGATCAAGCCGCTGATCGCCAGCTACCTGGGCACCTTGCCCGTGGGCGACGTGCCGCATGCCTACCGCGACGTGGGCATGCGCCCGGTGACCGGGGTCGTCAAGAAGGAGATTTACATGGGCAGCGAGCCCAAGAGCACGATTTCCATCACCTTCAATGGCGAGGTGGCGTATTCGGACGAGCAAAAGCTGACCTTGCAGGCGCTGGGCGAAGTGCTGAACCTGAAAGTCATCGAAGTGCTGCGGGAAAAGATGAGCATGATCTATGGCGGCGGCTTCGAAACCTCGATGGGCCAGCACCCGTATGGCCATTATTCGGTGGCCTTGAACTTGCCGACGGGACCCGAAAACGTGGACAAGGTGATCGCCGCCGCGTTTGCCGAAATCAACAAGATGAAGACGGACGGGCCATCGGCGGCCGACCTGGAAAAGGTCAAGCTGAACTGGATCACGCGCCAGCAAAAGTCGCTGCGCGAAAACCGCTACTGGATGAGTCAGCTGATGGGTTCCGTGACGCAGGGACGCGACCCCGCGCACATCCTGCGCTACGAACAGCGCGTGCGCGCCATCACGCCGCAAGCCGTCAAGCTGGCGGCGCAGCGCTATCTGGACATGCACAATTATGTGCAGGTGGTAATGTATCCGGAACGCAAAAATGTTGCCGTCAAGTAACCGTCGTGTTTGATCTGCATGGGCGGCAGCATGGCGAAGCTGTTAAACTGCCGCTTATTGATGTGATATCGCAATTTAACAAGCAAGGAAATACGATGGCTAAGAAAGAAGAGCTCGATCCGGAAACCCTGGAGTTGATCAACTGGTGTATCGAGGTCGAAGGCTTCCTCGTGGCTGGCGGCGCCACCGTGGCGCAGGCGCAGGACCACATCGAAGAACAGGTCGAGTGGTTTACCGACCAGTTCTACGACGGCTTGACGCCGGAAGAGGCGGCCAAGGAAGCCTTGGCCTGACCTTCTCAACACGACTTACAGCGGGCGGTGCCTGCCGGGCACAGCCCGGTAGCGCCGCCCGTTTTGCTTTTCTGAAAAGATTTCCATTGGGCAATTAATTCTTCTATTTATTTCCAGGCACCCATGACACTCCGTTCGCGCATTCTCCTCCTGTGTTTCAGCACCTTGCTGGGCATCGTCCTCATCGCTTCATTTTCCCTGTATTCCTTGCGCCAGACCATGATGGCGGAAAGGGTCGAGCAATTGACGGTGCTGGTGGAACTGGCCAACGCGTCCGTGGAAAAGGCATATGCGCTGGAACAGTCGGGCAAGCTCACGCGTGAGCAGGCCCAGCAGCAGGCCAAGCTGGCCATCGGCAGCTTCGCCAAGGACGATATGTATTATTTCGTGCGCGATTTCAGCACGGACTTGCTGTACGTGCATCCAAACGCGTCGCGCATCGGCGTGCCGCAAAAGAACATGAAGCAGTCGGGCGACCGCTACCGCGTGGCCTTGGCCGCCAGCCGCATCGGCCTGGTGCAGGCGGACGGCACGCGCCCAGGCGTGAAGGACCCGGTGGCAAAGATGTATGCCGTGGTGAAATTTGCGCCGTGGGACTGGCTGATCGGCACGGGCACGTATATCGATGACATCAACCACAAGTTCTGGGCTCAGGCGGGTGTGCTGCTGGCCATCGGCGGCGCGCTGATGCTGGTGGTGGGCGCCTTGGCCGCCCTGATGCTGCGCCGCATCCTGGCCCAGCTCGGCGGCGAACCCGACTATGCAGCGGCCATCGTGGCGCAAATCGCCCAGGGCGACCTGACCACGCATATCGATACGCGCCCCGGCGACACGTCGAGTTTGCTGATGGCGATCAAGGCCATGCGCGACAACCTGGCCCATCTGGTGAGCCAGGTGCGCACCGATGCGGAATCGATTTCCACGGCGTCGGGCGAGATCGCCTCGGGCAACCACGACCTGTCGGCGCGCACGGAGCAGCAGGCGGGATCGCTGGAAGAAACGGCGTCGACCATGGAAGAAATGACCTCGACCGTGCGCCAGAATGCGGACAATGCGCGCCAGGCCAACCAGCTGGCCATTTCCGCCTCGCAAGTGGCGAGCCAGGCGGGCGGCGTGGTGAGCCAAGTGGTCGACACCATGGGCGCCATCAATGCCTCGTCGAAAAAGATCGGCGACATCATCGCCGTCATCGACGGCATCGCCTTCCAGACGAATATCCTGGCCCTGAACGCGGCCGTGGAAGCGGCACGCGCGGGCGAGCAGGGCCGTGGCTTCGCCGTCGTGGCCAGCGAGGTGCGCAACCTGGCGCAGCGTTCGGCCGCGGCCGCCAAGGAGATCAAGCAATTGATCGACAGTTCCGCCGAGCAGGTTGGCGCCGGTGAAAAACTGGTGGCGCTGGCCGGCGAGACGATGGAAAAAGTCGTCTCCAGCGTGCGGCACGTGACCGATATCGTGGCCGAGATTTCCTCCGCCAGCGCCGAACAAAGCGCCGGCATCGAGCAGATCAACCAGGCCATCGTCGAGATGGACAACATGACGCAGCAAAACTCGGCCCTCGTCGAGCAGGCATCGGCGGCGGCGCAGGCGATGAACGAGCAGGCGGCGGGCTTGGCGCAGATCGTCAGCGTGTTCAAGGTGGGCGCAGTGGCAGGGGCGCCACGCCCGGCGCAGGCGGCCCAGCGCCGGCTGGCCCGCTAAGTTTTCGTCATAACGGGAACTTATCGCCTGACCATCTGTCGAACTCTTCTTGGTCCTTAGCGGACGCATAGTAGAGGTAAGCATGACAGATGGTTTTTCCTATCACGCGGCATTTGCCCGCAACCTGGGCTGGGTCACGCAGGCGGAGCAAGACAGCTTGCGCGGCAAGCGCGTGGCCATCGCCGGCATGGGCGGCGTCGGCGGCGTGCACTTGCTGACCCTGGCGCGGCTGGGTATCGGCGCTTTCCATATCGCCGATTTCGACACCTTCGATATCGCCAACTTCAATCGCCAGGCCGGCGCCATGGTGTCCACCCTGGGCCAGCCCAAGGTGGCCGTGCTGGCGCAGATGGCGCGCGACATCAATCCCGAACTCGACATCAAGCAGTTCCCCGACGGCATACACGACAGCAACCTGGCCGAGTTCTTTGCCGGTGTCGACCTGTACGTGGACGGCCTGGATTTCTTCGCCTTTCCCGCGCGCCAGGCCACTTTCGCCACCTGCGCCCGCCTGGGCATTCCCGCCATCACGGCCGCGCCGCTGGGCATGGGCACGGCCGTGCTCAGCTTCATGCCGGGCGGCATGACGTTCGAAGAGTATTTTGGCTGGGGCGACTTGCCCGAAGAAGAGAAGGCATTGCGCTTTCTCGTCGGGCTGGCGCCGGCCGGCTTGCACGGTCCTTACCTGGTCGACCCGTCCGCCATCAACCTGAAGGAGCGGCGCGGGCCGTCGACCATCATGGGCTGCCAGCTGTGCGCGGGCGCGGCCGCCACGGAAGCCTTGAAAATTTTGTTGAAACGCGGCAAGGTGATGGCGGCGCCACACGGCGTGCATTTCGACGCCTATCGCAACAAGCTCGTGCATACCTGGCGTCCCGGCGGCAACCGTCATCCGCTGCAGCGCCTGACGATGGCCATCATCAAGCGGCGACGCGCCGCGCAGGGGGCATAAATGGCGCAAGCACTGTTGAACGATCCCGTGCTGGAAAGCATCCTCGACCAGGCGCGCTGGGCGCCCAGCGGCGACAACACGCAGCCGTGGCGCTTTGAAGTCGTGGACCCGCGGCACGTGGTCGTGCATGGCTTCGATACGCGCAGCCACTGCGTGTACGACCTCGACGGCCATCCCAGCCAGCTATCGCTGGGCGCCTTGCTCGAAAGCATGGCGCTGGCGGCCAGCAGCCATGGCTTGCGCATGGAAGCGCGCCGGCGTTTGTCCATGCCCGATACCCTGCCCACCTTCGATGTGCACCTGATCGACAGCCCTGGCATGCAAGCCGATCCGCTGGCGGCGTTCCTGCCGCAGCGCAGCGTGCAGCGGCGGCGGCTCAGCACGCGCAGCCTGCGCGCCAGCGAAAAGGCGGCGCTGGCGGCCAGCTTGCCGCCCGGCTACGGCGTGCAGTGGTTCGAAGGCGGGCGCGCGCGCCTGGCCTGCGCGCGGCTGATGTTCGACAATGCGAAGCTGCGCCTGACCATGCCCGAAGCGCACAAGGTGCACCGCGACGTGATCGAATGGGGGGCGCGCTTCAGCAGCGACCGCATCCCGGAGCAGGCGCTCGGCGTCGACGCGATGACGGCGCGCCTGATGCGCTGGGTCATGCACAGCTGGCGCCGCGTGGATTTTTTCAATACCTGGCTGGGCGGCACCATTGCCCCGCGGCTGCAGATGGACTTGCTGCCGGGCCTGTATTGTGCCGCGCATTTCGTGCTGCTGGCCGATGCGCCGCCGCGCCATATCGACGATTACGTGGCGGCCGGCCGCGCCATGCAGCGCTTCTGGCTCACGGCCACGCAACTGGGACTGCAATTGCAGCCGGAACTGACGCCGCTGATCTTTGCCCGCTATGTGCGCGAGCGGCGCACCTTTTCGCGCACCGATGGCATGCAGGAAATGGCGCAGGAACTGGCCGTGCAATGCCAGGCCGCGCTGGGGGCGGCGGCGGTCGAGCGGGCCGTGTTCCTCGGGCGCATCGGCGCGGGGCCGGCGGCCAGTGCGCGCTCCTTGCGCCGTCCGCTGCAAGACTTGCTGGTGGCGCCCACAACGGGGCAGTAGCGCGCGTGACGCCGTGCGCGCCACGGCGTCGGCATCAGCGCCGGCGCCGTGGCGCCAGGCAAGCCAGCGCCGCCAGGCCCGCCGCCAGCAGCGGCAAGGTGCCGGGCAGCGCGACTGGCGTGACGCCTGGCACGTAGGCCAGTTCGGAACTGTTCAGCATGTTCAACACGAGGGTGTAGTTGCCCGCCACCAGATTGTCCGTGACGGCGCCGTATTGCCCGCCGCACGTCTTGCCGGTGCCCGTGCCCGTGGGCGCGCCGCAGCCGCTGGGGTCGTAGGTGAACACGCTGCCGCTGGTCAGCGGCGTTTGCGCGTAGCCCGTATTGAGGTTGGCGGCGTCGGCCAGTTCGGTGCCGCCCAGGATGCCGGAGCCCAGGTTGCCGTCGGGCGCCCAGTTGAAGACGATCTGGCCATTGTCATCGATGATGCTGAACGTCATCGCCATATTCGTCGTGGCCGCCGAGCCCGTGCCGGCCAGCGCATCGAGGTACAGCTGCATGAAGGGCAGGGCCTGGAAGCTGAAGGCCAGGGTTGCGCCCGGTTGGCCGACGACGAAATTGATGGCCAGGGCCGTGCTGGAACCGTTGCGTCCCGAGGCGTCGGCGCTGCCGCCGCCCGTGAGGAAGGTTTCTGCCGCATTCACGGTATGCGTGCTGGTCGAGCCCGGCGGGAACGGGGGAATTTGCGAAGTGATGATTTGCGCCTCGCCGCGCGCATACGCGGCGTTGCCCATGCCTTGCTGCGTAAAATCGTTTTGTCCCTTGGTGACGGCGCCGCGTGTCGCTTGCGGCGCGTCGATCTCGTTGCTGCCGCCGTGGATGACGCTGCTGCCATTGAGCGTGGCGGTGGTGCGCGACACGTCGATATTGCTGATCAAGGTGGTGGAACCGGTGGGGTTGCTGATGACCAGGCCAAAGACGCTGGTGTAGGAATAGCCATAGGCGGCGGCGCTGGCAGTGCCGCTGCCGGCCAGTAACAGCAAGGCCAGCAGGGCCGTTGGCAAGCGGGTACAAGAAAATATAGTCATGAAAATCCTCATCTGCCGGTCGGCCGCGTTGTAAGGAAAACCGACAGGCTTGCCGCATAAAAAAAGGCGAGGAGACTCCCTCGCCTGTGAATCCCCCCTGTTGCCTGGTTCAGACGGTAACTTTGCGGCGGCGGGCGTAGCCCAGGCCAGCCAGGCCCAGGCCCAGCAGTGCCAGAGTGCCAGGTTCCGGCACCGCCTGTTTCACCAGGTCCACGCTTTCCACCGCATTCAAGGTCAAGGTGTAGTTGCCGGCCGTTAAAGCATTGCTGACGGAGCTGAAGTTGCTGCCGCACGCCGTACCCACGCCGGTGCCCGTGGGCGTGCCGCAGCCGGAAGGGTCGTAGGTGAACAGGTTGCCGCGCGTGAGGAAATTGGTCGCCAGGCTGGTGTTCAGGTTGGCGCCGTCGGCGTTTTCCGTGCCGCCGAAGATGCCCGAGCCGATCACGCCGTCTGGCGTCCAGTTGAATACCGTCGCGCCGGCCGCGTCCGTGATGGTGAAGGTGACGACCAGGTTGGCCGTGGCCGTGGACAGCTGCCCGACCGTGCTTTGCAGGAAGACCTGCATGAAGGGCGATGCCAGGAAGTCGAAGCTCAAGGTTGCCGTGGGCGAGCCGACGATGAAATCGACCGAGAAGCCCGTCGTCGAGCCGTTGCGCCCGGACGCATCGGCCGTGCCGGCAGGTCCGTCAAGGTGGGCTTCGGCCACGTTGACGGCCTGGGTGGAGGTGGAGCCGGGCGGGAACGACGGGAACTGCGTGCTGACGATCTGCGCATCGCCGCGCGAAAAGGTGCCGATGGGACCTTGTTGCGTGAAGTCGTTTTCGCCCTTGATGACGGGGCCGACGTTGGCGCGCGGCGCGTCGAGCGAGCCGGCGCCGCCATTGATGACGCTCACGCCATTCAGGGTGGCCGTGCTGCGCGAGATGGTGGTGCTGTTGGCCACCGTGATCTGGCCCGTCGGCACGGCGATCACCAGGCCGAAGATGTTGTTGTACGAATAGCCGTAGGCGCCCGCTTGTGCGCTACCGGCCGCGCACAGCATGGCCAATGCCGCTGCGGCCGGGAGCAGTTTCAGTTTAGAAAGTTTCATGTCATTCACCTCATGGTTGAGTGAGTCTGGAAGTCTTGCCTGAGACCTGTCGGCAGGTGCTCATGGCCAGTACCTAGCGACTTCCATGCCAACGCATGAGGTTCTTTTGAAATCAACGACTTGGCGTGCTTTTATTGACGCGGTGCAAGCTTTGCCGGATGCGCTGTAAGAAAAACCGACGCCAGCTTTTCAAGGCTGGCCATCCTGCGGCAACGAGCCCAGCAGGGCGTGGATATGGGGCAGCAAGCGTTGCCTTGGCACATAGTCGCGCATGGCCGTGGCCAGCTGGCGCGCCGCCAGCCTGGCCCGGCCATCGTCGAGCATGCGCGTGGCGGCATGGCGCAAAGCGGTTTCCTGGAAGCGGTCGGCGCGCAGCAGCAGGCCGGCGCCGGTGCCCACGATGCCGTGCATGTTGAGAAATTGGTCGAGGTTGCCGGCGATGCCGATGACGGGCACGCCTGCCGTCAGCGCTTGCTGGCTGGTGGGGCTGCCGCCGTTGCAGATCACCAGGCTGGCGCGCCGGGCGGCAGCGTCGCCCGGCAGAAAGGGCGCGACATAGGCATTCGGCGGCACGGCATCGACGCGGATCGTGCCGGCCGTGGCCGCCAGTACGGTGACGGGCAGGGGCGCCAGCGCGCGCAGCACGCGCGGCAGCAATTGCCCTTGGCCGGAACTGCCCAGGGTGACATAGATGATGGGCCGTCCGCTGCTCAGTTCCGGGCGCTGCCACCAGTCCGGCAAGTCGAGCGGCGGCGCCCAGATGACGGGGCCCAGGTAGTCGTGCGTGGACGGCATGCCGTGCGGCGGGAACAGTTGCGGAATATCCGCGTACAAGGTGCGGTCGGCATCCGTATAGATGCGTCGCAGGTCGCTGCCCAGCGATGGCAAGCCATGGCGGCGGCGCACGCGGTTCAGGGGCACGGCGTGCGAAGCGAAGGCCAGCGGGCGGATCAGGCGGAACAGGGGATCGGCCAGCCAGATGGGTAGCACGCCCGTCAGGGGCAGGTTGGGCACCGTGTAGTGCTGGCGCACCCAGGGACTCCAGTAGGCGTTGCTGACGGTAATGTAGGGGATGCGCTGCAGGCGCGCGCTGACCGACAGCGACAGGCGGAAGTCGCCGATTACAAGGTCGGGCTGGACGGCATTGAGCAGGCGCAAGTCGTCTTCGACATACGCGTGCAAGGTGCTTTCCGTATACACGGGCTTGCCGTGCGCCAGCGCCTGCAGAAATTGCAGCGATGAAATACTGTCGATACGCCAGCGGCGGAAGGGGGCTTGCTTGAAACAAAAGTCATACCCATCGGCGCAGGCAAAATGCACCTCGTATTTTGCCTCGTCCAGGCCTTGGGCCAGACTCAGGGGGCGGCCAACATGGGCCAGGGTCACTGCCTCGGCCATAAAGAGGATTTTCTTGCGCGCCATGGAGATCGCTTGCACTCGTGCTGGAGAGGATGCCTGCAAAGTTGGAGTGGCGCCACGCCGTTTAGTTCCCCGCCGCCGGCCAATGGCGGGCGCCAGGATTTGGCTGCATCGGCTACAGTGGGGTAAAGGAGGCCACCATGCAGCCACAATTTCATCTTGCCCCGCTGCGTGCGCACAGCACGCCCGAACCCGATATGCCGCCACCGCCGGAAGGCGATCCCCTCAAGCCGCCGCCGGAACCGCCGCCGCACATCGACCCCGTGCCGGTCGAGGAACCAACGCCGCCGCCACCGCCCGTGAAAATGCATTGAGCGGTTCTCGGACCGTGGCGCCGCGCCATGGGTAGCGGTGGGCAGGCGCGCGCGATGTTTATTTCCAAGCGGAAATGGAAGGCGCGGGCCTCGCCAGAGGCACGCCATTTAAACAACAAAAATGCGCAAAAATGTTGCCTTGTGGATACAAATCAAGCTCCAACTGCTGAGTGTCATGCGGCCGTCACGATTCTGTTCTTATAATGAGACATCATAAAAATTCTTGTACAGGAGACCATCGTGGGCAATTCCTTGCATAACAAAATCTATCTGGGCCGGCGGCCCGTGATCACCAGCAAACACCTCGTGGCGCTGGCCCTGGCGGGCGCCGTGGCTGGTTGCGGCCTGGCATGGCTGCTGCTGCGCAGCTACAAATAACGGTCGTTGCGCCCGTGTTTCCGCCGCCTGGCCGCATGGCGGTCGGCAGTAGATTCACGTTGCCTGTTGCCGATGCGCAGCGGGGCGCGTACCATGGGGGCCGAACACCTGGCCTTTTATGGAAAAGTAATGAAGAACGAGAAATTAACAACCGATGAATATGACGCGCTGGAGCAAGTTGCACGCGGCATCAAGACCGAGCGCCCCAGTGCTTGCGTTGCCCGCAATGCCAAGCGCCTGTCGGGTCTGAAGCTGCTCAGCTATGCACGCGACGGCCGTCTGTCCATCACCGAGAAAGCACAACAACTGCTGTTCCTGCGCCGCTGCATCATGGGTTTGCGCGCTGTCGCCACCGATCCGCTGACCAAGCTCGATACGGACGTGGCGTATTTTCTGGGCAAGAAAGCCCACATCGTGGCGCGCGCCGAAGGCGAAGGCCACGACATTTCCGACAAGGGCCGCGAATCGCTGGCCGACATCGACACCCTGGGCCTGTAAGGCTCACAACCGGCCCCTGGGGCCGGTTTTCACATCTTCCCTCACTTTTAATTTCCCCCTTGGAGAACACTTTGGACAGCGCGATGAACTGGTCGGCCCACGAACTGACGATGACGGTCCTGATGACGCCCGATATGGCCAACTTTTCCGGCAACGTGCACGGCGGCACCATCCTGAAATACCTCGACAGCGTCGCCTACGCCTGCGCCAGCCGCTATTCGGGCAGCTATGTGGTGACCTTGTCGGTGGACCAGGTGATGTTCCTGCAGCCTATTCACGTGGGCGAGCTGGTGACGTTCCTCGCCTCGATCAATTACACGGGTACGACGTCGATGGAAGTGGGTATTCGCGTGGTAACGGAAAACATCCAGCAGCGCCTGGTGCGCCATGCCAACAGCTGCTACTTCACGATGGTGGCCGTCGACGCCAACCGCAAGCCGGTGGCCGTGCCGCCGCTGGTGCTCGAGACACCGGAACAGCACGCGCGCTTCGAGCAGGCCAAGCTGCGCAAGCTGTCGCGCCAGAAAGTGTCGAAGAAATAGTTGTGTAGCGATATCGATGGCCGCAGCCGCTTATTGGCCACGTGCGTAGCACATTTGCATTTCTGCGCAACGTATGGGGCCTGGCAAATGCGTCCAGTCGCCCGGGTTGGGGAATGTGAAGGCGCATATTTGATGAATGGCTTGCGGCGGCAAAAATCCCTGATCTCTTCCCAGTTGTATTGCCCAACAATCTGCGGCCCTTTCGTTGCTGCCTACATATTGATGCGCACATTCATGCGTATAGACATACCATTGTATAAAAGGCGGAAGGTAGAAAAAATCAGGGCGGAATAATAATACGCCTGGCCGTGCCATTGCAATATCCGGGATGGCGGCCACATAAGAAACCGCGCCGCCGCATGTCAGGGTTTGCCCGGCAATGATGGGGGCAACCCCCATGGGTTGAAGGATGACTTGCGCGGCGACTGGCGGGCCGAGGATTGCGGCCAACACAATAAGCGACAGAGATACTGTTAAAGTTTTCATTTTCAGTGGCGATGCTTCAATTGTATGGCGCGGATAATTTTGGCGCAGTGATTTTGACATCAGCGGTTAGCTTGCATCTTCCAGTTCTTTGGGGAAGGCGCACCTTTTCTTTCTTGACTGGATCTGCTCAAGCTGATTTTTTAGTGTGGAAATCAATCCCAAACGGGGGAGCGGTAGAATTTCCGGGTCTTGCAAGAGCTGAATGAATTGTCCGATCCGTTCGTTCCCGGAATTGCAGTCTCCCATGGCAAATTCGGAAATCGCCCAATCCGCGATAATGTAGGCTCTCGCGCCATTAATGCCGAACGCAGATTCGCCGCGCAGTACATTCAGGGAATCCTGAAAAGCAGCCCGTCCTTCGTGTATTTTTCCGGTCGAAAACATCAATCGCGCCTTGTATCGTCTTGCTTCCGACTGCATCGAGGGCACCGCATCCTTGATGGCGACGGCCCGTTCAACCAGGGTCGTGGCACTTTTCCAGTCATAAATATTCAACGCTTCCGATATCAATACCAATAGTTGGGGAATTCCCGCATGGTCGCCGAGGCGCGGTAGCAATGCCGTGGCATATTGTATGTTTGCCAGTACCTGTGGAGATACCATGGAATTCATCGCCATCAGCATTTGGGGATTGTTTGATTGATATTGAATCTGGATCATGTTCTGGCGCAGATTTGACACGGCATTCACGGATTTGTTGAATTCTTCCATATCCCTGAAAAGTTCATTGCGTGGCTGGCTCCAGAATATGTCAAAAAGAGAAATTGCACTTAAAAGTATGCCAATGAGTAAGGCCAGGAAGCTTGTTCTTTTTTGAATTATTTCAAATCTTCCGTGTTCCGGATTTTCGAGGCGATTCATCCGAAGATCCATTGCATGTATTTTCGACTCGATCGAGGATTTATCCTCCGGATCGGTGGTGTTGCTTTCCGGTACAGGATTGGAATTCATGGCGGAAATTTCCAGTCTTGGCTGCATTATTGAATTTATCGTTATCTGCATTCCCTGATGTGACTATATTCTGAAAATGTCGGTGAAGTTTGATCTTGAGTAACGTATGTGATTATTCGACGTCTTTATGTTTTTTATCTGAAAGTACTTTCATTTTTTATGATAGGAAATCTTTCCCGAGAAGGCAGTCAGCCGGTGCGGCTGGCAAATCGACGGGCAAAAAAAAGCCACCAGATCACTCTGGTGGCTTTTTATCGTACTGCAATTTGCAGCGGCTAATCGTGATTAACGGTCGCCGTAGCTGCGGCGTGCGCCGTCGGTGCTGCGCGGGTTGGAGCCCTTGTAGCCGCCGCCAGTGCTAGGGGCGCCGTCCTTGCGTGGTGCGCCCGGCTTGCTGAACGTGCGTTGTCCTGGCTTCGCGCCGCCACGGTTGTCGCCTGGTTTCCAGCCGCCTGGGCGGGCGCTCGAACGTGGTGCCGAAGCCGTTTTCTTCGGTTCGAAACCTTCGATGACATTGACCGGGATCAACTGCTTGGTGAAGCGTTCGATGCGCTTGACGTTCATGCCTTCAGCGTGGTTCACCAGCGAGATGGCCAGGCCATTGCGGCCAGCGCGGCCGGTACGGCCGATGCGGTGGACGTAGTCTTCAGGGAACTTCGGCAGATCGTAGTTGAACACGTGGGTGATCGTTGGCACGTCGATACCGCGGGCGGCAACGTCGGTGGCAACCAGCACTTTGACCTGGCCGCGGCGCATGCCGTCCAGGGTGCGGTTACGCGCGCCTTGATGCATGTCGCCGTGCAAGGCGGCAGCCGAGAACCCGGCGATGTTCAGACGGTCGGCGATGGTGTCGGCGTCACGCTTGGTGGCGGTGAACACAACAGCCTGGTCCAGCGATTCGTCGCGCAGCAGGTGGTCCAGCAGGCGATTCTTGTGCGACAGATCGTCGACGAAGTGGACGCGCTGGGTGATGTTTTCATGCTTGTTGCTCGAGCTTGCCACTTGGATGACCAGCGGGTTCTTCGTGATGCGGCGGGCCATGTTGCCAACGACGCCGTCCAGCGTTGCCGAGAACAGCATGGTTTGACGGCCTTCCGGCGTCGCTTCCACGATTTTTTCGATGTCGTCGATGAAACCCATGTCCAGCATGCGGTCGGCTTCGTCCAGCACCAGGATTTCCAGTTGCGAGAAGTCGATCTTGCCCGAGTCCATGTGGTCGATCAGACGGCCAGGGGTGGCGACCAGAATCTCAGGATTCTTGGCCAGCAATTGCATCTGTTTAGGGTAAGGCATGCCGCCCAGAATCGACACAGCCTTGATGCGGCGGATGCCGGTGCTGTACTTGTCGGTGTTGGTGGTCACTTGCAGGGCCAGTTCGCGCGTTGGCGTCAGCACCAGCATTTTTGGCTGGGCAGCTTTGAAACGTGGACGCTCGCCGCGGGCGCGCGATGCTTGCATTTCCTGGTTTGGCGTTTTGCCGGCGGCGCTTTGTTCGGCGCTGGCCAGTTTGTGCAGCGACGGCAGCATGAAAGCTGCGGTCTTGCCCGAACCGGTTTGCGACGAGACCAGCAGGTCACGGCCTTCGATCGCGGCTGGAATCGCTTGCGACTGTACCGCGGTTGGCGCGGTGTAGCCCGATTCGGTCAGAGCGGCGATGATGGACGGATGCAGGCCTAAGGATTCAAATGTCATTCTTTTCTTTCGTAAAAATCAGCGTTCTTGCAAAAAGCAGAACGCAAAATAGCAACGCCAACCAAAACGAAATGACTCAACTAGAAAGAAATTTCGGCACAAAAGCTTTGCGCCGGGACGGTGTCAGGTGCGACACACAAGGCGGGAGGGCTTTATAAGCGGCATCCTGTGGATGCGCTAAGGCTTGCGAAGCTGCTAAGTTTGTAGTGCATGACTGCGGTGTTGCCATCGCTTCAAGGGAACATATTGCAGCGCACAACGACACTATACCGTATTTGACGCCGTTTTGCACGGGCTAAATGGGAAGAAACGAAAGTCCTACCACGTTTTGCGCATGTTTCCTATGTGAAATCAGTAGGAGTACGTAGTTTTCGTCCGTTCAGTTGAGCATGGCCACGATGTCGGCGGGCAGCGGCGGCGCCTGTCGCGTTTCCCTGGCCAGATTGATTTGCCGGGTGACCTGCGCCAGTTCGACCAGGCTGCGTTCCAGCTGATACGTTCCCTTTGCGTGCAGCCAGGCCAGCACGTCGTCCAAGTGCCAAATAGTAGCGCTGCCCTCATGCACGGGCACGGGAAAGCTGTGGCGGTATTTGCTCATCAGCTTGTGCAGGTTTTGCCGGGACAGGCCCAGTACCTGCGCCACGTCGGTCAGGCCCACGAAGTCGGGCGAGGCCTCGACCAGCACGGCCTCGGGCACGATGGCCTTGACGTCGGCCAGGGCGCTGAGCAGCGCTTCCCTGGCATTGCTGGCCTCGCGCGTGAATTCCAGCGCCAGGCGTCCCGCTTGCCCGATGCCGACCAGGGCGTCGTCGCAACCGCCGCTGCCCAGGCGCTCGGCCAGCGCGTCGAGGTCGTGTTCGTGGTCGGGCAGGCGGTACTTGAGAGTGAAGATGTAATCCATGATGGTTAGCCCCTGGATTTGCGTTGCATGCAGTCGTGCATCAGTTTGTTGAAAGTGCAATTGTCGACCACCCGCCGGATCGCCCGCGCGTGGTTGCCCGGGTTTTTTGGCGTGCTCCAGATGCAGGCGATGCAGAATTCGCCGCAGCGGCAGCCGTCGTCATTGTAGGGGCAATACATTTTGCCCCAGGCATGGCTGCCGCCCACTTCCACTCGCCAGCCCTGGCTTTCCGCGTGGCGCAGCGCCGCTTCGATTTCTTTCTTGGGATGCGAGGAGCGCGCCATGCGATGCCTCCAATGTAGGTCGATATCGATCAGTTGTCAAGTGACAACCGAAAAATATCGGCCATCACCGTATCACGCTACTTCGGGATTGACGGCCATTACTTGCGAAAAGCCGCCATCGACATAGGTAATTTCGCCCGTGATGCCGGAGGCCAGGTCGGACAGCAGAAAGGCGGCCGTGTTGCCAACCTCTTCGATGGTGACATTGCGGCGCAGCGGGGCGTGCTCCGCCACAAAACCCAGGAGTTTGCTGAAATCCTTGATGCCGGAAGCGGCCAGGGTCTTGATGGGGCCGGCGGAAATGCCGTTGGCGCGGATGCCGCGCGGACCCAGCGATTCGGCCAGGTAGCGCACGGATGCTTCCAGCGACGCCTTGGCCAGGCCCATGGTGTTGTAGTAGGGTACGGCACGCACGGCGCCCAGGTAGGTCAGGGTCAGGACCGACGCGCCCGGATGCAGCAGGGGCAGGGCGGCCTTGGCCATGGCGGGGAAGCTGTAGGCGGAAATGTCGTGCGCGATGCGGAAGCTGTCGCGCGACAGGCCGTCGAGGAAGTCGCCGGCGATCGCCTCGCGCGGCGCAAAACCGATGGCGTGCACCAAGCCGTCCAACTGGTCCCAGTGGTGCGCCAGGTCGCTGAAGACGGCGCTGATCTGTTCATCGCTGGACACGTCGCAGTCGAACACCAGTTCGCTGCCGAACTCCGCCGCAAACTCCGTGATGCGCTCCTTGAAGCGTACACCCACATACGTGAAGGCGAGGATGGCGCCTTCGCGGTGGCAAGCCTTGGCGATGCCATAGGCGATGGAACGGTTCGACAGCAAGCCCGTGATGAGGATTTTTTTGCCTTGCAAGAAAGCCATGACGACTCCTGTCTGGGTAGGTGGGCGGGAAGGCGGATGTGCAACCGGCCGCGACAGCAAAGCTGTGGCGGCCGGTGGGGTGTCTCAATACGGATCAGGCGATCAGTGACGTGCCTTGGCGCGACTGTTGCCGCCGCGCTGGATGCGTGGTTTTACCAGGGAAATTGGCGCCGCTTGCACCTTGCCGCCCTTGGTGACGCGGCGCACGGCCTTGGCGACCCGTTCAGGACGGTCCGCTTCCAGCAGCATGGTGGCGCTGTCGGCGATTTCCTGGGTGATGTCGCTGTTCATCGTGGACGAGGTTTTCGGCACGAGGATGGTGGAGCCGGCGCGCAAGCGCGTGCGCTGGGGAATGTTGTTGGCCTGGCGCAGCACGTCGGCCGTGGTGCCGAATTTCGACGCCAGGGTTTCGATGCGTTCGCGCGCATTGGTGATCTTGTGCGTGGTCCAGCTCGACAAGGCATGGCCCCATTGCGCCAGATTGGTGGTGAACTTGGCGGCGTTTTCCTGTGGCAACAGAATCTTGGTCTTTTCGCCGCCGATGATGACGGGGCGGTTAAATTGCGGATTCAAGGCCTTGAATTCATCCATCGACAGTTCGGCCAGCTGGGCGGCGACGGTGATGTCGATGTCGCTGGTCTTGTCGATGGCCGTGAAGTAGGGCTGGTTGTCGACCACGGGCAGGGTCAGGCCGAACTGGGCCGGATTGGCGATGATGTTTTTCACCGCTTGCAGTTTCGGCACGTAGTTGCGCGTTTCGGCCGGCATCAGGTCGGCCAGGCTTTCGAAGTCGGTCGGCTTGCCCATCGCCTGGTTTTTCTTGATGGCGCGCTGCACCGAGCCTTCGCCCCAGTTGTAGGCGGCCAGGGCCAGTTGCCAGTCGCCAAACATGTCATACAGGCGCTGCAGGTAGGTCAGGGCCGCATCGGTCGAGGCCAGCACGCCGCGGCGTTCGTCCTTGAACATGTTTTGCTTGAGGTTGAAATCGCGCCCCGTGGCGGGCACGAATTGCCACATGCCGGCCGCATTGGCGCTCGAGAACGCTTGCGGGTTGAAGGCGGACTCGATGAATGGCAGCAAGGCCAGTTCCGTCGGCATGCCGCGCTTTTCCAGTTCCTGCACCACGTGGAAAATGTAGCGCGAGGCGCGCGCCGTCGTGCGGGCGATGTAGTCGGGGCGGGTGGCGTACCAGTTGACGTGATTCGCCACCAGCTGGTTGTTGATGTCGGGAATCGCATAGCCGCTGCGGATGCGGCCCCAGACGTCGGCTTCGCGCAGCGGATCGGAATTGTCGCTGAGATTTTTCAGCAGACGGTCGGTCTTTTGCAGGCGGTTGTCGAGGGTGGGGAGTTTCGCCGTGACCTGGGCGGTCATCGGGATCAGGGCGGGCGTGGCGGCGGCGACTGGCGCGTTATCGCTCTCAACACCGGCTTCGTACGCCTGGCTGAGGGCGGGCGCAAGCGCCAGGGCCAACGCCGCCAGGACGGTAGATTTAAAGGAGTTTTCGTGCATAGTGTTCCATTGTTGTCGTCGGAGAAACATCGGACAGACCCATGATTAAGCTGCGAGTGTACGTATATCCACATGCCGGAGTCAAGAATTATGTCAGCATGATGACAGCACATAGGCGTCAATAGCGATGTTTCCAGTCGCTAATAATGCAATTATTGCAAATTTAATTTGCCGGATGTGCGATTTGGCCGCTGTTATAGCATACATGGCCACGGTCATGGCGCAAGCCTGGGCGGCGCCCGGTATGAGGCTGCGCAAAAGTGCGTACAATTTGGCTTTGGCCGGCCATTCAGCCGCCGGCCGCTTTATTAATAGAGAGTCAAGTATATGAACACCCCGCCGCGCCACGACGACGACAACGCCGTCATCATCGCCAATACCGTTTCCTGGCTGGAAAAGGCCGTGATCGGCCTGAACCTGTGCCCGTTCGCCAAGGCCGTGCACGTCAAGAAGCAGATCCGCTATGTGGTGTGCGAATCGAGCAATCCCGAGGATTTGCTGGCGATGCTGATGGACGAGCTGCAAACCCTGGCCGACACGGATCCCGAGCAGATCGACACGACCCTGCTGATCCACCCGTACACCCTGAACGATTTCCTCGACTACAACGAGTTTCTCGATGTGGCCGATGCGGCCGTGGAAGACATGCACCTGGCCGGCGAACTGCAAGTGGCCAGTTTCCACCCGAACTACCAGTTTGCCGAGACGTTCGAGGACGACATCAGCAACTACACGAACCGCTCGCCGTACCCGACCCTGCACCTGCTGCGCGAAGACAGCATCGAGCGCGCCGTCGAGGCCTTCCCGGAAGCGTCGGAAATCTTCGACAAGAATATCGCCACCCTGGAAGCGCTGGGCGCCGAAGGCTGGGAAAAGCTCGGCTTGCCGAAGGTATCCTGATGGCTGACAAGGAATTGCCGCCGCGTCCAGACACGCCCTGCGTGGCCGTGTGCTCGACGACTTTCGATGAAATCTGCCGCGGCTGCGGCCGCACCGTGGTGGAAGTGGCCCACTGGGTGTCGATGACGGATGAAGAGAAGGAAGTGGTGTGGGTGAGGATACTGGCGCAGGGGTATCCGCGCAGGAATACCTGATTTAACTCAACTGCAACTGCTGGGGTCAGACCCCCTCACATGTCAGCGATGACTTTTGTGGGAGCGGCATTGAGGGTCTGACCCCGGTACTGTTGACGCTAACGATCAATAACTACCAATAAAATCTTTCTTGCCGACTTCAATGCCGTTATGGCGCAGGATGTCGTACGCCGTCGTCGCGTGGAAGAAGAAGTGCGGCAGCGCATAGTGGAACAGATAGGTCTGGCCCGTGAAGTGCTTGGTCTTTTCGCCGCTGCCCGTGGTGATGGCGCGCGTTTCGCTGCCGTCGATGTCCGCTTGCGGCAGGCTATCCAGGAAAGCGATGGTTTTCACGATGCGCGCTTTCAGCTCAGCAAAGCTCTGTTCGCTGTCTTCATACGGTGGCACGGCCACGCCGGCCAGGCGCGCGCCGCAGCCCTTGGCGAAGTCGGTGGCGATCTGGATCTGGCGCACGAACGGCAGCATGTCCGGGAACAAGCGGAACTGCAGCAGGGCGTTCGGGTCGATTTTCTTGTCTTGCGCGTGCGTTTCCGCCTTGTCCAGGATGGCGGCCAGGCTGCCCAGGATCTGTTTGAAGACGGGGATCGAAGCGGAGTGGATGGAGAAGGTCATGGTGGTTCCTCTAGGTAAAGTGGCGCGATGATAGCAAGCTAAGCGTTTTTCTGCTGGCGCCGGCCGGGCGCGCCAGCTTGCGTGTGGTTTTTCAACCCAGTTTATATGACATGAGGTTGCCGCTGGCGCGTGTTTATTGGTGACTTATCCCGCTTTTTCCATGCATAATTGCTCCTGAAAAAAGTTTCTTCCCGCCTGACCACCCGACTTCCCCTGTAAAGTTCAATGATCGCCCGCCTGATCCCTGTTGCCCTGTTGCCGCATGTTTAACTCACCTTACCAGCGCCTGCGCGCCAGCCTGCGCGTGCTGTACGGCTCGTCGATCTATGGCGCCCTGCTGCTGGTGGTATTTGGCGGCCTTGTCGTTCCCGCCATCTTCGGCAGCTATGTGCTCGTCGGCGTGCATGAGCGCCAGTCGGCGCGCACCAGCCTGAACGAGGCCTTGCAGCGCAATGTCGACATCCTGGCGCTGGGCATGCAGGAGTCGCTGTGGAACATGAATGCGGAATCGGCCCACTCGCTGGTCGAGTCGGTGATGCGCGACCGTTCCGTGCTGCTGGTGAAGGTGCTGGGGCAGGGCGACACGGAATTCATCAGCCTGCAGGCGCCGCAGCGGCCCGTGGGCAATCTGTACCGCGCCGGGCGCGACATCCTCGTGCGCGGCGAACGCATCGGCCACGTCATCGTCGAGATGGACGACGCGCGCAGCCAGCAGGAACTGCGCGAAAAGCAGATGTCTTATATTTTCGTGCTGGGCGCGCAGCTGGCCGTGTCGATGGCGCTGATCGTGCTGTTCCTGAACCGCCGCCTGTTGAAGCCCCTGCGCCGCCTGACGCGCTTTTCCGACCGCCTGTCGCACGGCGATTTCGACACGCCGCTGGCGTCGCACAGCAATGACGAACTGGGTCGCCTGACGGCCCAGCTCGAGCAAATGCGCGCGGCCATCGGCCAGCTGTTCGAGGATGTGGGCCAGCGCGAAGAGCGTTTCCGCACCATCGTCACGCAGGTGCCGGGCGCCGTCTTCCGCTACCGGCCCGACGGGCCCATCGATTTCGTCAGCGATGCCATCGAAGACATTTCCGGCTATTCGGCGCGCCAGTTCATGCGCGGCACCACGCATGCCTGGGCCGACCTGATCTGCCCGGAAGACCGCCGCGAGCACCGCCGCGCCGTCGGCCAGGCCGTGCTCGACGAACGGCCGTATGCGCTGGAATACCGCATCGTCGACGCTTTCGGCATCGAGCGCTGGGTGGCCGAGAATGGCCAGCCGCAGGTGGGCGAGCAGGGCGTCATCTGGATCGACGGCATCATCGCCGACATCAGCCAGCGCAAGCACCACGAGATGCGCATCGAAGCGCTGCTGACGGAGCAGAGCGCCATCCTCGACAATGTCATGTTCGGCGTGATGTTCGTGCGCCACCGCCGCATCATTTCCGTCAACCGCCGCTGCGAGGAACTGTTCGGCTACGGCCATGCCGAAATGACGGGCAGTTCCACCGCCATCGTGTTTACCAGTTCATATGACTTCGAAGAGGCGGGCGAGCGCCAGTATCCGGCCCTGGCCGCGGGCGGCGATTTCAGCGAGGAGCGCCAGTACAAGCGCCGCGACGGCAGCCTGTTCTGGGCGCTGGTCAGCGGCTGCGCGCTCGATCCGCTGCGCCCCAACGAAGGCAGCATCTGGGTGTATGCCGATATCACGGCGCGCAAGGAAGCCGAGGAGAAATTGCGTTTGTCGGCCACCGTGCTCGAACATATCGCCGATGGCGTGATGGTGGTCGACGCGGCTGGCATCATCGTCACCGTCAATCCCGCCTTCACGCAGATCACCGGTTACGCCGAAGCCGAGGCGCTGGGGCAGCATGCGTCGCTGACGCGTTCCGAGCGCCACGACGCCGCGTTTTACCAGGCCCTGTGGGATGAACTGGCCGTCTCGGGCTTCTGGCGCGGCGAGATCTGGAACCGGCGCAAGAACGGCGAGGTGTACCTGGAATGGCTGACCATCAGCGCCGTGCGCGACACGCGCGCCGTCACCACCCATTACGTGGGCGTGTTCAGCGACATCACCCTGATCAAGCAGTCGCAGGAAAAGCTCGACCACATGGCCCACCACGATCCGCTGACGGCGCTGCCGAACCGCCTGCTGTTCCACGACCGTCTGCAGCACGCGCTGCTGCGCGCCGCGCGCGACCAGGAGCAGCTGGCCGTGCTGTTCATCGACCTGGACCGCTTCAAGAACGTCAACGACACCCTGGGCCACCATGTGGGTGACGAATTGCTGCAAAAGGTGGCCGGCCAGCTGGCGGCCCGCCTGCGCGAAGGCGATACCCTGGCGCGCCTGGGCGGCGACGAATTCATCGTCCTGCTCGAACGCATCGACGGCGAGTATGGCGCCACGCAGGTGGCGGAAAAACTGATGACCATGTTCGACCAGCCGTTCACGGTGGCCGGCCACGAACTGTTCGTCACCTGCAGCGTGGGCATCAGCCTGTATCCGGACGATGCGCTGGACTTGAACATGCTGATCCGCAATGCCGACGTGGCCATGTACCAGGCCAAGGCGCGCGGGCGCAATGGCTACCGCTTCTATGCGCCGTCGATGACGGGCGAGGGCGTCGAGCGGCTGCGCCTGGAAACCTTTTTGCGCCGCTCGATCGAAAAGAACGAGATGTTCCTCAATTACCAGCCGCAGGTGGAAATCGACACGGGCCGCCTGGTCGGCGTCGAGGCGCTGGTGCGCTGGAACCATCCGGAACTGGGCCTGGTGCCGCCGGCCCGCTTCATCCCGCTGGCCGAAGACAGCGGTTTCATCAACCAGCTGGGCAAATGGGTGCTCGACGAAGCGTGCCGCCAGATGATGCGCTGGCAGGCGCAGGGCTTGCACGTGCCGAAGATGGCCGTCAACCTGTCCGTAAAACAGTTCGAGCGGGGCAGCATCGCCGGCATGGTGGCCGCCATATTGAAGGAAACGGGCCTCGAGCCGCAGCGCCTGCAGCTCGAAGTGACGGAGTCTGTCATCATGAACACGGGGGACGCCCTCGGTTTCATCAACGACTTGCACGCCATCGGCGTGGGCCTGGCCATCGACGATTTCGGCACCGGCTATTCCTCGCTCGCATATCTGAAACAGCTGCCCGTGCAAACCTTGAAGATCGACCGCTCCTTCATCAAGGATATTTCGACGGACGTCAACGACGAGGCGATTGCGATTGCCATCATCCAGCTGGGCAAGAGCATGCATTTGTCCGTGATTGCCGAAGGCGTGGAGACGGAAGAGCAGGCCGCTTTCCTGCTGCGCCATGGCTGCAAGCTGGCGCAAGGTTATTTTTATAGCCGTCCGGTGCTGGCACAGGATATGCTGGAGCGCTGGATCGATCACTCACTACTATAAAGGACAGCCCATGGCCGCACACTCCTCCCCGTCGCGCCGCCGTTTCCTGCTCGGCGGCCTTGGCCTCGGCGTGGCCGGCGTGGGCGCCCTGGTGCTGGGCTGGGGCGTGCTGCCGCCGCGCCAGCGCCTGCATGGCAGCGCGCCGCTGCCGCTTCAGGATGGCGCCGTGGCCCTCAACGGCTGGCTGGCGATTCAAACCGATGGCACGGTGCTGCTGGCCATGCCGCGCAGCGAAATGGGGCAGGGCGTGCACACGGCCTTGCCGATGCTGGTGGCCGAGGAACTCGACGTGCCGCTGGCCAGCGTCAAACTGATCCAGGCGCCGAACGATAAAATCTTCGGCAATGTCGCCATGCTCAAGGACAGCCTGCCTTTCCATCCGGACGACCAGGGACGCTTGAAGGCGCTGGCGCAGTGGACGGTGGCCAAGGCGGCGCGCGAACTGGGCGTGATCGTCACGGGCGGTTCGTCGAGCGTGAAGGATGGCTGGGGTCCCATGCGCGAGGCGGGGGCATCGGCGCGTGCCATGCTGGTGGGCGCCGCCGCCGCGTTGTGGCAGGTACCGGCCGCGCAGTGCCGCACGCAGGACGGTGAAGTGCTGCACCCGGATGGCCGGCGCGCCAGCTACGCCAGCCTGGCGCAGCGCGCCGCCAGCATAGCCCCCGGCACGCCCGTGCTGAAACTGCCCAAGGATTTTAAACTGATCGGCCAGCCGGCGCCGCGCCGCGATACGCCATCGAAAGTCAATGGCAGCGCGCGTTTCGGCATCGATGCCCGTCCGCCCGGCATGCTGTATGCGGCCCTGCATCTGCCGCCGCGCCTGGGCGATACCCTGTCCGCGTTCGACGCGGCGCCCATACTCGCCATGCCGGGCGTGAAAAAAGTGCTGGACCTGACGCCGCGGCTGGCGCAGCGCAGCGTCTCGTGCGCGGCCGTGGTGGCCGACACCTGGTGGCGCGCGAAGCAGGCGGCGGCCGCCTTGCCGACGCAGTGGAAGGCTGGCCCGCAAGCGAACTTGTCCAGCGCCGACGTCTACGCGGAGTTTGCCCGCCTGTTGGACACCGAAGCCGGTTATGCCTATCACGCCAGCGGCGAGGTGGAAAGCAAAGCCGTGCAGGGCATGCGGCAGGTCGGCGCCGAGTACCGCGCACCGTTCCTCGCGCATGCCGCCATGGAGCCCGTCAACTGCACCGCGCAGGTGAAAAATGGCAAGGTGATGCTGTGGGCCTCGACGCAGGCGCCCGGCATCGCCGTCGACGTGGCGGCGAAAGTGGCCGGCGTCGACGCGAAAGACGTCAGTATCGAGGTGCTGCTGCTCGGTGGCGGTTTCGGCCGCCGCCTGGAAGTGGATATGGTCGCGCAAGCCGTGGCCATCGCGCTGCAGTGCGATGGCGCGCCCGTGCAGCTGGTGTGGACGCGCGAACAGGACACAAAGCACGATATGTACCGTCCCGCCGCGCTGGCCCGCTTTGCCGCCCGCCTCGACGAGCATGGCCGCATCGCTTCGTGGGACAATAAATCCGTCAGCGGCTCCATCACGCATCAATACCTGCAGCGCAATTTCGGCTTGCCCGGCGCTGGGCCGGACAAGACGACGGCCGAAGGCGAATTCGACATGCCGTATGAAATCGCCAACCAGCGCATCGCCCACGTGATCGCCGACAGTGCCGTGCCGGTCGGCTACTGGCGCTCGGTCGGGCATTCGCACAACGCGTTCTTCAAGGAAAGCTTTATCGACGAGCTGGCGCATGCGGCAGGTCAGGACGGCGTCGCCTTCCGCCGCGCCATGCTGGTGCGGCACCCGCGCCATTTGGCCGTGCTCGATGCGGCCGTCGCCAGGGCGGGCAGCCCTCCGCCCGGCCATGCGCATGGCGTGGCCTTGCACCAGTCGTTCGGCAGCATCGTCGCGCAAGTGGCGCAGGTATCGGTGGAAAACGGCGAAATCCGCGTGCAGCGCGTCGTGTGCGCCATCGATTGCGGCATTGCCGTCAATCCGAACATCATCGCCCAGCAGATGGAGTCGGCCGTGCTGTTCGGCCTGTCGGCGGCGCTGGGCGGCGAGATCACCTTCAAGGAGGGGAGAGTCGAGCAGGGCAACTTCCACGACTACCCCGTGCTGCGCATGGGGCAGACGCCCGAGGTGGAAACCGTCATCATCGCCAGCGCCGAGCATCCGGAAGGCGTGGGTGAGCCGGGTACGCCGCCGATTGCGCCGGCCGTGGCCAATGCCGTGTTCAGTCTGACGGGGAAACGGCTGCGCAGCCTGCCGCTGCGCCTGGCTTGACGTTTACTGTGCCAGGGTGGCGGCCAGCATGTGGCGCAGATTGCAGTCGCGCTGCCAGTCGCGCCGTTCCTGCGTGCTGCCGGCCAGCGCGGCCAGTTCCTCGGCGCTGAGCGCCTGCTGCGCCTGCACCATGCGGTGCGCCAGGCCGCCGTCGGGCAGTACGGTGCCGAAGAAGGCGACATTGTCCTCGCGCTGGATCAGCAGGGTGGGGAAGTTGTCGATGTCGAGGTCGCCCACCACGTCGGCCTGGTCTTCGATGTCGATCCAGACGAAGACGGTGTCCGGGTGGCGCGCGGCCAGTTCCTCGAACGTGGCGCGGTAGCTGCCGCAAGTGCCGCACCACAGCGCACACAGGCAAGCCACCGTCCAGCGCGGGCCGGCCAGGGTTGCCGCGACGTCGGCGCGGTTATCGGTCGTGAGGGTCAGGCTGTGCATGGTCGTTTCTATTAATAGGCGGATGGGCGCGGGCGCCCGATGCGCGTATTCTACCGCGCCCGGCGATGCCAGTCCCGGGAATACATGGGCTTGTTTAGCCGTGTTTTTTGATGCAATCCACCTTTCTGGTGGATAATGCTGGTAATTGCGCGCTGATTACGCTGGTCCATGCTGTTTCCTGGCCCCGCAGCCTGACCCCTCCAGTCTGTTTTCATGCCCTGCCCGGTGTCAGCGCTCCCGCCTTTATTTATTTTTATTATGGAATTAGCCAGCTTATGTTGAGTTACCGCCACGCCTTTCACGCGGGTAATCACGCCGATGTGTTGAAGCATTATGTGCAGATTCAGTTGTTGCAATATCTGAATCAAAAAGATACCGCCTATAGTTATATCGATACCCACTCCGGCGCAGGCGTGTATGCGCTCGACGGCGGTTATGCCTCGAAAAACGCCGAGTACGAAACGGGCATCGCGCCACTGTGGGACCGCACGGACCTGCCGGCCTCGCTGGCCGAGTACATGAAGCTGATCAAGGAAATGAATCCGAGCGGCAAGATGCGCTACTACCCGGGTTCGCCGTACTGCGCCGACAAGGTCAGCCGCGAGCAAGACCGTCTGCGCCTGTTCGAGCTGCATCCAGCCGATGCAAAGATTCTGGCCGACAACTTCCGCAAGGTCGAGGCGCATGCGCTGGCCCAGGGCGAGCGTCCGACCGTGCGCGGCAAGCGCGTGCTCATCACCAAGGCCGACGGCTTCCAGAGCCTGAAAGCCCTGCTGCCGCCGCCATCGCGCCGCGCGCTGGTGCTGATCGACCCGCCGTATGAAGACAAGATGGATTACCGCAAGGTCAAGGACACCCTGGCTGACGCCCTCGTGCGCTTCCCGTCCGGCATGTATGCCGTCTGGTACCCGGTACTGCAACGCATGGAATCGCGCCAGTTCGCCGACAAGCTCAAGCAGCTGCCCAGCTCGGATTGGCTGCACGTGACCCTGACGGTGAACACCCCGTCGCCGGACGGCTTCGGCTTGCACAGCAGCGGCATGTTCATTTTGAACCCGCCGTACACCCTGGAGCCGATGTTGCGCGAAGTCATGCCGTACCTGGTCAAGGTGCTGGGTCGCGACGATGGCGCGAAGTTTGTATTGGAAACGGGCAAGGGCGGACAGAAAAATACGGGAACGCGTCGCGTGTAATGCCTGTCGTAGTGAAGTAATGCAAACGCCACGGTGCAGTCGACCGTGGCGTTTTTTTATGGGGGAAAGGGTTACTGTCCCAGCAACAGGAACACGGTCGGTTTCTTGTGGAAGTCAGGCGCCTTGCCGGCGGCTAATTGTTTTTTCCACTGGCCGCCATTCCACGTCTGCACGCTTTCCGTGTCCAGGCTCAGGTCGGTGGCGACGCAGATCAAGGTCGATGGCGCGCATTGCGCCACGAGGGCTTCCAGCATGGCGGCGTTGCGGTACGGCGTTTCGATGAACAGCTGGGTTTGCTTTTCATTGCGCGAGCGGCTTTCCAGTTCCTTGATGCGCTTGGCGCGCAGGGCGGCATCCGTAGGCAGATAGCCGTTGAAGGCGAAGCTCTGGCCGTTCAGGCCGCTGGCCATCACGGCCAGCAGGATCGACGACGGGCCCACCAGCGGGCGCACTTGAATGCCGTGCTGATGCGCCAGGCGCACGAGGTCGGCGCCGGGGTCGGCCACGGCGGGCACGCCCGCTTCCGACACGAGGCCCGCATCGCGTCCCGCCAGCAGCGGCGCCAGCAAGCCGGCCAGCGCTTGCGCGGGGGTATTCACGTTCAGTTCGGAAATCGTGATTTCCTGCAGCGGCTTGGCCAGCGGGTGCTGGTTGCCGATCAATTTCAAGAAGGCGCGCGCCGTCTTGGCATTTTCCGCAACGAAATAATCGAGTTGCGAGGTGATCTGCCGCACCTGCTCTGGAATGATGCGGGCCAGCGGGTCGCTTGCGCCGTCGGACAGGCCGAGGTGGTTGGGAATCAGGTACAGGGTGCCGGTCATATTGTTAGCTTTGTATTGGCCGGGGTCAGACCCGTCGGGTCTGACCCCAGGGTGGTTAAGGGGTGAAAAACGCCACGCCCGCCTTGCGCAGCATGCCGGTGAGGGCGATCAGCGGCAAGCCGGTCAGGGCGGTCGGGTCGGTGCTGTCGATACGTTCGAGCAGGGCGATGCCCAGGCCTTCGTTCTTGGCGCTGCCGGCGCAATCGTATGGCTGCTCGATGCGCAGGTAGGCGTCCAGCTCGGCATCGGGCAAGTCGCGCACGGTGACGAGGGTCTGGACGTCTTCCACCTGCGCTACAGGCGGACTCTGGCGGCCATCGAGCAGGCACAGTGCCGTGTGGAACACGGTCTGGCGCCCGCGCATGGTTTGCAGCTGCAACAGGGCGTAGTCATGGCTGCCGGGCTTGCCGATCTGCGCGCCGTCCAGGGTGGCGACCTGGTCGGAGCCGATGACGAGGCTGCCAGGATAGCGGTCGAGCACGGCCTGCGCCTTGGCCTGGGCCAGGCGCAGGGCCGTGGTGCTGGGGCTTTCGCCTGGCAGGGGGCTTTCGTCGAGATCGGGCACGGCCACCTCAAAAGGCAGGCGCAGGCGTTCCAGCAATTCCTTGCGGTAGGTCGAGCTCGATGCAAGAATCAAGCGCGATGGGGCGGAAGTTGGTATCATTCGGTAGTGGATGGCGGCCGGCATGGCCGCGCTGGTCGATGTCAGTGGAATTTCACGCAAATTCCAGGGCGCAGAGCCCATAACTGAGGCTCCATGCGGCATGACGGTGTTGATGAAGTGTCATGTTAATGGCAATAATTGCGTCAAAAAAGATGCTTAGCCTTTGACTCCGTGCTAAAAACCCTGTTATTATCGCAGGTTTTCCGGGGAAATTTTCTACCAATGAATGCTTTTGTGATCGACGCCTTTGATTTTTGTCGTATCAGCGGGAGCCGCGAGGGTGTAACTCCTGTCGCTGAAATGACCCGGTTGACCAAGGATTGTGCAGATGGTTCCGGCGAAATCGCCTGGAAAATCGTCGGCGGCACCAGCAAGCTGGGCTACCCACAACTGACCTTGTCGGTCAACGGCACCGTTCAGCTGGTTTGCCAGCGCTGCCTGACTCCGTATGCTTACGCAATTGATTCGACGACCACTCTGATGCTGGGCAAGGATGACGAGCACGCGGACGAGATCGAAGAAATCATCAACGATGAATCGATCGACGTGATCGTCGGCAGCCGCAACATGGATGCCGCGGCCCTGATCGAAGATGAAGCCTTGCTGGCCCTGCCGCAGGTACCCAAACACGACGTCTGCCCCGATACGGCGCAGCTCGATGCTCTCAAGACTGAAAAGAAGTCGCCGTTTGCGGCACTGAAAGACTTGAAGCCAGAATAAAGTAGTAAAAAGGAAGCTTTAAAAAACCGTAGCGAGCGGCCTGATATCGTCTTGAGTAGCGCAAGCGTACGAAGGTGCGCTGAGCAACGCAAAGGCGATAGCGGGAAGCGCAGTAGGTTTTTGATGCTTCCTGTAAAAGACGTGTCAAACGCGTGTTGTAATCGAGTATGGCAAGTGTAGTGAAATGTAGTTGTAATAAACGATGTCGGTCCGGGCTATTTTCGGGTAGTCTTTGCCGCTGGGATACTCGATTCGCATGTATTTGCCAATCGATTGTGCTAAAATTTTAGAACTTATGTATTAGGAGTCATCATGGCAGTTCAACAGAACAAGAAAACCCCTTCCAAGCGCGGCATGCACCGTTCGCACGACTTCCTGGTCGCGCCGCAATTGAGCGTCGAGCCAGTTACCGGCGAAACACACATGCGTCACCATATCAGCCCTAACGGCTTCTATCGTGGCCGTAAAGTGTTGAAGACCAAAAACGACGAGTAATCGACGTTTTTGTTGGGTAAGATGAAAGCGGTGTTGCGTGGTTATTCGGCGTGGCGCCGCTTCTTCTTTTTTATCGGCTGCAATTCATCTTGCACACCCGTCATTTTGAATCACGCTGTCCAGGCCTGTGCATGACATGCTGCACCCTGCATATGCTCCAGTCCGATTCACATCTTGCCGCACGCCCGCAGCGGTATTGAATCAACACAAATGACAATCAAAATTTCTATCGACTGCATGGGCGGAGATCACGGTCCCTCAGTCACTATCCCCGCAGCAATTTCCTTCGTAAAACATGAGCCTGAAGCCGAACTGATCCTTGTTGGATTGGAAGACGTGATCCGTGCCGAACTGAAGAAACATAAAGCCGATACGCATCCGCGCCTGTCGGTATTGCATGCCTCCGAACAAGTTACCATGGACGATCCCCTGGAAGTGGCCCTGCGCCGCAAGAAGGATTCCTCCATGCGCGTGGCCATCGAACAGGTCAAGAACGGCGTGGCGCAAGCCTCCGTTTCCGCCGGTAATACGGCAGCCCTGATGGCCGTGTCGCGCTATGTATTGAAAACCATGTCCGGCGTCGACCGCCCGGCCATTTGCAGCATCTTGCCGAATCAAAAGAACGGCCCGACCTACATGCTGGACCTGGGCGCGAACGTCGATTGCGAACCGCATCACTTGCACCAGTTCGCCATCATGGGTTCCGTGCTCGTTTCCGCCATGGAAGGCATTGAGCGCCCGACGATCGGCTTGCTGAACGTGGGCACGGAAGATATCAAGGGTAATGAAGTGGTGAAACTCACCTCGAAGCTGCTGCAGGCGGATCACCAGCGTGGCGCGCTGAACTTCTACGGCAACGTGGAAGGCAACGACATTTTCAAGGGCACGACCGATATCGTCGTCTGCGACGGCTTTGTCGGCAACGTCACCCTGAAAGCCATCGAAGGCCTGGCACGCTTCATGAAAGACGTGCTCACTTCCGAATTCAAGCGCAATCCGATTACCATGCTGGGCGCGCTGATCGCCCGCGGCGCCCTGAAAGCCATCGGCAACCGCTTGAATCCTTCGCGTTACAACGGCGCCAGCCTGCTGGGCTTGCGTGGCCTCGTCTTCAAGAGCCATGGCAGCGCCGATGCCTATTCGTTCGAATGGGCCTTGCGCCGCGCTTTTGATGCGGCAAAAAATGACGTGCAAGCGCACTTGGCCAGCATGATCGCCGAGCTGATGCCGCGCACGCCAGTTCCGGATGAACCTACATCAACAAGCTCTACCATTTAGCGGACGGGTACTTGCATGACTGTTTTTAGCAAAACTTACAGCAAAATTATCGGCACCGGCAGCTACTTGCCGGAGAAGCGCGTCACCAACCAGGACTTGACTGAACAGCTCGCCGCCAAGGGCATCGAGACGTCGGATGAATGGATCGTCTCGCGCAGCGGCATCTCGGCGCGCCATTACGCGGCGCCAACGCAAAATTCCTCGGACCTGGGCGTGGAAGCGGCCAAGAAGGCCCTGGAAATGGCTGGCCTGAACGGTAACGACCTCGACCTGATCATCGTCGCCAGCTCGACTCCCGATTTCTTCGGCAGCTTCCCCAGCACCGCCTGCATCGTGCAAAACAAGCTGGGCATCACGAACAACTGCGCCGCCGTCGACGTGCAAGCCGTCTGCAGCGGTTTCGTGTATGCGGTGGCCACGGCCGACAGCTTCATCCAGTCGGGCATGCACAAGAACGTGCTGGTGATCGGCGCCGAAGTGTTTTCGCGCATCCTCAATTTCGACGACCGCGGCACCTGCGTGCTGTTCGGCGACGGCGCCGGCGCCATCGTCATGACGGCGTCAAAAGAGCCGGGCATCCTGGCCACCAAGCTGCATGCGGACGGCCGCCACTCGAACATCCTCAGCGTGCCGGGCAGCCTGGCTGGCGGCGCGCTCGACGGCAGCGCTTTCCTGTACATGGATGGCCCGGCCGTCTTCAAGCTGGCCGTGTCCGTACTGGAAAAAGTCGCGCATGAAGCCCTGGAACACGCCAACATGACGTCGGACCAGATCGACTGGCTGATCCCGCACCAGGCGAACATCCGCATCATGAACAGCACGGCCAAGAAACTCGGCTTGCCTTTGGCAAAGATGGTGGTCACCGTCGACCAGCATGGCAACACTTCGGCCGCTTCGATCCCGCTGGCGCTCGACATCGCCGTGCGCGACGGCCGGGTCAAGAAGGGCGACAACGTCATGATGGAAGGCGTGGGCGGCGGCTTTACCTGGGGCGCCGTGCTGGCGCGCATGTAATCCCGCAACACTATTAAAAAAACGGAGTCGACATGACACAATTTGCATTTGTTTTCCCAGGCCAAGGCTCGCAAGCGATTGCGATGCTCGACGGTTTCGCCGGCAACCCCGTGGTTGCGCAAACCGTCGCCGAAGCGTCGGATGCCCTGCAATTCGACTTGGGCAAGCTGATCGCCGAAGGTCCGAAGGAAGAGCTGGACCTGACCACCAACACGCAACCGGTGATGCTGACGGCGGCCGTGGCCTTCTACCGCGCCTGGCTGGCGGCTGGCGGCCCCGTGCCGACGGTCGTGGCCGGTCACAGTCTCGGTGAATACTCGGCGCTGGTCGCCGCTGGCGTCATTTCGTTCAAGGATGCCGTGCCGCTCGTGCGTTTCCGCGCGCAAGCCATGCAGGAAGCCGTGCCCGTCGGGCAGGGCACGATGGCTGTCGTGCTGGGCCTGTCGGACGACGACGTGCGCGCCGCCTGTGCGGAAGCGGCGGCGGAAAACCCGGCCCTCGTGGTCGAGCCCGTCAATTTCAATGCGCCAGCGCAAGTGGTCATCGCCGGCCATACGGCTGCCGTCGAGCGCGCCTGCGAACTGGCCAAGGCCAAGGGCGCCAAGCGCGCCATGAAGCTGCCCGTCTCCGCGCCTTTCCACTCGTCGCTGCTGAAACCGGCATCGGACCGTTTGCGCGAATACATGGCCGGCTTGACGTTCTCGGCGCCGCGGATCGCGCTGATCAACAACGTCGACGTGGCCATCGTCAACGACGTTGCCGGCATCAAGGATGCGCTCGTGCGCCAGGCAGCCAGCCCCGTGCGCTGGGTGGAAACCATGCAAAAAGTGGCGGCGGACGGCATCACGCAAGTGATCGAATGCGGTCCGGGCAAGGTCCTGATGGGCCTGGCCAAGCGCATCGATCCCGTGCTCGTGGGTGATGCCATCGTCGACCAGGCATCGCTGGAACGTATTTTGACGCAGCTCAAATAAACATCAGATCGCGGCAGCTTGCCTGCCGCGCTTGCACTTAAGGATACTCATGAATTTAGCAAATCAAGTCGTGCTGGTCACGGGCGCTTCGCGCGGCATCGGCCGCGCCATCGCCACCGAACTGGGCAAACAGGGTGCCACTGTCGTCGGCACCGCCACCTCGGAAAGCGGCGCGCAAGCGATCACCGATTACCTGGCCGCCGAAGGCGTGACGGGCAAGGGCCTGGTCCTGAACGTGACCGATGCGGCGCGCTGCGCGGCCGTCGTCGATGAAGTGCAGAAAACCTACGGCAGCCTGTCGATCCTCGTCAACAATGCGGGCATCACGCAAGACCAGCTGGCCATGCGCATGAAGGATGAAGAGTGGGACAGCGTCATTTCCACCAACCTGTCGGCCGTTGGCCGCCTGTCGCGCGCCGTACTGCGTGGCATGATGAAAGCCAAAACTGGGCGTATCATTAATATCACGTCGGTGGTGGCGTCGTCGGGCAATCCGGGGCAAATGAATTACGCGGCGGCCAAGGCCGGCGTGGAAGGCATGAGCCGCGCCCTGGCGCGCGAAATCGGCAGCCGCAACATTACCGTGAACTGCATCGCGCCGGGCTTCATCGATACCGACATGACCAAGGCGCTGAGCGAAGAGCAGCACGCGGCCCTGTTGACGCAAATTCCCCTGTCCCGCCTGGGCAAACCGGAAGACGTGGCAGCGGCGGTAGTCTTTTTGGCCTCGCCGCAAGCAGCCTATATCACGGGTACGACCCTGCACGTGAACGGTGGAATGTACATGAATTGATGTGAAAGCTAGGCGGGGCGGGCGTTTGTGGCATGATTCAACGGCCGTTTTTGTCTATAATCGCATCTTTTAGCAGCAGCTTCGGTCGAATTAGCAGCAGACACCGAAATTAGTATTCGGACGCGCAAACCTGATAAAATGCGCGCACTTTCCGTAACACACACTTTGGAGCCATAACATGTCGGATATCGAACAACGCGTTAAGAAAATCGTCGCTGAGCAACTGGGCGTTGCAGAAGCAGACATCAAAATCGAATCCTCCTTCGTCGACGATCTCGGCGCCGATTCCCTGGACACCGTGGAACTGGTCATGGCCCTGGAAGACGAATTCGAAATGGAAATCCCTGACGAACAAGCTGAAAAAATCACCACCGTGCAACAGGCGATCGACTACGCCACTGCACACGTCAAGGCCTAAGCCTGTCTGACCGACTTCAGGAGAATCGCTTGAGCCGTTCTAAAAACCGTCGTGTTGTTGTCACCGGCCTGGGCTGCGTTTCACCTGTCGGCAATACTATTGCCGAGGCGTGGGGCGCAATCATTGAAGGTAAATCCGGCATTGCCACGATTACCAAGTTTGATGCACAGCCATTCACCACGCATTTTGCTGGTGAAGTCAAAGGCTTCAATATCGAAGAGTACATCTCCGGTAAGGAAGCCCGCCACATGGATACCTTTATCCATTACGGCATGGCTGCGGGCATCCAGGCGATGCAGGACTCCGGCCTGGAAGTGACCGAAGAAAACGCCGAGCGCATCGGCGTGATCATCGGTTCCGGTATCGGCGGCTTGCCGCTGATCGAGGAAACCAAGTCCGAGTACGAAAAGCGCGGTCCGCGTCGTATCTCGCCATTTTTCGTGCCTGCCTCGATCATTAACATGATCTCTGGCAACCTTTCGATCAAATATGGTCTGAAGGGCCCGAACCTGGCGATCGTTACAGCGTGTACCACCGGTTTGCACAGCATCGGTGCCGCAGCGCGCATGATCGAGTACGGCGATGCCGACGTCATGATCGCCGGCGGTGCTGAATCGACCGTGTCGCCACTGGGCCTGGGCGGTTTCGCTTCGGCGCGTGCCTTGTCGACCCGCAACGACGATCCGGCAACGGCATCGCGTCCGTGGGATACCGACCGCGACGGCTTCGTGCTGGGCGAGGGCGCTGGCGTCATGGTGCTGGAAGAGTACGAGCACGCGGTGGCCCGTGGTGCCAAGATCTATGCCGAAGTGCATGGTTTCGGGATGAGCGCAGATGCTTATCACATGACCTCGCCGCTGGAAGATGGTAGCGGCGGCAGCAAATCGGTGATCGCGGCCCTCGACAACGCTGGCTTGAACGCGGATCAGATTCAGTACCTGAACGCGCACGGCACGTCGACCCCGCAAGGCGACGTGGCGGAAGTGATGGGCATCAAACGCACCTTCGGCGAGCACGCCAAGAATCTGGTTGTCAACTCGACCAAGTCGATGACGGGCCATTTGCTGGGTGGCGCGGGCGGTCTGGAAGCGGTGTTTACGGTCCTGGCATTGCACCATCAGGTGTCGCCACCGACCATCAACATCTTCAACCAGGATCCGGCTTGCGATCTCGATTTCTGTGCCAACACGGCGCGGGATATGAAGATCGATTATGCAGTGAAGAATTCGTTCGGCTTCGGCGGAACGAATGGCACGCTGATTTTCGGTAAAGCGAAATAAGCAGGAACTTTCAAGCGCTCGCTACGGTCAAACTGTAGTGAGCGCTGATTCGGCGCCAACGTTCGTTGGTGCCTGAATTTGCCCGGCATGTTGCCGGCGCGCCTTTTTTCCCCATGAAGTATGTCAATCGCGGTAGCGGCTGTTATTCGCACGCCTGTCTGTTTGCGTCTGTTGCAAGCGGCGTTGGGACTGTGTGCCTTGCTGGCTGCCTGGCCCTTGAGCGGTGCGTGGCGCGTTGCGGCCGTGCCCGGCCCTGGCCCCGGCCAGATGGTGGGCGCTTATGCGCTGGGCTGGAGCGGTGCACTGCTGAGTGCGGCTGGCGGCGTGTTTTTACTGGCTTTGCTGCGCAGGCGCAGAAAGCCGCACACGCTTGATATTTCGCCGGTTGGCCAGTTGCGGCTGGCGGTATATCTGGAGCATGGCGGAGGGCCAGGGATGGGTGCCAGCGCGGTGATGGGGCCGGCCGATGCGGGGTCGTTGGTGCCGCCAGGGCTGCGCCTTTTGCCGGGCTCGACCCTCTGGCCGTCGCTGCTGGTGCTGTGCCTGGCCGATGCCGTGGGGCGGCGCACGCAGGTGCTGGTGCAGCGCGGCGGCAGCTGCGCCGCCTTCCGCCCGCTGGCCGTGGCGTGCCGGGCCATCGCGGCGCGGAATGGGGAAGAATAAAAATGGGGCGAACACTGAACTTCTTGCAGCGGGCCAACTCTATATCCATACAGGCGCCCACGCTGCATGACTACAGGGACATTGGGCGTGAGGACAGAGCGCGAGTATGATCAGTTACTGGTCGAGCGGGTGCGGGCTGGCGACAAACGGGCATTTGATGTGCTGGTATCGAAATACCAGCGCCGCTTGATGCGCCTTGTGTCGCGCCTTGTGCATGACCCGGCGGAGGCCGAAGATGTGGTGCAGGAAACCTTTATCAAGGCATACCGGGCGCTGCGCCATTTTCGCGGCGATGCCGCCTTTTATACCTGGCTGTACCGCATCGGCATCAATACGGCCAAGAATTATCTTGTCACCCAAGGACGCCGCGCGGCCACGTCCAGCGATACCGACGCCGAGCAGGCGGAGTCCTTCGATGATGGCAATAAATTGCGCGACAACAATACACCCGAATCGGTGCTGGCCAGCAAGCAGATTGCGGCCACCGTCAATGCGGCCATGGATGTACTGCCCATTGAATTGCGCACGGCCATCGTGCTGCGCGAGATCGAGGGCCTGAGCTATGAAGAAATATCGGAGATCATGGCGTGCCCCATCGGCACCGTGCGCAGCCGGATTTTTCGCGCGCGCGAAGTGATTGCGGAGAAATTGAAACCGTTGCTGGACATGCCAATTGACAAGCGCTGGTAATCTGGGAGTATGAGGTTGGCATGGCTGTGTCCGGTTTCCGCACCGATCCCTTTGAAATGGCAGGACCCATCATGGATACGCATACAAGATTGCACGAGACTATTTCCGCCCTGGCCGATGGCGAGCTGGCGGCGAGCGAACTCGAACTGGCTTTTGCGGCCCTCGACACGGATGAGGGGCGGCAGGCCTGGGATGCCTATCGCCATATCGGTGACGTGCTGCGCTCGGAGCAGTGCGGCCATGCATTGAGCGCCCAGTTCGATGTGCGTCTGGCCAGCCGCCTGGCCGCCGAGGCGGCGCCTGAGGGGCTGGCTGCGCATGCCGAGCCGCTGCTGCCGCTGTCCGCCGCCATCGTGCCGCCGGGCGCTGCCGAGCCGCTGGAGGCGGGGCCGCTGGCGCAGCGCTAAGAGACTGTTCGCCATCTTATGCCAGGCTTAACGTTCCTGTCGCCCTCTTGACACTGGCCTTCGGTACGATTGACACTGTGCGCAGGCAAGATTGCTTTTGCGATATATTGTTGCTGCCATGCGCGCTGCCGGGTGTGTTGGCCCCTGGATTCCGTCGTGACGGCCAATCATGCACGCAGGCAATATTCTGATCCGCGGTTTGATCCGTTTCTATATTCGAGAAGATCTTTTTCATGAAAAAAAACATGTGTGCTGCCAGCAAGTCGTTTTCAGTGAAGACGCTTTCCGCCTTATTGTTCGGTACGGCTGGCGTCTTTTTTGCCCCCTCCATGCTGGGCCTGGCGCCACAGGCGCAGGCTGCCGTGCCGGCCGTGAAATTGCCTGATTTCACGGACCTGGTCGACGCCGTCGGCCCGGCCGTCGTGAATATCCGCACCACCGAGCGCCTGAAAATGAACGGCGCCGGCGTCGGCAGCCAGGATGAGCAGGAAATGCAGGAATTCCTGCGCCGCTTCTTTGGCGGCGCCATGCCGACGCCGCGCCAGCAGGCGCCGCGGGGCGGCCGCCGCGCCGTGCCGCAGGAGCAGGAAGTGCAGCGCGGCGTCGGTTCCGGCTTCATCATCTCGGCCGATGGCTACGTGCTGAGCAATGCCCACGTGGTCGACGGCGCCGATGAAGTCTACGTGACCCTGACGGACAAGCGCGAATTCAAGGCCAAGGTGATCGGCGCCGATGCGCGCACCGACGTGGCCCTGCTGAAAATCGAGGGCGGGAACCTGCCGCGCCTGACCATCGGCGACTCGAACAAGATACGCGTGGGCGAGTGGGTTATCGCCATCGGCTCGCCGTTCAACCTGGAAAACTCGGTGACGGCCGGTATCATTTCCGCCAAGTCACGCGACACGGGCGACTATTTGCCCTTGATCCAGAGCGACGTTGCCGTCAATCCCGGCAACTCGGGCGGTCCGCTGATCAATATGCGCGGTGAAGTGATTGGCATCAATTCGCAGATCGCTACCTTGTCCGGCGCCTACAATGGCATTTCGTTTGCCGTGCCCATCGATGAAGCCATGCGCGTGGGCGAGCAGCTGAAAAAGACGGGTAAAGTCGTGCGCGGCCGCATCGGCGTGCAGATCGGCGAAGTGAGCAAGGACGTGGCGGAATCGCTGGGCTTGCCGAATGCCAAGGGCGCGCAAGTGTCGATGGTGGAGCCGGGCGGTCCGGCCGACAAGGCGGGCATCAAGCCGGGCGACATCATCCTGAAATTCAACGGCGCTCAGATCGAGCGCTCTTCCGACCTGCCGCGCCTCGTGGGCGGCGCTGCCGTCAACGGCAAGTCCACGCTCACCGTGTGGCGCAAGGGGACACAGCAGGACATCCCCGTCACCGTCGTCGAGCTGGAAAGCGAGAAAACGGCGAAGAAGAGCGCCAAGGAGCCGGAAGCGCAAGCCGTCAATGCCCTGGGGCTGAAGGTCAGCGACGTGCCGGCCGCGAAGAAGCAGGAACTGAAGATCGACGCGGGCGTGCAGGTCGACGAGGCCGATGGCGTGGCGGCCCTGGCCGGCCTGCGGCCTGGCGATGTGATCTTGCAACTGAATAACGTTGCCGTGAAAGACGCCAGGCAGTTCAATGCGCTGGTCGCCAAGCTCGATCCGAAGAAGACGTCGGCCTTGCTGGTGCGCCGTGGCGACGTGGCGCAATTCGTGTCACTGCGCCCATCGGCGAAGTAACTATGTGATCATCCCGCATTCCGGCTGCGGCCGGGATGCGGTATCCTGCCCGCCATGCACTTCACCCTTTATTCCCGCAGTTATTGCCACCTTTGCCAGGACATGCTCGACGCCTTGCTCCTGCTGCAGCCGCCCGGAAAACCGTTCACGGTGGACGTGATCGACATCGACGCGTCGCCTGATGCAAGCTTGCTGGCCCGTTTCGACGAGCTGGTGCCGGTGCTGTTTGCCGACCTGGCGCAGCCTGAGCTCTGCCATTATTTTCTCGATGAGGCGGCCGTGCGGCGCTGCCTGGTGTAGCTTGATTGGCAATATTGACGCTGCGTTGCACCATTCTGGTGCTCAAAACAGCTGAAAATGTCGGCTTGCCCCGGTGCCGGCCTCATAAGACGGGCTTTCTACTCTGAAATCCGGTAAAATGGGGAGGTCGAAAAAGCTACTGTCCGAGGCAGCAGCTTCTGTCGCTTCAAAAGCGCTCGCCTGGGCATGCAGATGTCCTGCTCGGAGCGCTTTTTTTATCATGAGCGGGGCGCCGGGTTTGGCCCGGGCATGATCCCCTTGATTCCTGTTAAGCAGTGTCGTCACTCGCACATATATTAGTTAATGAACAACATACGCAATTTCTCCATCATCGCCCATATTGACCACGGTAAATCGACCCTGGCTGACCGCATCATTCAATTGTGCGGCGGCTTGTCCGACCGCGAGATGGAGGCGCAGGTGCTCGATTCGATGGATCTGGAGCGCGAGCGCGGCATTACCATCAAGGCGCAAACGGCGGCCCTGCACTACAAGGCGCGCGATGGCCAGATCTACAACCTGAACCTGATCGATACGCCGGGCCACGTCGACTTCAGCTATGAAGTGTCGCGCTCGCTGTCGGCGTGCGAAGGCGCGCTGCTGGTCGTGGACGCGTCGCAAGGCGTGGAAGCGCAAACGGTGGCCAACTGCTACACGGCGCTGGACCTGGGCGTGGAAGTGGTGCCCGTCCTGAACAAGATCGACTTGCCGAACGCGGACCCGCCGAGCGCCATTGCCGAGATCGAAGACGTGATCGGCATCGATGCGGGCGACGCCGTGCATTGCTCGGCCAAGACGGGCTTCGGCGTGCTGGACGTCCTCGAGCAACTGATCGTCAAGGTACCGCCACCGAAGGGCGACCCCGATGCGCCGCTGCAGGCGCTGATCGTCGACTCCTGGTATGACGCCTATGTAGGCGTGGTCATGCTGGTGCGCGTCATCAACGGTACCCTGAAACCGAAAGACAAGATTCGCCTGATGGCCACCGATTCGGTGCAGCTGGTGGAAGACATCGGCGTGTTTTCGCCACGTTCGCAATCCTTGCCGCAATTGTCGGCAGGCCAGGTGGGCTTCATCATCGCCGGCATCAAGGAATTGAAGGCAGCCAAGGTGGGCGACACCGTCACCCTGGCCAACCGTCCTGCCGCCGCGCCATTGCCCGGTTTCAAGGAAGTGCAGCCGCAAGTGTTCGCCGGCCTGTTCCCCGTGGAAGCGAACCAGTACGACGCGCTGCGCGACTCGCTGGAAAAGCTGAAACTGAACGACGCGGCCCTGATGTACGAGCCGGAAGTGTCGCAGGCGCTGGGCTTCGGCTTCCGCTGCGGTTTCCTGGGCTTGCTGCACATGGAAATCGTGCAGGAGCGCCTCGAGCGCGAATTCGACATGGACCTGATCACCACGGCGCCAACCGTGGTGTACGAAGTGATCCAGCGCGACGGCACCATGATCAACGTCGACAACCCGTCGAAGATGCCCGATCCGTCGCGCATCGAGGAAGTGCGCGAGCCTATCGTCACCGTCAATCTGTACATGCCGCAGGAATACGTGGGCTCCGTGATCACCTTGTGTATCGGCAAGCGCGGTATCCAGATGGATATGAGCTACCACGGCCGTCAGGTCAAGCTCGTGTATGAAATGCCGATGGCCGAGATCGTGCTGGACTTCTTCGACCGCCTGAAATCGACGTCGCGCGGCTATGCCTCGATGGATTACGAGTTCAAGGAATACCGCGCGGCCGACGTGGTCAAGGTCGACATGCTGATCAACAGCGAAAAAGTCGATGCGCTGGCCATCATCGTTCACCGTTCGAACAGCCAGTACCGTGGCCGCCAGGTGGCTGCCAAGATGCGCGAACTGATCCCGCGCCAGATGTTCGACGTGGCGATTCAAGCGACCATCGGCGCGAACATCATTTCGCGCGAGAACGTGAAAGCCTTGCGCAAGAACGTGTTGGCCAAGTGCTATGGCGGCGACATCAGCCGCAAGAAAAAATTGCTGGAAAAACAAAAAGCGGGCAAGAAACGCATGAAGCAAGTGGGTTCCGTGGAGATTCCGCAAGAAGCATTCCTGGCAATTTTACAAGTGGATGGTTAATCAATGAACCTGCAAGTGATTTTAGGAAATTTCGCTTTAATCCTGTTCGTGCTGATGGTGTTGACGGGCCTGGTCTGGTGCCTCGATGTGTTTTATCTGTCCAAGCAGCGCCGCAAGGCGGCCGACCGTGCCCTGGCTGAATTTGATGGGCGCCAGTCCAAGCTGGCCGCCGAGGGCATCAAGTCCGATGCGGGCGGCAGCCGCGCGAGCATCGAGGCGGCCCTGTTGCGCCAGCCGACCTGGGTCGAGTATTCGGGCAGCTTCTTCCCCGTCATCGCGCTCGTGTTCTGCTTGCGCTCGTTCCTGTACGAGCCATTCAAGATCCCGTCGAGCTCGATGGTGCCGACCTTGCTGGTGGGCGATCTGATCCTGGTGAACAAGTTCACCTATGGTATTCGTTTGCCGATCGTCAACAAGCGCATCATTGAAGTCAACGATCCGCAGCGCGGCGACGTGATGGTGTTCAAGTATCCGAAAGATATGTCGCAAGACTATATCAAGCGTGTGATCGGTGTGCCCGGTGATAAAATCACCTATGAAAACAAGCGCTTGACGGTCAACGGCAAGGAAGTGGCGTACACGCCGCTGGACGACTACCTGGACGATGAAAGCACGGTCTACCACAAGCAGCTGGAAGAAAATCTGACGGGCGTCAGCCACCGCATCCTCAACGACGAGCCCGCTCCTACGTTGAACTTGCGCGAAGTGAAGGATTTCCCGCACAAGGATGCGTGCGACTACAACGAAGACGGTTTTACGTGTGTAGTGCCACAAGGCAATTACTTCATGATGGGCGACAACCGCGACAATAGCGCGGACAGCCGCTACTGGGGCTTCGTGCCGAACGAGAACATCGTCGGCAAGGCTTTCCTCGTGTGGATGAACTTCAGCAATCCGAAACGTGTGGGCGGCATACACTAGGCCGCCCCTATGGCTGCCGCGCCGATTCCCCGCGCGGCGGCCAGCCGAATTACTCAGATGACACAGAAACAACAATGAATCTTCAGCTATTGCAAACCCGTTTAGGCTATACGTTCCAGGATGCTGGCCTGTTGCAGCAAGCCTTGACGCATCGTAGCCACAGCAGTTTGCATAACGAGCGGCTGGAATTCCTCGGCGACTCCATCCTCAACTGCGTGGTCGCTTCCATCCTGTACGAACGTTTCAAGTCCATCGACGAGGGTGATCTGTCGCGCCTGCGCGCCAACCTGGTCAAGCAGCAGTCGCTGTATGAAATCGCGCAAAAGCTGGAATTGTCGCAATTCTTGCGTCTGGGCGAAGGCGAGCTGAAATCGGGCGGTTTCCGCCGTCCATCGATCCTTGCCGACACCCTGGAAGCTTTGCTGGGCGCCATCTTCCTCGACACGGGTTTCGATGCGGCCAGCACGGTGATCCGCGCGTTCTACATTCCCATCCTCGACTCGGTCGATCCGCAAACCCTGGGCAAGGATGCCAAGACCCTGCTGCAGGAGTTTTTGCAAAGCAAGAAAATTTCGCTGCCACAGTACAACGTGGTCGCTACCCACGGCGCCGCCCACAGCCAGGAATTCGAGATCGAATGCCTGGTGCCGAAATTGAACATCCAGGTCTACGGCCGTGGCGGAAGCCGCCGCGCCGGTGAGCAAGCCGCCGCCAAACTGGCGCTGGACGTGGCCGAGCAGGCGCTGTTGAAGTCGCCTGCCGCCAGCCGCAAGCCCAAACCGCGCGCCGCCCAGCTCAAGCTGGCCGGCATTGCCACCATCCAGAGCGACGACGCGCAAGCCCCGGCTGCCCCGGCGATCGCCGCTCACACTAAACAGAATCGACACTAGCATGACAGCCACCAAAATGCCCGACAACTTCCGCTGCGGCTATATCGCCATCGTGGGCCGCCCCAACGTGGGCAAATCGACCCTGATGAACGTGCTGATCGGCGCGAAGGTCAGCATCACTTCGCGCAAGGCGCAAACGACGCGCCACCGCATCACGGGCATCCAGACGGTGCCGGACGCGCAATTCATCTACGTCGACACGCCCGGCTTCCAGACGCGCCATTCGAACGCGCTGAACAAGACGCTGAACAAGACCGTCACGAACACCCTGATTTCCTCGGACGTGATTTTGTACGTGATCGAGGCGGGCACGTTTGGCCCGGCCGACCAGCAAGTGATGGACTTGCTGCCGAAGGAAGTGCCGTGCATCCTCGTCATCAACAAGTCGGACCGCGTGAAAGACAAGGCCGTGCTGCTGCCGTTCGCGCAAAAGATCGCCGCCATGCGCGACTTCGCCGCCATCGTGCCCGTCTCGGCCAAGCTGCACTTCCAGCTGGAAGGCTTGCAGAACGAGATCAAACGCTTCTTGCCGGAAAACCAGCCGATCTTTGGCCCGGACGACATCACGGACCGCAGCGAAAAATTCCTCGCTTCGGAAATCGTGCGCGAAAAGCTGTTCCGCTTTGTCGGCGACGAACTGCCGTACACGAGCACCGTGCTGATCGAGAAATTCGAGCAGGAAGGCGATCTGCGCCGTGTGTTCGCCGCCATCCTGGTCGAACGCGATACGCACAAGTCCATGATTATCGGCAACAAGGGCGCGCGCCTGAAGGAAGTCTCCACCCAGGCCCGCCTGGATATGGAAAAGCTGTTCGGCGGCCCCGTGTACCTGGAAATCTGGGTCAAGGTCAAGTCGGGCTGGGCCGACAACGAGGCGGGCTTGCGCGCCTACGGCTACGAGTAATCCGCAACCCGGGGGCGACGCCACACGCATGAGCACCACCACGCCAGCGCTGCACGATCCTGCGCCAGCCTCCCTCGTTGTCCCCGCGCCGGCGGCCATTGCGCCGCCGGCAGCAACTCCCGCATCCGCCGCGCCCCGGCGCAGCCGTCCGCCCGCGCGCGACGGCAAGGTCACGGGCCAGCCAGCGTTCGTGCTGCACAGCTATCCGCATAAAGAAACCAGCCTCATCGTCGACGTGTTTACGCGCGAATATGGCCGCATCGCGCTCGTCGCCAAGGGCGCCAAGCGGCCCCATTCGCAGTTGCGCGGCGTGCTGCAGACGTTCCAGCCGCTGCAGGCGGGCTGGACGGGCAAGTCCGAACTGCGCATCCTCACGGGCGCCGAGTGGGTGGGTGGCATGTTGCCGCTGGAAAAGACCGCCTTGCTGTGCGGCTTTTATCTGAACGAATTGCTCGTGAAACTGCTGGCGCGCGACGACCCGCATCCCGTCCTGTTCGACCACTACGTTGCCACCTTGAATCAACTGGCGCACAATGAGCCGCCGCCCATCGTGCTGCGCAAGTTCGAGCGCGCCCTGCTCAAGGAAACGGGCGTGGCGGCCGACCTGACGCGCTGCACGGGCACGCGCCAGGCCGTCGATGCGGGGCAGGTGTACGTGGTCGATCCGGAACGGGGACCGCGCCCGGCGCGCGCCGCCGACGCCTGGCCGAAGATCACGGGCAAGACCCTGCTCGACATGGAGCGCGAAGATTATCTTGACGTGGCCACGCAGGCGCAAAGCAAGCTGCTGATGCGTTTTTTGCTGGCCCATCAACTGGGTGGCGCCACCTTGAATACGCGCCAGATACTGATCGATTTAATGCAGCTGTAATAGATTTCAGCACTTTACGGACACCATCATATGAGCTTTTTGCAGCCTTCCGGCCCCGTCATCGACCTGGGCGTCAATATCGACCACGTGGCCACCCTGCGCAATGCGCGCGGCACCGCCTATCCGGACCCGATCCGCGCGGCCCTGCTGGCCGAGCAGGCGGGTGCCGACGCCATCACCCTGCATTTGCGCGAAGACCGCCGCCACATCAAGGATGCGGACGTCATCGCCATCGCGCCGCAATTGCTCACGCGCATGAACCTGGAAGCGGCCGTGACGCAGGAAATGATCGATTTCGCCTGCCGCATCCGCCCGGCGGATGTCTGCCTGGTACCGGAAAAGCGCACGGAAGTGACGACGGAAGGGGGCCTGGACGTGGTGCGCTATTTCAAGGAAGTGCGGGCGGCGGTGCAACAATTGCAAGGCGAGGGCATCCGCGTGAGCCTGTTCATCGATGCGGACGAGCAGCAGATCGCCGCCGCAGCTGAATTGGGCGCACCCGTGATCGAGTTGCACACGGGCCGCTACGCCGATACCGAGGGCGCCGAGCAATTGGCCGAGCTGGAGCGCATCAAGGCGGGCGTGCTGTTCGGCGTGGGCCGCGGCTTGAAAGTCAACGCGGGCCACGGCTTGCATTACACCAACGTGCAGGCGATCGCCGCCATTCCCGATATTGCGGAACTGAACATCGGCCACGCCATCGTCGCGCATGCCGTGTTTGTCGGCTGGGAAAACGCCGTGCGCGAAATGAAGGCCATCATGGTGGCAACGCGCCTCGCCGGCAAAGCATAAGCGCGCACAAAGGAGGCAGCATGATTTACGGCATCGGCACCGATATCTGCAAGATCCCCCGCATCGAGGCGGCCCTGGCGCGCCACGGCGAGCGTTTCGCGAAAAAGATACTGGGACCGCAGGAATTGGAAAAGTTCCGCGTCCGCAGCGCCAGGAGTGCCGTGCGCGGCGTGCGCTTCCTCGCCACCCGCTTCGCGGCCAAGGAGGCGTTTTCCAAGGCCATCGGCCTGGGCTTGCGCATGCCGATGACCTGGCCCGCCGCGCAGATGCTGAACCACCCGAGCGGCAAGCCGATGATCGTCTGCAGCGGCGTGCTGGCGGACTTCATGGAGAAAAACCGCCTGAGCGCGCAAGTGACGATCAGCGATGAAGAAGAGTATGCCGTGGCGTTTGTGATTGTGGAGCAAGCGCCGTAATGCAGACGACTGCCGGGGTCAGTCTTTTCGATCGGAATGCGTCCCACTGCGACGTATTCCCCCGGCGGGTCTGACCCCTTTAAGAGCCAGCAATGACCGAAGCAAGCCCAGAACCGACCCTGCAATCCACCGTGGCGGAGACGCCGCCCGACCCGCGCGCGCAGGTGCTGGCCACCGTCGCCAAGCTGCCGAACCTGCCCGGCGTGTACCGCTATTTCGACGCCGCCGACAAGGTGCTGTACGTCGGCAAGGCGCGCGACCTGAAAAAGCGTGTCTCCAGTTATTTCCAGAAGAACCTGGCCAGCCCCCGCATCGCCATGATGGTCGAGCGCATCGCGCGCCTGGAAACGACCGTCACGCACAGCGAGGCGGAAGCCCTGATCCTGGAAAACAATCTGATCAAGGCGCTGCAGCCGCGCTACAACATCCTGTTCCGCGATGATAAATCGTATCCGTATTTGAAAATCACGAATGGCGATGCGCCGCGCATGGTGTATTACCGGGGCGCGGTGGACAAGAAAAACCAGTATTTCGGGCCGTTCCCCAGTTCCTGGGCCGTCAAGGAATCGATGCAGATCCTGCAAAAGGTATTCCTGATTCGCACCTGCGAGGACAGCGTCTACGCGAACCGCACGCGGCCCTGCCTGCTGCACCAGATCGGCCGCTGCAGCGCGCCGTGCGTGGACCTGATCAGCAAGGAAGATTACAAGAACGACGTGGAAAACGCGGCGCGCTTCCTGCGCGGGCGCCAGAGCGAAGTGCTGGCCGACCTGGAAACGAAGATGCATGCGTTTGCCGCCGAATTGAAATTCGAGCAGGCCGTGGTGGTGCGCAACCAGATCGCTTCGCTGTCGCGCGTGCTGCACCAGCAAAGCATGGAAACGACGGGCGACGCCGATGTCGACATCCTCGCCGTGCTGGTGCAGGGCGGGCGCGCCTGCGTCAACCTGGCCATGGTGCGCGGCGGACGCCACCTGGGCGACCGCGCGTATTTCCCCAGCCAGCTCAGCGATGCGGCGGCGATTGCCGAAGAACCTATCGAGGTGGAAGTGCTGGCCGCCTTCCTGGCCCAGCACTACACGGAAAAATTCATCCCCGGCACCCTGATCCTGAATATCGAATTCGACCAGCCGGCCCTGATGGTGGCGCTGATGGAGCAGTGCGGCCACCGCATCAATCTGATCTTCCAGCCGCAGGGGCAACGCCGCCAGTGGCTGGAGATGGCACAGAAGGGCGCCGAGATTTCGCTGGCGCGCCTGTTGTCCGAGCAGGGTTCGCAGCAATCGCGCACGCGCGCGCTGGCCGAAGCGCTGCGCCTGGAAACGGAAGATCTCGACAGCCTGCGCGTCGAGTGTTTCGACATCAGCCACACACAGGGCGAGGCGACGCAGGCCTCGTGCGTCGTGTTCCACCACCACGCCATGCAGAATGGCGAATACCGGCGCTACAACATCAACGACATCACGCCCGGCGACGATTACGCGGCCATGCGCCAGGTCCTCATGCGCCGTTACGAAAAGGTGGCGAATGGCGACGGCGTGATGCCGGACGTGGTCTTGATTGACGGCGGCAAGGGACAGATCGAGATGGCGCGCCAGGTGTTTGCCGAGCTGGGACTCGATATCAGCTTGATTGTCGGCGTGGCCAAGGGAGAAGGGCGCAAGGTGGGCCTGGAAACCCTGCTGTTCGTCGATGGCCGCGCGGCGCAGGAACTGGGCAAGGAATCGGCGGCCCTGATGCTGATCGCGCAAATCCGCGACGAGGCGCACCGCTTTGCCATTACCGGCATGCGCGCCAAGCGGGCCAAGACGCGCCAGACGTCGCGCCTGGAAGAGATCGAAGGCATCGGCGCCAAGCGCCGCCAGAAACTGCTGTCGCGCTTTGGCGGCTTGCGCGGCGTCGTCGACGCCAGTGTCGAGGATCTGATGTCGGTGGAGGGGATTTCCACGCAACTGGCGGAAGAGATCTACAAGCAATTACATTGATGGATCATTGGCCAGGTCCGGCGCCGCGGCAAGCGGACTAGGCTAATACCCCGGGGCCATGTAGACTAAGTAATCCTCAGGAAATTATTGTGAATTTATGACGAACAGAACCGGATGCTATGCAAGGCGCCCGCTGCGACGCAGTGCGAGCACTGCCAGCAGCGGGCAACGCCACAGGGCGCCGGTTATGGAAGTCAGAAATCACCATAATTTATTGGGGGTTACTCAGGTGGCCTTTCTTCACGCTTTCTTCATGTTCAATTTACCCGTCGGCCGATTGCTCTCTTATGCCTTTTAATATTCCCATCTTTTTGACCTGGCTGCGCGTGGCCCTGATACCGCTCGTCGTCGGCGTGTTTTATTTGCCGCCGTCGATGCTGCTGCATGGCGACCAGAACCTGGTTGCCACCCTGGTCTTCATCGTTGCGGCCGTGACCGACTGGTTCGATGGTTTCCTCGCGCGGCGCTGGAACCAGACCTCGGCCTTCGGCGCCTTCCTCGACCCCGTGGCCGACAAGCTGATGGTGGCGGGCGCCTTGCTGGTGCTGGTGCAGCTGGACCGTGTCAATGCCGTGCTGGCCTTCATCATCATCGGCCGCGAAATCACGATTTCCGCGCTGCGCGAATGGATGGCGCAGATCGGCGCATCGAAATCGGTGGCCGTCAGCTCGATCGGCAAGATCAAGACGGCCGCGCAAATGACGGCCATTCCCTTGCTGCTGTACCACGAAGTGATCTTTGGCGCGATCGATACCCACGTGTGGGGCGAGAAGCTGCTGTGGATCGCCTGCGTGCTGACAGTGTGGTCGATGTTCTATTACTTGCGCCTGGCATGGCCGCTCATCAAGGAAAAAGCGGGCAACTTGCACTGAGGCCACTCCGCCTAGCTACTGCGCAGCTCACTCTCGCGTCTCCGTTGCTCGCTGTACCTTCGTACAGCTGCGCTACTCAACACGATATTGAGCTTGCTCGCTACGTTATTCGGAGGACCTCAAGCCGGTATCGACGGCTTTCTTCGGAATATTTTGCAAAAGACCAGATATTGCCCGTTGACAGCCCCTGTAATCCCTCTATAATGCTGGCCTGTTGTTGATGACGCGGGAGTAGCTCAGTTGGTAGAGCGCAACCTTGCCAAGGTTGAGGTCGAGAGTTCGAGACTCTTCTCCCGCTCCAGTTTTCTGGATCGTGTCATAGGTAAAAACAGCAAATGCGGTAAAAAGTAGTACTGGCGATGTAGTAGAGCTTCTGATACAATGTTGTCCACTGCGGGAGTAGCTCAGTTGGTAGAGCGCAACCTTGCCAAGGTTGAGGTCGAGAGTTCGAGACTCTTCTCCCGCTCCAGA
>NZ_JACYMG010000006.1:189718-310442 GCF_020858035.1 Janthinobacterium sp. EB271-G4-3-2 | reverse complement strand
GAGTAGCTCAGTTGGTAGAGCGCAACCTTGCCAAGGTTGAGGTCGAGAGTTCGAGACTCTTCTCCCGCTCCAGTTTTCAAGGTGGGCCGCAAGGCACATCCAAGCAGTTCCTCTGGCGAGGTAGCAAAGAGGTTATGCAGCGGCCTGCAAAGCCGTTTAGACGGGTTCGATTCCCGTCCTCGCCTCCAGATAAGTGCATGTGGTACATGCGCAAATAAAAAAGCCCACTTCTGTGGGCTTTTTTTTTGCCTGCGCGGGGCCGTCCCGGCGTATCTCTGCGCCGGCTGAAGTCGGCGGTAATTAAATAAATGGTTTATATTTATTTGGTTTCCGGGAAATGACTAACCGACAGTAATCTGTGGATCCCAATAAAAATAACCATACAGGCTTTGCGTCTGGCCATCGTCATTCAGGCTATATACGGCAATATAGACGTAGAAATTTTCCGTGCCCGATTTGGATACCTGCGCCGTGAAATTGGAGAAATTGCGCGATTGCTGTACGGCCGGCAAACCATTCGACGAATCCGTATTCGGCACGGCCGCATTTCTCCGTGTAATGGTATTGGAAACAAAGGTATTGAAGACCTTGTCGCCATTCCAGTAATTGATGCCGTAGACAATGACGGCCGAATCGGCATTGTCATAGATGGAAGCGCCGGTGAACGAGACGAAGTCGCCCACATTGGCCTTGAAACTCAGGTCGGCGGTGCCTTGCCCGCTATTGATGCCACGCGGGTCGGTGGCAATCATGTACTGGCTGGTATGCGCCAGGCCAACAGGCTTGGTCTGGTCGGGACTCGTCTGACGTGGATGCTGGGCCATGATCAGATCGGTGTCTATTACAACGAGAATGTTGATTGTAATATTACTGGCATATAATTGCGCGTCGGTCATGATTCCTCCTGAGTTTTCCTACTCGTCTGGCTTTTCGGATACGCCCCGTTTTTTAATGTGGTCAACAGTCTCCACCACTGCTGAGTAGAATAGTGGAGAAAATTGAATAAATACTCTCCAATTGAAACGGTGGAGATTATTTAAAATATTCCATATAAATTGTTTTTATTTTGAAAATAAAAATATTGGAAACATTATTTGCTTGCCAGTGTCCGCTCCCGCTGCGCGCCGCCGCGCCGTCCATCGGGCCCGGCTGCATCTTGTATAATGTGTGCAGGCTCGGCCGCGCCGCATGGCGCTGCTGAATCTTCCTCTGTCCGCCAATCCCATGTAGTCACCGACGATTTTCCTCTGCGTGCGACCTCGGCATGGCTTCGTTTTGACGACCGCTGGCATGGCTGCGCCCGATGACTGCGCATCGCGCGCGCATTTCTCTGTTCCGACCCTGGATGTGTATTAATGATCAACGCAACTTTTCGGGATGAGTGGTTCTCGAACATACAAAAAAACGTCCTGGCGGGGTTGACCACCTCATTTGCGCTGGTGCCCGAGTGCATCGCCTTCGCCCTCGTGGCGCAACTGAATCCCCTGATGGGCCTGTACGGCGCCTTCATCATTTGCGCATTCACGGCCATCTTTGGCGGGCGCCCCGGCATGATTTCTGGCGCCGCCGGTTCCATGGCCGTCGTCATCGTGGCGCTGGTGGCCCAGCATGGCGTGCAATATCTGCTGGCCACCGTGGTGCTGAGCGGCATCATCATGGCGCTGTTCGGCATCTTGCGCCTTGGGAAATTGATCCGCATGGTGCCCTACCCGGTGATGCTGGGCTTTGTGAATGGCCTGGCCATCGTCATCGCCATGGCTCAGATGGAACACTTCCGCCAGGCCACGCCGCAAGGTGAAACCTGGCTGCAAGGCACGTCCTTGTACGTGATGGGCGCGCTGGTGCTGCTCACCATGGCCATCGTCTACGTGCTGCCGCGCATCACGAAGGCCGTGCCGCCGGCGCTGGTGGCCATCCTGGGCGTGGGTGTGCTCAGCCATTTTTTGCGGCTGCCCACGCGCACCCTGGGCGACCTTGCGCATATCGCCGGCGGCTTGCCGGCATTCCACTGGCCCACGGTGCCGCTGGACATGGCCACCTTGCACGTCATCTTCCCGTACGCGGCGCTGATGGCCATGGTGGGCTTGCTGGAAACCTTGCTCACTTTTAATCTTACCGATGAGATGACTGAAACGCGGGGCCAGCCGAACCGCGAATGCATCGCACTCGGTGCATCGAACGTCGTTTCGGGCGTGTTTGGCGGCATGGGCGGCTGCGCCATGATCGGGCAGACGATGATTAACCTGAGCTCGGGCGGCCGCTCGCGCCTGTCGGGCGCAACTGCCGGCGTGATGATCCTGCTATTCATCCTGTTCCTGTCGCCGCTGATCGAGCGCATCCCGCTCGCTGCGCTGGTCGGCGTGATGTTCGTCGTGGCGCAGCAGACGTTTGCCTGGGGTTCTTTGCGTGTGCTGGGCAAGGTGCCGTTGCACGATGCGCTGGTGATCGTCGCCGTGACGGTGATCACGGTGTTGACGGACCTGGCGCTGGCCGTGCTGTGCGGCATCGTGATTGCCGCCTTGAATTTTGCCTGGCAACATGCGCGCGACATGCGTGCCGACATCGATGACACTGGCGCGGGCGTGCGCGTGTACCTGCCGCACGGCACCCTGTTTTTCGCCTCGACCACGCACTTCCTGGAACTGTTCCAGGCGGCGACCGACCCGGCCCGCGTCATCCTCGACTGCCGGCACCTGCACATGGCCGATCACTCGGCCATCGCCGCCATCGAAGCCTTGTATGAGCGTTATGAAAAGGCGGGCAAGCATTTGCAGGTGACGCATTTGTCTCCCCGCAACCAGGCCTTGCTGCAGCGGGCTGGTGTCGATGTGAGCGTGGCGTAAAATATGGGATTGTTGAATGTCTGTGGAGTGTGAATGCTGTCGTCCGAACAAGAGCAATTATTGCAGCAAAGCCAAACGGCTTTTGATGCCTACTATGACGCGCTGGGCGCGTCGCTGGTGAACTTTGTCGAGCGCCTGGGCATCCAGCCCGCGCACGAAGTGCTGACCAATGCGGCCGAATACCTGCCGTACATCGATGCGGCCATGCGCACCATCGTCATCCGCGACGAAAGCTGGCAATGGGTGAAAACCATGCTCGGCTACTTTATCGGCGAATACTTCGTGCAAGGCCATGCGGGTTGCTGGTATGTGGAAACGCGGGCGGAATCGCCGCATTTTTGCCGCACCATGGTGGGCGGCTTCGAGCATGGCTTGCCAGCGGACGCCGCCATCGATCCGGAGGCGCTGGCGCTGGAATTCCTGGGACAATCCGTGCCGCGCGAGCTGGCGGCACTGATCGCCCAAGCGCAAGCCCGCGCGGCTTGATGCCGCAGGGCTTGCTGAAGCAAATTTAAAGGCTCTGTCATCGGCAAGTAGGGGAATGCCGGAATTTTCCCTTGGCCGTGCTGTCTGACTCTGCATATCAATCACGCAGGGAGCAGATCATGCGGCCAGCCGAATGGATCAGCTTTATCGCGCAGTTTGCTCAGTTGAGCCAGCGCCAGCGGCAGGCAGGCATTGCCCTGCTGCATGGCAACGCGCCACACGACGCGACCGTCGCGCTGCTGGAAAATGTGGCGCAGCCGCGATTGGCCTGTCCCGCCTGCCACTCGGCGCACCTGCACCGGCATGGACATGCGCACGGCCTGCAGCGCTACCGTTGCGTGCCGTGCAGGGCGCCGCCCATGTGCAGAACGTCAACGCCTATCACCGCCGTTTGCGGGATTGGCTACGGCCGTTTCACGGCGTGGCGACGCGCTACCTGCCGAACCACCTGGGCTGGCGCTGGATACTCGACGCCGGGCGCATCCGTTCACCGGAAACGTTATTGAAGGCAACGCTGGGCGCATTCCCACATCTGACGGTGACATAGCCGATTTAAAACTCTTCCCACTCGCCTTCGGCCGGTGCCGTTGCCTTGCTGCTGGCGCGCGTCACGGGCAGGCGCAGGGCAGGGGCCGAGGCCTTGCGGGCTGGTGCGGCCGCAGTTGTCGGAGTGGCCGGCGCGCTGCGCTGCGCCGCCTTGGCGCTGAAACGGTCGGTCGCCGCCGCATTGGCATCGAGGCGGAAGACGCTGACCACCTGCGCCAGTTCGCTCGCCTGTTCCTGCATCGCTTCGGCCGCTGCCGACGCTTCTTCCACCAGGGCCGCATTTTGCTGGGTCACCTGGTCCATTTCGGAAATGGCCTGGTTGACTTGCTCGATGCCCGCGCTCTGCTCTTCGCTGGCGTTGCTGATCTCGCTCATGATGGACGTGACGAAGCCGATGCTTTGCACGATTTCTTCCATCGTCTTGCCGGCCTTGTCGACCAGGTCCGTGCCCACGTCGACTTTTTGCACGGAGTCGTCGATCAAGCCCTTGATTTCTTTTGCCGCCGCTGCCGAGCGCTGCGCCAGGTTGCGCACTTCCGTTGCCACGACGGCAAAGCCGCGGCCCTGTTCGCCGGCGCGCGCCGCTTCCACGGCCGCGTTCAGCGCCAGGATGTTGGTCTGGAAGGCGATGCCGTCGATGACGGAAATGATGTCGACGATCTTCTTCGACGAGGTATTGATCTCGCTCATGGTGGCGACCACTTCGGCCACCACGGCGCCGCCACGACTGGCGATGCCGGCCGCGTCGCCGGCCAGTTTATTCGCCTGGCGCGCGTTGTCGGCATTCTGTTTCACGGTCGAGGTCAGTTCTTCCATCGATGACGCCGTTTCTTCCAGCGAGCTCGCTTGCTGCTCCGTGCGCGACGACAGATCCTGGTTGCCGGCGGCGATTTCCGCCGATGCCGTGGCGATGGTGTCGGTGCCGCTGCGCACTTGTCCCACGATGCCGACGAGGCTGTCGTTCATGGTTTTCAACGCGTGCATCAACTGGCCCGTTTCATCGCGGCCTTGCGCCGTGATGGTGCTGGTCAGGTCGCCCGCTGCCACGGTTTCCGCCACTTTCACGGCAGCGCGGATGGGGCCGGTGATCGAGCGCGTGATCCACCAAGCGAAGCCGATGCCCATCAGCACGGCCAGCACGCCCATGGTGATCAGGAAGACGCGGGTGCCGCTGTAGGCTTCGATGATGCTGTTGCCGACGCCGTCGGCAGCCTTGATCTGCATGGTGGCAAAGCGTTTGACTTCGGCCAGATAGGCCACGGTGATCGGCGCGACTTCCTTGTCGAACACGACCTTGGCACCCGCCATATCGCCGTCGGCCTTCATCTTGAAGGCGCGTGCGCGCGTCGTCACGTAGTCGGTGCGCACCTTGCGCACGACCTTGAATTGCTCGATCACGGCCGGGTTGAGCAGGGAGGCGACGATGTCGTCCTGCAGCTTGCTGGAACGCTCCGCATCGACTTTCAAGTCTTCCTCGATCTTGGCGCGCACGACGGGATCGGTAATCTCGAACGAGGCGACGCCGCGCACGCTGTTGAGTTCAATGATCTTCGACCATTCGGCCACCATGCGCTGGTTCTTGATGCTGGTATTGATGAGGCGGTAAGTCAGGTCGCTGGCCGTTTGCATGCGCACGAGGGCTGTGATGGTCAAGGCGGCAAGCAACAGCAATACGACAGCAAAGCCGACGCCAAGGCGGCTGCCGATGTTCAGGTTTTTCATGTAATTCCTAACAGTTTAATAGTCATGATCGCCGCCGCCAGCAGGGGCGGACAGGCGCCGCAAGGCGCAGGGGATCGGGGTCTTCGGGTGCCGCGTGATGGCTGTGCGGCGCGCCGCGCTGAGCGTGGCGTTGGAGGTGAAGCAAGGGGCATGTCGGTCAGGCTGACCGCCGCCCAGCAAGCCGCAAGTATAGCATTGACGCAGAGAAATAGTTTTTCAAAGCAATTTTAATTATTTTTTGATATTGATTTCCTGTTGTGTTTTTACATCAAGTACCTAGTCCATAAGTACTATCACTTACAGAAGTGCTTACTTTAGGCATGCTTGCCTGATAAAATACTAATGATAATCATTCGTATTAAAACATCGACCAGGGAATTGTATGCAGCAACGTCGCAAGCCAGGATTCAAACCGATCACCATCGCCGTACTGGGCGCCTTGACCTTCGGCGCCACGCCATTGGCGGCCTGGGCGCAGGAAAGTTTGCCCGCCGTCACCGTGACGGCATCGAAGGACAAGGATGGCTATGTCGCCGCCACCTCGGCCAGCGGCACCAAGACGGAAATGGCCCTGCGCGACGTGCCGCAGACGATCAACGTGGTGCCGGCCGCCGTCATCCGCGACCAGAACGCCATGTCGATCCAGGACATCATGAAGAACATCCCCGGCGTGGGCTTGTCCACGGGCGACGGCCAGCGCGACCAGATATTCATCCGCGGCTTCACGGCCATCGGCGACCAGTTCGTCGACGGCTTCCGCGATGACGCCTTGTATTTCCGCGACCTGTCGAATGTGGAGCGCCTGGAAGTGATCAAGGGACCGGCCGCCGTGCTGTACGGCCGCGGTTCCTCGGGTGGCCTGGTGAACCGCATCACCAAGAAGCCCGGCATCGATATCACGGACGTGGCCCTGAGCCTGACCAATACAGCAGGGCGCCGCGGCGAAGTCGACGTGGGCCGTGTCGGCGAGACGGTGGACTGGCGCTTCACGGGCGCGCGCGAATTGTCGGACAGCTACCGCGAGCAGCAATTCATCAACCGCACGGCGCTGTCGCCTTCCGTCGCCATCCGCCTGTCCAGCGCCACCAAATTGCTGCTGCAGGGCGATTACCTGGAAGACCGCCGCCTGACGGACTTCGGCATCCCGTCCTACCAGGGCCGCCCCGTCGCCGTCGACGCGCGCACCTATTATGGCGCCGCGAATGCCCGCGATGCGGACTTCAGCCAGTCGCGCGTCGTGTCCACGGCCGCCACCCTGACGCACAAGTTCAGCGATAGCTTGTCGCTGCGCAATGCCTTCCGTTACTACGATTACCACCTGGACCGCAACAACACGAATATTTCCGGCAACGTCAACGAAGTCAAGGGCACGATGAGCCTCGGTCACGCCAAGCTGAACCGTGACGAGAGCGGCTGGTTCAACCAGACGGAACTGACGCAAAAGCTGGTCACAGGCACCTTGCGCCATGAAGTGCTGTACGGCGCCGAGTTCGGCAAGCAAAACAAGGATGCGTCGAGCTGGGCCTCGACCGTGGTGGCGACGAATGTGTCGATCTTCCATCCCGTCTTGCCGCAGGTTAACCGCAGCAAGCTGGGCGCGCGCGGCGATACCTTCGGTACCTATGACACGGCCGCCGCCTACGTGCAGGACGCCATCAGTATCAACGACGAGTGGAAGGCGCTGGCCGGCCTGCGCTACGACCGCTACAAGCAGCAGTCGCGCCTGGCCAATGCGGCCGGCCTGACGCTTGCGGACCTGTCGCGCACGGATTCGGCCTACAGCCCCCGTGCCGGGCTCGTCTGGCAACCCAGCGCCGTGCAGTCGTACTACGCGTCGTGGAGCCGTTCATTCCAGCCCAGCGGCGAGAACTTCGCCCTGGCCGCCAACAATGCCGACCTGGCGCCGGAAACCACGCGCAACACGGAAGTGGGCGCCAAGTACGACCTGTGGGGCGGCCGCGCCAACGCCACCGTGTCGCTGTTCCGCCTCGAACGCGACAATATCAAGACCAGCGACCCGATCACGAACCGCATCGTGCCCGTCGGCACTCAGCGCACGGACGGCCTGGAGCTGACCTTCAACGCGGACTTGCATGACGGCTGGAAAATGATGGCCGGCTACGCCTACCTGGACGCCACCATCACCGACTCCATCGCCGTCGACCGCAGCGTGAATGCGCCGGGCACGACGACGGCCAGCGCGGTTCCCGTCAAAGGCAAGCGCGCCACCCTGACGGCGCGCAACATGGCCAACTTGTGGGTGACGAAAGACCTGGGCCACGGCTTCACGGTGGGCGCCGGCGCGAATGCCGTTGGCAGCCGTTTCGCCAATACGGGCAACACGGTGGTGCTGCCCGGCTATGTGACGGCCGACGCCATGGCCGCGTACCGCACGGGCCGCTATGAAGTGCAGCTGAACGTCAACAATATCGGCGATACGCGCTACATCGTCTCGGGCCACGGTTCCAGCCCGAACCTGAGTCTGCCGGGCGCGCCGCGCAACGTGGCGCTGACCTTGCGCTACAGCCTGTAATTTTTGATTGCTCCCCAAAAACCCGCTCGCGAGCGGGTTTTTTCATGGGCGGTTAGTTGCACGGGGCAGGCGGGCATTGTTTAGAGGAACTGTTCGGTATTGATGAAATAATGTTGACTATTTGCAACCTTCTCCGGCGAACTGAGCCTTGAAGAGGTTTGAGGGGTAAAATACGGTCATACGGCACAGGCATGGTGCTTATATCTTGGTGATATGACACTACAACGACGTTGTATGACTTTTTATTTACTCACATCATAGAGGCCTGAATATGGTTCAGATGTCCAGGCGCCAGTTCCTTCGGGTAACTGGCGCGACCATTGCTGGTTCCAGCCTCGCCCTGCTCGGTTTCGCACCGGGCCAGGCGATGGCGGAAGTGCGGCAATACAAGCTGTCTCGCACGACCGAGACACGCAATACCTGTCCCTACTGTTCGGTAGGATGTGGCGTCCTGCTGTATGGACTGGGCGACGGCGCGAAAAATGCCGTCTCCAGCATCATCCACGTGGAAGGCGATGCCGATCACCCGGTGAACCGCGGCACCCTGTGCCCGAAAGGCGCCAGCCTGGTCGACTTCATCCACAGCCCGAACCGCCTGAAAGTGCCCGAGTACCGCGCACCGGGCGGCACGGAATGGCAACCGATCTCCTGGGATGTGGCGCTCGACAAGATCGCGCGCCTGATGAAGGATGACCGTGACGCCAACCTGATCGAAAAGAATGCCGACGGCAAGACCGTCAACCGCTGGCTCTCCACCGGCATGCTTGCCGCGTCCGCCGGCAGCAACGAGGTCGGGTATCTGACCCACAAGACAGTGCGCAGCATGGGGATGCTGACCTTTGATAATCAGGCGCGTGTATGACACGGACCGACGGTGGCAGGTCTTGCCCCGACGTTTGGCCGTGGCGCGATGACGAATCATTGGGTCGATATCAAGAATGCCGACGTGATCCTGGTCATGGGCGGCAATGCAGCAGAAGCACATCCTTGCGGATTCAAATGGGTCACGGAAGCGAAGGCGCATAACAAGGCCAAGCTGATCGTTGTCGATCCGCGTTTTACCCGTACCGCATCCGTGGCGGATTACTACTGCGCCACGCGTACCGGCACGGACATCGTCTTCCTCGGCGCGATCATCAATTATCTGCTGACGAACGACAAGATCCAGCATGAGTACGTGCGCAACTACACGGACATGCCCTTCATCGTGCGCGAAGACTATGCGTTCGAGGACGGCCTGTTCTCGGGTTTCGACAAGGAAAAAGGCAAGTACACCGACAAGGCCACCTGGGATTACGAGATCGGCGAAGACGGCTATGCCAAGGTCGACCCGACCCTGGAACATCCGCGCTGCGTCTACCAGATGATGAAGAAGCACTACTCACGCTACACGACCGAAATGGTCGAACGTACGTGCGGCGTGTCGGCCGACAAGTTCCACAAGGTGGCGGAAGCCCTGGCTTCGACCGCCGTGCCGGGACGCGCCGGCACCATCCTGTACGCGCTGGGCTGGACGCACCACTCGACCGGTGCGCAAACCATCCGCACGGGCGCCATGGTGCAGCTGTTGCTGGGCAATATGGGCATCGCCGGCGGCGGTATGAACGCCTTGCGCGGCCACTCGAACATCCAGGGCTTGACCGATCTGGGCCTGATGTCGAACCTGTTGCCGGGCTACATGACCTTGCCGAACGAGGGCGAGCAGGACTTCGACGGCTACATCGCCGCGCGCGCCACCAAGCCGCTGCGGCCGAACCAGCTCAGCTACTGGAGCAATTACCGCAAATTTCACGTCAGCTTCATGAAGACGTGGTGGGGCGACTTTGCCACGGCGGACAATAATTACGCCTTCGACTACCTGCCGAAGCTCGACAAGCCGTATGACTTGATGCAAGCGATCGAGAACATGCATCAAGGCAAAATGACGGGCTATATCTGCCAGGGCTTCAATGTGCTGGCGTCCGCGCCGAACAAGCAGAAGGTCACGGAAGCGCTGTCGAAACTGAAGTTTCTCGTCATCATGGATCCGCTGGCCGTGGAAACGGGCGAATTCTGGAAGGCGCACGGGCAGTACCATGAAGTCGATCCGACCAAGATCATGACGGAAGTGTTCCGCCTGCCGACCAGCTGCTTCGCCGAAGAACGCGGTTCGCTCGTGAGTTCCTCGCGCGTCTTGCAGTGGCACTGGCAGGCGGCCGAACCGCCGGGCCAGGCGCGCAGCGACCTCGAGATCATGTCGGGCCTGTTCCTGCGCATGCGCAGCATGTACCAGAAAGAGGGCGGCAAGTTCCCCGATCCGATTCTAAACCTGACGTGGAATTATGCGCAGCCGCATAACCCGCAGCCCGAAGAAATTGCCCGCGAATTCAACGGCAAGGCGCTGGCCGACTTGTACGATCCGAAGGATCCGGCCAAGCTGCTGGTGAAGAAGGGTGAGCAGCTGGCCTCGTTTGCGCAATTGCGCGACGATGGCACGACCACCAGCGGTTGCTGGATCTTCGCCGGCAGCTGGACGCAGGCGGGCAACCAGATGGGACGGCGCGACAATAGCGACCCGACCGGCATCGGCCAGACGTTGGGCTGGGCCTGGGCGTGGCCGGCGAACCGCCGCGTGCTGTACAACCGCGCTTCGTGCGACTTGAAGGGCAAGCCTTTCGACCCGACCCGCAAGCTGATCGAGTGGAATGGCACAAACTGGAGCGGGGCCGACATTCCCGATTTCAAGGTCGATGAACCGCCGGAAAACGGCATGGGTCCGTTCATCATGCTGGGCGAGGGCGTGGCGCGTTTCTTTGCGCGTGGCGCCATGGCCGAAGGTCCGTTCCCCGAGCATTACGAGCCGTTTGAAAATCCGCTCGGCTACAACCCCATGCATCCGAAAAACCCGCAAGCGACCAGCAATCCGGCCGCGCGCGTGTTTGCCGACGACCGCAAGCTGTTCGGCACGCATGAGGAATATCCGCACGTGGCGACCAGCTACCGTTTGACCGAGCATTTCCATTACTGGACCAAGCATGCACGCCTGAATGCCATCATCCAGCCGGAACAGTTCGTGGAAATCGGCGAGGAACTGGCGGCCAGCATCGGCGTCGTTGCCGGCGGCAAGGTGCGTGTCACGTCCAAGCGCGGCCACATCATCGCCAAGGCCGTCGTCACCAAGCGCATCAAGGCCTTGAAGATCGAAGGCAAGCAGGTGCATACCGTGGGCCTGCCGCTGCACTGGGGCTTTACGGGCGTGGCCAAGCCGGGGTATCTGATTAATTCCCTGACACCGGGCGTGGGGGATGCGAATTCGCAGACACCGGAATTCAAGTCCTTCCTCGTGAAGGTGGAAAAAGCATGATGGGAGATCGATAATGGCACTGCAATCCTTAGATATCCGGCGCCTGTCCGCCACCACGGTGACGCCGCCGCAAGCGCGTACCCCGGTGACGGGCACCGTCGCCAAGCTGATCGATGTGTCGAAGTGCATCGGCTGCAAGGCTTGCCAGACGGCGTGCATGGAATGGAACGACTTGCGTGACGAAGTCGGCGAAAACCATGGCACCTATGACAATCCGACGGACCTGACGCCGCAATCGTGGACGGTGATGCGTTTTGCCGAACACGAAAACAATGACGGCAACCTCGAGTGGCTGATCCGCAAGGATGGCTGCATGCACTGCGAGGACCCGGGCTGCCTGAAGGCCTGTCCGGCGCCGGGCGCCATCGTGCAGTACACGAACGGCATCGTTGACTTTCACCAGGAAAACTGCATCGGCTGCGGCTACTGCGTGGCCGGCTGTCCTTTCGACGTGCCCCGCATTTCGAAAAAGGACGACCGCGCCTACAAGTGCACCTTGTGCTCGGACCGCGTCGCCGTGGGCCAGGAACCGGCCTGCGTGAAAACGTGTCCGACGGGCGCCATCGTGTTCGGCACCAAGGAAGACATGAAGGTGCATGCGGAAGAACGCATCGTCGACCTGAAGTCGCGCGGTTTCGAAAACGCGGGCCTGTACGATCCGCTGGGCGTGGGCGGCACGCACGTGATGTACGTGCTGCACCATGCCGACAAGCCGAAGCTGTATTCGAACTTGCCGGAACGCCCTCGCATCAGCCCGATGGTGGGCTTCTGGAAGGGCTGGTCCAAGCCGCTGGCGGTGGCCGGCATGGCCGCCACAGCCCTGGCAGGCCTGTTCCACTACACGCGCGTCGGTCCGAACGAAGTGAGCAAGGACGAAGAGCACGAAGCGCTGGAAGAGGCCAAGCGCATCCGGGAGGAACAGCATGAAGCATAGTGAACTTCACGACGGCAAGCTGCGCGACAAGGATGGTAATCCCTTGATCGAACGCTACAACCCCAACGAGCGCACGAATCACTGGGTGACCGCCATCACCTTCGTCATGCTGGCCCTGTCCGGGCTGGCCATGTTCCATCCGTCGATGGCGTGGCTGGCGAATCTGTTCGGCGGCGGGCAATGGACGCGCATCCTGCATCCATTCGCCGGCCTGGTGATGTTCGTCTCGTTCGCGATCCTGGTAGTGCGCTTCTGGCACCACAACAAGTTCGAGGACGGCGACAAGCAGTGGCTGAAACAGATGGACGACGTGCTCCACAACCGCGAAGAGAAGCTTCCGAAGATCGGCAAATACAATGCCGGCCAGAAGATCCTGTTCTTCGTGCTGCTGGTCAGCATGATCGGCTTGCTGTTGTCGGGCATCGTGATCTGGCGCGCGTATTTCGCGTTCTATTTCCCGATCGACGTGGTGCGCTTTGCCGCCTTGCTGCACGCCGGTTGCGCCTTCGCCATCATCTGCGCCATCATCGTGCACATCTACGCGGCCCTGTGGGTCAAGGGCTCGATCGGCGCCATGGTGCGCGGCACCGTCACCTACGGCTGGGCGCGCAAGCACCATCCGAAGTGGTTTGAGGCCGTGATCCGTCATACGGAAAAATAGGCGGAAGCGATTTACCTCCGCACTAAATGCTGGGGTCAGACCCGCCGGGTCTGACCCCTGTTTTCTTTTGCGGCTTGCTATGACTGTATCGATTAAAATGCTTTTACATCCCCTTTTTTTGATGGGAACTCCATTGGTACAACGTATTCTTCAGCCAGGCGAAATCGAAGGCCTGGACCACAACGCGATTCCGCGCCTGCTGCTGCCGCAGCCTGGCGGCCTGTTTACGGCGCGCGCCTTGCGCCTGCGCGAACTGGCGCAGGGTAAGATCAAGGGCATCCCCGTCGACGCGGGCATGCAGGGCTACCTGGTGCTGATGGCCGCGCTGGCCGATGCGCAGGCGGCCGTGGTGGGAAAACTGGCGCCCGGCGCCGTGCCTGCCGCCGATCCCGACGCGCTGCGCCGCGCCATCCAGCACCGCATGCCGGTGCTGCCCGTCAGCGGCGCCCGCCCACCCGTCTGGCGCGACATTTTCGCCAGCCTGCTCGATGAACTGGCCGCCACGGCGGCAAGCCAGCCGGCCTTGTCCGGCGGCCTGACTCAGGTGCTGGCACAACTGCGCGCGCTCGACGCACAAGCGCTGGACGCCTGCGCCGATGCCGTGCTCGATGAAAACGGCGACAACCTCAATCCCATGCATGCGCCATTCGTCGCGGCCGCCCTGCAAATTCTATGGTCGGTGTCGGCCAGCGAACTGCGCGCCGCGCGCGTGCCGGACCTGGAAACGGGCACCTTGTGTCCCGTCTGCGGTTCGCACCCGGTCGCCAGCGTGATCCGCATCGGCGGCCAGTCGCAGGGCTACCGCTACCTGCACTGCGGCATTTGCGAAAGCGAATGGCATATGGTGCGCGTCAAGTGCTCGACCTGCGAACAGAATGGCAAGATCGCCTACCAGGGCCTGGACGCGGCCGATGCCAAGCCGTTCGATCCCGTGACGGCCAAGGACGACAAATTGCCCAACAAGGCGAACGATCCGAAGAAGGTGGCGCGCGCGGAAACCTGCGACGACTGCCATACCTATCGAAAAGTCTTCAACCAGGAACACGATTACAACGTCGAACCCCTGGCCGACGACCTGGCCAGCCTGATGCTCGATCTGCTGGTGGGCGAAGCGGGCTACCAGCGCGCCAGTGGCAACCCGCTGCTGTGGCTGGGCAAAAGCGACGGCAACGAGGGTCAGCCGTCATGACGACGGGGCAAACCGTGCGCCTGCCATCGGTAGACCGCATCCTGGGCGACGCGGCTTGCCTTGACCTGATTGCGCGCTATGGCCGCGTGCAGACCCTGGCCTGTGCGCGCGCCGTGCTGGCCGAACTGCGCACGGCCATGCTGGCGGGCGCAGTGTGCGAGGAGGGCGCATCGATTGCCGCCATCGCCGCGCAAATGGATGAGCGGTTGCAGGCGCAAGCGCGTCCGCAGCTGCGCGCCGTCTTCAACCTGACGGGCACCGTGCTGCACACGAATCTGGGCCGCGCGTTGTTGCCCGATACGGCCGTGCAAGCCGTGGTGGAAGCGCTGCAGTGGCCGATGAATCTGGAATTTGACCTGGAAACGGGCAAGCGCGGCGACCGTGACGACCTGGTCGAGGAACTGCTGCGCGAACTGACGGGGGCCGAAGCGGCCACCATCGTCAACAACAATGCGGCCGCCGTGCTGCTGATGCTCAATACCCTGGCGCAGGATAAAGAAGTCGTCGTCTCGCGCGGCGAGCTGGTGGAAATCGGCGGCGCCTTCCGCATCCCCGACGTGATGACGCGCGCGGGCGCCGTGCTGCGCGAAGTGGGCAGCACCAACCGCACGCACCTGGCCGATTACGTAAATGGCGTAAACGAGAACACGGCCTTGCTGATGAAGGTCCATTGCAGCAATTACGCGATTACCGGTTTCACGAAAAGCGTGGAGCTCGATGAACTCGTGCCGCTGGCCGTAAAATACGGCGTGCCGACGGCCGTGGATCTGGGCAGCGGTACCCTGGTCGACCTGGCGCGGTACGGTCTGCCGCATGAAACGACGGTGCGCGAAACCATCGAAGCGGGCGCCGACCTGGTGACCTTCAGCGGCGACAAATTGCTGGGCGGCCCGCAGTGCGGCGTCATCGTCGGGCGGGCAGACTTGATCGCGAAGATCAAGCGCAACCCATTGAAACGTGCACTGAGGGTCGGCAAGCTGACCCTGGCGGCACTGGCTCCCGTGCTGCAGCTGTACCGCGCGCCGGACTTGCTGGCCGAACGGCTGACCACCTTGCGTTTGCTGACGCGTCCCGCTTGCGCCATGCGCGCGCAGGCGGAAACCGTGCTGCCGCTGCTGCAAAGCGTACTCGGTGCCGCCTATGTGGTCACCGCCGAAGCCATGAAAAGCCAGATCGGCAGCGGCGCCTTGCCCGTCGACCAGCTGCCCAGTTTTGGTCTGGCCATTCGCAGCGCGCCCGCCTCGCGCCTGAGCAATCCCCTGGGTGTGCTGGAACAGCGTTTGCGCGCCTTGCCGTGCCCCGTGATCGGGCGCATCGGCCAGGACACCCTGTGGCTCGATTTGCGCTGCCTGGAAGCGGCGCACGAGACGGCCTTCATCGCGCAGCTCGCCGAGTTGTCCGCATGATCGTCGGCACCGCAGGCCATATCGACCATGGCAAGACGACCTTGACGCGCGCGCTGACGGGCGTGCACACGGACCGCCTGAAGGAAGAGCAGGCGCGCGGCATTTCGATTGAGCTCGGCTACGCCTACCTGCCGCTGGCGGACGGCACCGTGCTGGGCGTGATCGACGTGCCGGGCCACGAAAAATTCATCCGCACCATGGCTTCCGGCGTGACGGGCATCGACTTCGCCCTGCTCGTGGTGGCGGCCGACGATGGCGTCATGCCGCAGACGCACGAGCACCTGGCCATCTTGCAGCTGCTCGGTGTGACGCGCGGCGCCGTGGCGCTGACCAAGATCGACCGCGCCGACAGCGCCCGCGTCGCGCAGGTGGAAGCCGATATAGAAGCGCTGCTGGCCGGCACGCCGCTGGCGGGCAGCCCGATTTTCCCCACCGCCGCCCATCGCGACGACGATGCCGGCGTGGCCGCCTTGCTGGCGCATCTGACGCAAGCGGCGCGCGGCTTGCCGCAGCGCGATGAACGGCGCTTGTTCCGCCTCGGCGTGGACCGCGTGTTCACCTTGTCGGGGCAGGGCACCATCGTCACCGGTACGGCGCTGGCGGGACGCGCGCAGGTGGGCGACATGCTGCAGCTGGCGCCCGGTGGCGCGCAGGCCCGTGTGCGCAGCATTCATGCGCAGAACCGCGCGGCCGAAACGGGCATGGCGGGCCAGCGCCTGGCGCTGAATCTGGCCGGCATCGACCGCGAGCGCATCGAGCGGGGCAACTGGATCGTCGCGCCCGGGCTGGCGCAGTGCTCCGAGCGCCTCGACGTGGAACTGACGCTCTTGCCCGATGCCGGCGTGCAACTGAAAGCCTGGTCGCCGCTGCACGTGCACCTGGGCGCGGCGCACCAGCTGGCGCGCGCCGTCATGCTCGATGGCGAGACCCTGTCGCCGGGACAGACGGGAAGAGTACAGCTGGTGTTCGACGCCCCCATGCATGGCGTGCCGGGCGACCGCTTCGTCGTGCGCAATGCGCAAGCCACGCAGACCGTGGGCGGCGGCATGGTGCTCGACCCGTTCGGTCCCGCGCGCAAGCGCCGCAGCCCGGCCAGGCTGGCCTGGCTCGGTGCCCTGGCCGCGTTCATCGCGCACGGCGACTATGCGGCCCTGCTGGCGCAAAGCCCGCTGGGGCTGCGCGAGTCGCTGTTGGTGCGCCTGTCCCTGTTGCCGGCGGACGCCCTGGCGCTGCCGCCCGATACGCGGCGCATCGTCCTGCGCGGCGGCGACGCCCTGCTGGTGGCGCCGCCGGCGTTGCGGGCGCTGCAGGAGCGGGTGCTGGAAGCTCTGGCAATCTTCCACGCGCGCGCGCCCGACGAGGCGGGGCCGGAATTGTGGCGCCTGAAACGCATCGTTGACGCGGAGATGGAAGACGCCTTGTGGAGCCATCTGGTCGAAGGCTTGCTGGCGCGCGGCGATCTCCTGGCGCGCGGTGCCAGCCTGCACTTGCCGACGCACAGCGTGGAATTGACGCCGCAGGAGCAGGCGGTGGCCGAACCCTTGCTGGCCGCGCTGGAGCAGGGGCGAGCCGATCCGCCATGGACGCGCGACCTGGCGCGCAGCTTCGGCCTGGCCGAGGACGAGACGCGCAGGCTGTTGCGCAAACTTGCCAAGGCAGGCCAGATCAGCCAGGTCGTGCACGATCTGTTTTATCACCAGGCGGCGCTGGCCGAGCTGGCGCAACTGGTGCGCACCCTGACCGAAAAAGCGGAACTGGACGAACGCCTGGCGCCCGGTTCCGGCGCCGTGGGCGCGGCCACCTTCCGCGACGCCAGCGGCCTGGGCCGCAAGCGGGCGATCCAGGTCTTGGAATTCTTCGACCGCGTCGGTTATACTCGCCGTGTTGGCAATGGGCATCTATTACGCCCGCAAGCGCTGTGGTCCTATACGGCAGCCTCGCCCAACAGCTAAGTACTTAGCTCAGGCACCGCGGAAAGCACACTCATCCGGTGATGTGGCCGGGCTTCAAACCCGGTGGAGGGCGTCAGACGTTCTCCCGTAGGTTCGACTCCTACTGTTTTCCGCCAGTTATTTTTCCTCCCATCCCCTCCCGCATGACGTTCTGCTGGCGTTGGCTTGTTGCCACGCTGCCGAAAATAGTTGATTGAATTGCCCCTATGCGGCGATGCCGCTGCGGGCCGATGGTAACATCGGCTTGAATCCCCTGTAGCAGAAGAAAGCAAGCATGAAACAAGCAAGCATGGCACGGCTGCTGGCAGCGGCGCTGCTGATGCCGACGCTGGCCGCGGCGGCCGGCCTGCGCATCGTCGGCGAGCATTTGCCACCATCGAGCATGATGGAAGGCAATGTCGTCGTGGGGCGTGAAACGCTCAAGGTGCGCGGCATCATGGCGCGTGCCGGTATCGCCTACAGCATCGAATTGCTGCCGTGGAAGCGCGCGTATGCGCAGGCGCTGCGCGAAGCCGACACCTGCATCTTCTCCACCAGCCGCACGCAGGAACGCGAAGCGCAATTTCGCTGGATCGGCCCCCTCAACGAAGCGGAATGGATACTGTATGGCCTGGCCGAGCGGCACCTCACCTTGCGCACGCTGGCCGATGCGCGCGGCCTGGTGATCGGCACGGTGCTCGGCGACGCGCGCGACGATTACCTGCGCCAGCGCGGCATGAATGTGGCGCCCGTGACGCAGGAGTGGCTCAATCCGCAAAAGCTGCTGCTGGGGCGTATCGACCTGTGGGCCGTCGGCATGGCGGTGGGCAGCAAGCCTTTCGTCGGCAAGGAGTGGGAGGGCAAGGTGGTGCCGTTGCTGACTTTTAACCGTGTGCAGACTTACCTCGCCTGCAACAAGCAATTGCCCGAGGCGCAGGTGGCGGCCATGCAGCGCGCGGCGGCCGCCATGCGCCGCGATGGCAGCATGGCGCGCGAGCAGGTACGCTAGCCGCACCGCTTCAGCTTTCCAGCCACTGGCGCACGCAGTTGCGTCCTTCGCGCTTGGCCTGGTACAGGGCCTGGTCCGCATGGCTGTAGGCCGTCTCGAACGGCGTGCCGGCACGGTTCCAGCTCAGGCCCACGCTGACGGTGATGGCGCGCGTGATGGGTGCCGCATGGCGCTGGCGGCCGACGGTCTCGCAGATGCGCTGCGCCACTTGCGCCGCGTCGTCGCGCGAGGAGGTGGGCCAGACGACGGAAAATTCTTCGCCGCCGACCCGGCCGATGGCCGTTTCCTGTCCCAATAGCCCCTTCAGGCAGTCGACCACGGCCTGGATCACGCCGTCGCCGGCCGGGTGGCCGAAGTCGTCGTTGACTTGCTTGAACAGGTCGATATCGAGCACGATCAGGGCCATGTCGCCCTGCGCCAGGCAGCGCGACGCGTGGTCGATCACGGCGCCGCGGTTCAGGGCGCCCGTCAGCGGGTCGTGCGTGGCGCGGTATTCGAGCTGGCCGGCCAGGGTCTGCAATTGGCGGTTCAGCAGATGCATGTCGCGCTCGGCGCGGTCGCTGCGGCCGATCAGGCGCCGCGTCTCGCGCATCAGCCGCTCGTAGTGGATGATCAGTTCACCGAGCACGCGCCGCTGTTCCGCGCCCGAGGCGTTGGCGTCGGCGTGCATGCGGCGCGCGGCGGCCAGCGCTGCCGCTTCCACGGTGAACAGGTCGGGCTCCAGGCCGGACTCGGAGAGGGCGGCGCGCATGCCCTAGCTGCCCTGCACGGGATGGTCGTGGAAGTCCAGCGCCGTGAAGTCCTGCCGCAGTTCCTCGCCGAATTCCAGGATGGTATCGTCGTCCTCGTCGTGATACCAGTTCAAGCGCACCTGGTTGCCATCGACGGCCGCCTGGTTCAGGGTGTCGAACAGGGTAAACAGCATCTTCGTGCTGGAGCTGTTGAAATAGGCCAGCGAGACGTTGACGGTGATGGTGCTCTCGCGGCAGCCTTCCAGGTAGGCGCGCACGGCGGCGATCAGCGGGCCATAGAAGGCGGCCGCGTTTTCCGGATACGACTCGCCCTTGATCGACAGGGTGTGCTGCTCGAAACGGAAGTCGATTTCGGGCGAACTCGGAGTCGCGGCGATGAACAGTGGTGACGGTAATTGCATATGCTTTCCTGAGTCGGCTCTTTCAAATGATGGCTTTGATGCAGAAGATGGTGTGGCCCGGTTCCTGGGGATCCTGGACGAATTCGAATTCCAGCGGCTCGCTGGCGTCGCGCGCCATGGTGAGAAAACCGAGGCCCGCGCCCTTGCTGTCGGCCGGCGCTTCCTCGCGCAGCGCCTTCTTGTAGGCCAGGCGGATTTCTTCCATCGTCATCGTGTGCAGCGGCTCCAGGCGGGCGCGGATCTGCGCCACGTTGTCCGTCGAGACGGGGTTGGCGCACAGCAGAAAAAAGCTGTCGCCGCGCGTGCCGATGCAAAACGAGCCGCGCCGCATCTGCTGGTCCAGCTGCGCATCGGGCGTCAGGCTGTCGGCCGAATAATGCATGATGTTCTGCGACATCTCGATGAACGAGGAAAAGATGCGCCGCCGCGTGGGTCCGGCCGCGCCGGCCGTGTCGAGGCGCGCCTTGATGGTTTCGGAAATGGCGTTCACCACGTGCTGCGAGAAATAGCCCACGTAAAAAAAGATGATGTTGCGCTTGCGGGCCACATCCCAAAACTCGTTGAATTCTTCGTACAGCACGTGCGTGCTCCTGGCTAGCCGGTGACCCGGTTTCTTGTTGATAAGGTGGCGCGATGGCGCCCAAACTACAGGCGGAAACAGAAAAAAGTCAGGTCGTCGCGGCGCGGCTGCGCTCCCTGCCAGGCTGCGCTGTCCTGCAGCAGGGCCGCCGCCACGCCGCCGGCGGAAGCGTCGCGCCGCGCCAGCAACTGCTCGCGCATGCGCCGCTTGCCGTAGGCGATGTCGCGCGCGCCGCCGATCTGGTCGAGCAAGCCGTCGGTGGTGAGAAACAGCAGGCTGCCGGCGGGAAGGGCGAGCGTCTCGTTGTGCCAGCAGTAGCCGGCCGGCGTGTCGACATAGCCCACGCCCATGCGCGCGCCATCGATGGCGCGCACGGCCTCTTCGCCGGGCGCCACCACGTGCAGCGCCAGTTTCGCCCCCGCGAAACGCAGGCTGGCGCTGGCCGTGTCGTAGCACAAAAAGGCGCAATCCATGCCGTCGTTCGAGCCTGCGTGGCCTGTGGCCTCGCTGCTGCTGGCGCCGTCCTGGCCCAGCAAGGTCTTGATGGCGCGGCTGACGGCGCCGATCAGGGCGGCCGGGTCGTGCGGTCCCAGTTCGCGCAAGGCCTGGCTCAGGGCCGACGAGGCGATCAGGGTCATGAAGGCGCCAGGCACGCCGTGGCCCGTGCAGTCGGCGATGGCGGCGAACCAGCCGCCCGCATGGCGTTCGAAGAAGTAGAAATCGCCGCCGACGACGTCGCGCGGCTGCCATTCCAGGTGCGCGTCGGGCAGGGTGGCGCGCAGTTCCGCATCGGAGGTGCGCAGCAGGGCGCGCTGGATCACGCTGGCGTAATCGATGCTGTGCATGATCTGCCGGTTCTTTTCCGCCTGCATGGTGGCGACCACGTTCATCAGCTGCAAGCCGAAGCCGACGCCGGCCAGCGCGCCATCCTCGGTGATGATGAAGCCGTCGGCCAGCGCCTTCTCGCCCGCTTCCACGGCGCGGAAGGTGAGGTCTTCGATGCTCATGGCGCCGTCGACGATCAGCGGTTCCTTGTCCATGAAGGCGATGCAGCTCTTCTTGCCGTACACCTCGTGATAGAAGGGCTTGGACATCTGCGACATGAAGATGTTGCGGCTGATTAATCCGATGGGCTTGTGCCGCTCCGTGACGGGCAGGCTCATCATGTCACGCCGCTCCGTGAACAGTTCCAGCACGGCGAAGTTGCTGGCGTCGGCCTGCACGGATTCCGTGGGAACGCACAGATCAAGCGCCACGGACGTGCGATAACGGGGAAGATGCAATCGAGAAGCGTTGAACTCCACAGCGGCTACCTTTAGATGACGGTCGGACCCTTGTTGTCGCGAGAGCAAGGCGACTGACAAACAGGCAATATCATCATGGTAGCCTTTGAATATGACGGCTTGATTACCAGCTTGTCAAAACCGTATGCAAGATGGCTGCATGGCAAGCAACTTACAGGCGCCGGGCCAACGCCTGCGCCTGTTCCAGCCAGCGCGCGCGCTGCGGCTCGGTGGCGTTCAAAATGGGACCGAAGCTGGCCACCTTGACGGGCTTGATGCCGCAAAATTCCAGCGTCGTCTTGCGCAGCTGGTGGATGCCAGGCATGTGGTAGACCCAGCGGAAATACCAGGGCGGCGTGTCCATCGTCACCAGCAGCTGGGCCGTGCGGCCCAACAGCAGCTGCGCCGGGAAAGCCTTGCCCGGGCGATATTTGAAGGCAAAGCCGGGCAGGAAGACGCGGTCGACAAAGCCCTTCAGCAGGGCCGGCGCGCCGCCCCACCAGATCGGGTAGGCGAACACCAGGTGTTCGGCCCAGCTGATGGCTTCCTGCGCCGCCAGCAAGTCCGCTTCCAGCGGCTGCACCTGGCGGTAGCCTTCGTGCAGGATGGGGTCGAAATCGAGCTGGCCCAGGCGCAGTTCGCGCACGGTGTGGCCTTCGCTGCGGGCCGTGGCGGCGTAAGCATCGGCCAGGGCGGCGCAAAAGCTGTCGCTGGACGGGTGGCCGAGGAGTATCAAAATGCGCTTGGGTGTCGTCTTGGTCATGATGCAGGCTGTCCGTTAAAGAAGAGCTTGCATGCTAAAGCCTGCCCCTGGGGGCAGAGTCAAGCGGCCTCTTGTGCGCGCTGGCGTGCCAGACAGTCGCCGATTTCCGTGTCGATGTCGGCCAATTGCGCATCGAGCTGGCGCAGGCGGGCGATATCCCGCTGTACCTGCGCGCGCTTGGCGGCGATGTGCCGCGACAGGGCCGCCCAGTCGGTATCGTCGCCGGCCAGGACGGGCAGCAGTTCGGCCAGGCGGAAGCCCAGGACTTGCGCCTGGCGTATCAGCTTGACCTGCGCCAGGTCTTGCTGCGTGTAGACGCGATAGGCGCCGGAACGGCGCACGTCGCCCAGCAAGCCCAGCGCTTCATAGTGGCGCAAGGCCTTGGGCGAGGTGCCCGCCAGGCGGGCGATTTCTCCGATGTACATGCTTGTTCTTGTCCTTTTATCGAGTCACGGCGCACGCAGTGTAGCGCAGGCGGGCCGCCTGGCGCTAGCTTGTGTGCTGCCTCAGGACGCTTTGCGCGGCGGGACTTTCTTCGCCGTGCATTCGGCGCAGGTGCCGTACAGCGACAGCGCATGCTCATGCAGCACGAAGCCCCGTTCGGCGGCGATTTCATTCTGGCGCAGTTCGATGCCTTCATCGACGAATTCGTCGACCTTGCCGCAGCCCGTGCAGACCAGGTGGTCGTGGTGCTGGCCTTCGTTCAGTTCGAAGACGGCGTGGCCCGATTCGAAGTGGCGGCGAAACAGAATGCCCGCTTCGGCAAATTGCATCAGCACGCGGTAGATGGTAGCCAGGCCCACGTCGATCTTTTCGGCCAACAAGAGTTTGTAGACATCGTCCGCGCTCAGGTGCTTGATCGTGCCTTCTTGAAACAGCTGCAGAATCCGCAAGCGGGGGATGGTCACTTTCAAGCCCGATTCACGCAGTTCCCTCAATATATCCATGTCTCCCATTCCTTTTGTAATCGCTGAGCGAGGTCATTCATTATATCGCAAATGATAATCATTACTATTCTCATTTGTATCGTGCGAACTGGAAATATTATGCTGGCTAGCTGACCTGCCAACCAGTGACATCGGCGCAAGTAGTGATTGCGTGGCGGGCAACATATGCCGGCATTGCGCGCCGAAATGGAGGCCATGCAAGCGGTCACGCTGCATTGCCGCATTTTCTTGACCTGGGCAAAGGAAAAAATGCCTCTAGTGATGCCATCTAGCACTATTTGATGTGGATCAAAGTTTTTGTTGCAGCGCACTCTTAGACTTCGCAGCGTTACTTAACGACAAAAAGAGGGAACTAGAATGAAAAAGTCCGCAACTGCAGCAGCAATCGTCCTGGCCGCCATCGGCGCATTCGCCGGCAACGCAATGGCACAGGAAAGCCCATGGCTGGTCCGTGCCCGCGCCGTGCACCTCGATCCGGCCAACAAATCCACGCCGGTCTTTGGCACTGGCGCATCGGACACGATCCATGTCAGCAGCAAGACGATTCCCGAAATTGATATTTCGTATTTCTTCACCCCGAACATCGCTGCCGAGCTGATCCTGACGTATCCGCAAAAGCATGACGTCACCTTGTCCGGCACGAAGATCGGTACCTTCAAGCATTTGCCGCCGACCCTGTCGCTGCAATACCACTTCATGCCTGAAAAACAGTTCAGCCCTTACGTGGGTGCCGGCATCAACTACACGAATATCTCGGACGTGAAATTGCTGAACGGCGCCGGCCGTCTGGAACATGACAGCTGGGGCTACTCGCTGCAAGCCGGTGTCGATTACAAACTGGACAAAAACTGGTCGCTGAACTTCGACATCAAGAAAGTGCAGATCCGCAGCGACGTACTGGCCGGCGGCGCCAAGATCAGCGAAGTCAAGGTTGATCCTGTCCTGATCGGCGTAGGCGTGGGCTACCGCTTCTAAATAGTGATGGCGCCCGCAAGGCGCGGACAATAAAAAAGGACGGCCTTGGCCGTCCTTTTTACGTTTGGTGCACGCCGTTTATTTTTTCAGCGTCTTTTCCAGCGCCAGCTGGTAGTCCGTTTTTTCGTAGCCGGCCAGGTATTTGTTCGTCGCGTCGAGGAAGGCGCGCGAGCGGTAGGCCGCTTCCAGGTCCTTCACCCATGGTTTACCCTTGTCGGCCGTGCGGATGGCGACCAGGTTGATATAGCTGTCCGAGATTTTTTCCACGGCGAGGGCCGAGGTCAGCTTCATGCCGGCGGCCAGGGCGAAGTTACCGTTCACAAAGGCGTAGTCGGCATCGGCCAGCGAACGTGGCAGCTGCGCCGCTTCCAGCGGCACCAGTTTCAGCTTCTTCGGGTTGTCCAGCACGTCGCGCTCGGACGCGCGCAGCGGGTCGACGTTCGGTTTGAGCTTGATCCAGCCCATCTTGGCCAGCATCACCAGCGCGCGCGCCTGGTTGGTCGGGTCGTTCGGCATGGTGATGGTGGCGCCGTTCTTCACGTCGGCCAGCGTTTTTTGCTTGCCGCCGTACAGGCCGATCGGCATGGTCGGCACGGTGATCAATGAGCTCAATGGCAGCTTGTTATCGGTGGCGAACTTGGTCAGGTAGACGATGTGCTGGAACACGTTGGCGTCCAGCGACCCTTCGGCCAGCGCGTAGTTCGGCTGCACATAGTCGTTGAATTCCACGATCTTGACCTTGTAGCCCTGTTTTTCCAGGATAGGCTTGATGCCCAGCTTCAGCTGGTCCGAATAGGGGCCGGAGCTGGTACCGATGACGAGTTCTTTCGGGTCCTTGGCGTGGGCGGCGGTGGCGAAGGCCAGGCTGGCGGCGGCCAGGAGCAAATTACGGCGAAGGTGGTTCATGCAGGTCCTTGTTTCTGAATTTGAATTATCGTTTGTCGAGGCGCTTGGCGATGCGCGTGCCGGCGAACTGGATGGTTTGCACCAGCACGATCAGGATGGCTACGGTGGCGACCATGATGTCCGTCTCGAAGCGGTAGTAGCCGTAACGGATGGCCAGGTCGCCGATGCCGCCGCCGCCCACCACGCCGGCCACGGCTGAATACGACAGGAAGCTGATCGACAGCACGGTCAGCGCCAGCACGAGGCCGGAGCGCGCTTCGACCAGCAGCACGCGGAAGATGATCTGCATTTCCGACGCGCCCATGGCGTGCGCCGCTTCGATCACGCCGCGCGGCACTTCGCGCAGGTTCTGTTCCACCAGGCGTGCCAGGTAGGGAATGGCGGCGAACGACAGCGGCACGCTGGCCGCCAGCGGGCCGATCGAGGTGCCCGCGATGATGCGCGTAAACGGCGTCAGGGCGACCAGCAAAATGATGAACGGGAAGCTGCGCACGGTGTTCACCAGCCAGCCGAGAATCGTCGACAGCGGGCGGTTTTCCAGCGACTGGCCTTCCGAGACGAGGAACAGCAAGATGCCCAGCGGGCCGCCGACCAGGATGGCGGCCGTGAGACCGATGCCCAGCATCGTCATGGTCTGGCCCAGCGCCACCCAGATTTCCGGCAGCAGGTTGATGACGTTATTGATCGATTCTTCAAACATGTGTTGCATCCTTCCATGCGGTGGCTTCAAACGCCTCGGTGCCGTAATACGCCAGCTCGCGTCCCAGCGCCGTCTTGCGCGGGGTGGCCGTGTCGCTCAAATCGAATTGTTCGGCGATGGCGCCTTTTTCCACGACGGCCACGCGGTTGCAGATGGCGCCCAGCACCGACAGTTCATGGCTGACGATGACGATGGTCACACCCAGGCGCGCATTGATGTCGCGCAGGGTGTCGAGCAGGGCGCGCGTCGTTTCCGCGTCCAGCGCGGACGTCGGCTCGTCGCACAGCAGCACGTCGGGATGGCTGGCCAGGGCGCGGGCAATCGCCACGCGCTGCTTCTGCCCGCCGGACAATTGCGCCGGATAGCTGTGCAGCTTGTCGGACAGGCCGACAAGCGCCAGGCATTCCTCGACTCTGGCGGCGATCTGCTCGCCCTTGGTCGTGCCATGGATTTTCAGGGGAAAGGCGACATTGTCGAACACGCTGGCGTTTTGCAGCAGATTGAACTGCTGGAAAATCATGCCGATATTCTGGCGCGCGTCGCGCAATTCGCTCTTGCCCAGGCGTGTCAGTTCGCGCCCGGCCACGGTAATGGTGCCGCTGTCAGGACGCTCAAGCAGGTTAATCAGGCGCAGCAAGGTCGATTTGCCGGCGCCGCTCTTGCCGATCAGGCCGAAAATATCACCGGGATAGACTTCCAGCGTGACCGATTTGACCGCGTGGAATTGTTCGCCTTTGGGCAGCGCGAAGGTCTTGTTCGCGCCATCGATGCGAATCACCGGCGTACGGTGTGGTGTGGTCATGCAGTGTTTCCTTTTTTATTGGACCGTGACAGGCGCGCTTGCAGGGGCCAAATCGCCCAGCCTGTTACGTCGGTTGCGTAGTATACCTCCGATCGTGTTATTACTCCTACGACAGAATCTTGCTTTGAATATGCAAATAATGTCTATGTGCCTGTTTGCTGGTTGAAAAAGCGGGAAAGCGGCGTTCTTGCCGAATTTAATCACGTGGACGGGGGCGGGGGAGCCGTATCTTGGTGAAAAGTTCGCCGCTCTCCGCGGATGCATCGCAGTGCTTTTATGTGCAGTTCAGCTCACTTGCCGTTTTTTGAATGCGGGCAGGGCGGTTTACTGCCCGCCATTGCCCTCTTCCCGGGCAGATTCTGCCCCGCTGGCGGCAGGGCCGCCTTCCGGGCGCCGCAGCAGGTAGACGAGGACGGCGATTTCCATGGCGCCCACCAGTGCGATGACCCACCACGGCGGGTGGCCCAGGCACATGGCGACAAAGCCGATGGCCATGCCCAGGCAAGCCATGGCCTTGCCGCGCCGCGAAACGGCGCGGTGTTCGCGCCACTGGCGCAGCGGCGGACCGAAGCGGGGATGGTGCAGCAGCCAGTGCTCGAGGCGCGGCGAGGCGCGGCTGAAGCAGGCCAGGGCGAGGATCAGGAAAATCGTTGTCGGCATGACGGGCAGCATGGCGCCGATGATCCCCAGCAGCACCATCAGGGCGCCGGCGGCGGTCCAGGCCCAGCGGCGCAGGCGTATGCCGTGCGTTTCGCGCAGTGGCGGCTGGGCGTGCGGCTCCCGCATCAGGCGAGGGCGCCGGCGGTCAGGCCCTGGCTGCGGGGCGGGGAGACGGTGGGATGGGCGTTCAAGGTGCGCATATCGTGGCGGGTGTGGCGGGTGGCCGTCATGTTTTTTCTGTGCTGTGTTCTGCTCTATTATGGATGAATCAAGGCGCCGCTGCATGCCCGCCAGGGCCGTGATGATAACCATTGCAAAGAATAATAACAAGAATCATTCTCATCTATGGCTTTGATAACGCTGGATATTTTGGGCAATGCAGACAATAATCGGCAGCAGAAGGCGCTGTCATGGACATCATTGCCTTTATTATCGATTTTTTCGATGCTAACTAGGCATATTTTCCGTTTTACATCGATCTTCTTGCCATGCATAATCTGTTGCAACTGAAGCCAGACAATCAGCCGCAGCGCTTCCCGCCTGCAGCTGCTTGCGGTTTTGACATCCTCCACTCCTACAGGAATCCATTATGAAAAAACTGCTCGCTTTTATCGCCGCCGCCGGCTTCTCGCTGTCCGCTTTTGCCGCTCCAGAAGTCTATGTCATCGATGGCAGCCACACTTTCCCCCGTTTCGAGTACACCCACATGGGCTTCTCGACGCAGCAAAGCCGTTTCAATAACACCACCGGCAAGGTCACGCTGGACCGCGCCGCCAAGACGGGCGCCGTCGAAGTGCTGATCGATACCAAGTCCGTCGACACGGGTTCGACCCTGTTCAACTCGCACATCCAGGGCGAAGACTTCCTCGACACGGCCAAGTATCCTGTCGCTACCTACAAATCGACCAAGTTCAATTTCGACGGCGACAAGCTGGCCTCCGTTGAAGGCAACCTGACCCTGAAAGGCGTGACCAAGCCAGTGACTCTGACCGTCACCTCGTTCGCCTGCGCACCGCACCCGATGCTGAAAAAAGACGCTTGCGGCGCCAACGCCACGGCCAAGATCAAGCGCTCGGAATTCAATGCCGGCAAATATGCGCCGGCCGTCAGCGATGACGTCACCCTGACATTCGCGATCGAAGCGATCAAGCAGTAAAACGTGTGACAAAATCGACTGCGCGTCGCGCTTTGCGGCCTGCGATGCTTACCGCCTCGGCGGCCCCGTGCAAGCACGGTTGCGCTTCTTGGCCGCAAATCATCGCCGCTCGCTACGATTTGTGTCAGACGTTTGTGTGGTGTTGAACAGATATCACTGCAAACCAAAAATGGCGGCGGACTTCGGTCCGCCGCCATTTTTTTCGTGTGTAATCCGGCATGCGCCAACATTGTGTCGGATTACGCGCTTGCGCGCTAATCCGACCTACGTGGTTTTGCAGGTGCAGCAAGAAGCGGCGGGCCAAAATCCACCGCTTTTTCGACAGTCGGTCGGATGAGCGCGGCAAAGCCGCGCGTAATCCGACATAAGCCGACATGCAAGACGATCATGCCAGGTGATGCACCTCCTGTTGCCCATACACGGGCGTGTTCAACCCTTCCATGCGCGCCTTCAGCTGCAGCGACAGGTATTGGGAATAGTGGCGCGACTGGTGCAGGTTGCCGCCGTGGAACCACAGCGCTTGCTGCTGCGTGGGTTTCCACATATTGCGCTGCTCGCCCTCCCAGGGGCCCGGGTCCTTCGTTGTGGCGGAACCGAGGCCCCACACCTTGCCCACCTTGTTCGCCACCTCGGGCGAGATCAGGTCCGCCGCCCAGCCGTTCATGGAGCCGTAGCCGGTGGCGTACACCACCAGGTCGGCCGGCAGTTCCGTGCCGTCGGACAGCACGATGGAATGGGCTTTCAGTTCCTGCACGCCGACGCCGCTTTTCAGCTTGATCTTGCCGTCGGCGACCAGTTCCGAGGCGCCCACGTCGATGTAGTAGCCGGAGCCGCGGCGCAGGTATTTCATGAACAGGCCGGAATCGTCGTCGCCAAAGTCGAGCATGAAGCCCCGTTCTTCCAGGCGCGCGTAAAAATCCGCATCGCGCTCGCGGATGGCCTTGAAGACGGGCTTCTGGAAGTCGGCCAGGATCTTGTACGGGATCGAGGCGAACGTCAGGTCGGCCTTGGCCGTCGTCATGCCGGCCGCCAGCGCCCGTTCCGAATACAGGTCGCCCAGCGCCAGGTCCATCAGGGAATCGGACTTGACGATGTGCGTCGACGAGCGCTGCACCATGGTCACGTCCACGCCCGCTTCCCACAGGGCGGCGCAGATATCGTGCGCGGAATTGTTCGCGCCGACGACGACCACTTTCTTGCCCACGTAGGCGTCCGGTCCCGGATGCTGCGACGAGTGCTGCTGCTCGCCCTGGAACACGTCCATGCCCTTGAACTTCGGCATGTTCGCCTTGCCCGACATGCCCGTGGCCAGCACCAGCTGCTTCGGCTTCAGGGTGACGGGCTGGCCGTCGCGCAGCACCTGCACCGTCCACTCGCCGCTGGCCTCGTCGAAGCTGGCCGACTCGCATGACGTCGAGCCCCAGTAATTGAGCTCCATCACCTTGGTGTACATCTCCAGCCAGTCGCCGACCTTGTCCTTCGGCGTGAAGACGGGCCAGTTGTCGGGAAACGGGATGTACGGCATGTGGTCGTACCAGACGGGGTCGTGCAGGCACAGAGACTTGTAGCGCTTGCGCCAGCTGTCGCCTGGGCGCGCATTTTTCTCGATGATGATGGTGGGGACGTTCAGCTGGCGCAGCCGCGCACCGAGCGCGATGCCGCCCTGGCCGCCGCCGATGATGACGCAGTAAGGCTGGCGCGCGTAACCGAGTTCCGCCGCTTCCTGCTCGCGGTTTTCCAGCCAGCTGCTGCGGTTGGTGCGCGCCCCGTGTTCCGCGCCCATGGGCCGCCGCCCGCCCTTGGCTTCCTCAAAACCCTTCAATTCGCTCATGGTGGTGAGCAGGGTCCAGATCTTGCCGTCGCGGATGCGGATGAAGCCCACGCCGCGCGCCGCGTTCGTTTCCACCGTGATCCAGCTTTGCAGCACGCCGCCCGCTTCCACCGCATGCTCGCCGTCGGCGATGCGGATGGAGACGGGCTGCACGGCGCCCAATTGGGCGGCCAGCATGGCGGCGATCTGCTCGCGCCCCTCCAGGGTTTTCAGGTTCCAGGTAAACAGCACCAGGTCGCGCCAGTAGCCATCCTGTTCGAACAGTTGCGCGGCGCCCGTGCCGTCGCTGGCGCGAAGAAAGCCTTCGAGCTGCTCCAGGATGCCGGCCACGGCCAGGTCGTGCGGGTTGATATCGGTTTGCATCGTGTCTCCTCCAAGTCTGCTGACTTTATGATGGGATGCGGCTGTGTTGCCGCTGACGATGTTGTAACACTGGCGTTCCGGCGCCGCATTGCGCAGCGCAGCATGGCCGCTCCTGAGACGGAAGTCTCAGCCCGTTTTTCGCATCACTGCCGGTGCGGTGGCACGATGTGCAGCTGCTTGAGGCGCCGGTACAGGGTGGCGCGCGAGATGCCCAGCATGGCGGCCGCCTGCAGCGGGCGCCATTTGGCGGCGTTCATGGCGTGGACGATGCGCGTGCGTTCGGCCAGTTCCGGCGCCGTGTAGGCCACCACGTCTTGCGCGACGGTGGCCTCGCGCATGGCGCGCGGACGCGCCTTGGCCGGTCGCAGCGGCGCGCGCACGCGGGCGTGCAGCCAGGTGCCGCCGCCGGCCAGGCGCAGGGACAGCAGACTGCGTCCCGCGCGCGCATCGAACAGCCTCTCGGCGCGCACTTCCAGCACCTCGGCGACGGGACGCGGCAGGGTGTTCAGGCCCCCGATGACGTCGCGCGCGCAGCGGTTGGCGGCGACGATGTCGCCATGTTCGTCGATGGCAAGCAGCATCTCCGGCTGCACTTCCACGAAGTGGCGGTTGCGGTGCGCCAGCAGGATGCGGCAATGGCTGTAGGACTTGAGGAAAAAACCGTCCTCGATCAGGGTCGCGCCTTGCCGCACCAGCTGCTTGACGAGGCGCTGGCTGTCGCGCGCATCGGGCGAACGCAAGGCCGACGCATCGAGCACGCCGATCAAGTCGCCGTGCGGCGAAAAGATCGGCGCGGCGCTGCAGGTCAAACCCGTGAACGCGGCGCGAAAATGGTCGGTCTTGTGCACGGTGATGGCTTCGTGGTCGAGCAGCACGGAGGCGATGCCGCACGTGCCTTCCTCTTCCTCCGACCAGCACGAACCCGGATACAGGCCCGCCTTCTTGAAGTCCTTGCGCTGGTCCGTGTCGACCACGTAGTCGATGGTCACGCCGCGCGCATTGGCGAGGATGACGCAGTAGCCCGCTTCGCGCACCATGGCGTGCAGGCGCGGCAGGCACTGCCCCGTGGAGCGCAGAAAATTTTCCTCGGACTGCTGGATGGCGCGCAGTTCGGCCCCCGTCAGGATGCGCGGCCCCGTGGTGGAAGCGGGGTCGAGCCGGTAATCGTCGAGCGAGCGCCGGTACGACGACGCCAGCCTGGCCGTATCGGCCCCTGGATTGACGATGCGGCCGGCGATCAGGTCGCGCACGCGGTCGATATGGCTGGTCTGGCGGACGTAGGGCATGGCGCTCTCCAGTGTCTCGTGTCTGTTTTTTATGATGTTTTCGTTTTTAGCACGAAGCGCGGGACCGTGCATCCTGCGCTGCAGCATGGCGCGCGCGTGAGACGTTCGTCTCAGCGCGTGGCCCGCACAATAGGATGCCGCAGGACAAGATAAAAAGTTTCTCTGTTAGCATGCATCGCATGAAGCGAGCGCCGCCGCGGGCGCCAGCCATGACAGGAGAAATGCATGACGATACTGCCACCAACCCGCCGCCTGGCTTTGGCCGCAGCGTGCCTGGCGCTGGCCGCCGGTGCCCAGGCGGCAGAGACGACGGCGCCGCTGTCGGCGGCCGCCAGCGACCCGGCCACGTTGCAATGGATGGTGGGCGCGCCGCCGCCGGCCGATAAAATCATCCGCTTCGACGATGGCAGCTATTTCAATTTCCCGCAGCTGCGCTGGAGCGTATCGCACTTCCGCCAGTTGATGCCGACGGTGGCGGTGGCGCGCGGCTTGAACGCGCCCGTGCCCTTGCCGCGCGCGCTGCGCAACGACATCGACAGCCTGCGCTTCACGCCCCTGGGCGCGAAGGACACCATGACCTGGGAGCGGTCGCTGGGCGCCAATTACACGGACGGCATCGTGGTGCTGCACCGGGGCCGCATCGTGTATGAGCGCTATTTCGGCGTATTGAAGGAGGGCGGCCAGCATGGCGCCATGTCGGTAACGAAGTCCGTGATGGGTACGATCGGCGCGGCCCTGGTGGCCGAAGGCAAGCTCGATCCGGGCAGGAAGGTGGCCGATTACGTGCCGGAACTGGCCAAATCCGCATTTGGCGACGCCACCGTGCGCCAGGTGCTCGATATGACCACGGGCCTGAAATTCAGCGAAGATTACGCCGACCCGAACGCGGAAGTGTGGCAGCACGCGGCGGCCGGCAACCCGCTGCCCAAGCCCAAGGATTACATGGGACCGCGCAGCTATTTCGAGTACCTGCAAACGGTGCGGCATGAGGGAAAACATGGCGAGGGCTTCGGTTACCGCACGGTCAATTCCGACGTGCTGGGCTGGATCATCGCCAGGGTCACGGGGCAGAGCGTCAACGACTACCTGTCCGAGCATGTCTGGCAAAAGCTGGGTGCCGAGCAGGATGGCTACATGTCGGTCGATTCGACGGGTACGCCGTTTGCCGGCGGCGGCTTGAGCGCGGGCTTGCGCGACCTGGCCCGCTTTGGCGAGATGCTGCGCAACGATGGCCGCTACAACGGCCAGCAAATCATTCCGAAGGCGGCCGTCGACGATATCCGCCGTGGCGGCGACAAGCAGCTGTTCGCCAGGGGCGGTTACGATTTGCTCAAGGGCTGGAGCTACCGCGACATGTGGTGGGTCACGCATAACGACCATGGCGCCTACATGGCGCGCGGCGTGTACGGCCAGCGCATCTACATCGATCCGAAGGCGGAAATGGTGATCGTGCGTTTCGCCTCCACGCCGACGGCGGCCAATGCGGCCAACGACCCGACCACCACGCCAGCCTTCGAAGCGCTGGGCAAGCTGCTGCTGGCCAGGCCGCAGTAGGCTGCCAGGTTGGACCGTGCCAGCCGTGCGGCGGAACGGGCACAACTGCAATATACTGTCCTTTCGTCATCATTTGTTTCCTGAGTGATAATTCATGCAACGCACGCAAGGGGAACGCACCGTGGAAACCAGCCAGCCGGATCAACCGCGCCCGCCGCTTTGGCGGCGCCTGCTGTGGCCGGCCGTCCAGCTGGGCTCTGCCTTCAAACTGACGGGCACGCACCTGCTGCACCACGTGATCGGCGCCAGCCTGATCGCCGCCCTGATGCTGGTGCTGGAAGGTTTTCACGTGCTCGAATGGCTCGATGCGGCCATGTTGCGCGCCAGCGCGGAACAGGGGCAGCTGCTGAACCGGGGCAAGGACCCGGGCGCCGCCTACCGGCCCGGCATCATTGAAATCGACCAGCCCGCGTTCGAACAGGTCTTCGACGAACGCGAACCGCTGGAGCGCTCGCGCCTGGAGCAATTGATCGCCAGCGCCGCCGCGCGCGGCAGCAAGGTGCTGGCCATCGACCTGGACCTGGCGCCGGCCGTATATGAGCAGCACAAGGCGGGCGAGCGGCCGCTGGACAGCCTGCTCGACCGGCTGGCCGCCGAGGGACGGAAGCTGGTGCTGGTCCTGCCCGAACAATCGGACCGCAACGCGAACCTGCCGTGGATACGCGCGCGCTGCGCGGCCGGCATCCACTTCGCCAGCCCGCGCATCCGCGAACGCATGGGCGCCGTCACGCGCATCGAGCTGAAAAGCCCCGTGCTGGCGGCCGTGGCTTTCGAGCTGGCACATGGCGCCGACGAGCAGGAGCAGCAGCAGCCCATGCCGGCCGCCCTGTCCGAGCAAAAGGAAGTGGTGGCGCTGGCCGGCCGCGTGTGCCAGCTGGCGCGGCGCACGGGCAGCGAGAAGACATTGGCGCGCCGGGCGTTCGAACCCGTCATCCGCGGCGACGCCAAGGCGGCGGCCGAACAGAACGCCGTCACCGCGCCGTTTCACCCGGCCGCCGTGGCGCCGCAATTCCTCAACCCCACGCGCACGCGCGTCAAACTGGTCGATGGCCAGGCCGGCGTGGCTGCCGGATCACCGCGCAAGGACGTCGTGTATATCGGCAGCACCTATGACGTGCGCGACCGTTATACGACGGCCGAAGGCGAGCAGGCCGGCCTGCACCTGCACGCGGCCGCCCACACGTCGCTGGGCATCGGCACGGCCGACGTCAACAAATATGCGGTGTTCGTGGCCGACATCGTCATCGGCGTGCTGCTGGGCTGCCTGTTCGGCGGCCTGTGGACCCTGTACGGCCGTGCCGAGCTGGCCATCGACAAGCGCATGGAAGACCACGATTTCAGCCGCCTGCACCGCGTGGGCACCCTGGCGGAATTCTATGGCATCCGGCTGATGCTGGCGCTCGTATGGGCCTCGCCGCTTGCCATCGGCGCGCTGGCCATCTACCTGTCGCGCGGCTTGCTCGAGCAGGGCTCGTGGGTCAACCCCGGCCCCCTGATCGCCGGCATGTTCCTGCACGCGATGTCGCTGCGCGACGAAGCCCACCATCCGCACGAGGAAGTGCCGGGTCTGTCCGTGTGGGCCCAGCTGCGCCGCACGCATCCGGGCATCGTATTGGTGCAGGCGCCGCTGGCGGTGCTGCTGTTGATCGTCGCCCTGATCTAGCGCAAACCATGGCGCCGCGGCGGCGCTAAACTGGGCGCCTTTTTCATTTGCAGGAGGATGCCATGCTGAGCGGAGGATGTTTATGCGGCGACGTGCGCTACGAAGCGGGCACGGGCGCCTTCCATGAAACGGCCTGTCATTGTTCGATGTGCCGCCGCGCGTCGGGCGCGCCGTTTGTCGCCTGGTTCAGCGTGCCGAGGGCGAATTTTCGCTGGCTGCAGGGGCAGGCTACACCGTATGCGTCCAGCGAACACTGCACGCGCAGTTTTTGCCCCCGCTGCGGCACGCAGCTGACGTTCGAGGATGAGCGCGACCCGGACGAGGTCGGCCTGACCACTGGCAGTCTCGATGAGCCAGGGCGCTTGCCGCCGCACAGCCATATCTATACGGACACGCAGCTGGAGTGGGTAAAGCTGGCCGACGGCTTGCCACGGTATCGCGGGGCGCGTAGCGAGGGATAAATGGCTTGTGGCAAGTAGGTCGGATTAGTGGGGGCCGCCGAGGCCGCAAGCGCGTAATCCGACAGGTGCTGCCGACGATGTTGTCGGATTACGCCCTCCGGGCTAATCCGACCTACGTGATCAATGATGTCAGCCTATCAGCTTCAACCCCGGCGGCAGCGCCTCGCCCAGCATGCGCTTGGTATTCGCTTCGTCCAGCTGCGTCACTTCGCTGACCATGGCCTGCCACAGCGGTGGGGCGCCCACGGCTTTCAGGCGGGTCAGCACAGTGGCGCGCAGCGCGTCGCCGATGTCGCGCGAGCGGTCGCCCGTCATGCGTGCCAGGTGGGTAGCGGCAAACGCCGCCGGTTCCGTCTTTTTCCAGTCCAGCGCCAGCAGCACGTGCAGCCAGTCGGCCACGGTGGCGCTGTCGACCACTTCGTGCGCGCTGCCGTGGAAGGGCTGGCGCGCGCCGACCCTGGCCAGCGCCCACAGGGTGTTCGTGTCCGCCGCTTCGCGGCCGGCTTTCTCCAGCCGCTTGATGAGCCAGACACCGACTTCGGCCTTGTAAGCGCCGGGGATGCGTTCGAGCGAGGCGCCCAGGCGCAGCATGTCGTCGTCGCTGCCGTTGACCAGGGTGACGGGGCGGCTGCCGCGCTGGGCCGCGTCGGCTTGCAGGTTGAAGGCGAAGTCGTCGAGCAGGCGCAATTGCTGCTCCGTGCTCAAGCCGCCGGCCACCCGACGCCACAGGGTCCACCATTCGGCGCACACCTGGTTATCCTTGTGATGCTGGACGCCCGTGTCGAACAGGGCCCACAGCTGCTCGATGCGCCATGGATCGAGCGTATCGCCATAGCCGGGGCGCAAACAGTAGCCGGTCAGGTTCAGCCAGACCCGCTCATGCTCGGCGGAGCGGCGCCGGCCGCGGGCGCGCAGCATCAGGGCATCGAACAGCTGGCGCAGCAGCGGCGTATCCCAGCTTTCGCGTCCGCCCAGTCCCCGTTCCAGGTGCTGGCGCAGCTGGCGCACTTCCTTGGTCTCGACCTTTTGCGCCTTGCCGCCGAAGATGCGCTCGATCTTTTCGACCGCTTCCTTGATGCGTGGCGAAACGGCTTGAGCCTCGCCATCGCCTTGCTCTTCCTTACCAGCGCGTAACTGGAATTCCAGCAGCCAGCGCTGGCCGGCATCGGCTGCGGCCACGCAGTGCACTTCCAACGTCCCGACTTCCGTCATGACGGTTGCCAGCTGCACGGTGATGTCGCGCTTCTCGCCGCTTTCCGCTTGCAGCACGCTGGCCAGCGGCGGCAGGCGCAGGTATTCTCCGGCGTCCAGATCGACGATCTCGCCCAGTTGCGGCGGCGTGCCCGACTCAAAGAGGGACGTGGCCAGGTGGAAGCGCACGGGACGGCCCAGGCGCAGCGCGAACAGGCGCTCCATCAGGCGGATTTCTTCGCCGCTGGCGCTGCCGCGGGGCAGGATGCAGACGGCGCGGTGGTCCTTGCCCGCTTCGCCCAGCACGAGGAAATAGCTGCGCGGCGAGCCGCCGCCGATGCGTGGCGCCTGGCCGCGTCGCGCCAGCGCGTAGGCGACGGCGCCACGGGCGACGGCCACGTCGGGGTTATCGTTATGCAGGATGGTCAGGGGCTGACCCCGCCAGTGTTCCAGGGTCTCGGCCAGGCGGCGCGCCAGCGCGCCAGCGCGGAACACGCCGCCGTTCAGCAGCAGGGTGTCGGGCAATGCACCCTGATGCTGTTGCAGAAAGCTGGCCAGGTGGCGCGTGATGGCCGCGTCCTGCGCATACGGCAGGCCGAATTCGACGATGCCGGCGCGGCCTTTTTTCGCTGTGTCGCCCAGTTCCACCTTCGGGAAGAAACCATCGACCACCATGGCCGCCACTTCTTCGCGCGTGATGTCGGCGGAACGGCTGCCGCCGATCAAACGCGATCCCGCGCCCAGCAGGGTAACGGTGGCCTTGTCGGGCGCGTCGCTGGAGAGCAGCAATTCCTTGGCGGCGCGGCAGCGCTCCATCAGTTGAGACAAGCGCGCGGCCGACAGCTTCATGCCGCCTTCGCTGCCTGCCGCCATGCGCGTTTCCACCAGGTGCGCCAGCGCCAGGTCCATATTGTCGCCGCCGAGTATCAAATGGTTGCCCACGCTGCTGCGCGTGAGCTGCGGTTCGCCGTCGTCATCGAAGGCCACGTCGATCAGGCTGAAATCCGTGGTGCCGCCGCCCACGTCGCAGACCAAAATGCGGCGCGTGTCGGCCAGGTCCGCACGCAGGGTGGCGCGCCGGCGCTGCAGGAAGTCATAAAAGGCGGCCTGCGGTTCTTCCACCAATCGTAGCGTTGGCAAACCCGCCATGCGGGCCGCTTCCAGGGTGAGTGCGCGCGCACCCTCGTCGAACGAGGCGGGGATGGTCAGCACCAGTTCCTGCTCCTCCAGGGGAGCATGCGGGAAGCGGTGATTCCACGCGGCGCGCACGTAGGCCAGGTAGCTGGCGCTGGCCGCCACGGGCGAGACCTTGGCCACGTCGGCATCGGCACCCCACGGCAGGATGGGTGCCTGGCGGTCCACGTTCGCGTGCGACAGCCAGCTCTTTGCGCTGGAAACGAGCCGGCCTGGTACCTGGGCGCCCAGCTGGCGCGCCAGGGCGCCCAGCACGGCGTGATCGACGTCTTGCTGTCGCCACGGCAGCTGCAAGTCGCCCGCCGCCAGTTCACCGGCGGCAGGGTGGTAGCGCAAGGAGGGCAGCAGCGGGCGTGCGCCCACTTCGCCGGGAGCGACCAGCTGCTCGATGGGAAACAGCTGTATGCCCGCCTGCGTATCGGCAGCATCTGCATACGCGACCACCGTGTTGGTGGTGCCCAGGTCGATGCCGACCAGGAAGGCCGGCTGCACCTTCGCGCCGCGCATGCTTATTGCTGCGGCGTGCCGCGCACGTCGAATTCCACTTTCCAGCGCTCGGCGCCGTCAGGGGAAACGGCCAGCAGTTCCAGGGTGCCCGCTTCCGTCACGCGCGCGTGCAGTTTGACCTGCACCACGTCGCCGGCCGACCGGCCTTCGGCGGACAGCGTCGCCTGGATTTCGCTCAGTTCCTGCAATTCGTCGGGACCCCAGAAATCGAGCAAGTCGCCGATCTGGTCGTTGCGGCGCGTGGACGAGGCGAAGAAGCGGAAGTGTACGGGCTCGCCCACGACCAGGCCGAATTGCTGGCCTGGCAGTTCCAGTTCGCTGCCTTCTTCCATGCCGAACGGTGCCACGCACAGGGCCTGGATCGGCGGTTCCATGCCGGGGATGGCCGGCATGGCCGATTCGATGGCGACATAGAAGGAACTGGCCGTGCCGCCGCGGATGCGCACGCCATGGCCGCGCCGCACGTAGCTGTAGTAGGCGGCGCCGCGCGCGACGGCCAGGTCCAGGTCGGCCCCGGCCAGCATGCGCGCCGGTTCCGCGCCTTCCATGTACAGCCAGTCGTTGACGGTCGCCATGATGCGCTGGACCAGCAAGTCGGACTTGAAGACGCCGCCGTTGAACAGCACGGCCGTCGGGTGCAAGAAGCTGGCGCCTTCCGCCTGGCGGCCCGCGAAGCCTTCCAGTTCGGCCGTTGCTGCCACTTGCCGGCCCAGGAAGGCGGCCAGGTGGCGCGTGATGGCCGCGTCCTGTGCATACGGCAAGCCCAGTTGCGTCAGGCCGGCGCGCGTGCGCACGGCAGGGCGGCTCGATGCTTCCACCTGCGGGAAGAAGCCGTCGAGGATGAAGGTGGATACTTCCGCGCGCGTCAGTTCCGTGCGGATGGAGCCGCCGATCAGTTTCGAGCCGCGGCTCGGCACGACGATCGGTGCCACATCGAGGCCGCTGTCGGCCAGCAGGCTTTCCTTGGCGCTGCGGCAGCCATACGTGAGCGCGCGCATTTGCCAGGCGTCCAGCTGGGTGCCGTTGGCGGCCAGCTTGCGGGCCACCAGGTGGGCCAGGGCCAGGTCCATATTGTCGCCGCCGAGCAGGATGTGTTCGCCGACTGCGACCCTGTGCGGTTCCAGCACGCCGTCGCGCTCGAGCACGGCGATCAGCGAAAAGTCGCTGGTGCCGCCGCCCACGTCGACGACCAGGATGATGTCGCCCGGCTTGACTTCCTTGCGCCAGCGGCCTTCGCTCGTCTGGATCCAGCTGTACAGGGCCGCCTGCGGTTCTTCCAGCAAGGTCAATGAGGTGTAGCCGGCCGCCTGCGCCGCTTCCATCGTCAGTTCGCGCGCCGCCGGATCGAACGAAGCGGGAATCGTGACGGTGATTTCCTGCTCGGCGAACGGCGCTTGCGGGTGGGCGTTGTCCCAGGCCTGGCGCAAGTGCGTCAGGTAGCGCGTGGCGGCCGTGATAGGTGAAATGCGCGCGACTTCCGCCGGCGCGTCGTTCGGCAGAATGGCCGCGCGGCGGTCCACGCCAGGGTGGCACAGCCAGCTTTTCGCGCTCGACACCAGACGGATCGGCGTGGTGGCGCCGCGGCTGCGGGCCATTTCGCCGACGACGAACGGCGCTCCGGCTTCCTCGGTGACCCAGGGCAGGGCCAGGTCGCCGGCCGCCACTTCATCGGCGTGCGGCAGGTAGACGAACGATGGCAGCAGCGATAATTCTTCGACCGTGCCCGGCGCCGACAACTGCGGCACTTTCAGCACGCCGTGGCTGGATTGCTCGCCGTCGCTCTCGACCAGGTTCACATACGACAGGGCGCTGTGGGTGGTGCCCAGGTCGATGCCGATGGCGTAGCGCGGGGTAGTGTTCGTTGTGTCGTTCACAGTTCCACCTCGGCCGGTGCCAGGATGGCGGCGTCGTGCTGTTCGCTCAGTTTCGGCAGGCGCACGCTGGACGCGCGCCAGCCGCGGTGGCTCAAGGTACCCGTGAATGGCGCCGAGCCGACCACGTTGCCCGTCAGGCGTACCTGGGCGCTGTCAAAACCTTGCTGCAGCACGATGCGGCTGCCCTCCGCTTCCTGGCGCACGGCGTCGATGGTGAAATATTCGCGCATGACCTTGGCGCAGCCTTCATGCACGACGCGGGCGGCCGCGCCGATGTCGGCGTCGGCATGGCTGCCCAGGTTTTCCTGGGTGAAGTCGATCAGGCGCGCTTCCCGTTGCAGCAGGGCCAGCAACTGCAGGGCCGCATCCGGCGTCGCTTCTTTCAAGATAACGGGGGCGGCGGCCGGTGTCGGCACGGGGGCTGGCGCCGGGGCCGCTGGCGATACGGGAGCAGCCTCGGGCAGGGACAGCTTTTCCACGCGGGCCGCATAGGCGGCATCCGACAGGGTGCTGAAGAAGGCGCCGAAAGCCAGCGGGACACGGCGCCAGAACGATGGGTGGGACGATGAAGTGCTCATAGGGAACTCGTTTCTCTGATCTGTAGGGTGGCGTCGGCGGCGCGCCCGGTGGCGGGGCCGCTTCGCAGGGTAGTGCTTGTGCCGGGCCTATAGGGCCGGCTGCGTTTGCCCGCATGATACCAGCTACCGGGCCGCCGCCAAAGTCGCCGGCCCCCGCGCAGCTGGCCCGGCGCGTGGATTTTCTTTGTTCCTGCGCAAAGAAACGGTGAATGTTGCGCCGCTTCGACTAAAATCGCGCATTATCTTTTCGCATTGCCTTTATGCCATGCCTACCGACTGTTCCCCCGACTTTTCCATATATCTAGCCAGCAGCACCTACATCGACAGCGACCATCCGGCCGTGCGCGCCAAGGCGGCCGCACTGGCGGCAGGTGCCGTGGGCGACGCGGCCATCGCGGCCCGCTGCTTTGCCTTCGTGCGCGACGAGGTGGCCCACAGCTGGGATTACCAGCGCAATCCCGTCACTTGCCGCGCTTCCGACGTCTTGCAGCATGGCACCGGCTATTGCTATGCGAAGAGCCATCTGCTGGCCGCGCTGCTGCGCGCCAATGGCATTCCCGCCGGCCTGTGCTACCAGCGCCTGGCCGTCGGGGAAGTGGGTCCGCCGTTCTGCCTGCATGGCTTGAACGCCGTGTATCTGCAGGATTCTGGCTGGTACCGCATCGATGCGCGCGGCAACAAGCCCGGCGTCGATGCCGCCTTCACGCCGCCACGCGAGCAACTGGCCTTTCCCGTGCTGGCGCCCGAGGAACGCGACTTGCCGGAAATCTGGGCGGAACCGCTGCCGCAGGTGGTGGCGTCGCTAACGCAATACGCCACCGTGCAGGACGTGGCGGCGCACTTGCCCGATATCGCATTGTTGCCGCTGCAAAAATAATTCAGGAAAGAAATCATGAAAAAAGTGTATGTAGGTCTGATCGGCCTGATGTTGCTGGCCGGTTGCGGCGGCAAGGGCGAAAGCGGCGGGCAATCGAGCGCCGCGCGTCTCGAAGGCAAGGAAAAGGGCAGCGAGTTTCTAGCCTATGAACATAATGTCAGCGTCGATACGCACGAGGCGCAAGTGCGGCCCCTGTATGAAAAAGTCGTTGCCGCCTGCAAGGCCGATACGGAAAACGGCTGCTTGCTGCTCGATTCCAGCCTAGACAGCGGCCGCTACGTGCATGCGCGCATCAGCATGCGCGCCAAGCCGGCCGGCATCAAAAAGCTCGTCGCGCTGGTCGCGGCCGAAGGCGACGTCACGAGCCAGGGCACCAAGGTGGAAGACCTGGGCCGTCCTGTGCTGGACAGCAAGAAGCGCCTGGAGATGCTCAAGCAATACCAGGCGCAATTGCAAGATCTGGAAAAGCGCTCGGGCGCGAATGTCGACGCCCTGATCAAGGTGACCAAGGAACTGGCCACCGTGCAAGTGGAGCTGGAGCAGGCGACGGCGGCCGACGCGCTGTTGATGCAGCGCATCGACACGGACTTGCTGAACGTGGCCATCAGCGCCGAAGGCAAGCAATCGTTCTGGCGCCCCGTCAAGCGCGCGCTGGGCAATTTCACGGACAACCTATCGGAAGGCGTGGCCAACGCCATCACGGCCATGGCCTACATCCTGCCGTGGCTGATCGCCTTCATGCTGCTGTTCCCGCTGGGACGCAAGGGCTGGCGCCGCTTGAGAGGCGTGCCGCGCAAGGATTGATGCCGGGATTGTTGCGTCCGGCGCACCGTTTTACGGCAATTTGAAACCTGGCTGCACAGTCCTTGTGCAGCCAGGTTTTTTTTCGTGCGGCGAGCGCCGCGTGCACCATGGCGGACACCTGCTCGTGCTGGCATGCATTCTGCTTTAACAACATCGTATGCTCAGCTCGACCCCACGAACCCATCACAGGAGTCCCCATGTCACGACGCATCATCCTGAAAGCGGCCGCCGCCGGCGCACTGGCCCTGGCCACGTCCACTTACATGCCGGCAGCCTTGGCCGCCGATACGATCAAGGTAGGCATTTTGCACTCGCTGTCGGGCACCATGGCCATTTCCGAAACGTCGCTGAAGGACGTAGCCTTGATGACGATCGCCGAGATCAATGCCAAGGGTGGCGTGCTGGGCAAGAAACTGGAAGCCGTCGTCGTCGACCCGGCGTCAAACTGGCCCTTGTTCGCGGAAAAAGCGAGACAATTGGTGGCGCAGGATAAAGTGGCTGTCGTGTTCGGCTGCTGGACGTCCGTGTCGCGCAAGTCGGTTTTACCCGTGTTCAAGGAGCTCAACAGCCTGCTGTTTTACCCGGTGCAATACGAGGGCGAGGAACTGGAAAAGAATGTGTTTTACACGGGCGCGGCGCCGAACCAGCAGGCGATCCCGGCCGTGGAATACCTGATGAGCAAGGATGGCGGCGGCGCCAAGCGCTTCGTGCTGCTGGGCACGGATTACGTGTATCCGCGCACCACCAACAAGATCCTGCGCGCCTTCCTGAAAAGCCGTGGCGTCAAGGATAGCGATATCAGCGAGGTCTACACGCCGTTCGGCCACGCCGACTATCAAACCATCGTCGCCAACATCAAGAAGTTTTCCACGGGTGGCAAGACGGCCGTCATTTCCACTATCAATGGCGACTCGAACGTGCCGTTCTACAAGGAGCTGGGCAATGCGGGCTTGAAAGCCACGGACGTGCCCGTCGTCGCGTTTTCCGTCGGCGAGGAAGAGCTGCGCGGCATCGATACCAAGCCGCTGCTCGGCCACCTGGCTGCATGGAATTATTTCGAGTCCGTCAAGAACCCCGTGAATACGGCCTTCATCAAGCAGTGGAAGGCGTATGCCGTGGCGCAAAAGCTGCCGAACGCGGGTTCCGTCGTGACGAACGACCCGATGGAAGCGACCTATGTCGGCATCCACATGTGGGCGCAAGCCGTGGAAAAAGCCAAGTCGACCGATACCGACAAGGTGATCGCCGCCATGGCGGGCCAGAGCGTCAAGGCGCCATCGGGCTTCACCCTGACCATGGATGCCACGAACCACCACCTGCACAAGCCCGTGATGATCGGCGAGATCAAGGCCGATGGGCAATTCAATGTCGTGTGGAAAACCAAGGAACCGATACGCGCCCAGCCGTGGAGCCCGTATATCAAGGGCAATGAGGGCAAGCAGAAGCTGTAAAAAGCTTGCGCGTCGATTCGTCGCCGCAACCCCAGGCAAAGAGCTGGGGTCAGACCCGGCGGGTCCGACCCCTGTCCTTGTCTTTGGGGAAAGGATACCTGTCAAGACATCGGCTTTACTACATGGAATCCACGCACATGCAGCTTCTCCCCAAACTGCTGGTTCTCGCCTGCCTGTTGCTATCCTCGCTGGCGCAGGCCGCCATCGCTCCAGAATTGCTCAAGCCGCTGGCCGGCGACGACCCCGACGCCAGGGTTGCCGCCGTGGCGCAGATCGCCGCGCTGGCCACCCCCGAGGCCGCCAAAGTGCTGCAGGCGTTGCAGGACGACACTTTATACGCCGCGCCCGATGGCAAGGTGTACCTCGTCGACGGCGAGCAGGCGGTTGACCCGGCAAGCGGCCGGAGCGTGCCGCTGCCGGAAGGCAGCGAAGGCGTCATGGTCAACAACCGCTTGCGCTCGGCCGTGGCGGGTGCCTTGTCGGGCTTGCAGTTGCTGGCGCCGGAGCGCAGCGCCCGCCTGGCCGCCGCGCAGGCGCTGCTGCAATCCGTGGATCCGGCGCAGCTTCCCCTGATCCACAAGGCGCTGGCGCGGGAAAGCGATGGCGAGATCCAGCAGATATTGCAGGTGCTGATCGCCAGCGCCAACCTGCATGCGCCAGACGCCGCCACGCGCAAGCAGGCCGTGCAGGCCCTGGCGGGCAGCAGCGATGCGCGCTTGCTGCCCGTGCTGCAAGCCATGCTCGAGAAGGGAGGCGAGCCCGACGAAGCCGTGCAGCTGGCCGCCATCGAGACCATGCGCCAGATCAAGGGGCGGGTGGCACGCATGGAATTCGCCGGCAATGTGTTCTACGGCATCTCGCTGGGCAGCGTGCTGCTGCTGGCCGCGCTGGGGCTGGCCATCACCTTCGGCTTGATGGGCATCATCAACATGGCGCACGGCGAATTGCTGATGATAGGCGCATACACGACCTATTTATGCCAGCTGTTCTTCCGCACCTATCTGCCTGGCCTGCAGGATGCGTATCTGCTGGCGGCGCTGCCGGCCGCTTTTCTCGTCGCGGGACTGGTGGGCGTGGCGCTCGAGCGCACGGTCATCCGCTGGCTGTACGGGCGGCCGCTGGAAACCCTGCTGGCCACCTGGGGCATCAGCCTGATCCTCATGCAGACGGTGCGTACGATCTTCGGCGCGCAAAACGTGGAAGTGGCCAATCCCGCCTGGATGTCGGGCGGCGTGACGGTGCTGGGCGGCCTCGTGCTGCCGTACAACCGGCTGGCCATCATCGTCTTCGCCGTCCTTGTCGTGGTGGCCGTGTGGCTGATCCTCAACAAGACACGGCTGGGCCTGTTCGTGCGGGCCGTCACGCAAAACCGCCGCATGGCCGATTGCGTGGGCGTGGCCACGGGCAAGGTCGACATGCTGACTTTCGGCCTCGGCTCCGGCATTGCCGGGCTCGGTGGCGTGGCCCTGTCGCAGCTGGGCAACGTGGGGCCGGACCTGGGCCAAAGCTACATCGTCGATTCCTTCATGGTGGTGGTGCTCGGCGGCGTGGGCCAGCTGGCCGGTACCGTGATCGCCGCGCTGGGCCTGGGCGAAGTGAACAAATTCCTCGAACCGGTGGCGGGCGCCGTGCTGGCGAAGATCGCCATTTTGGTATTCATCATCATTTTCATCCAGCGCCGGCCGCAGGGCCTGTTTGCCATGAAGGGACGCAGCGTCGAATGATTACCTCTTATCCGATAAAGCAGGGCCTGTTCACGCGGCCCGCCTGGCTGGCGATTGTCGCCTGCGCGCTGCTGGCGGCAATGTTGCCGATCTTTAATCTGGCGTTTGCCGAAGGCCATGCCTTGCATGTGTCCGCCTACACGGTGGCGCTGGTGGGCAAGTTCATGTGCTACGCGCTGGCCGCGCTGGCGCTGGACCTCGTCTGGGGCTACACGGGCATTTTGTCGCTGGGCCACGGCGTGTTCTTTGCCTTGGGCGCGTATGCGCACGGCATGTATCTGATGCGCGCCATCGGCGACCAGGGCCAGTACCGCAGCAGCCTGCCCGATTTCATGGTCTTTCTCGACTGGAAAACCTACCCGTGGTACTGGGCCTTCACGGAACATTTCTGGTACTGCATGGCCCTCGTCGTGCTGGTGCCGGGCGTGCTGGCGTTTGTCTTTGGTTACTTTGCATTCCGCTCGCGCATCAAGGGCGTGTATTTTTCCATCATCACGCAGGCGATGACGTATGCCTTCATGCTCTTGTTTTTCCGCAATGACACCGGCTTTGGCGGCAACAACGGTTTCACGGATTTCAAGACCATCCTCGGCCATAGCATCACGGCGCCCGCCACCCGTGCCGTGCTGTTCCTGCTGACCCTGGCCTTCCTGCTGGCGGCCTTGATCGGCGCGCGTGCCATCGTCCGCTCGAAACTGGGCAGGGTGCTGCAGGGCGTGCGCGACAGCGAGGCGCGCTTGATGTTCCTCGGCTACAACCCGCTGTGGTTCAAGCTGTTCGTCTGGACCTTGTCGGCCGTGCTGTGCGGCATCGCCGGCGCCCTGTACGTGCCGCAAGTGGGCATCATCAACCCGTCCGAAATGTCGCCGGCGAACTCCATCGAGATGGTCGTGTGGGTGGCCGTCGGTGGGCGCGGCACACTGATCGGTCCGATTCTGGGTGCTTTCACCGTCAACGGCTTGAAAAGCTGGTTCACGGCCGCCTTGCCGGAACTGTGGCTGTTCGCGCTGGGCTTGCTGTTCATCGTCGTCACCCTGTTCATGCAGCAAGGCATGCTCGGTGTGTTGAACAAGCTCAAACGCAGGAAAACGGCCGTCGTGGTCGAGGAGGCCGCATGAGCATCCGCATGGTGCCCGGCATGGCCAGCGCGGAAACGGGCGCCAGCTATTCGCGCGTGAAAGGCGAGGGCGTCGATACGACGCATGGCGCGATTTTGTATCTGGAAGACATCAGGGTGTCGTTCGACGGTTTCAAGGCCATCAACAAGCTCAGTCTCGATATTTCTGTGGGTGAATTGCGCTGCATCATCGGTCCGAATGGCGCGGGCAAGACGACGATGATGGATGTGATCACGGGCAAGACCCGGCCTACGTCCGGCACGGCCTGGTTTGGCCAGACCATGAATCTGGCCACGATGACGGAAGCGCAAATCGCCCATGCGGGTATCGGCCGCAAGTTCCAGCGCCCCACCGTGTTCGAGCAGCACACGGTGTTCGATAACCTGGAACTGGCGATGAAGATGGACAAGCGCGTGGCGCCCACCCTGTTTGCGCGCCTGACGTCCGAGCAGGCAGGCAAGATCGAAGCGATTTTGCGCTTGATACGCCTCAACGGCCAGGAAGCGCGGCCGGCCGGCTTGCTGTCGCACGGGCAAAAGCAGTGGCTGGAAATCGGCATGCTGCTGATGCAGGAACCGCAGCTGATTTTGCTCGACGAACCGGTGGCCGGCATGTCGGATGCGGAAACGGCGCGTACGGCCGAATTGCTCAATGAATTGCGCGGCAAGCATTCGATCATGGTGGTCGAACACGACATGGGTTTTGTGACGGAAATTGCCCAGCAAGGCATCGTTACCGTGCTGCATGAGGGTTCCGTGCTGGCGCAGGGCCGCATGGACGAAGTGCAAGCCGACGAGCGCGTCATCGAAGTCTATCTGGGAAGGTGAACACATATGCTGGAAGTCGAGCAATTGAATCAATACTATGGCTCCTCGCACACCTTGCGCGGCATCAACCTGTCGGCACGCAAGGGCGAGTGCCTGGCCTTGCTGGGCAGGAACGGCGTGGGCAAGACGACCTTGCTCAAATGTCTGATGGGCGTGCTGCCCGTGGCGCAGGGCAAAGTGGTGTTCCAGGGACGCGACATCACGAAGCTGACGCCGCATGCGCGGGCCAAGCTGGGCATCGCTTACGTGCCGCAGGGGCGCGACATCTTTGCGCGCCTGACGGTCGAGGAAAACTTGCTGATGGGCATGGCGGTGAAGCGGGGCAAACAAGCGTCGCGCATCGATCCCCACGTGTATGAACTGTTTCCAGTGCTCAAAGAGATGCTGCAGCGGCGCGGCGGAGATTTATCTGGCGGGCAACAGCAGCAGCTGGCCATCGCCCGCGCCCTGCTGGCCGAGCCGCAGCTGATTATCTTCGACGAGCCGACGGAAGGCATCCAGCCCTCCGTCATCAAGGATATCGGCCGCGTGATCAGCCTGTTGAAACAGCGCGGCGACATGGCCATCGTGCTGTGCGAACAGTATTTCGATTTTGCCCGCGAACTGGCCGACGAATTCATCGTCCTGTCGCGCGGCAGTGTCGTCGCCAGCGGCAAGGCGGAACAGATGGATGGCGAGGACGTGAAGCGGCATCTGGCCGTGTAAGGTCAGACGAGCTGGAACCAGCCCAGCACGGCACCGGCCGCCAGCAGCCACAGCAAATGGATCTTCGTGCGCCAGATGATGAGGCCGGTGACGATGGACAGGCTCCACAGGGGCCAGTCCGTGCGGATGTCATGGTTGGCGCCGCCCAGTATCATGCCCGTGGAAATCAGGAGGGCGACGACGATGGGCGCCATGCCTTGCTTGAAGGCGCGCACGGGGCGCAGGTCGCGGTTGCGGTAGCCCCATTGGGCCGCCACGTAGGTGAGGGTGGTGCTGGGCAGCATGATGCCCACCATGGTGATGAACACGCCCAGGTAGGCGGCAGTGTAGCTGCCCGCATTCATGCCCACGTTCCAGCCCATCAGGGCGACGAACAGCACGTTCGGACCGGGCGCGGCCTGGGCGATGGCGATCGACTCGTTGAATTGCGCCTGCGTCAGCCAGCCATGCTGTTCGACAAGGAAACGGTGCATTTCGGAGGTGGTGGAAATGGCGCCGCCGATCGACATCAGCGACAGCATCAGGTAGTGGCCGAACAGGTTCAGCCAGTCGCCCGCGCTCAACACCAGTTGCAAGGGCGGATTCATGGTGACAGCTTTCGATAGGTGAGCAGGCAGCCGATGCCGCCCAGGCCCAGCAGGACGTACAGCAGGGGCCAGCGGAAGATCGCCACCATCAGCACACCGAGCACGGTGATGGACAAGGTCAGCCACAGGGGCAGCGGATGCTTGGCCAGCGCGGTCGCCAGTTTCACGCCTGTGGCGGCGATCATGCCGGCCGAGACGGCCGCCATGCCGCGCAAGGCGCCCGCCATTTGCGGATTATCGCCAAAGCGCGTGTACAGCACGCCCAGCACGAGCACGATGACGAGGGGCGCGGCAAGCATGCCGGCCAGCGCCGTCAGCGCGCCCTTCAAGCCGAAATAGCGCCCGCCCACCATCAGGGACAAGTTGACGACATTCGGCCCGGGCATGATTTGCGCGACGGCCCAGTCTTCGAGGAATTCCTCCTGCGTCAGCCAGCGCTTGCGTTCGACCATCTCGCGCTGGATCACGGCCAGCACGCCGCCAAAGCCTTGCAGGGCCAGCCAGGTGAACGAGAAGAACAGGTCGGCAAGCGAAGCTGGTTGCGGACGGGGCAGGTCGGGCGGAAGCGTGGAAGGTGCGGGCATGGCTGATTATCGCCGTGCCTGCTTAGCCTTGTCCATGCTTATGTCCATACATAATTGCTGGCGCGGCTTACAACACCTAACAAAACCGTAGCGAGCGGAAGGAAGGCTCGGCGCCCCCGTTGGCTTGAGAAGCGCAACTGTACGAAGTACGGGGCCGCCGAGGCAGTGAGCATCGCAGACCGCAAATTACGACGCGCAGTAGGTTTTGAGAGGTGTTCTCAGCCCCCGCCGATGCCGGCGATGACTACGCCCGTGCCGCCGCACATGGGGCAGGGCTGGCCATCGGCCCTGGCGCCCCGTCCCTGGCAATGCGTGCAGACGTTTTCACCGGTGCCGGGGGTGCCGGGAGGGGCGATGTCGCCGGGATTTTTGGCCGGTTCGGGTGTTGTATTCATGTCGTGTCTCCTCGTCCATGCAGTGTCAACGCCGCGTGATGGCAGCCAATCCATACTAGGCCGGCGACAGGCGCTGCGTTTGATCTGCATTAGGCGTGCGGCCTTGTGTATCAGAAAAAAACTGCATGGGAATAACTGCCTGGCATTGACATCGCGCGTTTTTCGGCAATACTTTCGCTGTCACTCTTCCACGCTGCCATCCCGGCGCCGTTCTCCGCCGCCATGTCCCGCCATGTCTACCTTCCGCAGGAGTCATTCATCATGCTGAGTTCCCAAGAAACATTGCACATGCCCGTCAAACCCGTGGCGCCGCATGCCCGCGTCGATCAGAAGATGTGCGATATCGTCAATCTGGGCATCGCCGTGCAGGCAGCCTTCAGCACCTTGTGCGCGCTGGAATACCTGAAGTCATACAATGTCGCCCCCGAGCTGATCGAGCGCGTGCTGCTGCATCCGGAGCAGCGCCGCCAGACTGTGCATTGAGTATCCGCATGGCAACTGTGTTGCCGGCAGCGTTAGCCCGGTGTTGTCGGATTGATCATTACGGCTCAGTTATGCACAAATGATGGGTTAACGAAATTGGCGAAATAATTTTCCTGTGATTATGTGTGAGTTTCCAAGTGCTTGATTTTAATGGATTTTATTTTTGCTGTTTGATTGAGCAGTTTATTGAAAGCCGCACGGGCTGTGGCTTTGAGGGCTGTCAATAGGCCCTTATCCACAAAGATATCCACAGTCCGTGTGGATATCTGAAAAAGCGCTTAACAATCCGCCACTTAGGAAATTGGGGCCGCCCGGCACATGCGATGGGCCGGCAAGATGGGCCAAAATGGGGCATGCCACAAGCCTGTATGCCTATCCAGTGCTCTTGTTTTATGACTGAAAGTAGCGGCCGTGTTCAGGGCGTGCCGCCGGCCGGCGCCGCTGGCGTGTTGCCGCATTGGGCCAGGGCTGCGGCCAGTTCGGCGACTTGCTGCTCCGCTTCGCGCAAGGTGGCGTAGGTGCGCAGCGAGGCGATCACGGTGGTAAACAACTTGCGCGTGGTCAGGTCGGTCTTGCACCAGAAATCGTTGATGTCGTAGTCGATGATGATGCGGTGCTCGAGCGCCTGGCCGGGCTGGCCCGTGCGCAGGATGATGCGCACGGCGCTGTTGTGCAGATCTTCGCGGATCTGGCGTGCCACTTGCAGCCCGGCATCCTGGGTTTCCATGATCACATCGAGCAGCACCACGGCGATATCGGATGTGCTGCGCAGCAAGGCCAGCGCCTCGGCGCCCGAATAGGCGTGCAAAAAGCTCAGCCTGCGTCCCTGGAAGCTGGCCTGGCTGAGGGCGAACTTGGTCACCACGTGCACGTCGACATCGTCATCGACGATCAGCACGCGCCATGGCGCCGCGGTGGCAGGCTCTGCCGCCGCGTTTGCCCGTTCCAGCGGTTCGTCAACCAGCCAGTCCGGTTCGTCCGCCCCCTTGGCGGCGCTATCGCTATCCATGTTCATGCGTTTATCCACCGTTGATCGTGCTCGCTACTCCACACTATGCCAGTCTACGGGGTTTGTCAAAACAATGCTGTTCAAGCAAGACGGCCTGGCGCCAGGATTGCTTATGCACAGCAAAATATATTTTCATGGTGATGAAGTAACTTTGCTCCAGCGCAAATTCGTGATTGCAAGTCATTGATTTCATTGGGGTAAAAAAATGCCTGTGAAATCAGCAAATTGTTGAAACCCGCATCAATACTGGTGTTGCGGCTTGTCAAGAGGGGCTTATCAACAACTTTATCCACAGTTGCTGTGGATATCTAAAAAAGCCGTGCAAAAACCGGGGCTTGGGGCCCGTTCGTGAGGCAGGGCCGCAGCATTCATGCGGCAAGTCCAAGCCCGCTCAGCTGGGCAAAGGCATGAAGGAAGCGCTGCTTGGCTTCGGCCGGACCCATGGCTTCGATTATACCGGGCAAGGGGGCGATGCCGTCAAGGTAAGCCCAGCGTTCGGCCGAGTGCGGCATCAGGTCGCGCTTTTCCGTGGCCAACGCGATCAGGTCGGCCCGCTTGATGGGTGCGTAATCGGAAAAATCCAGCCCATACGTGGCGGCGATGATGGCGCTGACCTTGTCTTCCAGCACGGCAAATTCCGGCAGCAACACTTTCAAGGGTTTCACCATGTCGCCCAGATAGGCTTCGGCCGCGTCGTGCAGCAGGGCTGCCAGGCGCAAATGGGGCGGCACCAGTTCGGCGACGATCAGGCTGTGCTGGGCGACCGAGTAAAACACCTGCGTCTGTCCATTGAAGCGGCACTGGTAAGCGAGGCCGTGGGCGATGTCCTCGATGGCGACCTTGTCGATATGCGGGCGCAAGGGATAAAAACGGTTGCCGGAATAAGTGGAAACGTAGTCGGTGGTAATCATTGCCATGGCATGGTGCTCGGAACGCTCAAGAGGCTTCATCGTACACCCGATGGCATGCGCTTGCCCCGGCTGCCGTGCGCAAGCCCAAGCTATGCATCTTGGCAAATCCTTTAATTTATTTCATATCATGCAATGCTCTTTCTGAAATACACTGTAGCAATCTTGTTTGTCTGAAACTTTAATTGGGGGCAGGGCAATGACGGCGATACCTTTGGCAAGACCTTCGTATATCTATCAGGGCGGTTCGGTGATGATGCACTCGCCGCTGCAACTGAAACAGTCGGAAATGTACGGCTATTTCGTCAAGGGCGACCTGGCCAAGCTGCAGGCCACCGTGAACACCACCCTGAACCAGGTGGCGGGCAGCAAGATGACGCTGAAAGCCCTGTCGCCGTATGTGATGCTGACGTTTACACGCGTCAATCATGCGGACTCCGCCAACCCCGTCGACCAGGCCAAGGGCTGGATCACGGAAGTCGATATCGTCACCTGGATCATGGTGGGACAGATGGATGACGCGGGCAAGCTTGCGCATATCTATTGGTACCCATGCCATATTTTCGTCGATGACGCGATGGCCCTGATCAACGGGCGCGAGCTGTTCGGCTATCCGAAATATCTGTGCGACTACGAAATTCCCGCCGCCGGCAGCGAGCCCCTGCGCTGTTCCGTGGCCGCCAAAGGTTTCCAGCATTTTTCGCCGGAAACGAAACTGGCGCTGCACCCGCTGCTGGAAGTCAACGCCACCGTGCAGACGGGGCCGCACAAGCCAGTCAACAGTTTCCTGGAACTCATCGAGCAGGCGTTCCAGATTTTCCTCTCCATTCCTGATTTCTTCGACATGGACCAGGCCGGCTGGGCCGATATTCTGTCCTTGCTGCGCAGCCCGCGCATCGACCAGATTTTCCTCAAGCAATTCCCCGACAGCGCGGGCGTGAAAGCCGTGTACCAGGCCCTGGTCGCCGCGCCGGCCGAGATCAACCGCCTGCACAGCGCGCGCCTGCTCGGTTATGAATACGAATGCACCCTGCACGCGTTTGACAGCTTCCCGCTGAACCAGACCCTGGGCTTGCAGCTGGGACCGCAAACGGCGATTTTACCGTTCAATGTGAATTTCGATTTCACGGCCATGCCGGGCGAGGAGCTGGTCGACAATTCCCGCATCGCGCCGGAAAAGATCGCCATCCTCGGCGGCGGCGTGGCGGCCATGACCACCGCGTATTACTTGACGAACCAGCCGGGCTGGCAGAACCGGCACACGATCACCGTCTACCAGCTGGGCTGGCGCCTGGGCGGCAAGGGCGCCAGCGGGCGCAATGCGCAAGCGGGCCAGCGCATCGAGGAGCACGGCCTGCACATCTGGTTCGGCTTCTACGCGAACGCCTTCAAGATGATCAAGGAAGCATATGCGAGCCTGGAGCGTCCGCCCGGCGCGCCGCTGGCCACCTGGCGCGACGCTTTCAAACAGCACGATTACGTGGCCCTGTCGGAAGACGTCAGGGGACAGTGGCGCAACTGGTCCATCGTCTTTCCCACCTTGCCGGGCGAGCCGGGCGAGGGCGGCGAAGACATCACGCTGTGGCAGATGGCCATCGCCATGGTGGGCTGGATCGAGCAGTGGATACGCCAGATCCGGCAAGTGGCGGACGCCGACGCGCGCATCGTGCGCGCCAGCGCGTCGCAAGGCGAGGGCGTGTGGCCGGGCTGGCTGCGCCGCCTGGCCGATGAAGTGGTGGGGCAGGCCGATGAACTGGGCCTCGACGTGGGCTTGTCCGTCGGCGCGCTGGTGGCATTGGTGGCCGACCTGGCGCCCGATTCCACGCGCCACGACCCGGCCCGCCACCAGCTGCTGGCCAGCACCCTGAACGGCATCCGCGCGTGGCTGCGCCTGCGCTACCGCGCCCTGATCGACGGCGACGACGAATTGCGCCGCCTGTTCACCTGCCTGGACCTGGGCATCACGGTCATGAAAGGCATGTTCGAGGATGGCGTGTTCAAGAACGGCTTTGACGTCATCAACGACATCGATTTCCGCGCCTGGCTGCGCAAGCATGGCGGCGACGAGCGGTTCAGCGTCAATTCGGCGCCCGTGCGCGGTTTTTACGATCTGGTGTTCGCCTACGAGGGGGGCGATTTTTCCAAGCCGAACATCGAGGCGGGGACGCTCTTGCGCTCGATGGCGCGCATCGGCCTGGCCTACAAGGGGGGCATCATGTTCAAGATGCAGGCCGGCATGGGCGACACCATCTTTACGCCGATGTACGAAGTGCTGCGCAAGCGCGGTGTGGAATTCAGGTTCTTCCAGCGCGTGGAAGAACTGGTGCCGGGCGCGGGCGACATCGACAGCATCCGCATCACGCAGCAGGTGCAATTGAAGGACCCCGCCGCCGGCTACGCGCCGCTGGTGGACGTCAAGGGCCTGGCCTGCTGGCCTAGCGCGCCCGATTACGCGCAAATCGAACCGGCCCAGGCGGCGCTGCTGCAGGCGCAGGAAGTCAACCTGGAATCGTACTGGAGCGCCTGGCCGCAGCAGTACCAGCAGGCGTTCGGCCGCGCGCTGCCCGCCACGGTATTGAAGAAGGGCGTCGATTTCGACAAGGTGGTGTTCGGCATTTCCATCGGTTCGCTGCAGGCCCTGTGTCCGCAGCTGCTGGCGCAAAGCCCGGCCCTGCAGCTGGCGGCCGACAAGGTGAAAACCGTCGCCACGCAGGCTTACCAGGTGTGGCTCAACAAGAATCTGGCGCAGATGGGCTGGACCACGCAGCCGAAAGGCCAGCAGCCGGTGCTGTCGGCCTTTACGGAGCCGTACGACACGTGGGCGCCGATGGACCAGCTCCTGGCGCATGAGGATTGGCCGCTCGGGCTGGAGCCGAAAAACGTCTCGTACTTTTGCAGCGCCTTCCCCGTCGACAGCTACCCGCCCGTCACCGACACGGATTTTCCCGCCCGCTGCGCGGCCAAGGCGAAGCAGGGCGCGCTGCACCAGCTCGAGCGCGAGATCGGCGCGCTGTGGTCCGAGGCGGGCGCGCCGGGCGCGTTTCCGTGGCAATGGCTGGTCGATGCGAAGGAGAGTGCGGGACCGGCGCGCTTCGACAGCCAGTATTGGCGCGCCAACGTCGACCCGTCCGAGCGCTACGTGATGTCGGTGGTGGGCAGCACGCAGTACCGGCTGGCCACCGACCAGTCAGGGTTCAGCAACCTGTTCCTCACGGGCGACTGGATCAGGACGGGCCTCAACGCGGGCTGCGTCGAGGCGGCCGTGATGGCGGGCATGCAGACGTCGCGCGCCATGACGGGCTATCCGGCCGTGATCCAGGGCGAGACGGATTTCTAGGCATGCGGCGCCTGGCGCTGTTCTGTCTAGTCCTGCTCCACCTGCACGCGGGCGCGGCGCCGTCCGGCGCGATTGTGCTGTGGCCCGGCGCGCCGCCCGGTGGCGCGGCGCCGGGGCCGCAGCGCGACAGCGTCCAGGGCTCCATCACGCAGGTCGAGCAACCGTATCTGATCGCGCACCGCGACACGACGCATGCGAAAAAAGAGCTGCTGGGCGCCCATCCCGCGCAGGCGGCGCGCGACGCGCTATCGGTGGAGTTGCACGTCGATGCGCGCACGCCGCCCACCTTCATCGGCAGGCGCTCGATGACCCGATTTCACCGCCCGAAAACAGTACAGTGATGGCTGCCGCCCAGCGCCGCGCGGGCGTGCCCGTCGAGCTGCACCAGTTCCAGAGCGGAGGGCATGGCTGGGGCCTGGGCAAGCGGGGCAGCGAACCGGCCGCGTGGCCGCAGCTGTTGCTGGCGTGGCTGCAAGCGCAGAGCTGGACGCCTCAAGCGCCCGGCTGATTTTCCAGATCCCGCCGCGCCACGTCCAGCGCCGTCCGCAGCTGCGGCAGGAACTGTTCCACGTTATCGAGCTGGCCGTTCGAGGCCAGGGTTTCCATCTGGTGGCACAGGCCGTGCAGGGTGGGACGGCTCAGGTAGCCGGCGCTGCCTTTCAGGGCGTGGAAGGCGGCCGCGGCCGCGCTGGCGTTGCCGTCGCGCACGGCGTGGCAGGCCAGGTCCAGGCGCCGCGGCGCTTCCGTCAGGAACGCTTGCGCGATGCGCTGCAAGTGCTGCTGCGACAGGCCTGCCAGCGGCAGGATGTGCACGGGTGCCGTCATGGGATCGGCCGGCGCGGGCGGCTCGTCGTCGGCGGCGTCCAGGCCGAACTGGCGCGCCAGGGTATCGTCTTCGGTGGGTACGGCAGGCGGCAGCGCGTGGCCGCGCGCCAGCAGCAAGTCGATGATGGCGTCGATTTTTTCAAACAGCAGCGCTTCGTCGACGGGTTTGCTGAGGAAGTCGTCCATGCCGCAAGCCAGGTAGCGCTGCCGGTCATGTTCGCTGGCGTTGGCCGTCAGTGCCAGGATGGGAATCTGCGCGTCGGCAATGGGGAATTGCGCGCTGCCGCCGTCGCGTATCAGGCGCGCGGCCTGTTCGCCATCCATCTCCGGCATGCGGCCATCCATCAGCACGCAATCGTAGGCGCCAGAGCCCAGCGCGCGCAGCGCCTGCTCGCCGTTTTCCACGATGGTCACCTCATGCCCCATGCCTTCCAGCAGGGTGCCGATGATGATCTGGTTGGTGCGCACGTCTTCGGCGCACAGGATGCGCAGACGGCAGGCATGGCGCGCGTGGCGTGCCGGCCGGCGCGCGTCGGCCGCCGGCGCGCTGCCGTCTTCCAGCGGCAAGGTGAAATGGAAGCGCGAGCCGATGCCGACACGGCTTTCCACGCCGATCGTGCCTTTCATCAGTTCGACCAGCTCCTTGCAGATGGCCAGGCCCAGGCCCGTGCCGCCATAGCGGCGCGTGGTGGAATGGTCGGCCTGCTCGAATTTCTGGAACAAACGCGGCAAGGTGTCCGCGTCGATGCCGGGACCCGTATCGCTGATGATGAATTCGATCTCGCTGCGGCCATCGTGGCGCGGCGGCCTGCGGGCGCGCCGCACTTCCAGCAGCACTTCGCCATTGGCCGTGAATTTCAGCGCGTTCCCCAGCAGGTTGATGAGGATTTGCCGCAGGCGCGTGGGGTCGGCGCGCACGTAGCGCGGCAGGTCCAGCGCCAGTTCGCGGCGCAGCAGCAGGCTCTTGGCGTCGGCCTGGCCCTGCACGATCCCGGCCGCGTCGCCGATCAGCGCCAGCAGGTCGAAGTCCACGGTTTCCAGGGTCAGCTTGCCCGCGTCGATCTTCGAGAAATCGAGGATGTCGTTGAGGATGGTCAAGAGCGACACGCCATTGTGCAAGCCGATGCGCAGGTATTCCTGCGTGCGCCCGCGCACGGATTGGTCGCGCAGCGCGAATTTCAGCATGCCGATCACGCCGGCCAGCGGCGTGCGGATGTCGTGGCTCATGGCCGACAGAAAATCGATGCGGTGGCGGCTGACCACTTCCGCATGCTCCTTGGCCTTCAGCAGGGCGTCGTTGCTGAGGGTGAGCGCCAGCGTGCGTTCCTGCACGCGCTGTTCCAGGTTGTTGCGCAGCAATCGGATCTGGTCGGCCAGGGCAAAGGCCAGCAGCAAGCCGTCGAGCGTGCCGCCGAGCAGGGTCACCAGCTGGGCGTTGGCCACCATGGCCGGCATCAGGCCCAGGTTGGCCGGCAAGATCAGAAAGCCGGGCAGCATCAGGGCGACAAAGGCCAGCACGAAGAAGCGCGCCGGCTGGTAGCCGCGGCGCCAGACGACGATGCCGCAGATGAGCGCCAGCAGCATCCAGATGCTGATGGCGATGGTGGCCAGGGTGTGCGCATACGACAGGGCGAAAAAGCAGCTCGGCAGCAGTAGCAAGGGCAGTACCAGGTTGATCTTGCTGATGCTATGCAGACGGGGCGAGTAGTCGCGCAGGCGCAGGAAATGCATGTAGAACAGGGTGCTGAAGACGGGCAGCAGGAAAAACGGCACGTAGTGGAGCTGCAGCATATGCCAGTCGAACAGGTCGGCAAAGACGTGGAAAGTCATGGCCCAGGCCAGGCCATACGTCAGCACGTACAGCGTGTAATAGGCCGAGGCTTTTTCCAGGGTGATGGAAAAAATGAAAAAATTGAACAGTCCCAGCGCCAGCAGGGCGCCGATGGACGCCACCATCAGGAAGTTTTCCTTGCCCACCAGCTTGCGGTAATCGCGCTGCGTCTTCACGCCGAACATGGGCGCGCGCGCGTAATACGGGCTGGAAAAGCGGATCAGGATGTCATACGTGGCACCCGGCGCCAGCCGCACGTTCCCGCCGTAGTGCAACAAATACTCGTGCGGGCGCTGGTAGCCCGTCAGCAAGGTCTGCGGTGCCGTGTGCTGCCCGGGGCCATACACGTGCACGTCCACCAGGTCGATCAGGGTGTCGTTCGGGTCGATGACCCAGGCGGTTTCAGCGCTGTCGTTGCGCACCTGCGCATGCAGCCAGTAGGCGCCGCCGAACAGGTCGACCTGGTCGGCCGGACGCTGGCGCGCCAGCCAGGCGGGCAGGGCGGCGGCATCGGCAGGCGCGGCTTCATTGTCGGCGAGAAATAGTTGACCACCCATGCCCAGGTGATGGATGCCTTGCTTGCCCAGGGGTAATGGATCTGCCTGCGCCGCGCCCGCCAAGCCCAGCAAGCCGAACAGCAGACTGAACAGAAGCAGCCAGCCGCATAGCCAGGCGCTGACGCGGTAGCTGGAAGCGCGGTGGCAGGGAGGGAGCGGGTGGGCTGGCATCGATGGGCTTGGTGATGGTCGCGCGAAAATGGCGGCAACGCCGTTTGCTGTGGAGTGCCCATTTTAATCGACTCTCGGTGACACACGGGCAATTTCATGTCCTGCCCGCCTGGCGCCCGCTCCGGTATCATGGCGCCTTTGCCCGCGAGATATTCATGCTCAGTCCCGACCAGTTCCTGGCCTTCCTGGCCGCCGCCGTTTTGATTACCGCCAGCCCCGGCCCCGACAACCTGATGGTGCTGGGCGTGGGCATGTCGCGCGGACGCCGCCAGGGCATGGCGTTCGGCCTGGGCTGCGCCCTTGGCTGCCTCACGCACACGGTGCTGGCGACCATCGGCGTGTCGGCCCTGCTGGCCGCCTCGCCCACGGCATTTACGGCGCTGAAAGCGGCCGGCGGGCTATATCTTGTATGGCTGGGCATCGGCGCCTTGCGCAGCCGCGGCGGCGCCAGAGCCGATGGCGCGGCGGCCTTGCCCGGCGAATCCTTGCTGCGCCTGTTCGGCAAGGGACTGTTTGCCAACAGTATCAATCCGAAAGTCGTGCTGTTTTTCCTGTCGTTTCTGCCGCAGTTCATCGTCGCGGGCCAGGGCAATCCCAGCTGGCAGACGGCGCAGCTGGGCCTGGTCTTCACGGCGCAGGCGTGCGTGCTGTTCGGCCTGCTCGGCTATTTTTCCGGCGCCGTCGGCCTGTGGCTCAACCGCCGCCCGCGCGCCGGCCTGTGGCTGGACCGGGTGGCCGGTACCATTTTCATCGGCCTGGGCTTGCGATTGATCCTGGCCCGCTGACGTCTTGCCGGGCGGTAATGCGAAACGCCAGTTCCATCTGATCCTGCACGGCCATGGCGCCGCCCAGGACGGCGAACGGCACGATGCCGAAGTCGCTTTGTTTCAACAGCAGGCTGCCGCTGGCCTGCAGGCGGCGTCCGTCGGCCGCTTGCTCGACCCGCACCGGCAGCTGCACCGTGCGCGTCACGCCATGCAGGGTGATGTCGGCATCGAACACCTCCTTGTTGCCCGTGCGGCGCGCGTCGATGCTGACCCACGGATAGCGTTCCGCCTCGAGCACGCGCACCAGCATGTTGTGGCGCGTGCCGGCGATGGCGTCGGCCGACGGCGTCGTCGTCAATCCGGCCGCCTGACGCAAGCTTGCTTCATCCACGCTCATCTCGTCGAGCCGGAAACGCAACTGCGCGCGCCCCGGCGCGGGCGCCACCACGCCCTGCAGGCTGCGGCTGGCCACCACGTGGTCATGCCCGAGCCGCGCCAGCGCGCCGCCACGGCGCACGGTGATGGTCAGCAGGGATTCGTCGGGCGCGATGTGCAGCAGCCGCACGCCTTGCCGCTGCCACGCGGGCGCGGGCATGGCGGCAGGGGGAGCCGGTGCGGAGGCAGGGGCAGGCGCGGGCGGCAAGGGCGTGCAGGACGCCAGCGCCGCGCAGGCAAGCAGGAAAACGGTGCGAAGGTTCTGGATGAACATGGGGCGGAAGGGGCAAGGGCGATGGGGGCATAGTACGCGATCCGCGCGGCGGCGCGCGTGCAATGTTAGAGCTAGGTCATATGGCGGTCATATGACGCTGTTATGATGCTTTTGTTGGCACACAGCATGCGATGCGCAGATCACTACGCTCCGGGAGCGATAGGATGCAGGCATGACTCAACAGCTTAGCCGGTGAGCTCAACCATCGGCACCAGACACGTAAAACTTGTTTTATAGCAATAATTGCAGGGCGGGGCAGGGGAAATACGGGAAACGGGCGGGGATTTAATGAAGTCCTAAGCCTGTTTCAAAGAAGGGCTGGCATAGTGGATACATGGCGCACGGAAACCCCGAGCGCAAGGTTGCCGGACACCTCAATGACCGGCACGATTTCCACTTTTTCATGTGTTTTCCCGTTTTATCCCTGCGCTCTGAAACAGCGTTTCAACCGGCTACCGCACTTTGCGAAGCCGGTTTTTTTTGCCTGCGTTTTCATCAGTTCCCGGCGCCGCAGCGCCGGGATGCCAATTACTTAGCCCGCCTGTTTCGCCAGCCACGCATCGACGGCTGGCAGCCGTTCGGCGCGCAGCTTGATGCGGTACTTGATGCCTGCCACCGAGCTGTCGGCGTCGCCGCGCGCGCTGGCCGGCAGGTTCGCTTGCGCGTACGCTTCCAGCTTGGCGATCATGTCAGGCTGCGCCGAGCCGGCGGCCAGACGCGGGAAGTAGCGGCTGCGCGAGCTGGCGTCGATGCGCGCATTGACTTGCTCCAGGTGCGCCAGCGCGAAGTCGAAGGCCAGTTCCGGATGCGAGCGCGACACGCGCGAGATCATGGCCGGGCTGTTCGTCACGCCCGGTTCATCCGTCAGTGCCAGCGCCAATGCGCGCTGCGCCAGTGCGGGATCGTCGGTCGAGGCCAGCAAGTCGTACAGCTGATTCTTGACCAGCGGCGTCTTTTCCTGCCGCGCCTTGGCGTGCAGCTGCTCCCAGGTGGCGGCGTCCGCATGCTGGGCCACCACGCCCAGGATGGTGCGGCGCAGCGGCGCGGGCACGGCGGTGGGGTCCTGTTCGCTGGCCGCATAGCGGCGGCGCGCCTCCGCGATCACGCCCGGTTCGCCCATGTCGCCGAGGATGGCGATCAGGCGGCCGCGCAGGGTTGCCACGCTGGACGCCTCGCCCGCGCGCGCTTCCCAGCCCGTCTGCGCCATCATCGGCGCCAGGCGCGCCATGGCGAAGCGGCCGAAAGCCTGCTGGCGAACGGCATCGCCGGCATACTGTTCGTACAGGCTGCCCAGTGAGCTGGCCACCTTGCCCAGCACCTGCGGATCGGCCGACAGCGGCGTCGCCTTCACCAGTTCCAGGAAGTCGGCCAGGTTTTGCGTACCGGCCAGGCCCAGCGACTGGCTGTCCGCCAGCAAGCCCAATTGGTCGATCGGCGCCAGGCGCGCGAAGCTGTCCGCCAGAGCGCGCGTGTTGGCTGGCGCGTACACGGTGCGGTAATAGCCGCTCTGGCCCGCGTTCACGAGCAGGGCGCCGCAACCGGGCACGTTCAGGGTGGCCTTGCCATCCTTGAGAACCACCTTGGCCAGCTTGCCATTGCCGACCGTCGACGCGATGACCGGCACTTTCCACGACAGCGGTTTTTTATGCGGCTGGTCCTTGGAAAATTCCGTCTGCGTCAAGGTCACGCGCGTATTGCCTTTTCTGCATACTGCTTCGCCCACCGTGATCATCGGCACGCCCGGCTGCAGGGTGAAATCATGGGCGATGGCGCTGACAGGCTTGCCTGCGGCCGCATCGACTTCGCGCCACAGGTCGTCGGACACCGTATTGCCATAGGCATGCTTGCGCATGTAGCTGCGCACGGCCGTGCGCCACGTATCGGCGCCGACATACGCTTCGAGCATGCGGATCACGGCTTCGCCTTTTTGATAGGTGATGCCGTCGAACGCCTGGCTGGCCTGCTCCACGGTGGCGATGCGCTGCACCACGGGGTGCGTGGTGCGCAGCGCATCCTGGCTCATGGCCGACTCGCGTCCGCCGACACTGGACAGGGCCGTGTTCCACTCCGGGTGCAAACGCTCCGTGGTGCGGCTTTCCATCCACGAGGCGAAACCTTCGTTGAGCCACAGGTCGTCCCACCAGCGCATGGTGACCAGGTCGCCGAACCACTGGTGCGCAATTTCATGCGACAGCGTGGTGTAGATGTTTTCCTTGTCGGTCTGCGTCGAGATGGTCGGGTCGAGCAGCAGGCCGTATTCGAAGGTGAAGACGGCGCCCCAGTTTTCCATGGCGCCGAAGAACTGGCTGCGGCCCGGAGCGGCGATGTTGTCGAGCTTTGGCAGCGGGTAGCGCACGCCGAAATAATCGTTGTATTCGCGCAGCAGGGCGGCCGACTCGTCGAGCGCGAAGCGGCTTTGCGCCAGCGCGCCCTTCTTCGTGATGACGCCTATCTCCGTGCCGTCGCTCATGGCCGTGGCCCGCTCGAAGTCGCCCAGGCCGAAGAACAGCAAATACGTCGACATGCGCGGCGTGGTGGCGAAGCGCACGTGCTTGGTGCCATTGCCCAGGTCCTCGCTGCTGGCGATCGGCATGTTCCCGACGGCCATCTGGCTGCTCGGCACGATCACGTCCAGCGCGAAGGTGGCCTTGTAGTCCGGTTCGTCCCACGACGGCAGCATGCTGCGCGCGTCGGAATTTTCGAACTGCGTGTACAGCGCGCGCTGGCGGCCCTGCGGCGTGTCGTAGTCGAGCGAGAACAGGCCCGTGGCCTGCGTGCCGATCTTGCCGCTGTAGTCGATGCGCAACAGGTACTCGCCCTTGGCCAGCGGCTGGGCAAAATGCACGGTGGCCGTCTGCTTGTCCGCATCGAAATCGATCTTGCGCGTCACCTGCTTGCTGCCGCCCGCGCCTTCGATGGTGGCGGCGGCAAACGCCAGGTTCAGGGCATTGAAGGTGATGCTGCTTGTCGGCGCGTCGACGGCGACCTTGATGGCGGCTGCGCCCTTGAAGGTGGAGGCGGCGGCGTCCGGCGTGATCGACAGCGCATAGTGCAAAGGCGTGACGCCGCGCGGCAGCTGCGTGGTGGTCGTGGTGGCGTGGCTGGCCGAGGCGTATTTCGGTGCCGTGGCGGCGTGGCCCGCATGGGCCGCGGTCATGGAAGCCAGCGCCAGGACGGCGGCGGCCAGTTGGCTGCGGCGGAAACGCGGAGTCGGTGTGCGATGCATGGTATGCCCTTCGTTCATGAGTAAAACGCCCGCCAGCCGGGTAGGCTGCGGGCGTTGATGGCGGTGGCGGGACATCGCTGGAATTGAAAGCCAGCGTTCCCGTACAGCAATCTAAGGTGAAACGGGGGCAAAGTCAACGCGCCAGGGGCGCCGCACCATGGCGGTGCGCTGGTATGATGGGTGCATGACTGTACCGCCGCAGGCCAGTCCCGCAGCCGCGCCCACCAACATAACAAGACGAGACCCAAGCACATGAAACTGATTATCAGCCCCCGCACGCCCAATCCGCGCCGCGTCACCATGTTCATCGCCGAGAAGGGCATCAGCGGCATCGAGGAAGTGGCGCTCGACCTGATGGCGGGCCATCACCGCGACCCTGCCTTCCTGGCGAAAAACCCGCTGGGCCGCGTGCCCGTGCTGGAACTGGACGATGGGCGCGTGCTGACCGAGACGCGCGCCATCTGCACTTACCTGGAGGGCTTGCAGCCGCAGCCGAACCTGATGGGAGAAGGTTACGAGGAGCGCGCGTTCATTGAAATGGCCGACCGCCGCGTGGAACTGCATTTGTTCAGCGCAGCCGCCAACTGGGTGCGCCACGGCCATCCGGCCCTGGTGGCGCTGGAAAACCCGCAGTTTCCCGATTTCGCCACGGCGCAGGCGGGCAAGCTGCGCGAGACGGCGCAATGGCTGGACCAGGTGCTGGCTCACCAGCCCTACATCGCCGGCGACCGGTTTACGATTGCCGACATCACGGCCTTCTGCGCGCTGGAATTTGTGCGCGGCCTGATGAAGTACCGGCCCGGCGCGGAAGGCTTGGCCAATCTGCAGGCCTACCGCGACCGCATCGCGGAACGGCCCAGCGCGCAGGCGAAGTAAGCCGTGCCTGCAGGCCGCGTCGACCTCCGGTCTGCGGCAGCCGCTTTCTCCAGGCAGGTCGGATTGGTGGGACGCGTAATCCGACACTGCATCTGGGCCAAGGCAACAATGTTGTCGGCTTACGCCCGTTGGGCTAAGCCGACCTACGCCGACCGACAGGCTGGTAGGTCGGATTAGCGCGTGAGCGGGTAATCCGACACCACCACATTACTTCAGCTGCTCCCGCAGGAAGGTGTAGGTCAGTGCCCACATCAGCGCCTGCTGGTCGTTGTTGGCGGCGCCGGCATGGCCGCCTTCCGTGTTTTCCCAGTACAGCACGTCGTGGCCTTGCTCTTCCATCTTCGCCACCATCTTGCGCGCATGGCCAGGGTGGACCCGGTCGTCGCGCGTCGAGGTGGTAAACAGCACGCGCGGATATTTCTTGTCCTTGAAGACGTTCTGGTACGGCGAGTACTTGCTGATGTACGCCCATTGTTCCGGCACGTCCGGGTCGCCATATTCTCCCATCCACGAGGCGCCCGCCAGCATCTTGTTATAGCGGCGCATGTCGAGCAGCGGCACCTGGCTGACGACGGCGTTGAACAGGTCGGGACGCTGCACCAGCACGGCGCCCGTCAGCAGGCCACCATTGCTGCCGCCCATGATGCCCAGGTGGCGCGGGCTGGTGACCTTGCGCTTGATCAGGTCCTGCGCCACCGAGATGAAGTCGTCATACGCACGCTGGCGGTTTTCCTTCAGCGCCGCCTGGTGCCAGCGGGGACCGAATTCGCCGCCGCCGCGGATGTTCGCCAGCACGTACACGCCGCCCTTTTCCAGCCACGCCACGCCGGTGGTGCCGCTGTAGCTTGGTTTGAGCGACACTTCAAAGCCGCCATAGCCATACAGCACGGTGGGGTTGCTGCCGTCGAACTTCGTCTTCTTGCCCATGATGGCGAAATACGGCACTTTGGTGCCATCCTTCGACGTCGATTCGAACTGCTCGACCTTGTACGGCGTGGCGTCGTAGTAGGCGGGCAGCGACTTGATCTTCGTGCGCTGGTCGCTTTGCGCCGTGGCCAGGTACAGGGTGGTCGGGTTGAGAAAGTCGGTCACCGTCAGGAAGTACTGGTCCGAGTCGACGGAGTCGAGCGCGCTGACGGCCAGGGTGCCCAGCTTCGGCGCATCGACGGCGCGGCGCTGCCACTTGCCGTTCACGTGGCGCAGTTCCGTCAGGCGGTTCTTGACCTTGTCCAGCGTGGTGACGAGGATGGCTGACTTGGTCGCCGTCACATTGTCCAGCGACGACGTGGCCGTGGGCGCGTACAGCACTTCCAGTTCCTGCTTGCCTTGCATGAAGGCCTTGAAATCGGTGGCCAGCAAGGAGCCTTGCAGGTAGGTCTTGCCGTTGACTTTCCAGTCCGAGCGCAAGGTGATGACCAGCTGGTCGCGCACGGTGAAGGCCGTAGCGTCGTCCGGCTTCGGCACTTTCTTCAACTCGGCGCCGTCGCGCAGGAACATCTCGCCGCTGTAGAAATCGATTTGCCGCTCGATGAACTGATGTTCGTAGCCTGGTGTGAAATCCTTGTAGGCTCCGGCGCTCAGGTCGTCGGGCTTGGCTTCATACAGCGTTTGCGCCTGCGCCAGCGGCGTGCCGCGCTGCCACTGCTTGACGATGCGCGGGTAGCCGGAGCTGGTCATCGAGCCGGGGCCGAAATCGGTGGACACGAACAGGGTATCCTGGTCGATCCAGCTGGCGCTGCCTTTCGCTTCGGGCAAGGTGAAGCCGCCGTCGACAAAGGCGCGCTTGGCCACGTCGTATTCGCGCACCACCTTGGCGTCGCCGCCGCCGCGCGACAGGGAAATGAGGCAGCGTTCGCCCTTCGGATACAGGCAGGAGGCGCCGCCCCAGACCCAGTTTTCACTCTCGCCGGCCGCCAGCTGGTCGAGGTCGATCACGGTTTCCCATACGGGTTCGGCCAGCTGGTATTGCGCCAGGGTCGTGCGGCGCCAGATGCCGCGCACGTGCTGGGCGTCGCGCCAGAAATTATAGTAAAACCCGCCTTCCTTGCTGACGTAGGGAATGCGTTCCTTCGAGTTGAGGATGGTTTTCAGGCGCGCCTGCAGGGCGGGGAAGCCGGGCTGGGCTTCCAGTTCCTTGGTGCTGACGGCATTGTGCTGCTTGACCCAGGCCAGCGGCTTGTCGCCGAGGACTTCTTCCAGCCACAAATGAGGATCGGTGTTGGCGGCGGCAGGGGCGGGGGCTTGTGCATGGGCGATGCCCGCTGCGGCCAGGCCGAGCAGCATGCTGCCGGCGAGAGTGCGATATGACGACATGTAAGGTTCCTGGTTGGTCCGATGGAGGCCGCGTTGCAGGCAAAACGGCGCAGCCATGGTGCCATGGATTGCTGCGAGGAACCAGTGTCTATGGACGGCTACTTAAAAAATAATTACTTTTCCAATATTGTTTGCTGGAATGGAAGCTGGCCGCAGAATCTGCGGCGTACTGCCCCCTTCAGGATACGCCAGGCCCCATCAGGGAGGTCACGGTGAGCCGCGTCTGTTCGACATCGCCGCCGTCGCAGTGATAAATCCATAGGGCATCGTTGTCGCGGCTGTCGATGAACAGGATGCGCGTGTTTTCCTCGCCGATGGCCAGGCACCCCGCCAGCTCGGCAGGACTGAACGGTGCAGCCTGCTTCGACCCCGTTCCCGCCGCTTGTGCCAGCGCCTGCGCAAAGCCAGCCAGTTGCCTGACTGCCAGATAGCTTGTTCCATCCACCTCGACCTCTTTGCACAGCGCGTCCAGGCTGTACAGCGTGAAGGGGGCTTCATCTGTGAAAATCGCCACGTCGGGACGTGGCTTTGCGCTGCGGAGGCGAGCGAGATAGGCCTGGGGCAAGGCCACTTTTTTCCTTGTCAGCAATTTTTCCAGCTGCTTGCCGCTTTTCTTCGCTACCCGGACGGCCTTGGGCGCGACGGCATCGCACGCCTGCGCTGTCCAGGCGACCGGATTGAACTGGAACATCCTTGCACATGCGGGGCAGTGCAGGAACATGAAGGTCATACTTTTGCCGATGGCCGTTTTCAAGAACGCGCCATCCGAGGCATCCATTGCGCTGCTGTCGAAGTGGCGTCCGCAGTCGCCATCGTAGGGGCACGTGATTTCAAGCATAGGCGTATTTCTCCATCCGCAATGCGATCTCTTCTTTTTCCTCCGAAAAAGAGGCTGCGGGATTTTTCTGCCAATAGGCAATGCCTTCGTCCAAGGCCCACAGGGCTTTTTCCTGCTTGCCCGCCATCAGATAAAAATCGCAGGCCCTGGCATGCGATTCTTGCGCTTCGGCCAGGGCCAGGGCCGCATTTTCCCAATTGGAAAGGTGCTCAAGCCAGGGGACGGCCAACTCCAGCAGATTGTCATGCAGGCGGGCCATGACCGTTGCCCGATGGGACGGATCGACGAGCTGGTGTTCTTTGTCCTCCTTGTCATCGATGACAGGGAATTGCCAGTTTTTGATATTCCAGTCCGCCACGCCGCCAACGATATTGTTGACAGGTTCACAGCCGTAGCGCGCCGTGTGCCATGTTGTATAGAATTTGGACGAGACTCGATAGTGGCTCCAGAATGCCACGCAGACATCCTCTTCGTTGTGGCGGTTGGCCTGGAAATGGATGGCCTGGACGAATTCGTTCTGCGTGCGCTTGAAGGTCAGCTGGCTAGGCGAGAACTTGAAGCCCGCTGCGCCCAGCGGCTCCAGCAAGTACGCTTCAATATTGGCGATGATCAGCGCTTTTGGTTTCATTCCGTTTCCTGGCATGGGTCGGTTGCGCAATGTTGCCATAGATCAGTGCCAGCGCACCTTGCTGCGGGCAATCGTGCGAGAGAAAACCTGCTGCCATTTTCCCTGCACGCATTCGGACGCAGAGTCCTAGCCCGGCAGCTTCGCCACCACCTTGATCTCGAACTGGAAACCATACAGCCACGTCACACCCACGGCCGTGACCGTCGGGTGCGGTGCCGGGCCCCAATACACCGCCTGCACGATATCCCAGATGCGCTGGAAGTTAGCCTGCGGGTCGACGATAAAAATGGTCACGTCCTGCACGTCGTCGAAGGTGCAGCCGGCGGCTTGCAAGATGGCGTTCAGGTTGTCGAACGCGCGCCGGACCTGGGCGTCGAGCCCGGGTTCGGGTGTGCCGTCTTCGCGGCTGCCGACCTGTCCCGACACGAACAGCAGGCCGTTGGCGCGCACGGCGGGAGAATAGCGGTTCTGTTCATACAGGGCTTGGCGGCCCGCAGGGAATACGACGTCGCGTTTCATCAGCTTTCCTTTTTTGATGCAGCGAAGTTGCTGCCTGGAGAACACTTTATCTGCTGCCAACCTGCGGATAAAGCGGCCAGATCGGACTGGACTATTTGTATAATCCAAATAATCGAATGGCGGAGGCGTGGATGGACAGGTTTGATGCGATGAAGGCGTTCGTGCGGGTGGTCGAGACGGGCAGTTTTACGCGCGCGGCCGCGACCTTGCACATGAGCCGCACCACGGTGACGCAACTGGTGCAGCAGCTCGAGGCGCGTCTGCGCCTGAAATTGCTGAACCGCACCACGCGCAAGGTCAATGTGACGGCCGATGGCGCGGCCTATTACGAGCGCATCGTGCAGGTGCTCGATACCCTGGAAGAAATCGAAACGAGCTTGCCGCATGCCGCCGCCTTGCCGCGTGGCCAGTTGCGGGTGGACGTGCCCAGTCCGCTCGCCGCTTTGCTGCTGGTGCCGGCGCTGCCCACGTTTCATGCGCTGTATCCCGATATTGTGCTCGACATGGGCGCCAGCGACCGCATGGTCGACGTGATCGCCGACAATGTCGATTGCGTAATACGCGGCGGTGCCATCAGCGACCAGTCGCTGATGGCGCGCAAGCTCGCCGACTTGCCACTGGGCGTATATGCGGCACCGGCCTACCTGCAACGGGTGGGCACGCCCTTGCATCCGCTGGACTTGCAGGACAGCGCGCACCGCATCGTGCGCTTTCGCTGGGGACGCGGCGGCAACGGCTTTCCGTACGTGATGCACCAAGAGGGCAGGAGCGTGAAGATCCATGGCCAATATGTGCTGTCGATCGACGATGGCAACGCCTACCTGGCAGCCGGGGTGGCGGGGCTGGGCGTGCTGTGGCTGCCCGATTATATGGCGCGGCCGCATGTGGCCAGAGGCGAGCTGCTGCCGCTGTTCGAAGCATGGACAGCCGATCCCATGCCGCTCTACCTCGCCTATCCACCGAACCGCCATGTCAGCAAAAAACTGCGCGTCTTTATCGACTGGGTGGCCGAATTGATGGCCCGGCATTCCGCCCGCGTTGTCGCCGTCACGGTAGCTGATTGACCCACACGGGCGCCGACCAGACGATGTTGCCGTCATCCTGCGTCAGCCGCGCGTAATAGAAATGGGGGCCTGGCGCGGGCGTGATGGTGACCTCGGCCTGGTCCGATACTTGTGTGACGGAACCGTTGCCGCCCGGCACGCCGTGGAAGATGGCGATGGCGGCCGCTTGGCGCCCGGCGCTGTTGCTGAAGCTGATGGCCAGGCGCAAGGGACCGTGGTTGTCGAAGCGCTCTCCCATCAGCTTGCCATTGGCCGTGAACAGCAGTTGCGCATGCTTGTCCATGGTGGCGTAGACGCGGCGCGCGCGCAGCGCGTCGAGGAAGCTGTCGCGTGAAACGGGCGTGCCGGCCACCAGGACGGCCGTGCGGTTGCCATACGACGCGCCCCAGTTGGCGCAGTGGTTATCCTGGTTGCTGCTGAAGGCCACGTGGTAGCCGGCCGCCAGAGCCCGGTTGCAGGCCACCTCGTAATTGCTGCGCCGGGTTTCCGTTTCCGCGTCGTTTGTGGAAAACGCGGACGTATTCATGACTTCGCACAGCACCATGGCCGCGTCGCCGTCCGGCGTGTAGCCGAGCGGCTGCTCATTGACGAGAAACTGGCCAGTTTGGGCCGGGTGATTGAACTGGCCGATCCAGCCCCGTTCGCGCATCAGCTTGTATAGGCCCGCGTAATCGCCCTTCGGCGTCTCGATATTGGCCAGCAGTTCGCCATGGGCATTTTTTTCCCAGCCCAGCAACTGCCCGCTATTGATGATATTCAGGTGGCCACCCTTGTTGATGACGCCCCATTCCATGCCGTACAGGGCCAGGAAACCGGGATGGGCGGCAGTGTAAGCGGCCGCTTCAGCCAGCCCCGTCTGGTACAGCGCGATCGCTTCGGCAGGGGTGGCAGCGCTATTCGTGCCGTCCGAACCGTCGTACATATGGTTGTGCTCGGATGTCAGCAGGACGTCGAGCCCGTGTTCTTGCGCATACTTGTAGGCATCGATGGGGCCGTAGGGTGCCGTTTGCGGGTCTTGCGCGCCATGGCAGGCGTCGAGCGCCGCGCCGCCGTCGCTGTGGCGCGTCTGGCTGTGCAGGTTGGCGTAGACGATGCGGTAGCCGGGCTGGCCTTCCAGGCCGGGCAGTTGTTGCAGGCCGGCCTGGAAGGCGCGCACCCTGGGCGCCGTGCTTGCACCGCGCTGCACCTGGATGGGCCACTGCTGTTCCACCTGCGCTTCATGCGGCGTGCCCGCGTCCGCCACCGCAAGCAGGCGTAACTGATACAAGCCGTCCTGTGCCAGCACGCGCCGTTCGCGCGCATCGGCGTCGGCGCGGCCATCCCAGGGCAGGTTCACGCTCTTGCCGTTGGCCCCAACCTGTTCCGTGCCCGACCAGCGCCGCAGCACGGCGCCTTGCGGGCCGGGGCCCGATAGTGTCAAGGTCCAGCGCACGGCATGGCTGCGCCCCTCGTCGGGATAGGTGAGCCGCACGACAAATGTACGCGCCTGCGTGACCCGCTCACCGCGCGCGGCGTGAAAGGGCGCGACAACGGTGGCATCAAGCTCGCTGTGTTCCTTCGGCTCTTGCGCGGCGGCAGTGTTACTCCATGTTATCAGCAACAAACCCGCGCACGCACATGCCATCCATGGCGACCAAGGTGGCCTTAGGCGTCGTCGTTGCAGTGTCTTGACCATCGTCGCCTCCCGCTACTGCTTCAGATGTGGTTTAGACAAGAAATGCCATCGCTGGTTCCCGCATGCACCAGCAAGTGGCGTGCTTGCACCGTGATTGGTCATGATCTGGCGCAAAGCCAGTGCGAATGAGGCCACTTGCCCGTCAGACAAGCTGGCACGGCGCTTGCTAAACAGAAGGTACGGATCAACGGCGATCCCCTGAATAAACGAACAACGGTCCAACGACGGACCACATGGACAACGGCGTCCGCCCAGGCTGATTTTGCATCGGCGGGGCGGGCGCCGTTTTGTTTTATCAACGGGATATTTCGGGAACCTATCATGGCCAGCCAAAAAGCAACGAGCATCGCGCTCTTCTCCCTCGCCACGCCGCCCATGCGCGCATTCCACCTGACGTGGATGGCATTCTTCGTGTGTTTCTTCGCCTGGTTCGCTTGCGCTCCCCTGATGCCTGTCATCAAGGGCGAGTTCGGCCTTTCCTTGGCGCAAGTGGCCAACATCAATATCGCGGCCGTCGCCATCACCATCCTTGTGCGCCTGATCGTGGGGCCGTTGTGCGACCGCTACGGCCCGCGCAAGACCTACACGGGCTTGCTGCTGCTGGGCGCCATTCCCGTGCTGGGCGTGGCCGCGTCGCAAAGCTATGAAAGCTTTCTGTTCTTCCGTCTGGGCATCGGCGCCGTCGGCGCCAGCTTTGTCATCACGCAATATCACACCTCCGTGATGTTCGCCCCTCGCGTCGTGGGGACGGCGAATGCGGCCGCCGCCGGCTGGGGCAATGCGGGCGGCGGCGCGGCGCAGGCGCTGATGCCACTGCTGCTGGGCGCCGTGCTGATGCTGGGCGTGTCCGAATCGCTGGGCTGGCGCGTGGCCCTGCTGGTGCCGGGCGTGCTGATGCTGGTGATGGCCGTTCTCTACTGGCGCTATACGCAGGATTGCCCTGAAGGCAATTACTCGGACTTGCGCGCCGCCGGCACCGCCATCGAAGGCGGCAAAGGTGGTGGCAAAAGCGGTGGCTGGGACAGCTTCAAGGCCGCCAGCAGCAATTATCGCGTGTGGCTGCTGTTTGTCACCTACGGCGCCTGCTTCGGCATCGAAATCTTCATCCACAACATCGCCGCCGTGTACTACGTCGACCATTTCGGCCTGTCCTTGAAATCGGCCGGCCTGGCCGCCGGCAGCTTCGGCCTGCTGGCCCTGTTTGCCCGCGCTCTCGGTGGCTGGCTGTCCGACAAACTGGCCCTGCGCGGCAACCTGAACAGCCGCGTGACCCTGCTGTTCATGCTGATGATAGGCGAAGGCGTTGGCCTGCTGTGGTTTGCCAAGGTCGACAGCGTCACCTACGCCGTCATCGCCATGCTGGTCTTCGGCCTGTTCACCCATATGGCGTGCGGCGCCACCTACGCGCTGGTGCCTTTCATCGACAGCAAGGCGCTGGGCGGCGTGGCCGGCATCATCGGCGCGGGCGGCAACGTGGGCGCCGTGGCGGCCGGTTTCCTGATGAAGGGCACGGGCGATATCCGCCAGACCCTGATCATCCTGAGCGCGCTGGTGGTGATCTCGGCCCTGTGCGCCATCGCCGTGCGTTTTACCCGTGCAGCGGCCGAACCGAACATGGCCGCGGCCTGAGGAGACAGTAATGACTCACCCTTTGAACATCGTCGTCCTTGGCCATGGCATGGTCGGGCATAAATTCCTCGAACGCCTGGCATTGGAAAACGCGCCGCACCTGTCCGTGACGGTCTTGTGCGAAGAGCCGCGCCCCGCCTACGACAGGGTGCACCTGTCCGAATTTTTCAGCGGCAAATCGGCCGACGACCTGTCCCTGGTGGCGCCCGGCTTTTTCGACAAGGGCAACGTCGTCCTGAAACTCAATGCGCGCGCCGTGTCCATCGACCGCGTGGCGAAAACCGTCACGGCCAGCACCGGTGACGTGCTGGCCTACGACAAGCTGGTGTTCGCCACCGGCTCGACGCCGTTCGTGCCGCCGCTGCCGGGCAAGGAGCGCGATGGCTGCTTCGTCTACCGCACCATCGAAGACCTGGAAGCCATGCTGGCCTGGGGCGGAAAGTCAAAGACGGGCGTGGTGATCGGCGGCGGGCTGCTGGGCCTCGAATGCGCGAAGGCTTTGCGCGACCTGAAACTCGACACCCACGTGGTGGAATTCGCGCCGCGCCTGATGGCCGTGCAGGTCGACGAGGGCGGCGCGCGCGTCCTGCGCCGCAAGATCGAAGAGCTGGGCGTGACCGTGCACACGCAAAAAAATACGCTGGCCATCGTCGACGGCGAAGAAGCCACGCACCGCATGCAGTTCGCCGATGGCAGCCATCTGGAAGCGGACATGATCGTCTTCTCGGCCGGCATCCGTCCGCGCGACGAACTGGCGCGCGCCTGCGGCCTGGATGTGGGCCCGCGCGGCGGCATCGCCATCGACGACAGCTGCGTCACGTCCGACCCGGACATCTATGCGATCGGCGAATGCGCGCTGTGGGGCGGCCTGGTCTTCGGCCTGGTGGCGCCAGGCTACGAGATGGCCCGCATCGCGGCGCGCCACCTGTTGCAGGAAGAGGGCGAAGCGTCGTTCAAGGGCGCCGACATGAGCACCAAGCTCAAACTGATGGGCGTGGACGTGGCCAGCCTGGGCGATCCGCATGGCAATGCGCCGGGCAGCCGCTCCTACCAGTTCATGGATGAACGCAAGCAGATCTACAAGAAAATCGTCGTTTCCGATTGCGGCAAATATCTGCTTGGCGGCGTGATGGTGGGCGACGCCAGCGAATACGGCACCTTGCTGCAGATGATGCTCAATAAAATCGAGCTGCCGGCATCCCCCGAATTCCTGATACTGCCGCAGGCCGATGGCCAGCAAAAGGTGGGCCTGGGCGTGGACGCCTTGCCCGAGTCGGCGCAAATCTGCTCGTGCAACGACGTGTCGAAAGGCGCGCTGTGCGCGGCCGTCGCCGATGGCGCCACCACCATCGGTGCCCTGAAAAGCTGCACCAAGGCGGGCACCGCGTGCGGCGGCTGCGTGCCTTTGGTCACGCAGATCATGAAGGCGGAAATGCAGAAGCAGGGCCTGGCCGTCAACAACCACGTGTGCGAGCACTTTGCGTACTCGCGCCAGGAATTGCACCACCTGGTCCGCGTGGGCAAAATCCGCAGCTTCGGCGCGCTGCTGGCCGCGCATGGAAAGGGCCTCGGTTGCGACGTGTGCAAGCCCGTGGCGGCGAATATCCTCGCTTCGTGCTGGAACGATTTCGTGCTCTCTCCCGTGCACGCCAGCCTGCAGGACAGTAACGATTACTTCCTCGGCAATATCCAGAAGGATGGCACGTATTCCGTCGTGCCACGCATGCCGGGCGGCGAAGTGACGGCCGATGGCTTGATCGCCGTGGGCATGGTGGCGAAAAAATACGGTCTCTATACCAAGATCACGGGCGGCCAGCGGGTCGACCTGTTCGGCGCGCGTGTCGATCAATTGCCGGCCATCTGGGAAGAATTGATCGCGGCCGGCTTCGAGTCGGGCCACGCCTACGGCAAATCCTTGCGCACGGTGAAATCGTGCGTCGGCTCCACCTGGTGCCGCTATGGGGTGGCCGACAGCGTGGGCTTTGCGATCCAGCTGGAAAACCGCTACAAGGGCTTGCGCACGCCGCACAAGATCAAGTTCGGCGTCTCCGGCTGCACGCGCGAATGCGCCGAGGCGCAGGGCAAGGACATCGGCCTGATCGCCACGGAAAAGGGCTGGAACCTGTACGTGTGCGGCAATGGCGGCATGAAGCCGCGCCATGCGGAACTGCTGGCGTCGGATCTCGATGAAGCCACCCTGGTGCGCTATGTCGACCGCTTCCTGATGTTTTACGTGCGCACGGCCGACCGCCTGCAGCGCACCAGCGTCTGGCGCGACAACCTGGAAGGGGGCCTCGATTACCTGAAAGCCGTCGTCGTGGCCGACCGCCTGGGCATCGCCCACGAACTGGAAGCGGACATGCGGCACGTGGTCGACACCTATGCCTGCGAGTGGAAGGAAGCCGTGTCCAACCCCGCCGTGCGCCAGCGCTTCCGCCATTTCGTCAACAGCGAGAAGAACGATGAAAACGTGGTGTTCGTCGAAGAGCGGGGCCAGATCCGGCCCGCCACCGAACTGGAACGCCGCAGCACCGTGATCCCCATCCTTGCCGTGGAGGCGTGAGCCATGAATGCGATGAATGAACTTTCCGGCGCCACCGCCGACAACTGGGTGGCCATCTGTCCCTTGGCCGACATCGTGCCCGACACGGGCGTGTGCGCGTTGCTCGGTGGCCGCCACGTGGCCGTGTTCCGCGTCGGCGATGCTGCGCCGCGCGTGTACGCCATCGACAATATCGACCCGAATGCGGGCGCTTCCGTGCTGTCGCGGGGCCTGGTGGGCAGCATCGGCGAGCGCGTCGTCGTGGCCTCGCCGATCTACAAACAGCACTTCGACCTGGCCAGCGGCGAGTGCATCGAAGCGCCCGAGCATTCGGTCGCCGCATGGCCGGCGCGCGTGTTTGCCGACATGGTGTGGGTGGCCCTGTGAATCCGCCAGTCAAGGCCACTGCGCGTCCCTCGCTGGTCGTCGTCGGCAACGGCATGGCCGGCATGCGCACGGTCGAGGAACTATTGAAACTCGCGCCGGACCTGTACGACATCACCGTGTTCGGCGCCGAACCGCACGGCAATTACAACCGCATTTTGCTGTCGCCCGTGCTGGCCGGCGAAAAGTCGGTCGACGACATCATGCTGCACACGCGCGACTGGTATACGCACAACGGCATCACCTTGCACGCGGGCGACCCCGTCATGCGCATCGACCGCCAGGCGCGCACCGTGCAATCGCTGTCCGGCATCACGGTTGCCTATGACCGCCTGCTGCTGGCCACCGGATCCACGCCGTTCATCGTGCCGGTGCCCGGGCATGATCTGCCGGGCGTGATCGGTTTTCGCGATATCAGCGACGTCGACACCATGCTGCAGGCGGCGCGCACGCACCGCCACGCGGTGGTCATCGGCGGCGGCTTGCTGGGACTGGAAGCGGCCAACGGCTTGCAGCGCCAGGGCATGGACGTCACCGTCGTGCACATGAGCGGCGCCCTGATGAACCAGCAGCTGGACGCACCCGCGTCGATGCTGTTGAAATCGGCGCTGGAAGCGCGCGGCCTGCGGTTTTTGATGCAGGCGCAAACCTCCGCCATCATGGGCAGGACCCGCGTGGAAGGCGTGCAGTTTGCGGACGGCAGCAGCATTCCCGCCGACCTGGTGGTGATGACGGCCGGCGTGCGCCCCAACATCGCGCTGGCGCAAGCGGCCGGCCTGCACTGCGAACGGGCCATCGTCGTCGACGACTGCCTGCAAAGCTACGACCCGCGCGTGTACGCCGTGGGCGAATGCGTGCAGCACCGGCGCGCCACCTTCGGCCTCGTCGCGCCCATCTGGGAACAGGCGCGCGTATGCGGCGCCCACCTGGCCGGCGCAGGGCACCGCCGCTACGTGCAGCAGGCCAGCGCCACCAAATTGAAAGTGACGGGCATCGACCTGTATTCGGCCGGCGACATCATCGGCGGCGAGGGCAGCGAAGACCTGGTGCTGCGCGATCCGCGCCGCGGCGTCTACAAGCGCCTGGTGGTGCAGGGCAGCCGCCTGGCCGGCGCCGTGCTGTATGGCGACGTGCAGGACGGCCCCTGGTATTTCGACCTGATCCAGCAGCGCCGCGACATCAGCAAGCTGCGCGCCCATTTATTGTTTGGCCAGGCGCTGTGCGCCCAGGCCGCCTGACAGCGACCAACAGGACCCCCATGACCACTTGCACGCCCGTGAAAACCACTTGCCCGTATTGCGGCGTCGGCTGCGGCGTGGAAGCGACACGCCTGCCCGACGGCGCCATCCGCATCGCCGGCGACATTGCGCACCCTGCCAACGAGGGCAAGCTGTGCGTGAAAGGCTCGGCCCTCGGCGACACCCTGGATCTTGATCAGCGCCTGCTGCAGCCGCAGGTGCGCATCGACGGCATGCTGCGGCGCGCTTCCTGGGATGCCGCGCTGGACCAAGTGGCCGGCGGCCTGCGCGCCATTATCGACAAACACGGCCCCGACGCCGTCGCTCTGTACGTCTCGGGCCAGCTGCTGACGGAAGACTATTACATCGCCAATAAATTCATGAAGGGCTATGTGGGCAGCGCGAATATCGACACCAATTCGCGCCTGTGCATGTCGTCGGCCGTGGCCGGCCACAAGCGCGCGTTCGGCGAGGATATCGTGCCGGGCTGCTATGAAGACCTGGAACTGGCCGACATGGTGGTGCTGGTGGGTTCGAACACGGCCTGGTGCCACCCGATCCTGTTCCAGCGCATCGCCCGCATTCGCGAAACCCGGCCGGAGATGAAACTGGTGGTGATCGATCCGCGCCGCACGGCCACCTGCGAGCTGGCCGACCTGCACCTGCCCGTGAAACCGGGCACGGACGTGTGGCTGTTCAACGGCTTGCTGTGCTACTTGGCGCGTGAAGGCGCGATCGCCGGCGATTTCGTGACGCGGCACAGCAGCGGCCTCGATGAAGCGCTGGCAGCCGCCCATGTCGACTGTTCCGATCCTTTGCGTGTGGCGAAAATCTGCAAGGTCGACCCGCAAGCCTTGCTGGCGTTCTACCAGGCGTTTGCCGCCACGCGCAAGGTCGTCACGGCCTTTTCGCAGGGCGTGAACCAGTCGTCGAGCGGCACGGACAAGGTCAACAGCATCATCAACTGCCACCTGGCGACGGGGCGCATCGGCCAGCCCGGCATGGGACCGTTTTCCCTCACGGGCCAGCCGAACGCCATGGGCGGGCGCGAAGTGGGCGGCCTGGCCAATATGCTGGCGGCGCATCTGGATCTCGACAAGCCGGCGCACCGCGCAGCCGTGCAAACCTTCTGGGACTCTCCGCGCATCGCCGACAAGCCTGGCCTGAAGGCGGTGGAGCTGTTCCACGCGATCGAGGCGGGCAAAGTGAAAGCCGTGTGGATCATCGCCACCAATCCGCTGGTCAGCATGCCGGACGCCGACCAGGTGCGCCGCGCGCTGGCCAAATGCGAGTTGGTGGTGGTGTCGGACATCAGCGCCGGCTCGGACACGAACGCCCATGCCGACGTGCTGCTGCCCGCCCTGGGCTGGGGTGAAAAGGATGGCACGGTGACCAATTCCGAGCGCCGCATCTCGCGCCAGCGCGCCTTTCTGCCGGCGCCCGGCGAAGCGCGCGCCGACTGGGACGTGCTGTGCGACGTGGCGCGCCGCATGGGCTATGCCGGCTTCGATTTCACGGCGCCGCAAGCCATCTTCGACGAGCACGCGCGCCTGTCCGCCTTCCGCAACGACGGGGCCACAAAGCGTTTGTTCAACCTGGGCCACCTGGCGGGCCTGGATGCGGCGCGCTACGACGCGCTGGCGCCGCAGCAGTGGCCGCAAGGCCAGGCGCGCCTGTTCGGCGACGGCCGCTTCGCGCATGCGGACGGGCGCGCGCGCTTCGTGCCGACGGCGCCATGCGCGCCGCGCAACGTGCCAGACGAGGACTATCCGCTCATCCTGAATACGGGCCGGGTGCGCGACCAGTGGCATACGATGACGCGCACGGGCAAGGCGGCCAGGCTGTCGGGCCATATCGCCGAAGCGTTCATCGACATCCACCCGCAGGATGCGTTGCTGTACAGCGTGCGCGAAGGCGAGCTGGCGCGCATTTCCAGCGCCTGGGGCGCGATGGTGGCGAGGGTCGTGCATGGCGGCGGCATCGCGCGCGGCCAGGTCTTCGTGCCGATCCACTGGAGCGACGCGAATGCGTCGGACGCGCGCGTGGGCGCCGTCGTCAACCCCGTCGTCGACCCCGTCTCGGGCGAGCCCGAATTCAAGCACACGCCCGTGCGCATCGAGCAGTTCCGCGTGCACTGGCATGCGTTCGTTTTGAGCCGCACGCCCTTGAACCTGGACGGCGTGGCGCACTGGACGCGCATCCAGGGCGAGCAGTTCCTGCGCTACGAGATGGCCGGCCGCCAGCGCATCGACGACTTGGGCGCCTGGGCGCGCGCGCTGCTCGGTGTCACGGACGACAATGCCGACTGGCTCGATTACGCGGATGCCAGCGCCGGCGTGTACCGCGCCGTGCACCTGGACGACGGGCGTATCGCGCAATGCGTGTATGTTTCACCCCGTCCCGACCTGCCGTCGCGCAGCTGGCTGGCGGGCCTGTTTGCGCACGCGCAAATGGATGCGCTTGATCGCGCCGGCGTGCTGCTGGGCCAGCCCATCGGCAAGGGCGTGGACGCCGGTCCCATCGTGTGCTCGTGCTTTGGCGTGGGGCGCAACACCATTTGCGCGGCCATCGCCGGGCAAAAACTGGAGACGACGGCGCAGGTGACGGCCTGCGTCAAGGCGGGCGGCAATTGCGGCTCCTGCGTACCAGAGATACGACAGTTGCTGGCCGAAATGCGCGGCGCGGCCTGATACACTGTCCTTTCACGTGAGGCTTTGTTATATTGCCGCTCTACAACATAGGGGCAGGATAATGATAGCAATGCAACATCAGACGGTCTGGCTGACGGGCCTGAGCGGCGCCGGCAAGACTACTGTTGCGCTGGCGCTGGCGCAAGCGCTGCAGGCGCAGGGACACGCCGTGACATTGCTCGACGGCGACCAGTTGCGCCATGGCTTGAACCGGGACCTGGGTTTTACGCCGCAAGACCGGCATGAAAATATCCGCCGCACGGCCGAAGTGGCACGCCTGATGAATGACGCGGGCCTGATCGTCATCGCCGCCTTCATTTCCCCGTACCGCGCCGACCGGGCTATGGCCGGGCAGATCATCGGCGCGGCGCGGTTCGTCGAGGTTTATGTCAGCACGCCCGTTGCCGTGTGCGAGGCGCGCGACGTCAAGGGCCTGTATGCCAAGGCGCGCGCGGGGCAGCTGGCGCAATTCACGGGCGTTTCCGCGCCCTATGAAGCGCCGCTGGCACCCGCGCTGACGCTGGACACGCAGGCGCTGGCGCTGGACGAGTCGGTCGAACACATTTGCCGGTACTTGCGGCAGCGCCAGTGACAAGCTGGCGCAAACGACTGCGCCGGCGCCTGCCCGCCAGCCTGAAGGCGCGCATGAGCGTGGTCGTCTTCCTGCTCGTGCTGGGCGCGGTCGCCTCGCTGGCACTGGCCACCCTGGCCGTGGCCGAGCGCGGCATGCGCGACGTGATGGGGCGCCAGCAGTACGTATCGCTGGCCAGCGCCGCCGTCTTCATCGACGAGGAACTCGACGCGAAGCGCAATGTGCTGCGCGCGATCGCGGACAGCCTGGCGGCCGGCGGCGTGCACGACGGCGCCAGCCTGCAGCGTTTCCTGGCTGCGCAAACGGTGCTGAGCAAGGAGTTTTATTCGGCCGGCGTGGTCGGTGCCGACGGCATCGTCCTGGCCAGCGTGAGTCCCTTCAAGCCGCAGGCGGGGCTGAATGTGAAAGGCCGCTCTTACTTTGAACAGACGCTGGCGACCCGGCGTTCCGTGATTTCATCGCCGCTCAACGGCAGCATTTCCGGCATGCCCATCGTGGTGGTGACGCAGCCCGTGTTCGACGCGCACGGCGGCGTGCGCTATGTGCTGGCGGCCAGCGTCAACCTGCGCCAGCCCGATTTCCTCGGCCGTCTCGGCGCCCTCAAGCCGGGCCCTGGCGGCTACCTGTACATCATGACCAGCGAAGGCGTCATCGTCGAGCATCCCGACAAGTCGCGCATCATGCAGCATATCGAAGCCCACGGCCCCGTCAGCGTGCCCACGCGGAGCGCCATGCAGGGCTACGAAGGCTGGATGACGGGTACCACCACGCAGGGCATCGATGCCCTGTTCGCCTACCACCGCATCGCCTCGACGGGCTGGATACTGGCGTCCGTGTATCCGATGAGCGAGGCCTTTGCGCCGCTGCACGCCATCCGCAGCAAGATCCTGCTGGCCGCCGTGCTGCTGGCGGCGCTGGCTGGCCTGGCCGGCTGGCGCATCGTGCTGCGCCTGTTGCGGCCTTTGGAGCGCTTGCGCCGCCAGGTGCACCAGATCCGCCGCCAGCGCCTGGGCATCGAGGCGCTGCAAATCGAGCGGCGCGACGAGATCGGCGACTTGAGCCGCGATTTTTACTCGCTGGTGGCCGAGCGCGAAATCGCCGAGGCGCAAACGCGCGACAGCGAGCGGCGCTTGAAACTGCTGACGGACCATGTGCCCGTGGTGATCGTGTATATCGACCGCGAACACCGCTACCAGTTCATCAATGCGACGTTTGAAAAATGGTTCGGCGTCTCGGCCAGGGAGAGCCTGATGCATTCCATGCGCGAGGTGCTGGGCGAGGAAGCCTACCAGCTGCGCGAGCAGCACCTGCTGCGCGCCTTCGCGGGCGAGGAGGTCGACTATGAATTCACGGTCGACAACGAGGCGGGGGAGCGCACCTTCCATACCAGCTACGTGCCCGATGTGGGCGAGAGCGGCGCGGTGGAAGGCGTGTATGGCCTGATTCACGAAATCACCAAGACCAAGGCGATGCATACGGCGCTGCAGTTCGCTGCCGCCACCGACACCCTGACGGGCATCGCCAACCGGCGCCGCTTCGACGAGCAGCTGGCGCAAAGCATGCAGCGCACGCGCGCCGCGCGCGCGCCGATGGCGCTCGCCTATCTCGATATCGACCGTTTCAAGGCCATCAACGACAGCCTGGGACACAAGGCGGGCGACGAGGTACTGAAGGAATTCGCTTCGCGCCTGGTGCGCAGCGTGCGCGCCAGCGACCTGGTGGCGCGCCTGGCCGGCGATGAGTTCGTGATCATTCTCGAAGGCGTGAACGGCGCGGCCGAAGTGCGCCAGGTCGGCGCCAAGATCGTCGACGCCATCCGCCAGCCCTTCGAGCTGGCCGGCGGCCCGCTGCCGGTGACGACCAGCATCGGCATCGCCATCTTCCGCGAAGGCGCGCTGACGCCGGCGCAGCTGCTGGACCTGGCCGACCAGGCCCTGTACGCGGCCAAGGGGCAGGGCCGCGATGGCGTGGCGCTGCTCGAGGCGGTGCCGTAGCTGCTACAGGGCGGCGCTCCAGTGGTCGAGCTGCTGCGTGGTGGCCGTCACGCCGCCGCAGACGATGACGAGCACATTGCGGTAGGGCGCCAGTTCCGGTACTTTGCCGTAGACGGCCGCCAGCGCCGCGCCGCAGGCCGGCTCCACCACCAGGCGCTGGTCGCTGATAAACCGCTGGCAGGCGTCGACGGCGTCCCGGTCCGATACCACGACGCTGTGCAGCGGGCGCGTCTGGCTGATCGAGTATGCCTGCGCGCACACCTGGCGCGCGGCCAGCGACGTGGCGATGCTCGTCACGGCGGGCAGGGCCACGTGTTCGCGCGCGGCCACGGCGGCCGCCAGCGAGGCGGCGCCTTGCGTTTCCACGGCCACGATGGCCACGTCATCCCAGCCGTTGCGCTGCAAGCCTTCGGCCACGCCGGCCAGCAGGCCGCCGCCGCCCACCGACAGCACCACGGCGTCCGGTTTCAGGCCGGCGCCGGCCACTTCATCGATCATGCCGGCATGGCCCTGCCACAGCAGAGGGTCGTCGAACGGGTGCAAAAAGGCGTCTTGCGGCGTGAGCATGGATTGCGCCAGCGCGTTTGCTTCCTGCCAGGCGGCGCCGTGCACGATGACTTCGGCGCCTTCCTGGGCGATCAGTGCCCTGGCCCGTTCGCTCGTCGTTTCCGGCACGACGACGATGACGGGAATGCCCAGCTGGCGTCCCGCATAGGCGACGGCGATGCCGGCATTGCCGCCGGAAGAGGAGATGAAACGGCTGGCGCCGCGCCGCGCGTATTCTTCGCAGGCGAGGCCGATGCCGCGGATCTTGAAGGAGCCGGGCGGCTGCAAGGCTTCGAGCTTGAGCCAGATGGCGCGTTCGCTGAGCAGGCTCAGGGCGCGCGAGTTGAGCAAGGGAGTTTCGATGTGCAGGGCCATGCGTGTTCCTGGTAAACAGTCAGGCCAGCATCATAGCCGAAGCGCGCGCGCCGCCGCGTCACCCTTGCCGGTATTGACTTAGTTCAGCGGGGCGCTCTTGAGCTGGTGCGTGCGCGCCACTTCCTTCATCGCTTCGAGCAGGTCGTCGCGCAGCTGGCGCGGCAGCTTGCCGAAGAATTCCTCGTCGTTCTGGTCGGCCATCTCGGCCAGCACGGGCACCAGCGCCTCGCCTTCCGTGGTCAGCTCGATCGAATGCTGGCGGCGGTCGGCCAGCAGGATGGACTTGCTGACCATGCCCTTGCTTTCCAGGCGGTCGATCAGTTTCGATACGGCGCCCTTGCTCATGCCGGACACTTGCGCCAGCACCGTGGGCGAGGTGCAGCCGAGGCGGAACATTTCGCGCAGCACCACCCATTCGGACACCGTCACGCCATTGGCTTCGGCTTTTTTCTGGAAACTGTGGGAAACATGGTTGGAAACGAAACGCAGCCAGTAACCGAGGTGGGCTTCCAGTTCGCTGACGGGAACGCTGTTGGGACGGGCGGCTTGCGGCATGGCGGCCGATTCAAAATTATGGCTCATTTCTCTTCCTTCACTGGGCGGCGTTGCCGGCATGGTTAAGGCCTTCACGCTTGCTGTCGAGTGGTTTGTTTGGGAACTATCATCGTGCTTGAGGTATTTTTAACACTGTTTTCACAGGAAATCACTCAGCGGCAAAGAGTTTTTTCCTTTTTTCTTACTCTAGATAAATAAAAAGCAATATCAAGCAAATAATCGTATTGCGAGAGAGGAAGATTAAAAAAATAACTCATGTTGCATCAATGGTAACAGCATTTTTGCCGAATTGATAAATATTTCATATCATTCTGTATGCTGGCCCACACAAGACGTATTGCCCACGCGACAGCGCGCAGTTTTACTGCGGAAATGTGACCCCTCAGGCCAGCACCACCTTCACGCCCGCTTCGCGCAGCACTTCGGCAAAGCGGGGCGGCGGTGGCGCATCCGTAAACAAGATGTCGATTTGCGCCAGGTCGGCCAGGCGCACGAGCGCCTTGCGCCCGAATTTATGCTGGTCGGCCACCAGCCATACTTCGCGCGACTGTTCGATGATCGCTTGCGCCACCTTCACTTCGCGCGCGTCGAAGTCGCGCAGGCTGCCGTCCTCGTCGATGCTGGAAATGCCGATGATGCCGATGTCGACCTTGAACTGGCGGATGAAGTCGATGGTGGCTTCGCCCACGATGCCGCGGTCGCGCCCGCGCACCACGCCGCCGGCCACGATGACTTCGCAGGCCGCGTTGTCGGCCAGGATGGCGGCCACGTTCAGGTTGTTCGTCACCACGTGCAAGCCCGTGTGCCGTCCCAGCGCGCGCGCCACTTCCTCGGTCGTCGTGCCGATATTGATCAGCAGCGAGCAGCCGTGCGGCACTTGCGCGGCGACGGCGGCCGCGATGCGCCGCTTGGCGTCGCTGTTGAACACTTGCCGCTGGCTGTAATCGATGTTTTCCACGGATGAGGGCAAGCCGACTCCGCCGTGGTAGCGGGCCAGCAGGCGCGCTTCTTCCATCTGCTTGACGTCGCGGCGCACGGTTTGCGGCGTCACGTCCAGCTGCTGGGCCAGCTCTTCGACCGACATGGTGACCTTCTGGCGCACCACTTCGAGCAGGCGGCGCTGGCGGGGATTCAAAATCATGGGCTTGTCTCTTTAAAAAAACACAAACGAACAAAAACGAACAAATAGTGATAAAAATATGTTGCTATCGATTCGCAAACTGGCGTATCTTATCCATATTGCATTCGAATTACATCTGTATTGATCTTAACGACAGTCGCCGGCGATGCCTAGTCTTTCCTCGCCGGCGTGTCCTGACATACATGGAGTCCCGATGGCCGCAGCACAGCAGGGTGTGGAGACAGCGATCAAATGCGACGTGCTGGTGGTCGGCGGCGGCATCAATGGCGCCGGCATCGCGCGCGACGCGGCCGGGCGGGGCTTGTCCGTGGTGCTGTGCGAAAAGGATGACCTGGCGTCCCACACCTCGTCGGCTTCCACCAAGCTGATACATGGCGGCCTGCGCTACCTCGAATACTATGAGTTCGGCCTCGTGCGCAAGGCGCTGATCGAGCGCGAAGTGCTGCTGCGCTCGGCGCCGCACATCATGTGGCCGCTGCGTTTCGTCATGCCGCACGCGAAGGGGCAGCGTCCGGCCTGGCTGATACGCGCCGGCCTGTTCCTCTACGATATGCTGGCGAAGCGGGAAATCCTGCCGGCCTCCAGCGGCATCGACCTGACGCGCCATGTGGCCGGCACACCGTTACAACCCCAGTTCAAGCGCGGCTTCGTGTATTCCGACGGCTGGGTCGACGATGCGCGCCTCGTGGTGCTCAATGCCATCGACGCGGCGGACAACGGCGCGCACGTGCTGACGCGCACGCGCTGCATGATGCTGGCGCGCGAAGGCGACGCTTGGCAGGCCACCTTGCAGCACGCCAGCGGCACGCAGACGACGGTGCGCGCGCGCAGCGTCGTCAATGCGGCCGGGCCGTGGACGGCCGAGTTCCTGCGGCAGGCGACGCCCGGCGGGCAGGGCCGGCACTTGCGCCTGATCAAGGGCAGCCATATCGTCGTCAAGCGCCTGTTCGATCATGATCACGCGTATATCTTCCAGCATCCGGACGGGCGCATCGTGTTTGCCATTCCGTATGAGCACGATTTCACCCTGATCGGTACCACCGACCTCGACTATCACGGCGACACTGGCAAGGTGGAAATCGATGACGAGGAAATTCGTTACTTGTGCGAGCTTTCCAGTTACTATTTCAGCAAGCCAATCGTGCCGGCCGACGTGGTCTGGACGTATGCGGGCGTGCGCCCGCTGGTGGAAGACGCGGCGGCCGACGCCAAGGCCGTCACGCGCGATTACCGTTTCGAGCTGGACCGGGAAGGTGCGCCATTGCTCAGTGTTTTTGGCGGCAAGATCACCACCTTCCGCAAGCTGGCCGAGGAAGCGATGGACATGCTGGCGCCCTTGCTGGGCAACGCGCGTCCGGCCTGGACGGAGCAGGCTTGCCTGCCCGGCGGCGACGTGTATGGCGCCGTGCCGCAGAACCGGGCCGTGCGCGAGTTCGGCCAATTCGTGCAAGGCTTGCAGCGCGAATATGCGTGGCTGCCGGCGGCGCTGGTGGCGCGCTATGCACGCGCCTACGGCACGCGCGTCCACGTGCTGCTCGAAGGGCGGGCGGACGTGGCGGCCATGGGCGAGGAAATTGCCGCCGGCCTGTACGCGGCGGAAGTTGATTATGTGCGGCGCCATGAATGGGCCGTCAGCGCGGCCGACATCCTGTGGCGGCGTTCCAAGCTGGGCCTGCACCTGCCGCGCGAGACGGCGGGCACGCTCGATGCCTGGCTGTTGCAACACCCTTTGCCGTAAGCACAAAACGTTGGCGACCGCGCCCCGCAGAGGGTGCGGCGAAGAATAAGAAACCATCACTGGAGGAGAAGCGCGTGCAACTGGTACTGGACAAGATCAGCAGGAAGCAGGGGGCTGACGACTTTTTATATCCGATGTCGCTGGCATTGGTGCCGGGCGCCATCAACGTCTTGCTGGGCACCACGCGTGCCGGCAAGACGACCCTGATGCGCGTGATGGCGGGCCTGGACAAGCCCAGCGGGGGCACCGTGACGGCCGACGGCGTCGACGTGACGGGCGTGCCCGTCAGCAAACGCAACCTGGCCATGGTGTACCAGCAATTCATCAACTATCCGGCCTTCACCGTCTACGACAATATCGCTTCGCCCTTGCGCCTGCGCAAGGTACCCGAGGAGCAGATACGCACGAAAGTGCTGGCGCTGGCCGAGCGCCTGCACATCACGCCTTACCTGCAGCGCACACCGGGAGAGTTGTCGGGCGGCCAGCAGCAGCGCACGGCGCTGGGGCGCGCGCTGATCAAGGATGCGTCGCTGCTGCTGCTCGACGAACCCCTGGTCAACCTCGACTACAAATTGCGCGAGGAATTGCGCCGCGAATTGACGGAACTGTTTTCCAGCGGCAGCACGACGGTCGTGTACGCGACCACGGAACCGCTGGAAGCGCTGCAGCTGGGCGGCCACGTGGCCGTGCTGCACGAGGGACGACTGCTGCAGCAGGGGCCGACGCTGGACGTCTTCAACGCGCCCAATTCCATCGACGTGGCGCGCACCTTCAGCGACCCGCCGATCAACCTGATCCCCGCCCGCTTGGATGCGAACGGCGTGGCCCAGGCGGCCGATGGCCTGTCGATCCATTTGAGCGGCGCACAGCGCGCCCGCCTCGGTGGCAGCACGGAGGTGATCCTCGGCGTGCGCGCGCACAGCCTGCATCTGTCGCCGCAGTCCGATGGCGACGTGGCCATCGCGGCGCAGGTGGATTTGGCGGAAATCAGCGGCTCGGAAACCTATGTGCATGCGCGCCGAGGCGACCTGGCCCTGGTGGCGCAACTCGGCGGCGTGCACAACCTGGAGATCGGCAGCGCCTGCACCGTGTATTGCCAGCCGCATGCCTTGCTGATCTTTGCCAGTGATGGCGGCCTGCTGTTTGCTCCTGCGCAAGGAGGGGCGTGACATGGCGCGCATCGAACTGGTCGACCTGGCCCACGCCTATAAACCGAATCCCACCGCACCGGCCGACTATGCGCTGCGGCCCATGAGCATGGCGTGGCATGACGGCGGCGCCTACGCCTTGCTGGGGCCGTCCGGCTGCGGCAAGACGACCTTGCTCAACATTATCTCCGGCCTGGTAAAGCCATCGCATGGCAAGGTGCTGTTCGACGGCAAGGACGTCACGCAACTGCCGACCGAGGCGCGCAATATCGCGCAAGTGTTCCAGTTTCCCGTCATCTACGACACCATGACCGTGCACGACAACCTGGCGTTTCCGCTGCGTAATCGCGGCTGGAAAGAGATCGAGGTGAAAAAGCGCGTGCAGCAAGTGGCGCAGATGCTGGAATTGACGGGCGACTTGAAATTGCGCGCCAGCGGCTTGTCCGTGGATGCCAAGCAAAAGATTTCGCTGGGACGGGGGCTCGTGCGTCCCGACGTGGCGGCCGTGCTGTTCGACGAACCGCTGACAGTGATCGATCCGCATCTGAAATGGCTGTTGCGCCGCAAGCTCAAGGAAATCCACCACGAACTCAAATTGTCCCTGATCTATGTCACGCACGACCAGGTGGAGGCGCTGACCTTTGCCGACCAGGTGGTCGTCATGACGCAGGGCGAAGTGGTGCAGACGGGCAGCGCGCAAGCGCTGTTCGAGGAACCCGAGCACACGTTTGTCGGCTATTTCATCGGCAACCCGGGCATGAACTTGCTCGATTGCACCCTGGACGATGGCGGCGTGCGCGTGGCGGGACAGGCGCTGGCCGTGTCCGCTGCCGCCCGCGCGGCGCTGTCTGGCGCGCCAGGGAAAATCACGCTGGGCGTGCGGCCGGAATTCGTCGAATGCCTGGCGGTAGGTGAGGGCGGCGCGGGGAGCGACCATTGCCTGGACGCCACGGTGACGGCCGTGCGCAACATGGGCACGCATTACCTGGCGGAATTCCAGCTGGGCGGCGCGACGGTGGCGGCCAAGCTGCGCGCCATTGATGCCGTCGCCGGGAATGCCGTGCGGCTGCGCTTTCCGCCGCAACGCACCCTTTACTATGTCAACGATAAGCGGGTGGCCTGATGATACATAACGGTAAAACCGATAACAACCGCCGCGCCTGGCTGCTGATCTTGCCCGTGCTGCTGTGCGTGGCCTTTTCCGCCATCCTGCCCCTGATGACGGTGGTGAACTATTCCGTGCAGGATATTTTGAGCCCCACGCAAAAGGTTTTCGTGGGCACGGAATGGTTCCGCATGGTCATGCTGGACGGCGACCTGCACAGCGCCTTGCTGCGCCAGCTGCTGTTTTCCGGCTCCGTGCTGGCCATCCAGATTCCGCTGGGCATCCTGATTGCCCTGTGCATGCCGGCCGATGGCTGGAAGGCGTCCCTCGCCTTGGTGCTGATCGCGCTGCCCTTGCTCATTCCCTGGAACGTGGTGGGCACCATCTGGCAAATCTTCGGCCGCGGCGACATCGGTCTGATGGGCTATACCCTGAACCAGCTGGGCTTTGACTACAACTACAACGGCAATTCGCTCGACGCCTGGCTGACGGTGATGGTGATGGATATCTGGCACTGGACGCCGCTGGTCGTGCTGCTGTGCTATGCGGGCTTGCGCGCCATTCCCGACGCGTATTACCAGGCGGCGCGCATCGACGGCGCCTCGCGCCTGGCCGTGTTCCGCTACATTCAGCTGCCGAAACTGCGCAATGTGCTGATGATCGCCGTCTTGCTGCGCTTCATGGACAGTTTCATGATCTACACGGAACCGTTCGTGCTGACGGGCGGCGGACCGGGCAATGCCACCACGTTCCTGTCGCAGTACCTGACGCAAAAGGCCGTGGGCCAGTTCGACCTGGGCCCGGCCTCGGCCTTCTCACTGATCTATTTCCTCATCATCCTGCTGTTCTGCTTTGTGCTGTACACGTGGATGCAGCGGGTCGGCACGGGAGACCAGAAATGATGCACAAGAAAATGAGCAGCACCATCCTGATCGTCTTTTTGCTGGGCTCGCTGTTGCCCATCTACTGGATGCTCAATATGTCGCTCAAGACCAACGAGGAAATCGTCGGGGTCTTGAGCCTGTGGCCCCAGCAATGGACGTTCGCCAACTACCACACGATTTTTACCGACCGGTCCTGGTACAGCGGCTACATCAATTCCATGATTTACGTGGCCTTGAACATGGTGATGTCGGTCACGGTCGCCTTGCCGGCCGCGTATGCGTTCTCGCGCTACAACTTTGTTGGCGACAAGCATTTGTTTTTCTGGCTGCTGACCAACCGCATGACGCCGCCCGCCGTCTTCCTCGTGCCGTTCTTCCAGCTGTATTCGACGGTGGGCCTGATGGATACGCACCTGGCCGTGGCGCTGGCGCACATGGTGTTCAACGTGCCGCTGGCCGTGTGGATCTTGGAAGGTTTCATGTCCGGCGTGCCGAAGGAAATCGACGAGACGGCGTATATCGACGGCTACAGCTTCCCGCGCTTCTTCATCCGCATCTTCTTGCCGATGATCAAGTCGGGCGTGGGCGTGACGGCGTTCTTCTGCTTCATGTTCAGCTGGGTGGAATTGCTGCTGGCGCGTACTTTGACTTCCGTCAACGCCAAGCCGATCGCCGCCACCATGACGCGCACCGTCTCGGCGGCCGGCATGGACTGGGGCGTGCTGGCGGCGGCGGGCGTGCTGACCATCGTGCCTGGCGCGCTGGTGATCTGGTTCGTGCGGCATTACATTGCCAAGGGTTTCGCGATGGGGAGGGTGTGACATGGAAAATAATACCGATAGCACAGCCAGCCTGTTCGGCTGGATGGCGTGGACGCCGGAAGTGGCCATCTTCTTCATTTGCATCGGCTTGATGCTGGCTGGCATGACGGTGTGGCAAATCCGCTCGCCCAGCATCGAACGCAAGGGTTTTTTGCCCATGCCGACGACGCGCGGCGACCGCCTGTTCATCGGCTTGCTCACGGCGGCCTATGTGAATCTGGCGTGGGCGGGGTTTACGGAAATGCAGCAGGCGATAGGCGCTGCCATCAGTTTTGTGTTGTTGTTGATTGTTATGCGTTGGGGATAACCGGCTTGCCGGTGTTGATGGATGCCGTACCGCCAGCAGGCGGCCGGTAAAAACTATAAAAGGAGATTCACGATGAAATTGAAGTTCACGGTCTTCGCGGCTGCGGCCATGCTCGTGTCGAATGCGGCCCTGGCCGACGCCAAGCAGGCGCAAACCTGGATCGACAAGGAATTCCAGCCGTCCAGCCTGAGCAAGCAGCAACAGCTTGCTGAAATGAAATGGTTCATCGATGCGGCGGCCAAGCTGAAAGCCAAGGGCATCAAGGAGATTTCCGTGGTTTCGGAAACCATCGACACCCACGTCTACGAATCGAAGACCCTGGCCAAGGCCTTCGAGGAAATCACGGGTATCAAGGTGCGCCACGACATCATCCAGGAAGGCGACGTGGTGGAAAAGCTGCAAACGTCGATGCAGTCCGGCAAGAGCATCTATGACGGCTGGATTTCCGATTCCGACTTGATCGGCACCCACTACCGCTATGGCGCCGTCGAACCGCTGTCCGACTACATGGCCGCCAAGGGCAAGGAATTTACCAATCCTGGCCTGGACTTGAAGGATTTCATCGGCATCAGCTTTACCACGGCGCCGGACGGCAAGGTCTATCAGTTGCCCGACCAGCAATTCGCCAACCTGTACTGGTTCCGTGCAGACTGGTTCGCGCGCAAGGATTTGCAAGCCAAGTTCAAGGCCAAGTATGGCTACGAGCTGGGCGTGCCGCAAAACTGGTCCGCGTATGAAGACATCGCCGATTTTTTCACGAATGACGTGAAGGAACTGGACGGCAAAAAAGTCTATGGCCACATGGATTATGGCAAGAAAGATCCTTCGCTGGGCTGGCGCTTCACCGATGCGTGGCTGTCGATGGCTGGCGCGGCCGACAAGGGCATTCCGAACGGCATGCCCGTCGACGAGTGGGGCATCAAGGTGGCGGCCGACAAGTGCACGCCCGTGGGCGCGTCCATGTCGCGCGGCGGCGCCACCAATTCGCCGGCGGCCGTCTTTGCGCTGACGAAATACATCGACTGGATGAAGAAATACGCGCCGCCGCAGGCGAACGGCATGAATTTCTCGGAATCGGGCCCCGTGCCGGCGCAGGGCGAAATCGCCCAGCAAATCTTCTGGTACACGGCATTTACGGCCGGCATGACGAAACCGGGCTTGCCGGTGGTGAACAAGGACGGCACGCCGAAATGGCGCATGGCGCCGTCGCCGCACGGCCCGTACTGGAAAGAGGGCATGCAGAACGGCTACCAGGACGTCGGTTCCTGGTTCCTGTTCAAGTCCACGCCCGATGACCGCAAGGCCGCCGCCTGGCTGTACGCGCAATTCGTCACATCGAAAACCGTGTCGCTGAAGAAATCCATCGTCGGCCTGACCTTCATCCGCGATTCCGACATCCGCCACGATTACTTCACGAAACATGCGAACGAATACGGCGGTTTGATCGAGTTTTACCGCAGCCCCGCCCGCGTGGCGTGGACGCCGACCGGCAACAACGTGCCCGACTATCCAAAGCTGGCGCAGCTGTGGTGGAAGAACGTGGCCACGGCCATCACGGCGGAAAAAACGCCGCAAGCCGCCATGGATAACCTGGCCGAGGAAATGGACCAGGTCATGGCGCGCCTGCAGCGGGCCGGCATGAAGGCCTGCGCGCCCAAGCTCAATCCGAAGGTCGATCCGAACCAGTATCTGTCGGACCAGCACGCCCCATGGAAAAAGCTGGCGAATGAAAAACCGAAGGGTGAAACGATTGCCTACGACAAGCTGCTGCAAGCCTGGAAAGAAGGCAAGGTAAGGTAAACTGCCGCCGCAGTGCCGAGGGCACGGAGTGAATCCGCTCCGTGCCTGTTTTTACCCGTTTTTCCGCGCCACCAGACAATGACCAAATATATACTTGCTTTAGATCAGGGCACCACCAGTTCGCGCGCCATCCTGTTCGACCATGCGGGCCGGCCGCACGCCAGCGCGCAGCGCGAGTTCCGCCAGATTTTCCCCCAGCCGGGCTGGGTCGAGCATGACGCGAACGAAATCTGGGCCTCGCAAGAAGGCGTGCTGCAGCAGGTGCTGCGCGACAGCGGCGTGGCCGCTTCCGACGTGGCCGCCATCGGCGTGACCAACCAGCGCGAAACGACGGTGCTGTGGGACCGCGCCACGGGCGAACCCGTCGCCAACGCCATCGTCTGGCAAGACCGCAGAAACGCGGCCTATTGCGAGCAGCTGGTCGAGCAGGGCAAGGCGGACGTGATCCAGCAAAAGACGGGTCTCGTGCTGGATGCCTATTTTTCCGCCACCAAACTCAAATGGCTGCTCGACAACGTTCCCGGCGCCCGCGCGCGCGCCGAACGGGGCGAGCTGGCCTTCGGCACCGTCGACAGCTGGCTGATCTACAAGATGAGCGGCGCCCACTTGACGGACACGAGCAACGCGGCGCGCACCATGCTGTTCAACATTCATACTTTGCAATGGGACACGGATCTGCTGGCGCTGCTCGATATTCCCGCCTCGCTGCTACCCGACGTCGTGCCCTCGAGCGGCGTGGCCGCACACACGCACGTTGATCTGCTGGGCATCTCCGTACCGATCGCCGGCATCGCGGGCGACCAGCAGGCGGCGACGTTCGGCCAGGCCTGCCTGAAGCCGGGCATGGCCAAGAATACCTACGGCACGGGCTGCTTCATGCTGATGAACGTGGGCAAGCGCCCCTTGCCATCGAAAAACCGGCTGCTGACGACGGTGGGCTGGAGCCTGGGCGCGGGCAGCGACAAGACCGATTACTTGCTCGAAGGCAGCGCCTTTATCGCCGGCGCGGCCGTGCAATGGATGCGCGACGGCATCGGCATCATCCGCGACTCGTCCGAAGTGGAAGCGCTGGCCACCAGCGTGCCCGATTCGGGCGGCCTCGTTTTCGTGCCCGCGTTCGCTGGCCTCGGTGCGCCGTACTGGGACCCGTATGCGCGCGGCACCCTGATCGGCATCACGCGCGGCACGGGCAAGGCGCACATCGCGCGCGCGGCATTGGAAGGCGTGGCCTACCAGAACGTGGACGTCCTGTCCGCCATGCAGGACGATGCGGGCATCGCGCTTTCCGAACTGCGCGTCGATGGCGGCGCGGCCCGCAACGACATGCTGATGCAGTTCCAGGCCGACATATTGAATGTACCTGTCGTGCGTCCCGTGGTGACGGAAACGACAGCTCTGGGCGCCGCCTACCTGGCGGGCCTGGCCGTGGGCTTTTGGGAATCGCAGGAAGAAATCGCCGCCCAGTGGCAGGTGGGACGCCGTTTCGAGCCGGCCATGGCGGCCGATGAACGCTTGAGCCGGCTGCACAAGTGGCAGCGGGCCGTGGAACGCTCGCGCGACTGGAGCGAGTGAGTCAGGGAATAAGCCAGGATCAATGGCGCATGAAATACACGGCATAGCCCACCGTTTCGCGCGGCACGGAATACAGGTCGCGCAGCTCGAAATAGGGCGCGTGCACGTGGCCGCTGACGGTGATGCCGCTGCGCTCCAGCGCCAGCCGGAAGCGGGGCACGTGAAAGTATTGCGTGGCCACCATGGCCGTGTGCCAGCCGTGTTGGCGCATCAGGGCCGCAGCGTTGCGGGCCGTGGCGTCCGTCGTCCAGCCTTGATTATCTTCAATAATGACGCCAGCCGGCACGCCGCGCGATTGCAGGTAGCGGGCCATAGCTGCGGCCTCGTCAAAACCTTCCTTGCCCGTCGCCCCGCTGACGAGGATGCGCGGCGCACTGTGTTCCTGAAATTGCTTGAGCGCTACGTCGAGCCGCGCCCGCAGGCGGGGGCTGGGCGTGCCGTCAGGCAGGATCGTATTGCCGGGCACGACGATCACGTCGGCGGGGGCCGGCTTGTCGTTGAGTCCATCGAGGACCAGGGCCGCCGTGGCCAGCAGGAACAAGCCAACAGCGCTTGAACCGAGCACAGTTATTTTTCGCATCGTTCATCATCAAGTTGGGAATGGACGCATGATACCCGTCCATTCCCGCCGGCGTCAGTTCGCCTGCGCCTTGCGCGCGCGCTGGTTCGACAGATAAATATTGTCGATTTCCAGCGGCTTGCCTTCGCTTACGGCCTTGAGCCAATCCTGCGTGCTGGCGACGGCGGCGAAATTCGAATGGAACACGGCGCTGAAGACGCGGTGGATTTCCTCGGCGCTGGCCGTGCCGCCCGCATTGGCGTACGGCAGGGTGCCGGTGGCGTCCTGCAGGAATTCCACCTGCAAGCCGTCGTGCGCGGCGTGGTAGATGGTGGCGGCGTCGCAGTTGTGCGTCATGTAGCCGATCACGCTCAGGGTGTCGATACCGTGAGCATCCAGCCAGGCGCGCAAGTCCGTACCCGCAAAGGCGCTGCCCATGGTCTTGTTGATGCGGTGGTCGGCGGCAAAGGCGGCCACTTGCGGATGCAATTGCCAGCCGTCGCTGCCCTTGGCGAAGATGGGCGAGGCTTCCGGCGCGTCGTGCTGGACGACGATCACGGGCACGCCGGCGGCGCGGGCGGCGGCCATGGCCTGGACGATGTTCGGCAGGGAAATGTCGACGGATGGATATTCGATGGGCATGTCGCCCGTGAAGTATTCGTTTTGCACGTCGATGACGAGCAGGGCGCGGCGCGGTGCGGTAGTGTTGGACATGCGTGACTCCTGAATGGTTGAAAGAGGAAGGACTTCCCCGATACAGCCATTTTCAAGCCGCGCGGCATGAACAAAAAGTGGCCCAAAGGCCTATCTGCGATAAAATCGGGCCATGCCTACCATTTCTTCTTCCCCCTTGAGCGTGGCCGTGATCGCCTTCGACGGCATGACGCCGTTTCACCTGTCCGTGCCTTGCCTCGTGTTTGGCGCCCAGACCGACGAGGCCGATCTGCCGCCTTTCCACGTGCGCGTATGCGCCGCCGATCCCGTACCGTTGCGCACGGCGGCCGGCTTCGGCATCACGCCCGAGTTCGGCCTGGAAGGGCTGGACGGGGCCGATATCGTCATCATGCCGGCCTGGCACGACGATTGCCGCGATGCGGCCGCGCCCCTGGTCGCGGCGCTGCAGACGGCGAGCCGGCGCGGCGCGCGCATGGTCGGCCTGTGCCTGGGCGCGTTTCCCCTGGCGCAGGCGGGCTTGTTGGATGGCAAGAGCGCCGCCACGCACTGGGGCATGGCGGACCGGCTGGCGGCCCGCTATCCCAAGGTCAGGGTGGACCGGGAAGTGCTGTATGTGGACGATGGCGCCGTGCTGACGTCGGCCGGCGTGGCGGCCGGCCTCGATTGCTGCCTGTATCTGCTGCGCCAGCTGGCGGGCGCCGAGGTGGCGAACCGGGTGGCGCGCCGCCTGCTGGTGGCGCCGCATCGCCAGGGCGGGCAGGCGCAATTCATCGAGCGTCCGCTGCCCGTGTCCGGCAGCGAAGGGCGCTTTGCCGACGTGCTCGCGGGCGTGACGGCCAGCCTGGGCCAGGCGCACAGCATCGACGCGCTGGCCGAACAGGCCGCCATGAGCCGGCGCAATTTCACGCGCCACTTCCGCCAGGCCATGGGCACGTCGTTCAAGCAGTGGCTGCTGAACCAGCGCCTGGCGCATGCGCAAGGCTTGCTGGAAAAGAGCGCGGCCTCGATCGATGTCGTGGCGCAAGAGTCCGGCTTCGGCACGGCCCTGTCGCTGCGCCAGCATTTCCGGGCGAACTTGCAGACGTCGCCGTCGGCGTATCGCAAGCTATTCCGGCAGCAGCTAGGCCAGGTTGCCTGACCATAGCGACGCCGGGTCCCGGCTGCCCTGCGGCAGCATCGCGCTGACGGCGATTTGCCGCGCGATGAAGGCGGCAGGATCGAAGGCGTAGCGTTCCTGGAACGAGACGGTTTCCGCGCTCATCAGTTCGGCGTAGGTCTGCATCAGGGTCGAGGCGCGTATCGAGTCGCCCTGGGCCAGGTAGTCGTCGATGGCGGCCAGCAGCACGCGATAATCCCCATTTTCCTTGCTGCCGCCAAAGTGGAACGACAACTGCCCGCAGGCGCGCCAGATGGGGTCAAGCTCCCCCTCCGGCACCGGTTGCGTGCGCAGCCATTGCAAGGCTTTCAGGGGCGGACCGCCGAATGACGGTGGCGATATGATGGCCTGGATCGCCACCCTGACGGCGTCACCGGTTCTTCCCGCGCGCACGTACTGGCCGTGCAGCAAGACCAGGGCGTCCGTATATTCGGGAACGATGGCCAGCGCCGCTTCCAGCAGCGCGATGGCCGCCTCCGGCTTGCGCTGCGCGATCTGTTCCTTGGCTTCCAGGAAAGCGGCGCGAGGCGAAGCGGGGTCGTCGGCCAGTGCTGGTGTGCCGACATACTCGTCTTCCGCTGCTGCGTAGGCTTGCAGAAACGCCGTCAGGCTGGAAAAGTGCGGCTGGATGCGCCACTCGTCGTGCCACGTTTCGACGATGATCGGTTCCGCCGCTTCGCGGCCGATGGGCCAGTACAGGCCGAACGTGTCGCCATTGCCCAGTGCACTTTCTGCAAACGGGGTGAAGCCGAGCGGTGGATACGCTGTCGTGTGTTGCCAGTCTTGTTCGATCGAGATGCGGGCGAGGTTTGCAGGTGGTTGCATGGAAGTTATAGAGGATAAAACGCCAGTGTAGAGCAAGAGCGCATCCACCAGCGTTCCCTGTCACGGCACCTGGGCAGGGGCAAGGCCCTTCAGTCGCGTTCCGGCACCGGCACGTTGAAGCCGTTCAAGGTGGTCGAGACCAGCGCGTACAGGCCCACCAGGTAGATCAGCTCGTTGGTGCCGTGCTGGCCAAAGGTGGCCAGCGCCAGGCGGTACAGCGGCTCCGGCAGCGTGCCGCCGCCGCTGAGCGCGTAGGCCAGGTCGTAGGCGATGCTCTCATGCTGGTCGAGGTCGACCGGCTTGACGTCGGCCACCAGCGTGGCCAGGCGCTCGGCCGACATGCCTTCGCGCTCCGCGACGGCGATGTGGGCATAGATTTCATAGGCGGCGTTGTAGCGCGCGCCGACCACCAGGATGGCAATCTGGCGCAGGTTATCGGGCAGCGTGGCGTTGGCCGTCATGGCCAGGATCAGGTCCCAGATGGCCTTGCCGATGGCCGGTTCGTGCAGCCACGGATTCCATGGTCCCATCAGGGCGCCGTCTTCGCGCACGGCGATGAAATCGTTGAAATTGCTGGTGATGCCTTTGCGCATATCGTCGTACAGCGGCTGCTGTTCGGGCGTCAGGTCTGGCGGAGCGATCAGGGGCAGGCGCATGGGAACTCCTTGCTGGGTAGGTGAGCGGTGGGCGGCGGTAGCCAGCAGCCAGTATAGCCAGCCAGCGTGGCAGGCGGCGCCCGTTCGCTGTGCGCCTACTTGCGCGGCTCGTGTATCCGGAATTTCCTGACGATACCGGCCTGGTCGAACATGACGGCCACTTCGCGCGTGCCTTTTTCGCCGAGCTGGGGGATCAGCCGCGTCACCTTGGGCGCTTGCAGCTGGTTCTTGTAGACCCAGACTTCATAGCCGGGATCGAAGCTGACGACGGTGGCGTTGCCCAGGGCCGCGTCGAGGTCGAGGCGGGTGGTCTTGCCGACCTTGATGTTTTGATAGATGGCGCCATTGTCCGGCGCGCGGTTGACCTTGTATTCACTGGCGGTGCACATGGCCACGGCCAGGCCCGCGAGGCAGGAAACTGCCAGTTTGATCAATGTGTTCATAGGGACTCCCAGTGTGCATCACTGCTTCCAATCTCAGAGGGGACGGGCGTGATGTCAGGAGAGGAGTGTGCTTGCGAACCAGGCAATGTGCTACAAGATTATACAAAGGTGCACAAAACGATGCCTTTGGTGCCGGCTGGCGGTACTTTTACCGGCTCTGCAATACGTCGGTCGACAGCGCCAGCGTTTCCTTGATTTCTTCCATCACCACATAGCTTTTCGATTGCGCGGCGCCGGGCAGCTGCAGCAGCATGTCGCCCAGCAACTTGCGGTACTCGGCCATTTCATGGATGCGCGCCTTGATCAGGTAATCGAAGTCGCCCGACACCAAGTGGCATTCCTGTACCTCGGGAATTTGCAGCACTTCGCGGCGGAATTGCTCGAAGGCGGACGCGGATTTTTGATTGAGCGTAATCTCTACAAAGACGAGCAGCTTGGCGCCCAGCGCGGCCGGGTTCACCTTGGCATGGTAGCCCGTGATGACGCCATCGCGCTCCATGCGCTTGACCCGCTCGATGCAGGGCGTGATGGACAGCCCCACCTGTTCACCGAGGTCTTTCATCGAGATGCGGCCATCCTGTTGCAGGATGCGCAGGATGTGGCGATCCAGCTTGTCGAGGCCACGTGCCGATTCTTTAAGGATTCTCATGATTTATTGCTGAATATCTCGATTTATACGTGAACAAATACTGGCTCTTTCCCAATATGATAGCGGTTAATCTGGCGTCAGCCTAAAAAAATATAATGAGGAAACTATGCGTATCGTGATTCTGGGTAGCGGCGTCATCGGCGTCACCAGTGCTTACTATCTGGCCAAGGCAGGACATGAGGTGACCGTCATCGACCGCCAGCCGGGCCCGGCACTGGAAACCAGCTTCGCGAATGCGGGGCAAATCTCGCCCGGCTACGCTTCGCCATGGGCTGCGCCCGGTATTCCCCTGAAAGCCGTGAAGTGGATGATGCAGCGCCACGCGCCCCTGGCCATCTCGCTCGACGGCAGCGCCGCTCAGCTCAAATGGATGTGGCAGATGTTGCGTAATTGCACACCGGAAGCATATGCCGTGAACAAGGAACGCATGGTGCGCCTGGCCGAATACAGCCGCGACTGCTTCAAGGTGCTGCGCGCCGAGGCGGGTATCACGTATGAAGGCCGCCAGCAAGGCACGATGCAATTGTTCCGCACCGAAAAGCAATACAACGATGCCGCCAAGGATATCGAAGTGCTCAAGGATGCGGGCGTGCCGTATGAAGTACTGCAGCGCAACGAACTGTCGCGCGCCGAACCGGCCCTCGAAGCGGTCAAGGATAAACTGTTCGGCGGCCTGCGCCTGCCCAATGATGAAACGGGCGATTGCCAGCTGTTTACCACGCGCCTGTCCGAGATGGCCGTGGCGCTGGGCGTGAAGTTCCGTTACGGCGTCTCCATCGACGCGCTGTTGACGCAGGGTGATGAAATCGCCGGCGTGCAGTGCGGCGCGGAAATCGTCAAGGCCGACTCCTATGTGGTGGCGCTCGGTTCCTATTCGACGGGCTTCATGCAGCCGCTGCTGGACATTCCCGTGTATCCATTGAAAGGCTATTCGATCACCGTGCCTATCGTCAACGCGGCCAAGGCGCCCGTGTCGACCATCCTCGATGAAACCTACAAGATCGCCGTGACCCGTTTCGACGACCGCATCCGGGTGGGCGGCATGGCGGAAATCGCCGGCTACAACCTGAACCTGAACCCGCGCCGCCGCGAAACCCTGGAGATGGTCGTCAACGACCTGTTCCCCGGCGGCGGCAACACGGCCGAGGCCACGTTCTGGACGGGCTTGCGCCCGATGACGCCGGACGGCACGCCTATCGTCGGCCGCACGCCGCTGCGCAACCTGTTCCTCAACACGGGCCACGGCACCCTGGGCTGGACCATGTCCTGCGGTTCGGCGCAGTTGCTGGCCGACCTGATGTCGTCGAAAAAGCCGGCCATCCTGGCCGACGACCTGTCCGTCAGCCGCTACAGCGGCGCGCAGGGCCATGGCAAACTGCAGCACGCGGCGGCCTGAGATGGGGGCCAGCATGCCTCCCAAGGAACGTAGCGGCGCCATCCTGACGGTGGACCTCGATGCCGTGCGCGCCAATTACCGCTTGCTGCGCGACAAGGCGCACCCGGCCGCCTGTTCAGCCGTCGTGAAGTCCGACGCGTATGGCCTGGGCGCCGCGCAAGTGGGCGCGGCCCTGTATGAAGAGGGTTGCCGCCATTTCTTCGTCGCCCACCTGGAGGAGGGCATCAGCCTGCGCCCGCACGTGGCGCCGGACGCGGCCATCTTCGTGCTGCACGGCCCGCCCGTCGGCACGGAAGGCGAATTCACGGCCCACGGCCTGACGCCAGTGCTCAACAGCGAACCGCAGGTGGCGGGCTGGCGTCAGCACGCAGCAGCGCTGGGCACCGCCCTGGACGCCATCGTGCAGGTCGACACGGGCATGTCACGCATGGGTTTGTCGCCGCAGGAAATCGATGCCTGGCTGCTGGACCCGCACTTTCTCGACGGCATCAAGGTGCGCTACCTCATGAGCCACCTGGCTTGCGCCGACGAACGCGCCAACCCGATGAATGGCGAGCAGCTGGCCCGTTTCATCGCCATCCGCGCCCGTTTGCCGCAGTACCGCGCCAGCCTGGCCAATTCCTCGGGCATCTTTTTGTCGCCCGATTACCACTTCGACCTGGTGCGCCCCGGTGCTGCCCTGTACGGTATCGGGCCGCAGGGCGGCGAACCGAATCCCCTGCGCTCCGTGGTGCGGCTGCAAGGCAAGGTCTTGCAGACGCGCACGATTGCCGCCGGCGATCATGTGGGCTACAGCCGCCGCTATACGGCCAGCGAGCCGCGCCAGGTGGCCACTGTTTCCGTCGGTTACGCCGATGGCTGGCTGCGCAGCATGAGCAACCAGGGCCTGGCCATCGTCGACGGCGTGAAAGTGCCGCAGATCGGCGCCATCTCGATGGATTCCATCACGCTCGATGTGAGCGCCATCGCCGAAGAGCGCGTCGCGCCGGGCAGCCTGGTCGACCTGATCTGCGCCGAACACCCGGTCGACGCCGTCGCGGCCATGGCCAATACCATCGGCTACGAGGTGCTGACCAACCTGGGCGGGCGCTACTACCGCGAATACCAGGGATTGGCTGGCGCACGCTAAACAGCGCGAAACCCATGATTGTGTGGCAAGATAGCCCCGGTGTGAACTCCACTCCGGGGCTTCTTTTTAACCATCATCGGGGATATATATGAGCCAATATAACGTTGCTATCATCGTCGGCAGCCTGCGCAAGGATTCCTTCAACCGCAAACTGGCCGACGCCATCGTCAAGCTGGCGCCGCCCGAGTTTTCCTTCAAGCACATTGAAATCGGCGACTTGCCGTTGTACAACCAGGATGACGATGGCGCGCAGGCCGAGCAGGTGCTGCGCCTCAAATCCGACATTTCCGCATCGCAAGCCTTGCTCTTCCTCACTCCCGAATACAACCGCTCGATTCCCGGCGTGCTGAAAAACGCGCTCGACCACGGTTCGCGTCCGTATGGCCAGAGCGTGTGGGGCGGCAAGCCGGGTGCAGTGCTCGGCGTGTCCGTCGGTGCCACGGGCACGGCCCTGGCGCAGCAGCATTTGCGCAATGTGCTGTCCTACCTGGACGTGCCGCTGCTGGGACAGCCCGAGATGTTTATCCAGGCCAAGGATGGCCTGTTTGACGAGGATGGCGGCATCGGTCCGGCCAGCCTCGGTTTCTTCCAGGGCTGGATGCAGCGCTACGTGGACTGGGTCCGCAAGCACGCTATCCACGCTTGATGCAAATCAAAGCGGCAGCGTTCTGCTTTGCCGCTTGTACATTTTCTTTGACCACGGATGCCAATATTTCAATATTGGCACGGGCGTCTCGGTATAATGCGCTCTTTCTTTAGCGCAATACTTTCCAATTTCTTGCCGACCCCATGTGGACTAAACCTGTTCTGCGCATGAACCTGCGCCGTTTGATCGTGCTCGTGGCCTTTGCCAGCGCCCTGGTGTCCCTGGCCAATACGTTTTATGCCAGTTACAGCGTGCAGCGCCAGTTGCTGATCGATACGACCCTGGAAGCGAACCACGCGTATGCGAGCAAGCTGGCCAGCACGGCCGAGGATTTCCTGCAGTCGGCGCGCCAGCAACTGGCCTACAGCGCCGGCGGCTTGCCATCGCGTATGGGCGACGACGCCTGGCTGACGGATGAGGCGCAGCGCCTGCGCCTGCAAACGAACAGTTTCAATTCCGTGCTCATCGTCAATGCGGACGGCAAGGTGCTGGGCGTGTCACCTGAAACCCTGGCCCTGAAAAACCGCACGCTCGACTCCGTCGGCGCCGCGCAGGCGCTGCGCGAACGGCGTCCGCTGGTGACGCAGCCGTATATGTCCTCGGCGGGCAACCTGGTGGTCTTCGTTTCGCATCCGATCGTCGGCAAGGATGGCCGCTACCTCGGCTATGTGGGCGGCAGCATCTACCTGAAACAGAAAAACATCCTGTACACCATGCTGGGCCAGCATTACTACCGCGATGGTTCCTACCTGTATGTGGTGGATCAGAACCGGCGCCTGCTGTACCACCCGGACCCCGAGCGCCTGGGCGACGTGGCCGGCAGCAATCAAGTCATCGACGCCATCGTCGCGCAGCAGGGCGGCGGCAACCGGCGCATGAACAACAGCCTGGGCGTGGACATGCTGGCTGGCTACGCCGTCATGCCGTCGACGGGCTGGGGCATCGTGGCGCAGCGTCCCACGGCCATGACCCTGGCCCCGCTGAACCAGCTGATGGCCAATACGGTATGGCATTCGCTGCCGATCGCCTTGCTGAGCCTGCCATTTATCTGGTGGCTGGCCAGCCTGATTTCACGCCCCCTGATGCAATTGGCCGACGGCGCGCGGCGCATGGACGCGCCCGGCACGGCCGAGCACATCGCCGGCATCCGTGCCTGGTATGTGGAGGCGGCGCAAATCAAGAAAGCCCTGCTGAAGGGCTTGGCGTTGTTGCAGAACAAGATCGGCAAGTTGAAGACCGACGTGCAGACGGATCCGCTGACGGGCCTGTCGAACCGGCGCGGCATGGCGGCGGCGCTCGACGTCTGGCAGGCGCAGGCGCGGCCGTTTTCCGTCATCGCCATCGATATCGACCATTTCAAGCAAGTCAACGACCAGTGGGGCCATGCCGTGGGCGACGACGTCATCCTGCGCCTGGCACAGCTGATGCGCGCCTGTTCGCGCGATGCCGACGTGCTGTGCCGTACTGGCGGCGATGAATTCATCATGCTGCTGCCCGACGCCGACCTCGACGCGGCCCTGCAGGTGGCCGAGCGTTTGCGCGCCAGGGTGGCCGCCGCCGTGATTCCCGGCGCGGGCGCCATCACGGTCTCGCTGGGCGTCGTGTCGTCGGAACAGGAGGCGGGCAATACGGACGCCGTGCTGCTGGCCGCCGACGCCGCCCTGTACGTGGCCAAGGAAAACGGGCGCAATTGCGTGGGCATCACGGAGCCTGCCTGAAACTGATCCGTTGTTTTCTGTTGCATCTGAGCCTGTCCTCTTCGCCCGCCAGCGCTTACCATGTGGCCCTGATCAGATACAACGAGGACAAGGGGATGGCAGGGGGGATGAATGACGTTTGAGCAAGAACCTGGCATCCGCTGCGAAGTCGATGGACAGCCGCATCCGCTGGCCTTTCTCGGCTGCCGCGAACTCAACTACGGCCAGCGCAGCGAGCTGCCGCTGCACCCGTTTCGCCTGAGCGTGCCGGAAACGGCGCTGGCGGGCCTGCTCGACGAGCCCTTCAACAGTTTTATCCAGACGTGCCGCGAAGACGACCTGCAGTACGAAGAAAGCGACTTGCCCGCGCTCAAGGAAGCGGGCTATCCCGATATCACGGCCATGCTGGCGGGCCACCGGCCGCTGCTGGCCGGGATGCTGCTCGACTTCATGATCGGCGACTTGCTGGCCGCCATCGGCCGCGCCAGCGGCTACCGTCCACCGCGTGCCCGGTATTGGGGCGACGTGGAGGCGGCCGATGGCCGCGCCTATTTCACCATTAATGAAGTGCAGAAAGTCCATTTTGCCGATGGCCAGGCCATCTTTGAAGGGCAGGGCTACCACGGCGTCTACGTCATCTGGCTGACGCACGGCTACGTCCGTAAATAGGGGCTTGACCTTCCTCATGTGGGAAGGTTTATAGTTGTGCCATGAACCGTGCCTTTTTCCGCTTTCTCGCCCGCTCGCTGCTCTGGCTGCTAGCCGTCACGCTGCCCTTGCAGGGCTTTGCGTCGGCCATGCGCAGTTGCTGCGTGGATGAGCTGGCGGTCGCCGTCACGGTCACTGCTACCGCAATCGAGGCGCCCCCGTGCCACGACATGGCGGATATGCAGATGCAGGACCAGCCGATGAAAATGGCCATGGACGATGGCGGCGCCACGCACCATGGCCATGATTGCAGCAACCATGGCGCTTGTACGGTGGCCGCCACGGCGCCGCCCGGCATGCCTGCCTTGCACGCCTTGACCCTGCGCGCGCCGCCTCCGGCGCTGGCGCCCGATTCCCTGTTCGCCGGGCATATCCCGCCTGGTCCCGAACGTCCCCCGAGAAGCACGCGCTCCGCCTGACCGCCCGTTGAACCTGGCGGTGCCGCCGTCGCACGTCCCAGCATCCTGAGCCTTGCACCGGCCGCGCCAGCGTTCCAGTCGCGCGCCCGCCGCGCCATACCCTGTCATTCAAGGAATACCATGAAACACCTGTTCAGCCTCGCGCTGGCTGTGCTGCCGCTGGCTGCCGCAGCGCAGTCCCGGCCCGCCCCGCAAGAGGCGCAAGCGTCCGTGCCGGCCACCACCTACCGCTCCGCCTTTGCCGGCTACCGTCCATCCACCGAGGAAGATGCCACGCCCGACCAGACCTGGCGCGCCGTCAACGACAAAGTCGGCAAGGCCGGCGGCCACATGGGCATGATGAAAATGGATGGCCACAAGATGGATGGCCACAAGATGGAAGGGCACAAGATGCCGATGGCTGAGCCCAGCCCCAAGCCGGATGCCAGGCCCGCCCCGCAACATCAGCAGCACCAGCATGAAGGACACTGACATGACGCGTTTCAAGAACTCGTATGGCCTCAAGCCGCTGGCCCTGGCGGCCGTCCTGCTGCTCAGCGGCTGCGCCAGCTTCAGCCAGGATGGCGGCATGCAGACGGTCTCCGCGCTGGCCGACGCCCGCACGGGCGCCCCGGCGGCGCTGGCGGACAAGGGCGGCGAGGACAAGCTGACGCAATTGCTGGCCCAGCCCCTGGACGCCGACAGCGCCGTGCGCATCGCCCTGATGAACAACCACGGCATGAAAGTGGCGCTGGCCGAGCTGGGCGCGTCCGAATCGGACTTCGTGCAAGCGGGGCGCTTGCGCAATCCCGGCCTGTCGTTCGGCCGCTCGCACGGCAGCCACGGTAATGAAATCGACCGCGGCGTCAGCTTCGACCTGGCTGGCTTGCTGACCATGCCGATGCGCGTGAACATCGAACGGGGGCGTTTCGAGCAAGCCAAGCTGCAGGCCGCCAGCAGCGCCGTGCAACTGGCGTCCGACACGCGCCGCGCCTACTTCAACGCCGTGGCCGCCGTGCAGACGGAAGCGTTCATGCAGCGCGCGCTGCTGTCGGCCGAGGCGGGCGCCGAACTGGCCACGCGCTTGCAGCAGGCGGGCAACTGGAGCCGCCTCGACCAGGCGCGCCAGCAAGTATTTTATGCGGATGCCGTCGGCGACCTGGCCCGCGCCCGCCACCAGGCCACGGCCACGCGCGAGCACCTGACGCGCTTGCTGGGCCTGTGGGGCAAGCAGACCGGCTTTACTTTACCGTCGCGCTTGCCCGACTTGCCGGCCCAGGCGGCGGATGCGGGCAATATCGAGGCGCAGGCGATGGAGCAGCGCCTTGATGTGCAAAGAGCGAAACTCGACGCGCATGCGACGGCCGATGCGCTGGGCTTGTCCAAGGTGACGGGCTTCGTCAATGTGCTCGATGTAGGCTACACCAACAAGAGCAGCAGCGAGGCGCCGCGCGAGAACGGCTATGAAGTGTCGCTGGAATTGCCGCTGTTCGACTGGGGTTCGGCGCGCAATGCGAAGGCGCAAGCGCTGTACGAGCAGTCGCTGCAGCGCACGGCGGGCACGGCTGTCAAAGCCCGCTCGGAAGTGCGCGAGGCGTATTCGAGCTATCGCACGGCCTACGACCTGGCGCGCCACTACCGCGATGAAGTCGTGCCGCTGCGCAAGACGATCTCGCATGAAGTATTGCTGCGCTACAACGGCATGCTGGCCAGCGTCTTCGAGCTGCTGGCCGACGCGCGCGAACAGGTCGCCAGCGTCAACAGCGCCATCGAAACCCAGCGCGATTTCTGGATCGCGCAAACCGAATTGCAGTCAGCCATCAATGGCAGCGGCCCAGCCAACAAGGAATAATGATGATTACACGTAGAAACTTTTTCATGAATGCGGGCGCCGTCGCCCTCAGTGCCGCGGCGGTGAGCAGAGTCGGCGCGGCATCGTTGCCGGAAGCCGTCAGCATGGCTGGCGCGGACACGAAGGCCCCGCCACCGCCGCCGAACGGGCGTCCGTACAATCCCGTCGTCACCCTCAACGGCTGGTCCTTGCCCTGGCGCATGAACAACAACGTCAAGGAATTCCATCTGGTGGCCGAACCCGTCGTGCGCGAACTGGCACCCGGCATGCAAGCGAACCTGTGGGGCTACAACGGTCAGTCGCCAGGGCCGACCATCGAAGTGGTGGAGGGCGACCGCGTGCGCATCTTTGTCACCAACAAATTGCCGGAACACACGAGCGTGCACTGGCATGGCCAGCGCTTGCCGAACGGCATGGATGGCGTCACGGGACTGACCCAGCCGGGCATCGCCCCCGGTAAAACCTTTGTCTATGAATTCGTTGCCAAGCGGCCCGGCACCTTCATGTACCACCCGCATGCCGATGAAATGACGCAGATGGCCATGGGCATGATGGGTTTCTGGGTCACGCATCCGAAAGACCCGAACTTCATGAAGGTGGACCGCGATTTCGTCTTTTTGCTCAGCAACTACGACATCGATCCGGGCAGCTACACGCCGAAGATCATGACCATGACGGATTTCAATTTGTTCACCTTCAACAGCCGCGTCTTCCCGGGCATCGACCCGATGGTCGTGCGCCAGGGCGACAAGGTGCGCGTGCGCGTGGGCAATCTGACCATGACGAACCACCCGATCCACATGCATGGCCACGAATTCGAGGTGACGGGCACGGATGGCGGCTGGACGCGCCCCGAGTCGCGCTGGCCCGAAGTGACGACCGATATTGCCGTGGGCCAGATGCGCGCCGTGGAGTTTACCGCCACGGACCTCGGTGACTGGGCTTTCCACTGCCACAAGTCGCACCATACGATGAATGCCATGGGGCATGACGTGCCGACCATGATCGGCGTCGACCATCAGGGCGTGGCCGCGAAAATCAACCAGCTCGTGCCCGGCTACATGGTGATGGGCGAACGGGGCATGGCCGACATGGGCGAAATGCAGATGCCGATTCCCGACAATACCCTGCCGATGATGGCGGGAGACGGCCCGTTCGGCGCCATCGGCATGGGCGGCATGTTTACCACGGTCAAGGTACGCAAGGATCAAAAGCCGGGCGACTATCGCGACCCGGGCTGGTACAAGCACCCGGCCGGCAGCGTCGCCCATGAATGGACGGGCGCCTTGCCGGCACCGGTGCGCGGCCAGGGCGCGGGCAAGCCGGTCACAAAAAGCGGCGTGGAGATGACGGTGCGCAAACCGGGTGGGCACGCAGGCCACTAATAATGGTCAGCTGGCCCTGACAATCGCAACGGCTTGCCTAGCATGGCAAGCCGTTTTGCATGTTGCTGCAAATCAATGAATTGTTGGTTAGTGACAATCCGAGCATTTTAGTGACTGTTTTTTCCTTATATTCAAGTCATACGCTTGAATTATTGGCTACCGTCTTGCCTAGGAGGAAACATGTTGAATCAAATGAAAGTGGGGACGCGCCTGCTCGCGGCCTTCTTTTGCGTCGCGCTGATGGGGGCCATCGTGGCCGGCATCGGCATTTTCAACATGGGCAAGATCGATACCATGGCGGGGCAGATGTACAACAATGAGCTGCTGGGGCTGTCATACATCAAGGAAGCCAATATCGCCCTGATCAAGGTGGGCCGCGCGCGCAGTAATTTCTTGCTGGCCACGACCGCCGAGGAGCGCGCCACGCGTCAGGCCGACATCACAAAATTTCTCGAATCCAATAGGGCCTATCTTGCCAAGGCCCAGCCGCTGTTCGTCACGCCGGCGGCCAAGGAGCTGTTTGCCCGCTTCGCCGCCGTCGAAGCCGAGTACGTCGCCACCATGCGGCAGGCGCTGACCTTGGCGGCGGGCGAACCGCTGGAGCAGCGCAGCGCACAACTGGTCGAACTGCTCAACAAGACGCGCCACCATGCTGACGAACTCGACGGCGTGCTCGATAAACTGTCGCTGCAGAAGGAAGAGCGCGCCAAGGCCGCTTCCGAGCAGGCATCGGGCGTGTACCAGGCCAGCCGCAGCTTCATGATCGCGCTCGTGCTGGGCAGCGTGGCGGCCGGGCTGGCGCTGGGGGCGCTGATCACGCGCGGGCTGACGCGTCAACTGGGCGGCGAACCGGCGTATGCCGTCAAGATCGCCGGCGCCATCGCCGAGGGCGACCTCACCGTCGAGATCCGCACGGCCGGCCACGACAGTGCCAGCCTGCTGTTTGCCATGAAAACCATGCGCGACAAGCTCGTGGGCATCGTCAGCCAGGTGCGCTCGGGCACGGACACCATCAACACGGCCTCGGGCGAAATCGCCCAGGGCAACCTCGACTTGTCGTCCCGTACGGAAGAGCAGGCCAGTTCGCTGGAAGAGACGGCGTCGTCGATGGAGCAGCTGACGTCGGCCGTGCGGCAGAACGCGGACAATGCGCGCCAGGCCAATGCGCTGGCCGGCGCCGCATCCGACGTGGCCGGCAAGGGCGGCGCCGTGGTGGGGCGGGTGGTGCAGACGATGGAATCGATCAATGCGTCTTCGCGCAAGATCGTCGACATCATCAGCGTCATCGACAGCATCGCCTTCCAGACGAATATCCTGGCCTTGAACGCGGCCGTGGAAGCGGCCAGGGCGGGCGAGGAGGGGCGCGGTTTCGCCGTCGTCGCGGCCGAAGTGCGCAACCTGGCGCAACGCTCTGCCAGTGCCGCCAAGGAAATCAAGACCCTGATCGGCGACTCCGTCGAGCAGGTGGAAATCGGTTCCAGACTCGTGCATGATGCGGGCAAGACGATGGATGAGGTGGTCGCCAGCGTGCGCCAGGTGGCCGACATCATGCAGGAAATCACGGCCGCCAGCGCCGAGCAGAGCGCCGGCATCGAGCAAGTCAACCAGGCTGTGCTGCAGATGGACCAGGTGACGCAGCAAAACGCGGCCCTCGTGGAAGAGGCGGCGGCGGCCGCCGAATCGCTGCAAGACCAGGCGCAGACCTTGACGGAACTGGTGGGCGTCTTCCGCCTGCATGCCCAGGCCGAAGGCATCGCCGTGGCGGCGGCCAGCAACGTCACGCCGCTGCGCCGGTCAGCGCCGGCCGTCAGGCAGGACGTGCGGCGCCTGGCCTGACAACGGCGGGCCCGGGCGCAATCGGCGCGGCGGTGGTAGGCTGTCGCTATTGCGCGTTTGCCACTTCCGGATCTTTCATGCCGTCTCCCCGCTTGCTTTGCTTATTCTTGCTGCTGTCCCTGGCGCCGCTGGCGCAGGCGCAGCAGGGCGATCCCGTCCTGCCTTACCGGCCTTCTGTCGCCAGTCCGGCCCAGCTGCCCGTGCCGGGCCAGCTGGAATTCGAGGCCGGCGGCCTGCTGTCGAAAACGGACGACACGCGCCGCGCCAGCCTGCCGTACACGTTCAAACTGGCGTTCACGCCCGAATGGGGCATGCTGCTCGAAGGCGAGGGTATTGTGCGTGCGCGCGACGACACGGGGCGGCGCGAAACAGGCGTGGGCGACACGACGGTCGTGCTCAAGCGGGCCTTTTTGCTCGACAGCGCCACGGCGCTGGGCCTGGAGCTGGGCTGGAAGTTGCCCACAGCCAAGGACAGCATCGGCAGCGGCAAGAGCGACGTGTCGCTGAACGGTATTTTCAGCCGCGACCTGGGCGCCGTGCACGTGGATGCCAACCTGAACGCCACGCGCCTGGGGGCGTCCGACCCGGATACCGGCAGGGTGCAAACGGGCTGGGCGACTTCCTTTTCCACATCCGTCAGCGAGCACTGGGGCGCCACGGCGGAAGTGTCGGGCACGCGCCTGCGCGGCGCGCCGGCCACGGCGCAGCTGCTGCTGGCCGCCACCTACAGTCCCACGCCGCGGCTGGCCATTGACATCGGCATGGCGCGCGGCTTGACGGCGTCGTCGCCGGACTGGTCGCTGTTCAGCGGTGTGGTCGTGCCCTTGGGCAAACTGTGGTGAGATTGCGACGGAGTTCCTTATGTGTCCTTGCGAACAAACAGTTAGTCACACAAGGTCTACAATGACGGCATAACTAAAAGGAGTGTCACCATGAAAACCCTGATTCTTGCTGCCGCCTTGCTGTCGGCAGCTACCGCCGCCGTCGCCCAGGTCGGCGTCTCCGTTACCGTCGGCCAGCCAGGCTTTTACGGACGCCTCGATATCGGCGACTATCCCGCGCCGCAATTGATCTATGCCCAGCCCGTCATCGTGCAGCGCCCGCAATACTATTCGGCCCGTCCGATCTACCTGCGCGTGCCGCCTGGCCATGCCAAGCACTGGTCCAAGCACTGCCGCAAGTATAATGCCTGCAACCAAGAGGTATATTTCGTCCAAGATAGTTGGTACAACAACCAATATGTGCCCCGTTACCGCCAGCAGCATGGCGACCATGGCCGTCCCGATTACGGCGACCGCGGCCGTCACGACTACCAGCATGATGACAAGCGCGACAAGCATGAAGGCAAGCGCGACAAGCATGATGACAAGCCGGGCAAGGGCCATGGCAATGGCCGCGGCAACGGCAACGGGCACAAGGATTAACAGGCAGGAGGATATTTGCATAGTAAAATCGTTATCGTAGGGGGAGGTGCGGGCGGCCTGGAGCTGGCCTGCAAACTCAGCCGTAAGCTCGGCCCCGGCCAGGTCACCCTGGTCGACAGCCGCCTGTACCACATCTGGAAACCGTCGCTGCATGAAGTGGCGGCCGGCACCCTGGACATTCATCAAGAGGGCCTGTCGTACCAGATGCTGGCGCATGACAATGGTTTTACCTATGTCTATGGTCCCTTGATCGCGCTCGACGCCGCGTCGAACAGCCTCACCGTGGGCGCCATCGCCACCGACAAGGACGAGCAGCTCTTGCCGCAGCGCCAGGTCAGCTATGACCAGCTGGTGCTGGCCGTGGGCAGCACCTCGAATTACTTCGGCGTGCCCGGCGCCAAGGAAAACACGATTTCCCTGAATGCCACGGAAGACGCGGAACGTTTCCGCTTGACCCTGCTGAAACTGCTGGCCATGGCCGAGCAGCGCCAGGGCGACGCGGGCCATCCCGGTGTCGACATCGTCATCATCGGCGGCGGCGCCACGGGTGTGGAGCTGGCGGCCGAATTGCGCGAAGCGAGCGGCGTGTATGCCGCGTATGGTTTTCAGAATCTCAACGCCATCAAGGATGTGCGCATCACCCTGCTCGAAGGGGCGCCGCGCATTTTGGCACCGCTGCCCGAGCGCGTCTCGATCGCCGCCTCGAAACTGCTGCACCAGCATGGCATCACCGTGGTGACCGAGACGCGCGTCACCATGATCGAAGCCGACAAGGTGACGGTGGCCAGCGGCACCAGTTATGCGGCCGACATCTGCGTGTGGGCCGCCGGCATTCGCGCGCCGGAATTCCTCGCCACTTTGGGCTTGCCGACCAACCGTTCCGGCCAGCTGGAAGTGACGGGCATGCTCAACGTGCAGGGCCATGCGAATATTTTCGCGCTGGGTGACTGCGCCGCCTGCACGGGGCCGGACGGCAAGCTGGTGCCGCCGCGCGCCCAGGCTGCCCACCAGCAAGCCGATTACCTGCTGAAAACCTTCCTGCTGCAAGCGAAGGGCAAGCCGCCGCAAACGAAACCGTACGAATACCTGGACTACGGTTCGCTCGTGTCGTTTGGCCGCACCACCTCCGTCGGCACCCTGATGGGATCGCTGAAGGGTCTGAGCTGGTTCGTCGAAGGCTTTGTCGCGCGCATGATGTATGTGAGCCTGCACCTGATGCACCACAATGCCGTGCTGGGCACCGTGCGCACGGCCGTCATGGCCATGGGCCGTTTCCTGATCAAGCGCAGCTCGCCGCAGGTCAAGCTGCATTGATGTGCGGTAAGTAAGGAAATCCAACGGGGCCGCAAGGCCCCGTTTTTTATGGCAGCGTACGCATTACGCGAGTGGCGTTGGCCGGGAACCGCAGCGCCGTCCCGCTGTCATAACAAGGGCAAGCACACGCGCCATGAGCGGACAGCTTGATGAGGGGAGGCAGGCATGCCATCACGCTTACTGCAAGTCATCGCGCTGACCCTGGCGGCCCTGGGGCTCGCGCCGGGTGCCGCCCATCTGCTGGAACTGCCCGTCAAGCTGGCGTATCCGCCAGCGTTGTATGCGCAGGTGACAAGCACGCTGTATGCCCTGTTTGGCCCGGTAGGGGGCGCCGTGCAAATGGCCGCCATGGTGACCGTGGCCGTGCTGGCTTTTCGCTCCAGGCGCCTGCCCCAGGGCCGCCTGCTGGCCGCGTCGGCAGCCGCACTGCTTGCCTCCTTGCTGCTGTGGGCTTTCCTTGTCGCCCCCGTCAATGGGGAGTGGGGGAGTAGCGCCGACGTGAGTCAGGCGGAGTTCGCCGCAGCCTATGCGCGCCTGCGTGCACGCTGGGAGTATGGCCACGTGGCGGCCTTCATTGCCTGGTTCGCTGGCTGGCTGGGCATGGCCGCCGCCTTCACCATGCCTCCTCCTGCGGGTGCGGGCGTTCGCTTGCAGCCTTGACGCAAAAAGGGCCGCAAGATGCGGCCCTGGTTCCCGCCTTGACGCCGGTTGTTATTTGCTGCGCGGAATTGGCGCCGCTTCGCAGCGGCCCCGCGTCATGGGGAAGGCTATGGTGGTGAGCTTGCCCTTCAAGGTGCCGGTAATGCTGGCGTGCAAGATGCGCTCGCTGTCGTGGCGGTAGATGATGCGGCTAGGAAAGTCATTGTCCAGGTTGGCGAAGATGAATTCATTCGGCTTGTCCTGGCGCAGCAGGTTGAAGATCACGGGCGGCTGGCCCGACGGCTGCACGATGTAGGCCAGCTGGCCCGGCTCGGTGAGGCGGATCTGCACGAATTCAAACGCTGTCGTCTTGCCGCCCTTGACGGTGCGGCTGGTGCCGAGGATGGTGCCGCCGGCAGCCGTGCTCCATTGTTCTCCGGAACCGGGCTCGGCGCCGTCGACGTTCCAGCAGCCGGCCAGCCAGGCCAGCTTGTCCACGGTTTCCGGCGGCGGCACGGTATTGTCGGCGGCCTGGGCGGTGCCCATGGCCAGCAGCGCTGCCAGCAGGGTGGGGATCAGTCCTTGCATGCGGTCTCCTGTCGTCGAATCGTTCTGCGGTCCGGGGTGCCGCGGCAGTGTTCTGGCTTGATGCGGCCTGGCAAAGACTATTCTTTCGGAGCCACACGGGGCAAGACGACGGTCAGGGCCGTGCCGCCTTGCGGATTGGCCGCCAGGCTCAGGCTGCCACCGAGGTAATGTACGCGCTCGCGCACGGAGCGCAGGCCGTGCTTGCTCATTTCGACGGGCTCGCTGGCTGGCAAGCCCACGCCGTCATCCTTGACGGTCATCATCAGCGCTTCGTCATTGTCGTCGATGATGATGTCCACTTCGCTTGCCTGCGCATGCGCGGCGATGTTGCCGAGCGCTTCTTCCAGGGTGCGCAGCAGGGCCACGCCCACGTTGCGCGGGCAAATCAGTTCATCTTCGGGCAGGCTGCAGCGCACGGTGATTTTGTGCTGTTCGGCAAATTGCGCGGCCAACTCGCCCAGCGCCACATTCACGCCGAGAAATTCGAGCTTGTCGTTCCACAGCTTCATCTGCATTTGGCGGTTGGTCTCGATCACATTGAGCAGCAATTGCTTCATGGTCGCCGCACGGTCGAGCAGGGCCGCTTCCTGCGGCATCTTTTGCGTCAGCAGCGACAAGTGCATGGTCAGGGCCGTCAGCGACGAGCCGAGGCTGTCGTGCAGCTGGCGCGACAGGGCGCGCCGTTCATTGTCCCAACTGGTGTTGACATGGCCGAGCAACTCGCTGAGATCGGCGGCGCGTTCCGCATCGGCCTGGGCCGTTTCCTTGTTCGGATCTGTTTGTGCGGACATAGCGCCCCGTGAATGGTGAAAGGTGAGGACCAAATTCAAGTTGTGGATCATACATGAGGATTTCATCGCGGGGCGCATGGATGGAAAATTTCTGTCTTTTCGGCAATTTTGATCTCCTTCCATCATTTTTATATTATTGGCAATATTATCGTTTGCGCCAGCAGGTGCCGTTCCTGCCGTTACGTACGGCTGCGCACATACCGGGGCGCCGCACGCTGCCATAGTGGTGTCATGCATTTTCTCCATGCAGCACAAGCCCGCTTACCGAAACGAAAGGATATGCCATGAATATCGATACCATCGTCGACCAGGAATACGCCGACAAAAGCTTCCGCGACATCGTCAATGCGCCCATCAGCGCCCTGCGCGGCGTCAGCCCGAAAGATGCCAAGGCCTTGCAGCAAGCGTTTGGCGTGCACACCGTGCGCGAACTGGCCAACCTCAATTTCGTCAAATGGGCCAGCGCACTGGCCATCCTGGCCGATGAAGAGGGCATGAGCGGGGAAGAGCGGGCCAAGGAAGAACTGCTCGACGACGCCGTGGAAATGACCTTCCCCGCCAGCGATCCGATTTCCGTCGATGCCGGCATCACGCGCATCGAAGTGCCGCCCGAAACGGTCAATGCGCAAACGGACCACCAGCACGCAGGCCAGCAAGAAGTGGCCGCTGGCAAGAAATAAGCATCCTGCGCATAAAAAAACCGGCTGGCCATGAAGGCTTGCCGGTTTTTTTGCGTGCTGTGCGGTAAGAAACTCAGGCGATCGACGGGATGTTGTTTTTTTGCATGTTCACCTGCGTCTGCGCGGCGATCACCTCGTGCGGGATGCAGCAAAAGCGGTTCTTGCCGGCGCGCTTGGCTTCGTACAGGGCCGTGTCGGCCGCGCCCAGCAACGAGTCGACGGTGCTGGCGTCGTCCGGGTAGATGGCGATGCCGATGCTGGTCGACAAGCGCAGGGTCAGGTCGTTGATGAAATACGGCTCGGAAATGACTTCGATCAGCTTGGCGGCCGGTTCGCGCGCGTCGCCCTTGCCGGCCAGGTTGCCCAGCACGATGACGAATTCGTCGCCGCCGATGCGCGCCACCGTGTCTTCCTTGCGCGAGGCGCCCACCAGGCGGGCCGCCACCATTTTCAGGATTTCATCGCCATAGCCGTGGCCGTAACTGTCGTTGATGGTCTTGAAGCCGTCCAGGTCCAGGTACAGGATGGCCGACTTGCCGCGGCTGCGGGCCGATTGTTGCAAGGTATGCTCGATGCGGTCTTCCAGCAGGCGCCGGTTCGGCAAGCCCGTCAGCGGATCGTGCAATGCCAGTTCCTGCTGCTGCTTGCTGTATTGCGCCAGTTCCTTGTACAGCAGGCGCACTTCCAGCATGTTGTGGATGCGCTTGTGCACTTCCATCAGGTCGAAGGGCTTGCTGATGAAGTCGCGCGCGCCCGCTTCCAGGGCGGCGATCTTGAAACTCGGTTGTGCCGTCAGGGCCAGCACGGGCAGGTAGCCGCCATGCTCGATTTCCTTCAAGCCTTTCATGACTTGGAAACCATTGAGTTCCGGCATTTGCAGATCCAGCAAGATCAGGTCGTAGCAATGCTCCCGGTGCAGGGGGCAAACCTGGGCCGGACGCATGGTGGCCGTGACATTGGTATAGCCTGCATCGCGCAGGATTTCCAGCATCAGGTCAACATTGTCGGGTGAATCATCGACGACCAAAATTTTGGCTTTCAAAATCTCATCTTGGCTGGGCATGTAAGGTCTCGGTTATACGGTCTATGCAACGCTGGCTTCTACCGCAGCTGATGGGCTGACGGCAGTGGAAAGATAGTAGCGCCTTGCAACAAGATAGGGCGCACAACAGCGCTTGAGTTCGCTTATGCCGTTCTAGCCGGCCAAGGCCGCCGTCTCCAGCCTGCCGTGCAGGTGTGCTTCTGCATTTCAGTGTAGCAAACTTTCGCTTAGTTGCTTGTAGGACAGTGCCGCGTCTGAAAGTAGGAAGGCTAACCCATGAAAATAGTCATTTTGTACTGCACTATGTATTTCTTTGCATCATCTTTTTAGGGCCGTGTATTGCGTCCCTGTTCACGGGCGCCGGTGCTGACGCGCGACGCGGCCAGCTGCGCCACGGCCGCCAGCAGCTCTGCCGGGTCGAGCGGTTTCGAGACCCAGGCCTGGAAGCCGCTGGCCAGCGCCCGCTGGCGGTCCTGCGGTTGCGCGAACGCCGTCAGCGCCAGGGCGGGCAGGTTGGCCGCATGGGGGGGCGCATGCGCGCGGATTTGCGCCAGCAAGTCGAAACCGTCGGCGTCGGGCATGCCGATGTCGCTGACCAGCACATGCGGGCGCACCTGGTCCAGCAGTTGCAGTGCTTGCGCCACGCTGCCGGCGCCATGCACTTCGGCGTGGCTGTCGCGCAGGATGCGCGCCGTCAGTTCGCGCGCATCGGCCTCGTCATCGACCAGCAGCACCGTAACGCCGCGCAAGTCGTGGCTGGCGGACAGCTCGCCGCCTTTCGGGCGCGCCGGCGCGGCCCGCGTCCCCAGCGGCAGGCGCACGGTAAAGCTGGCGCCCTGCATGTCGCCGGCGCTGCTGACCGTGACCGTGCCGCCATGCTGCTCCACCAGGTGCTTGACGATCGCCAGCCCCAGCCCCAGGCCGCCATGCCGGCGCGTGGTGGAGGCGTCGGCCTGGCGGAAGCGGTCGAACACGTGAGGCAGGAAGTCTTTCTTGATGCCGACGCCGTTGTCGGCCACCGTGATGGCCAGGCGGCTCGCCTCGCGGCGCACGCCGATCTCGACCCGTCCCCCTTGCGGCGTGAACTTCAGGGCATTCGACAGCAGGTTCCAGATCACTTGCTGGATACGGCTGGGATCGCCCGTGATGGTGCCCGCATCGCTGGCGATGTTGCTGTGGATGGCGATGTGCTTGGCGTCGGCCGCCGGGCGCAGGGTTTCGATGGCCGAGGCGATGATGCTGGCGGGCACGATGGTTTGCAGGTCCAGCAGCACCTTGTCCGAGGTGATGCGGCTCATGTCGAGCAAGTCTTCGATCAGTTGCGCCTGCGCGCGCGCATTGCGTTCGATGCTTTGCAGGCCCCGGTGCAGGTCGGCCTGGTCGCGCGTGCCGCGCCGCAGCACCTGGGCCCAGCCCAGGATAGCCGACAGCGGCGTGCGCAGTTCGTGCGACAGGGTGGTGAGAAAATCGTCTTTCAGCTGGTTCGTGCGTTCGGCGTCGGCGCGCGCCTCGCGTTCGCTGTCGAGCAGCACCTTGCGCTCTTCGGCGGCGCGCGTGGCGGCCGCGTACAGGCGCGTATTGTCGAGCGCGACGGCGGCCTGGGCCGCGATGGCCGAGACGATGCGCTCGCTGCGCGCGCTGAACATGCCCGCTTGCGGATGGCCGAGCAGCAAGCGCCCCAGCAACAGGCCCGAGCGCGAACTGACGGGCAGGCTCAGGCAGCTGCGCAGCGGCGGCGCGGCGCCGGCGCTGGCGTCGGGCGCGGCCAGCAAGTCGTTCTGGCGCATGGCCGGTCCCTGGCGCAGTTCCGTGGCGATGGCGTCGGCCTCGCGCAGGCTGATGCCGTTGACGGCGCGTGCCGATGACAGGGGAGCGGCGCTGTCGTGGACCTCGTCCGCATCGTCATAATAAAAGGCGCCGAAGCGCGCGCCGCTGATGCGCGTGGCCGCATCGACGGTTTCCTGCAGCAGGGCAGGCAAATCGAGGGTGCTGGCCAGGGCCGCGCCCGTATTGTTGAGCAACTCGAGCACGCGCGTTTCATCGCGCAAGGCTTCCTGCGCGCGCTTGACCTGGTCGACGTCGGTGCTCGTGCCAAACCAGCGCAGCAACTGGCCGCCCTGGTCGCGCACGGGATTGGCGCGCGTCAGGAACCAGCGGTACTGGCCGTCTGCGCCACGGATGGGGAACTCCATTTCGAAGGGCGTGCCATCGCGCAAGGCGGCCTTCCACGCTTGCAGCATGGGTGGCAGGTGCTGCGCGTCATAGGCGATGCTCCAGCCGTCGCCCGCCATCTTCTCGGCAGTGGTGCCCGTGTAGTCGTGCCAGCGCTGGTTGTACCAGGCAATGGTGCCGTCGAAGCTGGCGATCCAGGCCAGTTGCGGGATGGAATTGGCCAGCGCGCGCAAGTCTTCCTCGCTGTGGCGCAAGTTTTCCTCGGCCGCCTTGCGCTGGCTGATGTCCTGGATATACGTGGTCAGGCCGTCGCTGGAAGGGAAGATGCGCACTTCCAGCCAGCGCCCCAGCGGCGGATACAGCAGTTCGAAACCGCAGCTGTGCTGCTGCGCCATGGCGCGCCGGTACTGCGTTTCCAGTTCCGTACCCAGCAGGTCGGGGCAGGCTTGCCACAGGTTCTTGCCCGTCAGGCTGGCGCCAGGCGCGTGCTGCGGCGCCAGCATGGCGGCGCCGCGCGTATTGATATAGCGGATGGTCCAGTCGCGGTCGAGCAGGCAAAAGCCGTCGGTAATACTTTCCAGTAAGTTGGACAGGCGCTCGTCGGAGAGGCTCAGCGGCGCTGATGGGGGCAGCAGGTCTTGCTCGCGGTCATGTTTGGCCATCGGAAATCCTGCAACAGTAAGTCTGCCGCACGGGCTCTTGCCCCGCCGGGCCGCCGCTAAGCTCAGTTAAATAGGTCATGATGCTCAATGCCCGCCGTCATGCATTAGGGGAGGCACAAACGCCCCTGTCTGGCTGGTATTGTAGCCCCAAGCGGCGCGCCGCCACCGCACGCTTGCGCGCCGCCTGCAGATAGCACTGGACAGGCTGGAAAGCAGTCCCTATAATCCCGCTTCTTTCGAGACAGCAACTTCTCGATTCGCTGGGCGCCACTGTGAAAGCAGAAGTGTCCACCGATAAAAAGGCGTGCGCTTTTTGGCAGTGAAAAGGTAGTCGATGGAGCGGGGCGGTATTCTGCAAAATCAGCTAAGCGATTGAAAAATCGAACTTTTCAAAGCGAAATGAATACGCTATAATGTTTGCCTGCGCGGCTGTAGCTCAGCTGGATAGAGTACTTGGCTACGAACCAAGGGGTCGTGGGTTCAATTCCTGCCAGCCGCACCAG
>NZ_JACYMG010000006.1:0-189621 GCF_020858035.1 Janthinobacterium sp. EB271-G4-3-2 | reverse complement strand
TGCGGCTGTAGCTCAGCTGGATAGAGTACTTGGCTACGAACCAAGGGGTCGTGGGTTCAATTCCTGCCAGCCGCACCAGTATTGCCAAGATGGAGTTCGCTTCGTTTTGATGAAAGTTTCAAGCTTCGCGCCATCCGGCGAAGTGTGTCAGAGTTTGCGGCTGTAGCTCAGCTGGATAGAGTACTTGGCTACGAACCAAGGGGTCGTGGGTTCAATTCCTGCCAGCCGCACCAGTATCAGCAGTAGTGAAAAAACCCGGAAAGTTCGCTTTCCGGGTTTTTTTTCGTCCTGATGGCGGGCAAGCTGGGGCCATGTTGGCGACCTGGGCAATTGTGAAATATCCGCACGGCGCCCTTTGCCATTCTGCAAAGCCCTGCTATAATCTTGTCTTAGGCGGCTGTAGCTCAGCTGGATAGAGTACTTGGCTACGAACCAAGGGGTCGTGGGTTCAATTCCTGCCAGCCGCACCAGAATATTGGGGGTCAGATTGTAAAATCTGATCCCCTTTTTCGTTTCCGAACGGATTTACGACAGGTATTTGGCGCCGCGCCGGTATTGCAGGCGAAACGCGCGGGGCGTGACGTGCTTGGCGGCGCGGAACTGGCGGTTGAAATGCGCGAGGTTGCGGTAGCCCGCCTCTTGCGCGATGACGGCAATGGCGAGATTGCTTTCGATCAGCTGTTGGCAGGCGCGCCCGATGCGCAGCCGCGCCAGGTATTCACCCGGCGTGCAATGCGCGTGGCGCTTGAAACAGCGGTGAAACGCGCCCAGCGACAGGGCCGCCCGCTGCGCCAAGGTTTCCAGTGCGATCTGTTCCCGGAAATGCGCGTGCATGAAGTCAAACACGATGGCCATGCGCTTTTGCTGCCCATCGGCATGCATCGGCGCCTGCGCTGTCGAGGCCAGCGGCCGCGCGGCGCCATCGCCCGCCAGGTCCAGCAGCACGTCGAGCAGCAGCGGCAGGCGCTGCGGCACGGGCAGGGCATTCAGTTGCAGCAGTTGATGGGCGCAGCGCGCGCTCGTGTCCGCTGAAAAATGCAGGGCCGGGCCGGCGCGGGCAGCCAGTTGCCGTACGCCGTGCAACTCCGGAAAACAGGCCGCCAGCTGCGCCACCCACTCGAGCGAAAACCACACGACGACGGCCAGCATCGGTTGCGCGCTGTCGATGCGCTCGCTGGCCGACCACGTGTGCGGCAAATTCGGCCCCAGCAGCACCAGATCGCCCGGTTCGAAGTCGCCCAGGTGGTCGCCGATGTAGCGCTGTCCCCGCGCATTGACGGTCAGGGTCAGCTCGAACTGCGGGTGGTAATGCCAGATGAAGGGAATGGCATCGAGTTCGCGCCACAGCAAGCCCCAGGAGTGGCCTGTCGGGATCGTGACTTGTTCGAATAAAGGCGTCATCGTGACGTTTTGAAGGAGTTGATGGTGAGGATAGTATCAGTATTGGCCGGTCAACGCGCATTTTGCTTGGCTCGGCCGGAGCACAATCTGTCTCACACCAACACAGGAGACAGCGATGCAAGACCGATATCAGTACGGCGAAGACCGTCCCGGCAACCCGTCCGTGGCCTACACGGAACAAACCCAGTTGCGCGACATCCAGAAACAGCTGCCGTTGCGCGTGCTGTCCGACAGCGACTTCTTGCACTGGCAAACCTATGGCTACGTTATCGTCAAGGATGCCGTGCCGCCCGAGCAGGTGCGCCGCACAACGGACTTCCTGTGGGAATTCCAGGGACTCGATGAGAGCGACCCGGCCACCTGGAACCGGGACCAGTTGCGCGACCACGCGATGAAGGAACTCAACGGTTCCGGCATGGTCGAGGCGTATCACAACCAGACCCTGTGGGATAACCGCCAGACCCGGCGCGTCTACGACGCCTTTGTCGACATCTGGGATCGCGAGGACCTGTGGGTGACGATCGACCGCGCCAACCTGAACACGCCGAACAATGGCAAGCGCAAGTTTGGCGGCTTCATCCATTGGGATGCCGATACGACGCTCGATCCGCTGCCCGTCAATGTGCAAGGCGTGCTGGCCCTGTCCGATACGTCGCCCGAGAGCGGCGGTTTCCAGTGCTATCCGGAATTGTTCAACAACTTGCTGGCGTGGCGCAAGACCGTGCCGCTTGACCGCAATCCATGGCAGCCGGACTTGGCGACGGTGCCGTACCCGATGGAATTCATCGCCATGAAGAAAGGCGAGTTGTTGATCTTTAACAGCCTGCTGGCGCACGGCATCCGCCCGAACACGTCGACGGACCAGGTGCGCCTGGCCCAATACATCTCCTTTACGCCGGCCCAGGAAGACAATCAGTCCCTGCGCGACTGGCGCGTGCGAAGCTGGCGCGAGCGCAGCGCGCCGCAAGGCTATGCGTTTCCCGGCGACCCCGAGGAAAAGGAAAAGCTGCGCTATCCGCAAGCGCAGTTGACTGAACTGGGCGAGAAAATTCTCGGCGCGCGCGCTTGGTAAGTGTGGCGGCATTGCCTGCCGGATAGACAATTGCAGGCAAATGCACGATCATGGCTTGACTTGCCATCGACCGAGGAAACGCATGAGTATCATCACCAGCATCGAAGACTTGCGCGTGCTGGCCCAGAAACGGGTGCCGCGCATGTTTTACGACTACGCCGATTCCGGCTCCTGGACGGAATCGACGTACCGCGCCAACAACAGCGATTTCGCCAAGATCAAATTCCGCCAGCGCGTGGCCGTCAACCTGGAAAACCGCAGCCTGGCCTCGACCATGGTGGGGCAGGCCGTCTCGATGCCGGTGGCCCTGTCGCCCACGGGCTTGACGGGCATGCAGCATGCCGATGGCGAAATCCTCGCAGCCCAGGCGGCCGAGCGCTTCGGCGTGCCGTTTACCCTGTCGACCATGAGCATCTGCTCGATCGAGGACGTGGCGGCGAACACGACAAAGCCGTTCTGGTTCCAGCTGTACGTGATGAAGGACCGCGAATTCATCAACCGCCTGATCGACCGCGCCAAGGCGGCGAAATGCGGCGCGCTCGTGTTGACCCTGGACTTGCAGGTGCTGGGCCAGCGCCACAAGGACTTGCGCAACGGCCTGTCGGCGCCGCCGAAGCTGACGATTCCGAACATCCTCAACATGGCCACCAAGCCGCGCTGGGTGGCGGGCATGCTGGGCACGAAACGGCGCGGCTTCGGCAACATCGTCGGCCACGCCACGTCCGTGTCCGACATGTCGTCGCTGTCGGCCTGGACGCAGCAGCAGTTCGACCTGAGCCTGTCGTGGGCGGACGTGGAATGGATCAAGCAGCGCTGGGGCGGCAAACTGATCATCAAGGGCATCATGGACCCGGAAGACGCGCGCCTGGCCGTGGAAAGCGGCGCCGACGCGCTGATCGTCTCGAACCACGGCGGGCGCCAGCTCGATGGCGCGCAATCGTCGATCGAAGCCTTGCCGGCCATCGTCGACGCCGTCGGCAGCCAGATCGAAGTGCATATGGACGGCGGCATCCGCTCGGGCCAGGACGTGATCAAGGCCGTGGCCCTGGGCGCGAAAGGCGTGTACATCGGCCGCCCGTTTTTATACGGCCTGGGCGCCATGGGCGGGCCGGGCGTGACCAAATGCCTGGACATCATCCGCAACGAACTGGACCTGACGATGGCCTTTTGCGGCTTGCGCGACTTGCAGCAGGTCGATAAAAAGATCCTGCTGCCGGGCACGTTTTAAGCGGTCACGTGCACGATATGAAAACCTTCGGCCACTGAAGGCGGCACGAAGTGGCGCGTGATTTCATCAAATTGCGCGTCGCTGGTCGAGAACGGGTGCAGCCCGCTGGCATTGCGCTGGCGCAGGCGCGCCTTGCATTCTTCGTCCGAAACGTCGAGATAATGCAGCACGTGCGGCGTGCCCGCCTGCTGGAACAGCTCGCGCATCCACGCGCGGCTGGCCGGCGTATTCGCGGGAAAATCGAGCACGACGGATACGCCCGCCCGCAGCAGTTGCAGGGCCAAAGGGGCGATGGCCGCGCGCAGCCGCGCCGCGCAGGCCACATAGTCGGCCAGGCTGGCGATCTGGCCCGGATACAGCTGCGTCAATAAAGTATCTTCGCTGATGCGCACGGTCTTTGGCGCACTGGCCAGCCGGGCCGTCAAGGTGGATTTTCCGGAAGCAATCTTGCCGCACACGAGGTGCAGGGTGGGGATAACGGGGGTGCTGGAAGTGGTGTGCATGGTCGCTCGCTGAAAGTGAAAACAAAGCCTGCGAGACGTCTTGATTATTTGTTGCCGATCAAAGCCGCCTTGCAGGCGGCTTGGTCAATGTCATTCCTGTCCAGCCACCATGTGTGAAATGGCGGCAATAATCGATGGCAGGGGCGGGAATGGCGATGGCATGGCGCAACGATGCCATGCGACGGTTGGCGTTGTCAATTGTCCTTTTCGAATAACTGCCGGTACTGCGCATACGGTTCCATGCCCATGCTGGCGCGGCGCTGCTCCAGGCGCTGCGGATCGTCGATGGGGAAGGGCACCGTCTTGCCGGTGCTATCCGTGCGGAACTGGCTGCCGTACAGCTGCGGCAGCTTGTCATTGCTCAAGTCGCGGTCGATCGCCAGTGCCAGCTTCGAGGGCGTGATTTCTCCCCTTGCCGCTGCCGCGCGCATCAGCGGCAGGCTGCTTTTGAGGAAGGCACTGGAACCATGCTGGGCGATCAGCCAGGCGCTGCCCGCCGCCTTGTAGCCGACCATCGTTTGCGTGGGCCAGCCCTTGCTGGCGATGATGTGCCGCAAGCGTTGCTCGCGTGCTTCATCCGTGGCCAGCATGCGCTGGCGCGTGGCCAGGTCCGGCCCCGTTGGCGGGAATCCCGCGCGCAGGGACTGGTCTTCCTGTTCCATGGTCCGCAATTCGGCTGCCAGCGCCGCCTCGGGCACCGCGGCCGGATACAGCAGGAAGTCCAGCGCGCCCGCCGTGGCCACGCTGAAGATGAGCTTGGGTTCCGCTTCCCAGCCGGGCGATTGCAAAAGCAGTGCCAGTGTGCCGCCTTCCGGTACATCAATGCGGTAGCGGCCATTTTCGACCGTGCCATGTATCTGCGGCTCGCCGTGCATGCGCTCGGCAACAATGCTGATGGCTTGCGGCAGCGGCGGGCCGTTGCTGCGGATGGTGCCGCTCAGTTCGAAGGCGCCCGCATGGACGCTCCAGCACAGCAGGATGGCAAAGCTCAGGCGTGGCATGGGAGTGCGTTCATGCATGGTGGATGTCGAGTTTGCTCCATACATCTTGGAACGCGGTGTCATCGAGCGGCCGCGCATGCGGGTCGTCGGGCTGGAACAGGCCGCCGATCAGCATATCCTGGATGGCGCCCGTGAAACCGCCATACGCGGCGCGGCCCCACTGGCGTTGCGTGTGGGCGAAGACGACGGCGTCTTGCTGCGCGGCCAGTTGCGTCAAGGATTGCCGCAAGGTAGCGGCAGCAGCGGAACCCATGTCCGTGGCGATGGCGCACACCAGGCGCTGGCCAAATTGCAGGGATTTGCCGGCCCGTCCCAGCAGCGATTCATTGGCCAGGGCGAGGAATACATCGGGCGCCTGGTCGTCCTTTTCGCAGACGGTCCAGGTGGGCGCCCACGCTTCCAGGCTCATGAAGCGGACTTCGGTCGTTTCCGGCGTGTGCGTCCACTTGGCGTGCGATTTGGCGTCCCAGCCCAGGCGGCCAAAGGAAATCGGCTTGCCCTTGGGATTGTATTGATGGTTGCGCACGCCGGCCTTGCCCCGCGCTCGTGCCATGAGGTCGTCGAGGCTGGCCGCAAACGGTGTCCATTGCGTAGCCTCCCATAGCGGCGGCGCACCGGGCGCGGCCAGCAGCAGGAATACCTCGTAGCCACGTGAAAAAAACGCCATGCGGATTCCTTAAGGGGACAACAAGGCCGCGCGCTGGCTCGGGCGCAGCAGGTAGACGCCGTACAGGCACAAGGGCAGCACGGCCAGCAGGGCGACGTATGGCAGGATGGACATGCCGTCTTCGGCCGGGTTCGGCAAGGTGGCCGTTACCAGCGCGTAATCCCATAGCCCATGCACGAACACCATCGGCCATATCGAGCGGGTGCGCAGCCGGATGGCCGCATAACCGACGCCCTGCAAGGTGGCGGCCACGGCTTGCCACAAGGCGCCGCTGACGTCGCCCGTGGCCAGGCCGTTGGCCGTGTGGGCCAGGCCGAACAGCGCCGAGGAAATCAGGACGGCCGGCCAGACGGCGTAGCGGTCCAGCATGCCCTGCAACAAGATGGCGCGGAACATCAGTTCTTCCGAGATGGCCACCAGCGCCGCATTGCACGCGACGATCAGCAGCACGCGCGGCTGCGGCCAGCCGCCGGCCCAGGCCAGCAACAGCATCAGTAGCGCATACAGCAGGGGCGGCCAGACGAGCCACAGCGTTTTCCATGGCTGCGGCGCGCACAGGCCCGCTTCGCGGCGCTGGCTTGACGCGAGCAGCAGCGCCAGCGCGAACAGTGCGGCCAGCGCCCACGACAGGCCGATACGGCCGGTGACGGCTGCGCCCGGCAAGGCGTAGCCGGCGGCTTCCAGCCAGCGGCCGCCCATGCTCAAGCCCAGCCAGACGGCCAGTGCGATGAGGGCGAACGGCATGGTGAGGTGGACTCTAGGGATGGACATGGCCGGCTTCGGTACGTGCTGCGTCTTTTACTGCGGGCATAAGCGGATCATGAAGTTGCATCAATGATATGGAGGAATATTGCCATATTACATGAAAAGCACCGTCACAAAATTGCCACTTCGTTATAGTTGCATGGAATAATAAGCATTGCCCGTTTGAACCTTCGATTGGAGTCGCATGGCCTACACGAAAACCATCACCACTGAACGCCTGATCCTGCGCAAACCGCAACCATCGGATGAAGCGGACTTCTTCGCCATGCATGCCGATCCCGAAGTGATGCGCTATTTCAGCGAACCGCCATGGCAGGATGCCAGCATCGCCGCACGCAAGCTTGCCGAGGACATCGCCGCTTTCGAGAGCGAGGAATTCTTCCGCTTCGCCGTCACGCTGAAGGCGACGGGCGAATATATGGGCAGCTGCAGCCTGTTTTCCGAGCACCGCCAGAACCGCCGTGCCGAAATCGGCTATGCGCTGGCGCGCCCGCACTGGGGCAAGGGCTATATGCAGGAAGCCTTGTCGGCGCTGCTGGAATACGCGTTCATCGAGCGCGACCTGAACCGCCTGGAAGCCGATATCGATCCGCTCAATACGGCTTCGGCCAGCGCCCTGGAACGCCAGGGTTTCAGCAAGGAAGGTTTCTTGCCCGAACGCTGGATCGTCGGAGGCCACGTCAGCGATACGGCCCTGTACGGCTTGCTGCGGCGTACGTGGGAGGCACGGCGCAAAGGCGCCGCGTGAGCCAGCAGGAAACCGAAGCGCTCGAGCGCTGGCTGGGCCGCGCCTTGCCGGCGTACTACCTGCGCTTTCTCCAGGACTGGCAGGAAGGTCTCTGCGGCGAGCAGGTATTGCTGTATGGCGCAGAAAGTTTGGTGGAGCGTAACGAAACATATGACACGCTGCAATCCTGCCCCGGCTACATCACCATCGGCGACGACAGCGGCGGGCGCGCCGTCATGCTGGCGCTCGATGGCGGCGACCGCGCCGTGTACCTGGTCGGGCATGGTTCGATGCAGCGCGATGATTTTGAGGTGGCCGCCAATGATTTTACATCCTGGCTGGCCGCCGGTTGCCCGCTAGCCTGAGGAGGATGCCAAGCAATGAAAGCTGTCGATTTACCCAGTTCGGATCATGCCCTGGTGACGTTGCGCCACCTGGAACGCAGCGATGCGCCCGCCTGGTATGCCTACCTGGCCGATCCTGTCGTCGTGGAGCATACGAGCTGGGACTTGCGTTGCGCCGACGATCTGCAGGCCAATTTCGATGATTACGCCTCGGCCCAGCCAGCGTCGTCCATCCGCCTGGCCATCGTGCTGCGCGACGGCGGCACGATGGTGGGCACGATCGGCTTCAATGCCATTTCCCCGCAGCACCGCACGGCCGAAATCGCCTACGATCTGTCTCCTGCCATATGGGGGCAGGGCGTGGCCACGTCCATCGCCGCGTCGGTCATGGACTGGGGCTTCCAGCGCCTCGGCTTCCTGCGCATCCAGGCAACTGTGCTGGAGAGCAATGAACGTTCGATCCGCGTGCTCGAGCGCTGCGCTTTCGAGCGCGAAGGCTATCTGCGCTGCTACCGGCAAATTCGTGGAAGATCCGGCAATTTCTGGCTGTATGCGCGCATTGCCGGCACTCCATGAATCGCTTGCCCTTGAGCATACTGCTGGTGGAAGACCATCTGGCCATCGCGCGCCAGGTGCTCGACTTCCTCGACGGCCTGGGCTGGCAGACCGACCATGCGGGCACGGGGGCGCTGGCCGTGCAATTGGCCACGCGCAACAGCTATGACGTGGTGCTGCTGGACCTGAACCTGCCCGACATCGATGGCTTGCAAGTGTGCCGCGCCATCAAGGCGGGGGCACCCAGCAATGTGCCGATTTTGATGCTGACGGCGCGCGATGCGTATGAAGACAAGGCGCGCGGCTTTCGCGACGGCGCCGACGATTACCTGAGCAAACCGTTCGACTTGCGCGAAGTGGCCTTGCGCTGCGAAGCGCTGGCGCGCCGGCAGCAGCTGCACGTGCACCAGGAAATGCGCGTGGGCCCCTTCACCTTGCAGACGCGCGAAGGGCGCGCCCTGCTCGGTGACGTGGCGCTGCCTTTGACGCAGACGGGTTTTAAAATCTTGCTGCTGTTGTGCCGCGAATATCCGCACGCCGTGTCGCGTTCGGCCTTGCTGCAGCATCTGTGGGGCAGCCAGCCGCCCGACAGCGACGCGCTCAAATCGCATATCTATGCGCTGCGCAAGCAGCTGGAGCTGGCCGGCGGCGCGGGCATGCTGGTGACCATACCGCAGCTGGGCTACCGCCTTGCCTTCGACACTGCGGCGTTTCCATGAGCAGGTCGATCCGGCAGCGCCTGTTCGCTGCACTGGCCGGTTTCACCGTGTTGCTGTGCCTGTGCTACACGGGCCTGGCGCTGGTGATCGCCTACGTGACGGAAGACATGCTGGTGCAGCGCCTGCTCGAGCGCGAAGCGGCGGTGGTCAGCCAGCATTTGCGCCAGCACGGTGAGCTTACGCCTTCCGGTAACGACCTCATCAAGACTTACGTCAACTACCATGATCTGCCTCAAGTGGTGCGCGAGCAAGTGTCACCGTCAGCCCCGCGCGGGGAAGTGTTTACCACCACGGGCCAGCATTATCACGTGCTGGCGCTGGACCTGGTCGCCGCTGGCAAGCCGCAGCGCAGCTATTTGCTGGCCGACGTGGCGCCTGTGCTGGTGGTGCAGCGCCTGGCGCAAGAGGTGGGCGGTGTCGTGCTGGGCGTGGCGCTGGCGCTGATCGCCCTGGCCTTGCTGCTGGCGTACTGGCTGGCGCGGCGCCTCGTGCTGCCCTTGCAGAGATTGGCGCAGGAAGCGCGCCAGCTGGCGCCCGGCGGCGCCGTCCATTTCAGCGAGCGTGACCGTCCCGACGAGATCGGTTTCCTGGCGCGCCGCCTGGAAACCACGTTTGCCGAACTGCAGGCAGTGTTGCGGCGCGAACAGGCATTCGCGCGCGATGTCAGCCACGAACTGCGCACGCCGCTGACCTTGATGCACAACACGCTGGCGCTGGCCGAGGCGCGGCCCCTGGCGGCAGATGGACAGGCGCAGCTGCGCCAGGGTGTCGACGACATGCGCGCCACCATCGAGGTGCTGTTCGCGCTGGCACGGGCCGAGCAGCTGCCCGGCGACGTGATGGAGTTGCGCGGCTGTATAGAGCAATGCCTGCTGCGCCTGCTCGACGAACATCCGTGGGACGCCAGCCTGCTGGCGCTGGACTTGCCCGAGCGCCTGGATGTCATCGGCAATCCGCAGCTGACGATGTTGCTCATTAATAACTGCCTGGCGAATGCCCTGTTCCATGGCGGCCCCGCTTGCCGCATTCGCATCGCGTTTGCGCAAGGCTGCCTGAGCATCGGCAATACGGTGCCGGCGGGGCAGCCACGGCGCATCCAGGGCTTTGCGCATGGACAAAGTTTGCTGGGGCGCGTGGCGCAGGCCATGCGCTGGGATATCCGTTTCCAGCCGGGCGAGGAATACTACCGCGTCGACATTCTTCCGCTCCAGACGCAATAAAAAGCAGGGAGATTTCACCGCGATTTCACCGGCGCCTGCGTAAGCTGCAAGCTCTTGATGAACGGAGAAAACCGCATGAAATTTCTTATCAGCCTGCTGGTGCTGGCGTGCACCAGCATCCCGGTTCTGGCGCAAGTGAGCAGCCTCGTCCACAAAGAGGAAAAGCGCCGCTACATCGTCTACACGCCCGCCGCCTACGAGCAGGCGCCGCAGCAAGCGTTTCCCGTCGTCTTCAATTTCCATGGCGGCGGCATGAGCATGGCGGAACAAATGCTGTACACGCAAATGAACAAGACTGCCGAGCGGCACCAATTCATCGTCGTGTATCCGCAAGGCATCAAGCAGGATTGGAACGTGGGTTTCGGCATGGATTACCTGGCGGGCACGGATGACGTCGGTTTCACGCAAGCCATGTTGAGCAAACTCAGGCAGGATTACCGCATCGATGACAAACGGATCTATGCGACGGGCTTGTCGCGCGGCGGTTTCTTTGCCCTGCGCCTGGCGGCCGAGCTGCCGCAGCAGTTCGCCGCCATCGCCTCGGTGGGCGCGCCGATGCCGGAACCTGTGGTGCAGCACCATCAACAGCGCGGCAAGGTCGGCATGTTGTTGATACAGGGAACGGCCGACAAGGTCGTGCTGCACGAAGGCAAGGCCAACGGCTATCTGTCGGCGGAGGGCACCTTCGATTACTGGCGCAAGCACAACGGCATCGAAGGCGCCATGCCGCAGCCGCGCCTGATTCCTGGCCCTGCCGGCGATACGACGCAAGTGCGCTGGCTGGAGCAGGGTGGCGATGACAGCGGCGCCAGCGTTGCCTTGCTCACCGTCAAGGATGGCGGCCACACGTGGCCGGGCGCCGATGCCTTCAATATCGGCCTACCCATCGGCAAGACCACGCGCGCCGTCGATGCGAATGACGTCATCTGGGAATTTTTCAGCAAGCACCGGCGTTAAGGTAACGGGGACGCGGCTGCCTGTGGCACACTCTTGTCATATTGAATCTTGCATAAGGAAATGATGAACAGCCACCCCGTCACCGTATTTTGCCGCTCCTTGGCGCAGCTTTCCGCCATGCTCGACAAGACCGGCACCGCGCCGCCGATGCTGGCGGCGCGTTTGCACCCGGACATGCTGCCGTTTGCCCAGCAAGTGCGTGCGGCCGTGAGCTTTTCCCTGCGTGGCTGCTGCCCGCTGGCGGGCCTGGACGTGGCCGATTTCAGCGCCGCCGCCAGCCTGCAGGAGCAGATCGCACAGACCACGCGCTACCTCAAGGACATTCCCGCCGAACGTTTTGACGGGCCGCCTGAACGCATCTGCCGCGACCGCGCCGGCTTTGCCGACATCGCGCTGCCGGCCGATGAATACCTCAATTTGTATATCCTGCCGAATTTCTATTTCCACTTCAGCATGGCATATGCGATTGCCCGCAGCCAAGGCGTGGCCATCGGCAAGGGCGATTTCGACGGCTATCACGCGTATGCGCCGGGATTTTCCTTCGAGACGCCGGCCGCGTCGTAAGAACTACAGTCCCGCTTCCTTCCAGGCGGAAAACCCCAGCCGTTTCAACAGCCGGCCCGACAGCCCGCAACTCCAGCAGCTGATCTGGATTTGCCGGTGCTGTGTCGATCCCTGTGCATGCCAGGCTTGCTCCGCATAATCGAGCAGGGCCGCGTTGAGCTGAGAATTGTCGGCCACGGGCGGCAGGCGGTTCATCAGTTCGAACACGCCATAGGTGGTCTCCTTGATCTGCAGCAAACCGGCCAGCAGGGCGCGCAGCACGGCGCCGTCGATGGAGCCGCTCGCTTGCGTGTAGCGCTGCCGCCAGCACAGGTTGCGGGCCTGCCACAGGGCCAGCAGTGCGGGCACGTCGGCCACTCGCAGTTGCCCGATCAGCTCGTCCGCTTCGTGAAACAGGTCGAGGCGGTCGTATTCCTCGTTATCGCCGCACAGCAGTTCATCGAGTTCGTGCAAGACGCTCATGCCAGCACGTTCGTCGGGGCGCCACGCTCGAACGCTTCGATATTGCCGATCAGGATGTCCGCCAGCTTTTGCATGGCTTCGCCACTGGCCCAGGCCGTGTGCGGCGTGAGGATGAAGTTGGGCAGGCGCAAATTCAACAGCGGGTTGTCGGGCAGCGGCGGCTCCTTCGATAGCACGTCGAAACCGGCGCCGGCGATCACGCCAAGGGTCAATGCATCGGCCAGCGCCGCTTCATCGACGAGGCCGCCCCGCGCCGTGTTGATCAACAGCGACGTCGGCTGCATGCGCGCCAGTTCCTTCGCGCCGATGATGTTGCGCGTCTTGTCCGTCAGCGGCAGGTGCAGGCTCAGCACGTCGGACGTGGCCAGCAAGTCATCGAAGCTCACTTGCGTCACGCCGTCGTCGGCGATGGGCGAACGGTTGTGGACGATCACCTGCATGCCGAAGGCGCGTCCCAGCTGCGCCACGGACTTGCCCAGCGCGCCGTAGCCGAGCAAACCCAGGCGGCTGCCCGCCAAGTCGCGGATCGGGTGGCCGAACAGGCAGAAGCGGTCCGATGCCTGCCACAGGCCCGCTTCCACATCAAAGCGGTAGGCGATCAATTGCCGGCGCAGGGCCAGCATCAGGGCCAGCGTGTGTTCGGGCACGGTGGCGCGCGCATAGTCGCGGATATTCGCCACGACGATGCCCCGCTCGCGGCAGGCGGCCAGGTCGAGGATGTCCGTGCCGGTGGCGGCCACGGCGATCATCTTCAGCTCGGGCAGCTGCGCCAGCTCGGCCGCGCGCAGCGGCACCTTGTTCGTGATGGCGATGGTGGCGCCCTGCAGGCGGGCTACCGTCTGCTCGCTGCCCTTGGTATGTGGATATTCTTCCCAGCTGTGGGCGAAGGCGGGCGGGCGCACGGTGGCGATCAGGCTGTCGCGGTCGAGAAAGACGATGCGGTGCGGGTGCGGCGGTGTGCTTGCTGCGGTCATGGCTGGGCCTCGGTCAGGGCGGCACGCGCGGGAAGGCTGCTCTTGCCCTTCAGCTGCGTGGCCGGGTGGTTGGTAAACATGTCGGCGACCCATTCGACAAACACGCGCACCTTGGCGGACAGGTGGCGGTTGGGCGGATAGATCACATGGATGGGCAGCGGGTCGGATTCCCAATCGCCCAGCAATTCCACCATTTTGCCCTGTTCCATCAGGGGCGCAAGCATGAAATGCGTCATTTGCACGATGCCCAGGCCCGCCAGGCCGGCCGCGGCGTAGGCGTTCGAGTCGTTCAGGGCGATATGGCTGGGCATGGACATCTGGATGCGTTCGCCGGCGCGCGTGAAATCCCAGTCGAAGGTCTTGCCCGTCTTGGCGGAGAAGAAATTCACGCCCCGGTGCTGCGCCAGGTCGTTCGGGTGCAGCGGCGTGCCGTAGCGCGCCAGGTAGCCGGGCGCGGCGCAGGTGATGAAATGCAGCACGCCGACCCGGCGCGCGATCAGGTTCAAATCGCCCAGCTCGCCGCCGCGCACGGCGCAGTCGACGCCTTCCTCGATCAGGTCGACGGGACGGTCGCTGCAACCGAGTTCCAGCGAGATGTCCGGGTAGCGGGCAAAAAAGTCGGGCAGGGCGGGGATGAGCAGTTCGCTGGCCAGTGCCGTGGGCGCATCCACGCGCAGCCGTCCGCTGGGGCTCAATCGCGTGCGCGACAGCGATTCCTCTGCCTCGCGCACGTCCGACAGGATGCGCACGCAGCGTTCGTAATACGCGGCGCCGTCGGAGGTGATGCTGACGTGGCGCGTGGTGCGGTTGAGCAACTTGACCGACAGGCTCGCTTCCAGCGACTGGATCAGGGTCGACACGGTGGCTTTTGGCAGCTGCATGTTTTCCGCCGCGCGCGTAAAGCCGCCCGCATCGACGACTTGAATGAAAACTTCCATTGCTTGCAGCTTGTTCACTTGAATTCCTGTCACTTTATCCGCGATTATTCAGGATCCTGAACAATCAATTCGTCATTGCACTCTTTATCAGATTGTAGATCAAGTCTATAGTTGTTGTACTGCAGCATAAATGTGATGCCGCAGGAAGTACAACAGGAGAAACATCATGGCTTATCGGAATGGAATCTTTGCAGTGCTCGCTCTCGCTATGAGCTCGCTCGCTCTGGCCGCGATGGTATCGACGGATGCGTATTCACTGGCGGCGCAAAGCGAAGCCAGTGCTTATAGCGCCCTGACCCATGAAGTGGGCGGGGTCGCCCTGTTGTGCCTGAACGACACGGTACTTGATGCTGCCGTGCAGCCGGTGGTGGCGCAATGAGCGTTGCCGGCACCGCGATCGAACTGGCTCCTGGCCAGGCGCTGAAGATACGCGACATCCAGGTCCAGGGCGCGCAGGATGCGCTCGGCGCGCGCGTCTACACGGCTGGCGTGCCGGGCGCCAAGCAGGCCAGCCTGATCGTCTTCTTCCATGGCGGCGGTTTTGTCGACGGCGACCTGGACGATGCGGACGACTTCCTGCGCTGCCTCGTGCTGAGCAATCCCGACCACGTGGTGCTGGCCGCGAACTATACACTGGCGAAGGTGCGGCCGTTCCCCGCCGCCGTGGAAGACGCGCACGCCGTGCTGCTGTGGGCAAAAAAGAACAAGTCCAAGCTGGGCTGGACGGGCAAGCAGATGTTGGTATCGGGCATCGAGGCGGGCGCCAATCTGGCCGCCGTGTGCGCCATGATGTCGCGTGACCGGGGCGGACCTCCCCTCGCGGGCCAGGTGCTGATCATGCCCATGCTCGATCCCGGTCTGTCGACGTGTTCGATGCGCCACTTGCCGAGCTGCCCGGACCTGGCGGAGGTGGCCGATCAATGCGCCGCCGCCTACCGTGGCTACCTGCCGAATGCCGCTGACCGTAGCCATCCGTACGCGTCGCCATTGCAGTCGAGCCGCCTGAAGAATCTGCCGCCAGCGCTCATCCTTTCCAGCGAAGACGACCCATTGCGCGACGAGGCTGAACAATACGGCAGCAAATTGATTGCCTGCGGCATCAAAACCACCGTGCGGCGCATGGCCGCCGCGCCGCTGCAGGATGCGGGCGCCCGCAATGAGTGCGCCTGCAAGGTGCAGGTATTGAGTGAAATCGCCAGCTTTGTCGCTGGACTGGGGCAGGAGCCCGAGTCATGACGCCGCCATCCGCGGTACCGCAAAATAATTACACTAATCAGTTTACTTTTTAAGTTTCGGTTGCTACACTATGCAGTGTAGTTCCCATCTTGCCTGAGTTGTGCGTTCGCACAGCCAGCTTTGTCGTCCCCGTCCGCTTTCCAAGCAGCTGGCGGCCTGTTTACCTTTGATCGAGCGCCGTCGGGCGCCATGGCACCACCATTCACTCTTTTTAGCTGGGTTGCTTCCTGCCGCCCATACCATTAGAAATTTTCATAAAACAGGGAAATAAAATGAAAAACGTTCAACAATTTTCCACTCTGCTGAAGCCCCTGGCTGCCTCGCTCGCGCTGGCAGGACTGGTGGCCGTGAGCCTGGCTGGCTGCGATTCGGCCAATAGCAAGGTGCCCGACGCGCCAGCGGCCGGCGGCCCGCCCATCTCGGCCGCCACCGTCGTTGAAAAACAGATCACGGAAACGCAGGAATTCTCGGGTCGCCTGGAAGCGATCGAGCGCGTGGAAATCCGCTCGCGCGTTGGCGGTTTCATCACGGCCGTCAATTTCAAGCCGGGCAGCGAAGTGAAAAAGGGCGACGTGCTGTTCGTCATCGATCCGCGCCCATTCCAGGCCGAAGTGTCGCGCGCCGAAGGCACTGCCGCCTCGGCCCGGGCCAAGGCGGAACTGGCCAAGCTGGAACTGTCGCGCGCTGAAAAGCTGTTGGCCGAAAAAGCCATCGCCCAGCGCGAATTCGATGAAAAAGCGTCGGGCCTGAAAGAACTGGACGCGAATGTCCGCTCGGCGCAAGCCGCGTATGAAGCGGCGAAACTGAATCTGTCGTACACGCAGGTGCAGGCGCCGATCAGCGGCCGCGTCAGCAAGGCGGAAATCACCGTCGGCAACCTGATCGACGCGTCCGCCATCCTCACTTCGGTGGTCTCGACGGACCGCATCTACGCCAGCTTCGACGGCGATGAAGATACATATCTGCGCGTGGCCGGCACGGCGCAAAAGGGCACGCCCGTCACCGTCAAGGTAGGCCTGGCCAACGAAACGGGCTTCCCGCACGAAGGCAAGCTGGAATTCGTCGACAACCAGCTCGACCCGGCCACGGGCAGCGTGCGCATGCGCGCCACCTTCGCCAACGCCGAGCGCCAGCTGGTGCCGGGCCTGTTCGCGCGCATCCAGCTCGATGGCGGCAACGGCCCGCAGGCGCAAGGCACGGCCCTGTTGATCAGCGACCGCGCCGTCGGCACGGATCAAAGCCGCAAATACGTGTACGTGGTGGGCGCCGACAACAAGGCCGAATACCGCGCCGTCAAGCTGGGCCCGACTTCGGACGGCTTGCGCGTGGTGCGCGAAGGCTTGAAGGCGGGCGAGAAAATCGTCGTCAACGGCTTGCAGCGCGTGCGCCCGGGCGCCCCGGTGACGCCGCAGATGGTGGCGATGGATTTCGATCCGACCGCGCCTGCCGCTCCCGCCAAACCTGAAGCAGCCAAGATCGCCGCGAAAGCAGCATCGACTTCCAAGGAATAAACATGAACTTTTCCCGCTTTTTCATCGACAAGCCGATTTTCGCGGCGGTGCTGTCGATCGTCATATTCGTGGCCGGGCTGCTGTCGATTTTCGGCCTGCCCATCTCCGAATATCCTGACGTCGTCCCGCCATCCGTGGTGGTGCGCGCGCAGTACCCGGGCGCCAATCCGAAAGTAATCGCCGAAACCGTGGCCGCGCCGCTCGAAGAGCAGATCAACGGCGTTGAGAACATGCTCTACATGTCCTCGCAAAACACGTCCGATGGCGCGATGATGCTGACCGTGACCTTCAAGATCGGCACCAACGTCGAGCAGGCCGAAACGCAGGTGCAGAACCGCGTGCAACGCGCCTTGCCGCGCCTGCCCGAGGAAGTGCGCCAGATCGGCGTGACGACCGTCAAGTCCTCGCCCAACCTGACCATGGTGGTGCATCTGGTCTCGCCAAACAAGCGCTATGACGATATGTATTTGCGTAACTACGCGGTGCTGAACGTCAAGGATCAACTGGCCCGTTTGCCCGGCATGGGCGACATCCAGATCTTCGGCGCCGGCGACTACGCCATGCGCATCTGGCTCGACCCGCAAAAGGTGGCGGCGCGCGGCATGACGGCCAATGACGTCGTCGACGCGATTCGCGAGCAGAACGTGCAGGTGGCCGCCGGCGTGATCGGCGCCTCGCCAGCGAAGAACTCGGACTTTCAGCTGACCGTCAACACCCAGGGCCGTCTGCAGACGCCCGAGGAATTCGGCGCCATCATCGTGCGCACGAATGCCGACGGCGCCGTGACGCACCTGAAGGACGTGGCGCGCGTGGAAATGGGCGCCAACAGCTACTCGCTGCGTTCGCTGCTGAACAATAATCCGGCCGTCGGCATGGGTATTTTCGAAGCGCCGAACGCCAACGCGCTGCAGCTGTCTTCCGACGTGCGCTCCAAGATGGAGGAACTGAAAAAAGACTTCCCGCAAGGCGTGGAATACCGGATCGAGTACGACCCGACGCAGTTCGTGCGTTCGTCCATCGAAGCCGTGATCCATACCCTGCTCGAAGCGATTGCCCTGGTGGTGCTGGTGGTGATCATCTTCCTGCAAACCTGGCGCGCATCGATCATCCCGCTGCTGGCCGTTCCCGTCTCCATCGTCGGCACCTTTGCCGTGATGCTGGGCTTTGGCTTCTCGATCAACACGCTGTCGCTGTTCGGCCTCGTGCTGGCCATCGGTATCGTCGTCGATGACGCCATCGTGGTGGTGGAAAACGTCGAGCGCAATATCGAAGAGGGCTTGTCGCCGCGCGACGCCACCATCCAGGCCATGAAAGAGGTCAGCGGTCCTATCGTCGCCATCGCCCTGGTACTGTGCGCCGTGTTCGTGCCGATCGCCTTCGTGCCTGGTTTGTCGGGCGAGTTCTATCGCCAGTTCGCGCTGACCATCGCCATTTCGACCGTGATCTCCGCTTTCAGCTCGCTGACCCTGGCGCCAGCCCTGTCGGCCGCGCTGCTGAAACCGCACGATGCGCCGAAAGACGCGCTGACGCGCGGCATGGACGTGGTCTTCGGCCGTTTCTTCGCCTGGTTCAACCGCTTCTTCGGCCGCGCTTCGCACCGCTATGAGGCGGGCGTAAAAGGCGTGTTGGGCCGCAAGAGCGCTTCGCTGGGCGTGTATGCGCTGCTGGTCGTTGCCGCCATCTTCACCTTCAAGTCCGTGCCGGCCGGCTTCGTGCCAGCGCAGGACAAGCAGTATCTGGTGGGCTTTGCGCAATTGCCTGACGCCGCGTCGCTGGACCGCACGGAAGATGTCGTGCGCCGCATGTCCGACGTCATCAAGTCGGTGCCTGGCGTCGAATCGACCATCGCCTTCCCCGGCCTGTCGATCAACGATTTCACCAATGCGCCGAACGCCGGTATCGTGTTCGCCACCCTGAAACCGTTCGACGAGCGCACCAGCAAGGAATTGTCGGGCGGCGCCATCGCGGCCGAGATCAACAAGCGCCTGGGCGGTATCCAGGACGCCTTCATCATGGTCTTCCCGCCACCGCCGGTCAACGGCCTCGGCACCATCGGCGGCTTCAAGATGATGATCGAAGACCGCGGCAATCTCGGTTACGACGCGCTGTACAACGCCACCCAGGCGCTGGCCGCGAAAGCGTACCAGACGCCGGAACTGGCGGGCGTGTTCTCGGGCTACCAGATCAACGTGCCGCAGCTGTTCGCCGACGTCGACCGCGTGAAAGCCAAGCAGATGGGCGTGCAGCTGCAAACGATTTACCAGACCTTGCAGATCAACCTCGGTTCGCTGTACGTCAACGACTTCAACCAGTTTGGCCGCACCTACCAGGTGCGCGTGCAGGCCGATGCGGCGTTCCGTTCGCATGCGCAGGATATCGCGCAGCTGAAGGTACGCAACGACAAGGGCGAGATGATCCCGCTGTCGTCGCTGATGCGCGTCAAGGACAGCTATGGCCCGGACCGCGTGCAGCGCTACAACGCGTATGCCGCAGCCGACTTCAATGGCGGCGCCGCCCCTGGCGTATCGAGCGGCCAGGCGCAAGCGGCGCTGGAACGCATCGCCAAGGAAGTGCTGCCGCAGGGGATTTCGTATGAATGGACGGAGCTGACCTACCAGGACATCTTGTCCGGCAATACGATGATCTATGTGTTCCCGCTGTGCGTGCTGCTGGTGTTCCTGGTGCTGGCCGCCCAGTACGAAAGCTGGACATTGCCGCTGGCCGTGATCCTGATCGTGCCGATGTCGATCCTGTGCGCACTGTTGGGCGTGAAACTGACCGGCGGCGACAACAACGTGTTTACCCAGATCGCGCTGTTCGTGCTGGTGGGGCTGGCGTCGAAGAATGCGATTCTGATCGTGGAATTTGCCCGCGAACTGGAAGAGCATGGCCGCACCGTCGTGCAAGCGGCGCTGGAAGCGTGCCGTCTGCGTCTGCGTCCGATTCTGATGACGTCGATCGCCTTCATCATGGGCGTGGTGCCCCTGGTGTTCTCGAACGGCGCCGGTTCGGAAATGCGCCATGCCATGGGCGTGGCGGTCTTCGCCGGCATGCTGGGCGTGACCTTCTTCGGCCTGTTCCTGACGCCTGTGTTCTATGTATTGCTGCGCACCCTGGCGCAGCGTTTTGAGAAAAAACCAGCCGCCGTTGCCGCCAAGCCTGTCGCCGCGCCAGCGCTGGACCTGGAAGGAGATATATATTGAAAACCAAGGAAATCATCTGGCGCGTCAAGCCCGTGCTGACCGCCATGGCCGCCGCAGTCCTGCTGGCCGCCTGCGCGGCGCCCGAGTTCAAGCAGCCGCAGATCGAGACACCGGCCGCGTTCAAGGAAGCGCAAACCTTGCCCGCCGTGCAGACGGCGGCCGACGGCACGCGCTGGAAGCAGGGCGTGCCGGCCGAACGCCAGGCGCGCGGCGAGTGGTGGCTGGCTTTCAATGATCCGGCTTTGACTGGCCTGATCAACGAAGCCACGCAAGCGAATGCCAACCTGGCCGTCGCCGCCGCCCGCGTCAAGCAGGCGAGGGCGATTGCCGGCATCGCCGAAGCGGACCGCATCCCGCAAGTGGGCGTGAACGTGGGCGGCCAGCGCAACCGCGCTTCCGCCGTGTCGCTCGGCTTGCCGAACGGCGCTCCGGTGGCGGCCACGAATGTCTACCAGGCCAACCTGACGGCCAGCTACGAAGTCGATCTGTTCGGCCGCGTGGCGTCGAACGTCAGCGCCTCGCGCAGCGATGCGCTGGCCGTGGAAGCGACTTACCGCTCGGTGCTGCTGTCCTTGCAGGCCGACGTGGCGCAGACCTACTTCCAGCTGCGCGCCACGGACGCCGAACTGGCGACCCTGGAACAGACGGTGCGCCTGCGTGAAGAAAGCGTGCATGTGAACCAGCGCCGCTATGACCTGGGCGACATCGGCGAGTTCGACCTGTCGCGTGCCCGCACGGAGCTGTCGACCGTGCGTGCCGAAGCCATCGGCCTGCAGCGCCAGCGCGCCACCAGCGAACATGCGCTGGCCGTCCTGCTGGGTAAACCTGCCGCCAGCTTCACGGCGACCGTCAATCCGCTGCAGGATAGCGGCTTCCTGCCCGTGATCCCGGCCGGCATGCCGTCTTCCTTGCTGGAACGCCGTCCCGACATCGCGTCGGCACAGCGCACCATGGAAGCGTCGAATGCGCGCATCGGCGTGGCGAAATCGGCCATGTTCCCGGCCTTGACCTTGAACGCCTCCGGCGGCGGCGCGTCCGATACCTTCTCGGACATCTTCAAGTGGAGCAGCCGCTCCTGGCTGCTGGGCGCCCTGATGTCGATGCCGATCATCGACGGTGGACGTAATAAAGCTGCCGTGAGCCGCAGCGAAGCGCAGCTGGAAGAGTCGGTGGCGACGTATCGCCAGAGCGTACTGGTGGCCTTCGCCGAGGTGGAAGACAACCTGGCCGGCCTGCGCATCCTGTCGGGCCAGACGCAGCAGATCGACGAAGCCGTCGTCTCGGCGCGCCGCTCGGCCGACCTGGCGCAAAAGCTGTACGACGCTGGCCGTTCCAGCTACCTGGACCTGCTCGACGCGCAGCGCAACCTGGCGGCCATCGAGCGCAACGCCGTGCAATTGCGCGGCAACCGCGCCGTCACCACGGTGGCGCTGATCCGCTCCCTGGGCGGCGGCTGGGGCGAGACGGAGCCGCAGGTCGCGGCCAACTAGTTTCCGGTCCGCGGCGATAAGCCTGTCGAAAACGGCGTCGTGCTTTGCACGGCGCCGTTTTTTTATGGTTGGCGCAGGTCGGCTCAGCGCTGTAGGTCGGCTTAGCGCGCAGCGCGTAAGCCGACAACACCCGCGCCCTCAATCCAGACAAGACCAGCCAAATCAGTTGAATCCGTTTGCGGACAGGCCGCGTAAATACTCCTGCAATCACGCAAACGCAGTCATCCAGGAGATACCATCATGCGCACCTTCGTTCCCGCAGCACTGTTCATCACTTCCATGCTGGCCGCCGGCGCTCCGTTTGCCGCCGACAAGACGACCATGGTCGGTGGCCAGAGCATGTATCCGTCCAAGGACATCGTCGACAACGCCGTCAATTCGGCCGACCACACGACCTTGGTCGCCGCCGTCAAGGCGGCAGGCCTGGTCGATACCCTGAAAGGCAAGGGCCCGTTCACCGTGTTCGCGCCGACGAATGCGGCCTTCGGCAAGCTGCCGGCCGGCACCGTCGAGACCCTGGTGAAGCCGGAAAACAAGGCGACCCTGACGAAAATCCTCACCTACCACGTGGTGCCCGGCAAATACGACTTCAAGGCGCTGGCCAAGGAAATCAAGATGCATGACGGTAAAGCCACCTTGCCTACGGCCAGCGGCGGCAAGCTGATGTTCGCCATGAACGGCATGCACAACATCGTGGTGATGGACGAGGGCGGCAACAGCGCCAACATCAGCACCTATGACGTGTACCAGTCGAATGGCGTGATCAATGTGATCGACTCGGTGCTGATGCCACAATAAGCGGACGAAAAAAAAGACAGGGAAAACCCTGTCTTTTTCATTTATGCGCCGCGATTACTTGGCTGGCGTTGCTGGTACTGCCGGCACTGCTGGTTCCGCAGGCGTCGCCTTGTCGGCTGGCGCGGCTTTCTTCGCCTTGTGATGCTTGGCTTTCTTGTGCGTCGCTGGCTTGACGGCTGCTGCCGGTGCTTCAGCCTTGACGACAGGGGCGACGACAGGAATCGGTGCCACTGGAGCGACTGGCGCGACGGCTGGCGTCTGGGCGAAAGCGGCGGTGGCGAACAGGCCGGCGATCAGGGTGGCGATGACTTTTTTCATGATGAGATCCTTGGTATGTGTGGTCAGTAAAGGGTGTCTGAATTACTTGGCTGCTGCTGGTGCCGCTTCGGCGGTGGCCGATGCCAGCTTTTCGTCAGCCTTGGCCTTGGTTTTCTTGGCCTTGTGGTGTGCCTTGGCTTTCGTGGTAGCCGCTTCCGCTTTGGCGCTGGCGACTTCCGTTTTTGCGGCGACGACTGCTTTCGCTTCTTTGGCATCCGCTTTGACGACGGCTTGCGCTTCCTTGGCATCGGCTTTCACGACGGCCTTGGTGTGGGCCGCTTCCACTTTGGCCGGTACCGAGGCTGCCGGAGCGGCCGCAGGTGTTGCCGGGGTCTGGGCGAAGGCTGCGGTTGCGAACAGGCCGGCGATCAGGGTAGCGCTCAGGTTGAAAATGCGTTTTTTCATGGTGCAGTCCTCAGTGGTGGTTTGTCTGGTATGTCTGTTCGTGCCGGGATGTTTCCCGTGTCACTGAGCATAAAACGCGCCCCGGAAGCTTGCCGTTGACCTTGTTTACACTTTCTTACAATCGGCTGATTTAAACGACGTTAATTGAAGAAGGCGGCGTAAAAATGCAAAAAGACAGCCGAAGCTGTCTTTTTGCATGGCGCATGAAACGCGCTGTATGGATTATTTGGCTGCTGCCGCGGTCGCTTCAGTTTTGGCTTCGTCAGCTTTGGCCTTGGCTTTTTTCGCTTTGTGATGGGCTTTTTCCTTGGTGACTTTGGCGTCGGCCTTGGCGCTGGCAACATCGGCTTTCGCATCGGCGACGACGGCCGCTTCCTTCGCATCGGCTTTGACTACGGCCTTGGTTTCCTTGGCTTCCGCCTTTGCCACTTCCTTGGTGTGCTTGGCTTCGGCCTTGGCAGGCGCGGCTGGCGTTTGAGCAAAGGCTGCGGTAGCGAACAAGCCGGCGATCAGAGTAGCGGTCAAGTTGAAAATGCTTTTTTTCATGGTGCAGTTCCTCGAGAAGTGGGGTTGTAGTTCAGGAGATCAGTCCCCTGTCACTGAGGCAAAAACGCGCCGTGCGGCAATAGCGTTGACACGTTTTTTTCTAATTACAAACACTTACATTTGCCGCGGCAGGCACTCTGTTAGCTGGCGTACCGCGCCATGACCTGCAGCGGACTAGACTCGAAGCCATCGTCACCGCATGGGGCCGCCATGAAAGCCGCCTTGAAAACGTATCAAGCCAAACGCAATTTCGCCGTCACGCCCGAGCCTGCAGGTGGCGACGAGGCTGCAAACGACGTGCTCACCTTCGTCATCCAGAAACACTGGGCCAGCCGTTTGCACTATGACTTTCGGCTGGAACTCGATGGCACGATGAAAAGCTGGGCCGTGCCGAAAGGCCCCAGCTACGACCCGCGCGACAAACGCATGGCCGTGCAGGTGGAAGACCATCCGATTGCGTATGCGAGTTTTGAAGGCACGATCCCCGAGAAACAATATGGCGCGGGCAAGGTCATCATCTGGGATAAAGGGACGTGGCAGCCCCAGACAGCCACGCCCGATGCGTGCAAGGCGCTGGTGGCCGGCGAGCTGAAGTTCACTTTGCACGGCCACAAGATGCATGGCAAATGGGTGCTGGTGCGCATGAACGGCAAGGGAGACAAACGCAGCGAAAAGCAGCCTGCCTGGCTGCTGATCAAGGAAAAAGACGACTATGCGCGGCCGGCAGAGGAATTTTCTGTCGTGGACGAGTTCCCCGACAGCGTCAAGAACAAGGCCATGCCCAAGCGCAAGATGGCTGCCGCGCCGCCGGTTGCCGGGTTGCCCGCCACCTTGTCGCCACAGCTGGCCACCCTTGTCGATGCACCGCCGCCAGATGCGCAAGACTGGATTTTCGAGGTGAAATTCGACGGCTACCGCATCCTCGCGCGTTGCGATGGCGATCATATTGCGTTAATCACGCGCAATGGCAATGACTGGACGGCAAAACTGCCGAAGTTGCGGCGATCGCTGGAACAGTTGAGCTTGCCGCCAGGCTGGTATGACGGTGAAATCGTCGTCAACGACAGCAGCGGGCACCCGGATTTTGGCGCCTTGCAGCGCGCGTTCGACGCGGAAACGACCAGCGAGATCGTGTATTACCTGTTCGACGTGCCGTACTTCGATGGCCACGATCTGCGGGGACAGCCCGTGGAGGCGCGCAGGGCGCTACTGCAAGGGCTGCTGCAGAGCTTGCCCGCGTCGCCCCTGGTGCGCTTCAGCGACGCGCTCGATGCCGCCCCGCAGCGGCTGCTGGAGCACGCCTGCCGCCTGGGGCTGGAAGGGGTGATCGGCAAGCGGCGCGGCGCGCCCTACGTCACGCGCCGCTCGGGTGACTGGATCAAGCTCAAATGCGGACTGCGCCAGGAATTCGTCATCGGCGGCTATACGGCGCCGCAGGGCGCGCGCGAAGGGATAGGTTCGCTGTTGCTGGGCGTACATGATGCGCAGGGCAAGCTGCGCTATGCGGGCAATGTGGGCAGCGGCTTTGACGATGCCAGCCTGCGCGACTTGCGGCGCCGGCTCGATGCGCTGGCTATCGAGACGAGTCCGTTTGAAGGCAAGGCTGGCGGCGTGCGCCAGCCCATCTGGGTCCAGCCGCAACTGGTGGCCGAGGTCGGTTTTGCGCAATGGACCAGTGGCGGTGCCGTGCGCCATGCCGTGTTTCATGGCTTGCGCGAAGATAAAAAGCCGGCCGCCATCGTGCGCGAGCGGGCGCGGCGAGTCGAGAAGGAGAAGACAATGGAGAGCAAATCCATGCCGGACTGTGTCTTGCCGGCCAGTTTCAAGGTCAGCCATGCGGATCGCGTGATCGACGGCGACAGCGGCGCCAGGAAGATTGACCTGGTGTGCTATTACGCGCTGGTGGGCAAGCTGATGCTCGTACACCTGCGCGGGCGCCCCGTGTCGCTCGTGCGTGCACCCGCTGGCGTCGGGGGCGAGCTATTTTTTCAGAAACATGTTGATACTTCGACAATGCCAGGCATCAAACAGCTCGATGCACGGCTGGACCCGGAACACCCGCCCATGCTGGAAGTGGCCAGCCTGCAGGGCTTATTGTCGGCGGCGCAGTGGAATGTGGTGGAATTTCACACGCAAAACGCGCTGGCCAGCGCCTACGACACGCCGAACCGCCTGGTGTTCGACCTGGACCCGGGCAAGGGCGTGGCCTGGCCCGCCATTCGCGAAGCGGCCATGCTGCTGCGCGCCGTCCTGACGGAACTGGGCTTGCCCGCCTGGCTGAAAACCAGCGGCGGCAAGGGCTTGCACGTGGTCGTGCCGATCCGGCCCAAGCACGACTGGGATACGGTAAAAGCGTTTTCGCAAGCCATCGTGGCGCACATGGCGCAGCATATCCCGGAGAGGTTTGTCGTCAAGAGCGGTCCCGCGAATCGCGTCGGCAAGATTTTCATCGATTATTTGCGCAACGGCCGGGGCGCCACCACCGTGTGCGCGTGGTCGGCCCGCACGCGCTCGGGACTGGGCATTTCCGTGCCGCTGGCCTGGGAGGAGCTTGACGAGCTGGCGGCGGGCGACCAGTGGAACGTGGGCAATGTGCACAGCCGTCTCGGCGTGGGCAATACCCCGTGGGACGGCTATGCGCGCAGCGCGAAAGGCCTCGACGCGGCCATGAAAAAGCTGGCTTTTAGGCCTCCGGCTTGAGCGGCAGAGTGGCGCGCGCCAGTTGCAGCGCTTCCTCGATGGCAGCGTTGAGCTGGGGAATCTCGACGGGTTTGGTCAGGTAGCGGAAAAAGCCCGAGGCCAGGCCATGCCGGATGTCGCCCTTCATGGCGTTGGCCGTCAGGGCGATGACGGGGATATGCGCCGTGCGCGCATCGTTGCGCAGGATGCGCTGCGCCTGGTTGCCATTCATGCCGGGCAGGTTGATATCCATCAGGATGACGTCGGGATGGCGTTCCAGCGCCAGCGCGATGCCCTGGCGCGCGTCGGTGGCCGAGATCATGCGCAGGTGGGGCAGGAAGCTGACGATGTCTTCCACCAGGCGCAGGCTGGCCGGATTGTCTTCCACGTACAGCAGCAGCGCCTGGCCGCTGGCGTCGTCCCCGGCGTCGCCGGCAGGCTCGGATAGCCCCTCCGTATCCAGCGGCATGCTCTCGGGCGGCGCGGCCATGGTGTCGAGTTCGATCCAGAACACGCTGCCCTCGCCAAGGCAGCTGTGCACGCCCATGCGTCCGCCCATCAGTTCGACCAGGCGCTTGGTGACGACCAGGCCGATGCCCGTGCCTTCTTCGCTGCCGGCCTCCTGCCCCAGGCGGTTAAACGGCTGGAACAGTTCGGCCATCTGCGCGTCGTCCAGCCCCTTGCCCGTGTCGCGGATGGCGATGCGCACGCACAGCGCATCGGGCTGCGAAATTTCCAGCTCCACCTTGCCGGCCGGGCGGTTGTACTTGATGGCGTTCGACAGCAGGTTCAGCAGCACTTGCTTGAGGCGCGTATGGTCGGCCCTGAGCGTCAGCGGTTCGCAGGCTGGAAAGATCAGGTGGATCTGGCGCTGCTGCGCCTGTTCTTCCACCATCACGCGCACTTCCTCGATCAGCGCGGGCAGCGTCACCGCTTCCATCGACAGGCTCAGGCTGCCCGATTCGATCTTCGCCAAGTCGAGGATTTCATTGATCAGGGTGAGCAGGTGGCGGCCCGAGGTGACGATGTTTTGCACGAAGGTGCGTTTTTGCAGCACGGTGGCGGGCAAGGCTTCGTTGGCCAGCAGCTGGGCAAAGCCGAGGATGGCGTTCAGCGGTGTGCGCAGCTCGTGCGACATGCTGGTGAGAAAACGGTCCTTCGCCTGGCTGGCCCGCTCGAGTTCGACTTTCTGTTCGTTGAGCGTGCGTTCGATGCGCTTGCGCTCGGAGATGTCGCGGATGGCCGACGACACGAGCACGCCTTCGTCCGTTTCCAGCGGCGACAGGCTGATTTCGACGGGGAATTCGGTACCGTCGCGGCGCAAGCCGTACAGTTCCAGTCCTGCGCCCATGGAGCGGGCGCGCGGCGCCGTGGAAAACGCATGGCGGTGGCGCGGATGGTCCATCGCGTAGCGGGCCGGGATCAGCACTTCCACATTGCGCCCGAGCAACTCCGCGCGCGAGTAGCCGAACAGACGTTCCGTCTGCGAGTTGACGAGCACGATCTCGCCATCGCCGTTGACGATGACGATGGCGTCCGGCGCCGATTCGAGCAGGCCGCGGAACTTCTGCTCGGCGCGGCGGCGGTCGCTGACGTCGCGGATGGCGCTGATGACGAAGGTGCCGATTTCCGTCTGGATGGGCGACAGGCTGATTTCGACGGGAAACTCGACGTTGTCCTTGCGCAGGCCCAGCAACTCCAGGTCGGCGCCCATGGTGCGCGTGCGGGGCTGATCGAAATAGCGCGCGCGGTGCGCCACGTGCGAATGGCGCAGCCGTTGCGGCAGCAGGCTATCGATTTGCCTGCCGTTCAATTCGCCTTCCGCGTAGCCGAACAGGCGCTGCGCCTGCTGGTTGGCCAGCACGATGGCGCCCGTGGCATTGACCATGATGACGCTGTCCGGCGTCGATTCGAACAGCACGCGGTAGCGCACCTCGACGAACTGGGCGTCGCGCGCCGCCTTCAGCAAGGTCGTGTCCTTCATGGTGGAAATCAGGTAGCGGGGCGCATCCGCCCCGGCCTGTGCGACCTGGCACGCGACATCGACGTGGATGAGTTCGCCATCCTTGCGCCGCCGCAGCGATTCGCGGTCGTAGCTGCCATGCAGGGTCAGCTGCTCGTCGATCAGCGGGGACGCTTCGGCCTGTCCGGGCAAGGAGATCAGCTCCCACAGCGTGCGGCCCAGCGCTTCGTCGCTGGCATAGCCGAAAATGCGCTGGGCACCCACCGTCCAGCGCACGACGACGTGATCTTCGTTCGTGATGACAACGCCGCCAGGGGCGCCGCTGAGGATAAGCTGATCTAACTCGGCATCCATTTTTTCCGCACGCGTGACAGGGCTTGCCGGCTGGCAGGCCTGTGCATAACGTAGCGAGAAGCCTGATCAAAGTCAATGCATTTATTATTGACGCTGCTCCCGGGCCGGGTGGAGTGGTTCAGGCTGCCTTGCGCCTCGATGGCGCTGGTTTGCGGGCAGTGGACGAGGCCGCGCGCTTGCGGGCCGGCGCGGCGGGCGCTTTCTTGCCCAGGCTTTGCTGCAGCAGGGCGACCAGGTCGATCACATTGCTGCCGTGTTCCTCTTCCCGTTCGGGTGCGGGCGGCGTGATGGTCTTGGTCTGTTTCGCCTTGATTTTCTTCTTGACCAGCGCCAGTACGTCTTCGCGGTAGCTGTCGTGGTATTGCCCGGGTTCCCACGCTTCGCTCATGCCTTCGACGAGCGACAGGGCCATTTTGAGTTCCTTGTCGGAAATGCCGGCCGCCTTCAGGGTGCTGGCGGGCAAGTCCAGGTCGTCCGTGGATCGGATTTCATCGGCGTAGCGCAGGGTGTTGAGCACGATGGCGTCGCCGACGCAGACGAGCGCGCACAAATGCTGTTTGGTGCGCATGACCACGCTGGCGATACCCACTTTATTCGCCTTTCGCAAGGTTTCGCGCAGCAGCGCATAGACTTTTTCGCCGCCCGTGGCGGGCAGCAGGTAATACGGGTGCTCGTAAAAGGTCAGCGGCACCTCCGCCGCATCGACAAAGGTAAAAATATCGATGGTTTGCGTGGCCTTCACGTTCGCCTGCCTTAAATCCTCGTCGGACAGCACCACGTACTCGTCCGTCTTGTATTCATAGCCCTTGATGATGTCGTCCCACTCGACTTCCTTGCCCGTCTGCTTGTTGTAGCGCTTGTAGCCGATGGGCGCGAAGTCACGCCGGTCCAGCATGGACAAGTCCAGTTCGTGGTCGAGGCTGGCAGAAATCAGCTCGACGGGAATGTGCACGAGGCCGAAGCTGATGGCGCCTTTCCACAGTGCGCGCGCCATGCCCTAGTCCCCCACGCTGCCGGTGACGGGCAGGACGATGCCGCTGATGTAGCTGGAACAGGCGGGCGAGGCCAGGAAGACGTAGGCGGGCGACAGTTCCTCGGGCTGGGCCGGGCGGCGCATGTCCGTGTCCTGGCCGAATTTTTCGATCTCCTCGGGCGACTTGTCGGCCGGATTGAGCGGCGTCCAGACGGGGCCGGGTGCGATGGCGTTGACGCGGATGCCCTTGTCGAGCAGGTTGCCGGCCAGCGCCATGGTAAACGCATGGATGGCGCCCTTGGTGGTGGAATAGTCGAGCAGGTGTTTCGAGCCCTGCAAGCCCGTCACGGACCCCGTGTTGATGATGGAAGCGCCCCGCTGCAAATGGGGCAGCACGGCCTTGGCCATGTGAAAGTAACCGTAGACATTGGTCTTCATGGTGAGGTCGAAGCGTTCTTCGCTCAGTTCCAGCAGGGATTCGGCGTGTTCCTGGAAGGCGGCGTTGTTGACCAGCACGTCGATGTGCGTGAATCTCTCCAGCACCTGGCTGACGGCTTGCTGGCAAAAGCCCTGGTCGCGCACGTCGCCGGGAATCAAGAGGCAGCTCTGGCCTTCCGCCTCCACGTAGCGCTTCGTTTCGTTGGCGTCCGCATGTTCGTTCAGGTAAATGATGGCGATATCGGCCCCTTCGCGCGCGTACAGCACGGCCACGGCGCGGCCGATGCCCGAATCGCCGCCCGTGATGACGGCCACCATGCCGGCCAGCTTGCCGCTGCCGCAGTAATCGGGCGCCAGGAAGCGCGGTTTCAATTCCATCTGCCCTTCGATGCCCGGCTTGTCCAGGTGCTGGGCGGGCAGGGGCGGGACGGGCTGGCTGCGGTGGCCCGTCTGCACGGGCTGCTTGTTTTCCTTGCCTGGCTTGGCGGCGTCGCGGCCATCCTGCTCCTGCTGGATGGCGCGCTGCAAGTTGCCGGCGGACTGGTCCTTGTTTTCGTTCATGCTGGCCTCCCTGGAAACGAAGACCCAGTATCGGCGCGGCGCCGCCATCAAACGGTGCGCTTGCTAACAGAGTGGCGCAAACGGGCGTAAAGTTATATGATGATTGACATAAATGTAGGAGGGCAGCATGAAAGTGAGCAGGGAGCAGGCGGCGCTGAACCGAGAGCGCATCGTTGACGTGGCGGCAAGATTGTTCCGCGAAAAGGGCTATGACGGCATCGGCGTGGCCGACCTGATGAAGAACGCGGGCCTCACGCATGGCGGCTTCTATGGCCATTTCGCGTCCAAGGAAGACTTGATGATCGAGGCGTGCCAGCATGCCCTGGAGAAATCGCTGGAAGGCTGGCGGGCGAAGGTCGCCAGCGAACCGCAGCGGGCGCTGCCGGCGATTATCGACAGCTATCTGACCACCCGGCACCGGGACCAGCCCGGCACGGGCTGCCCGGCGGCGGCCATGGGCGCGGACGTGGCGCGCATGTCGCGCGGCGCGCGCCCCGCATTTACGCAAGCCACGCGGCAACAGTTCGCGCTGCTGGAAGGCTTGTTGCCGGAAGGCGCGCCGGCAGAGCGGCACCGGCAGGCCATTGCCACGTTTGCCGCCATGGTGGGCGCCATGGTGCTGGCCCGTTCCGTCGATGACGAAGCGCTGTCGATGGAAATCCTCGATGCCGTGAAGGCGCAATTGCTGCCAGACTGATCGCGTTCCCCCTGTCAGCCGGCCTCGTCGCATGATAGGCTTCGGTTTTCAGATTTTGGGATCGCATCATGCTGCTTTGGCTCAGGCAATACCGGCGTCCTCTGTTGGCCGGGGACATTACCGCCGGTATCGTTGTCGCCATGATGATGGTGCCGCAAGGCATGGCCTACGCGCTGGTGGCCGGCTTGCCGCCCGTGGTCGGCATCTACGCCAGCATCCTGCCGCCCGTGCTGTACGCCTTGTTCGGCAGCAGCATGACGCAATCGGTGGGCCCCATGGCCATCGTCTCCCTGATGACGGCCGCCGCCCTGGCGCCGCTGGCCGACCCCGGTTCCTCGCTGTATATCGTGCTGGCCGCCCAGCTGGCCTTCATCAGCGGCCTCGTCCTATTGCTGTGCGGCGTGCTGCGGCTGGGCTTCATGGCCAGCTTTTTGTCGCGTCCCGTGATCAGCGGTTTCAGCAATGGCGCCGCGATCCTGATCATCTGGGGCCAGATCACGCCCCTGCTGGGCGCCACCTGGCCCCATTGGCACACGCCCAGCCTGGTGCTGGGGCTGGGCGGCCTGCTGTTCCTGTGGCTGGCCAAGCGCTATCTGGCGCGCCTGCTGCAGCGCTGCGGCTTGAATAAAGTCGCCGCCGACGTGGGCGCGCGCCTGGCGCCGATGGCGCTCGTGCTGGCCGGCATCGCGCTCGTCGCCTATGGCGGCCTGGCAGCGATGGGCGTGCAGACGACGGGTCACGTGCCCAGCGGCTTGCCGGGCCTGAACCTGGCCACCTCGAGCGCCCATTGGCGCACCTTGCTGTCGCCGGCGCTCTTGATCGCCTTCATCATCTTTTTGATGAGCATGTCCGCCGCCCAGACCCTGGCGCAAAAGCGCGGCGAAAAGCTGCATACGAACCGCGAACTGCTGGGCCTGGGCGCGGCCAACGTGGCCAGCGCGCTGTCGGGGGGCTTCCCCGTCACGGGTTCCATTTCGCGTTCGGCCGTCAATTTCCAGGCGGGCGCCAACACGCCCCTGGCCAGCATCATCACGGCGGGCCTGCTGGCGCTGGCGCTGGTGGCGCCCACGGGCTGGCTGGCCCTGCTGCCGCTGCCCGTGCTGGCGGCCACCATCATCTTTGCCGTCAGCAGCCTGCTGGACTGGGATACCTTGAAACTGTCGTGGCGCTACGACCGCAGCGATGCGCTGGCCCTGCTGGCGACGACGGCCGGCGTGCTGGTGCTGGGGGTGGAAGCGGGCGTCGTGATCGGCGTGCTGCTGTCGATGGGCACCCTGATCTGGCGCGCCAGCCGCCCGCACATCGCCGTGCTGGGGCGCATTCCGAACAGCGAGCACTTCCGCAACGTGGAGCGCTACGAAGCGCAAACCTTGCCCGACGTCTTGCTGCTACGCATCGATGCGGGCCTGTTCTTCGGCAATGTGGAAGCGGTCACGGAGCGCGTGGAAGACGAGCTGCGGGGGCACCCGACGGCGCGCCACCTGGTGCTGGTGCTGTCGGCTGTCAATCAGATTGACAGCACGGCCTTGCTGGGCTTGATCGAACTCAACAGCGCGCTGGCCAAGCGCGGCATCAGCCTGAACCTGGCCGAAGTGAAAGGACCCGTGATGGACCGCCTGCGCCAGAGCAGCCTGCTGCAAGACCTCAGCGGCAAGCTGTATCTGAGTACGGCCCTGGCGACGAACGATTTAAGTGGAGAAAACGCGTGAGCATGGAACTGAATCTGCACGGCGAGCCGCGCATGGTGGATGGAATTGTCGCGCTGGAACAGGCGCTGATGGAAGCGCGCGCGCTGGCCCAGTGCGAGCTGTGGCTGACCATGGCGGCCGATGCGGACCAGGGCCCGGCCCTGTGTATGCTGCGCAATGGCGGCAATGCCTGGCTGATGTATCTGTCGGGCCAGGATGAGCTGAGTTTTCACTCGCTGGGCGACGAGGACGCCGACGGCGTTTGCAGCTATCTGCTGGCCAATGGCCAGGTGGATGAATATCCGGAAGCCTGGTGCGTGGACGTGGAACACTGCCGGCGTGCCTTTGCCGCATTTTTCAGGACGGGCGGCGCGCGGCCGGCCGCCATCGCCTGGGAGGCGGATTGACATGCCGCACACCATCATCGCCGACATCGACACAGACTTGCTCGCCGCGCTGGAGTCCGGGTCAGGTTTGCTCACGCTGCGCGCCATCCTGCTGCGCTACAAGGCCAGCGACGTGACGGCGGCGCAAGTGGCCGGTTTGCTGCAGGAACTGCGTCCTGCCACGCAGGAAGGCCCGCTGGAAGACGTGATACTCGATGCCCTCGACATCGTGACGGGCTGGTGCGCGCCGCATCTGCGGGTATGGGACGGCGTAGGGGAAAGTAGTGCATCCTGAAAAGTTCAAGCAGGTAATGGGCTTGCCGTCCGCCGAACGTCATGGCTGTGCGCCAGCGGCGACTGGGAACATTCCAGCCGCGCGCCATCGCGCTCGGCGATTTTTTTGACCGACTGGCCGCGCCAGCATCGCGGCGCCAGCCGATTTACTGAGGCATTTACAGCATGAGGCAGAACAATATGAATGAAGGGAAGGAGCGCCTGGACGCCTGGTACGACGGCTCTGCCATCTGCCTGATCGCCGTCGGCGCGCACGGCGACCCGCTGGACCTGGGCGACGACGAAGTGCGCGCCCTGATCGCCAAGCTGCAGCAATGCCTGGCCGAGTCCGAGGCAGGCGCGGTGCCTGATTGAAGGTTCAGGCCGCCGCCAGCGCCTTTTCCATCGCCACGCTGGCCAGGCTGATGCCGCTCGGGTGCGCATACGCCTCCGCGCGCAAGGCAACAAAACCTGCAGCCCGGTAAAACGGCTCCGCATTGAGCGAGGCGGACAGGTGCAGGCGCACTATGCCGCGCTGGCGCGCCAGCTGCTCCAGCGCCGCCAGCAGGCGCTTGCCGATACCGAGTCCCGCGCGCGCGGGATCGACGAAGACGGCATCGACTTCCTGCTTGTCCGCATCGAGCATGGCATAGCCGGCGATGGCTTCGTCCTGCATCGCCACGATGCCGCCGCCGGCAGCCAGCATGGCGCCATACGATGCCGGCACGGGCGAGGCCGTCCACGCGGTGATCTGTTCCGGCGCATAGTGCGTGGCGCAACTGACGCGCACGGCCACCGTGCGCAGGGCCCACAGGGCGTCGATGTCGGAGGGCAGGGCGGGGCGCAGGGTAATGGGCATGGGGGCTTTCCGGGCAAAAGGAGTATGCTAGCGCAATGGCTGGCATGGCGCCAGCATGAGCTTATTCAGCTGTCACTGCGCCGGCTTGTCCGGATCGATGTAATACGAGCCCGGCGGCGCACCCGGCACTTTCACGCGGAACTTCAGGCCGGACAGCAGCTTGTCCCACAAGGCGATCGCTTCCTCGTCGGTTAGCGACGATGCTTCGGCGGCGCCGACCATGTTGTGGGCGACTTTGGTGTACATCTTGACTTCCAGCACAGATGGATTTGCGATGTCTTTCGGTTTGCCTACCAATGCCCATTCAAAATCATGTACTCCATCAGGGCGCAGGATGAGTGACTCTTCCCCCTTCCAATGCTGAACGTCCCGCTTCCCTTCGCGTAACAAGTTCCGCTTGGGATAAGTCGCCCCCTGTATGTCTTTTGCACTCTGTATGCGGTTGAGCAAAGATAATTCGCTACGCAGTCGCTTCTCAAATTCTTCTGAAGAGTAATCGCCGTATGCATCCTTATTAGAACTCACCGAAAAAGTTATATCAGGGATACTTGGGAAATGAATTCCGACGTTGTCAATCTCTTGCTCTTTATATAAATTTTCTGCCAGGAAGCCATGTTCGAAGCAAACCCCAGCATCTGAAGGAATTTCGTCCGTATCACGCAGCCGTATGTTTTTTGCGAGAAGCAGCTGTCGACGAGCAATTTCTTCTTCTCGTTCCCCGATATCCACATCTACAGCATCTCCAGCAATAAATGTAAAATCTCCTTTTGTAATATAAGTTTTAAAAAATAGAAATTTCATTTCCTTTGCATGAATGCTATTGTAATAGCGCAATTGCCAACTATTTTTAATTGGGCCTTCAAGGTTGTATGTGATTTCTGCGCTCTTATTTCTTTTAAAAATTTCTTCTATGTCTTTTTCTATTTTAAAATGTAAATTATTTATTGTTATTTTTTCCACGTCAATAGTATTGCTTCCAATAATAAGTTTTGATTCGACTGGAACTTCCAAAGCATAGCGGCCGAAACATAATAATTTAGTTTTTGAAAACATTTTTTCTAATCGCCCATTCAATTTCGTTTTTTTGGTCATAATTTCCTCCTTAATCATAGAATTTTTTGTGCAAGCAATTATAGGGAAAAATATGAAAATTATTAAAATATATTTAATAAAAATTGATTTCATTTTTTATCCCAATTTGCTAATTTTGCGATTTGAATTATGGAGTAAAGCATAGATGCAAGCACGTTTTTGTTCAAGTAACTATTTTGGTGTTCATAGCCGCTACCATCTGCTAATCCATGACGAAAAATATTTCCTGTAATATGGCGGGCAGACCGGATTGCTGGAACTGTTTCATCTCCAAGCTCTTTTGCAGGCTGCAACTTGAGTTTTAGTATGCGTGATCCAGTTTGAACGGTTAGGATTCCTTTTGCATCATCGTTGATTAGTTTCCATTTCTCTGCATGAGGAGGCGTAAATTTCTTAAAAAAATCTGTCAGTCCACCACCCATGCCGTCAGTAACTTTGAAGATTACCTCGCCATAAGATAGGTAGTCTTTTGATTCGCAGTAACTAGCGTATGTTTGTTTGTGGAAGTATTTTTCGATGGACTGTGAAAATGCAAAAGCATCTTTTATTCGCTGGGTTACATTTTTTAGTCCGCCACCTTTTTCATGGGAAATGTTTGCTGGATTCACCCACATTGGATTAATAAGGCGCCACCAATTACTGCTTGGTCGTAGATAAATGCTATCGAGTGCGTTCTGACCTTCTTGCGGCCAGCTCCATAAAATTCGATCTTTGTCGTCCACGACTTTGAGCCAATTCGCGCCGTAGGCAACGCTCGGCATCATTTCCAATGCAGCTGGAGCATTTGCTACCATTGCAGTTGCATGCTCTCCGTCAATTCCCAGAACTTGTGCCGTCTTTTTATTGAATGGGCCAGATTTTTCCAGAAAACCGAAGCGCATACGTTTATAGGCGCTTGCGGCACCTATCGACGGCATGACGTTATGATAGACGCCAAGTACTTTTACTTCCTTGTCGTTAACAAGATTTCCATAACTTGGATGCATTAAGGTGCGGGCAAGTAGACCTCCCATGCTATGTGTGACGAGAATGACCTCTTCGCATTTGAATCCGCAGCCCACATAGCCTTTGACAAGTCCACGTATCCGCTCAGCGATGACGCCGGCGGAGATAGCATTGCTCTGCAAGAAGTTGTAGCCCATGGCGTGAACAGGATACCAGCATGGAGATATTTTTTTTAGATCAGTCTCTGTAATTGCAGTACCGGATGTGGCACCGAAGGCGCTGGGTGCTTGTAGCACTAATTTTGAAATTTCAGGATATGGACCTTGATTTTTCTTGGAGTGAATATCTCTTATCTGCCAATGGGGAAGAATATTTTTGTCTCTGACAATGTTATTCATGAAAAATTCCGCAGTCTTTAGCATTTCACCATAAGCCCCAATAAAAAGTATCTCGCTCCAGCCGCGCCAACGTGCAATTTGTGCCGGTGTTTCACGCAAGGCTGGGGGTAAGGAGGTATCTACTATTCCTGGAATGTTGTACTTTGCATTCTCTTTTATTTTTCTTGGACTAATGGCAATCAATGGCGGCACTCCAGCAAAATCATGTGGAATGTTGGTGTGACGAAAATCGGAAAGTCCTGTGATGTTGCCACTTGGTTCAAATCTTCCTTGATTTGTGCTGTAAATATAATATTCGACCTCGGTTTCATTTGGGTCGAGGGCCATCTGTCGATCTCTCGGTGATGCATTTTTATACCATCCACCGATGCCATAACCTTCTACGACACTCCATTTTCCGGCCACGCTCATCATGTCATCTGGCCTCCAGGAGATGTTATCGCTTTTGTCCAGCTCTTTCTGACGTACCTTGCTCATGCGTAAATTACTACCCATCACGCCTGGTAAAAAGATGATAGGAATTATTTTCCCAGGAGGAATGGTTACGTCATGACGAATCGTGTCGTTTATTTCAGTCATATTGACGGTGTACTCAGCCCATCCGCCAACAGTCTGCCGAAATTCGCCTTGGTGATTGCCATGTTCATTCAGATCCGTATCGTCATTCATGGAAGTTCTCCCTTATAGCGTATTGTGTAGCTATCCATGCCGTCTCCTTTCTGTACTGGGGTGTGTCCGTCACTGCTACTCTTTTCACTGATTCTGTGGCCATCTTCGCGTATTAACTCAAAAGCTATATCGGGAGCGGGTGTGCCATCGACTTGCAGCAGTCGAACGGCCTGATCAAAACGCGCTACTGGCCTCTCATTAAATTCCTGCGATACGCTCTTCGGCGCCAGGGTTTCCAGGTTGCCGTTGAAGAGCACGGGCGAGGAGGTGAAGAACTGCACCTTGTCGCTGATTTCCAGCATGTGGTTGGCGCCGTGCAGGCGTACGCCTTTCTTGCCCTTGATGTTGACCCAGTCCGCTTCGCTGATCAGCGACAGCACTTTCCGGGCGAGGATTTCCACCTCGTCGCTGTGGGCCTCGATGGCTACCTTGCCGCTGGCGGCGATCAGTTTCATGCCGGCCTTGTGCACGAACAGGCTGAAGCTTTTGGCGATGCTGGCAAACATGCTGTCGCCGCTGGCGAGTGAAATATGCTTGCTGCTGGTGAGCGCTACATGCTCGCTGGCGGCCAGGTGGATGGACTGGGCCGTGCTCAGTTCGATACCGGCCGGACTGGCCAGTACCAGATGTGGTTCGGACAGCTCCGGGAAATCGCCGCCACCTCCCTTGATAGCGGCGTTTTGCCGCTGGATGGCGTCGGCCACGGCACCCTGTTGCGCGGTACTGTCTTGCGCGCCTGCGTCGACGGCCGTGCCGGCCAAGCCTTGCTGTAGTTGGCGTGCCTGCGCCAGGCGGGACTGCGTTTCGTCGAGCTGTTTGATCGAAGCGGCGCTTGCCGGTGTTTCTGTGGTGATCAGCATGCCTTTGGCGGCGCGCAGGGCGCCCCAGGCATTGCTGGCCAATTCAAAACCCGCGCCGCGCGCTTCCTTGCGGCCGGCGTTGTCGTCGATGCGGGTGATGTTGCCCAATGACAGCCGGCTATCCTGGTGCTCGCTGCGCAACTGTGCCTGGATCGCCCCCTTGGTATCGTCGAGTACCAGGTGGTTGGCGCTGCGGGCGCCCAGTTCGCGGCTGCGCACGCCGGACAGGGCCCGCTGCTGCGGCAGTTGCCACGGCGGCGGATTGGCGCTGTTGTAGACGACGCCGATGACGATGGGGTGGTCGATATTGCCGTCCTGAAATTGCACGACGACTTCCTGGCCCACGCGTGGCAAGGCGATCTGTCCCATTTGCGCTCCCGCCATCGGCATCATGACGCGTATCCATGGCGAGCTGCGCTCATCGAATTTGCCCAGGCGGTCCCAGTGAAATTGCAGGCGGATGCGTCCCAGGGCATCGGTATGGATGTCTTCCCCGGCCGGCCCGACCACCAGTGCCGTCTGCACACCGGCAACGAGGCAGGGCGTGCTGTTGTAGCCGCGCCCCGGGCGCCAGCGGATGTCCCGCCGCACGCATACCAGCGTGTTCGCATAATCCGATGGCGCGCTGGGGCCCGCTTGATAATTGTTGCTGGCGCTATGCTCGACTGACAGGATCAGGTACTCGCGTTCGGCGATACTGTCCGGACGCTCCTCGCCAGGCTGATAGCGCTTTTCCTCGGCGCTGAAATGTCCATCGAGCCGGAAACAAAGGCCGGGCTGTGCGCCACGGTGATTGCCTGCCGCCTCGAAATACTGGCGCAGATGGTCGCTTTCTTCCATGCGGCGCTGTGCCAGGGATTCCCCGTCATCGACATTCCTATAACCATAGGCGCCCGTGTTTTCATACAACTCGTGCGCAAAGACATCGCCCTGGCGATTCAGCGAGTAGCCGCTGGCAAGGCGTGGCTGCGGATTTTTATAGTCGAAACTGGCCAAGGTCAGTTGCCCGGAGCCGATCCGGCGCACGGCTTGCCATTGTTGCAGGCCGTCGTCTTCCAGGGAACCCGACTCGGAGTGAAAGCGCATGGCGCCGTCGCCGGATGTCGTGGCGATCATGCCAGCCAGGGTGCTGTTGTCCGCAAGCCACAAGGTATGGCCATCGGCGCGGTGCTCGTACCAGTAATGCCAGCCGAGCGCCTCCCAGCGCCGGTGCAGGTGGTTGTAGTCGGTTTCATTGTGCTGGTTGGCGCAGGTGATTTGCGGATCGTCGCCATGGATGCTGGTTTTCCAGTCGCGCTGCCCGTAGTGCGCAAATGTCGTTTCGGTCAGCTGCATTACGCTTTGGCCATGGAAGGACACATTGTCCTGGCGCAGCCGGGCGAAGGCCAGCCATGGTTGCAGCACCATCCGGTACCACGCAAAGCCGCCATCGGCGCGCAGCAGGCAAAACTCGCCCACATAGCCGTTAAAGTAGCGTAGCGTACCATCGTCGCGCACCATGGAAATGGTCACCATGCGGCCCATCATGGCCTTGAGCGCGATATGCGCATCATCGGACAGCAATTCGACCTCGAAACGGAAGTCGCGCGATACCTCCTCCCTGGCGGTCAGCGAATTGACCAGCAGGATGGCGCCGGCTGGCCCATCTTCATGGGGGAAGTCGACCTTCAGCAGGCGCCGCTCCTGCGCGGCGAGGTCGAAGGCCGACAGTGCCGCCTGGATGCTTGCATGCATGACCTGCCTCCCTTATAGCGATGTGATCAGGCGGGCGCCGCAGGCGGTGGCGTCGCCGTCATAGGCGTACGGCTTGCCCATGTGTCTTGCGCCGGCGCCGTCCGACGTGATCGGAAAGCTGCCCTTGCACTTGGGGCAAAAGGTTGTGTCATCGGCCAGCGCCGCCGTCTTTCCCATCACGGTGCTGCCCGATGATGCGCTGGTGACCTTGCCGCCGTGATCGGTTGCGTCTCCGAGCCGGATGACGCCGCGTCCCGCATGTTTCATGCTTGCCTCGCTTTCCAGTGATGGGCTGCTCAGGTCAGTTGCAGCAGATAACGCACTTCGGCGCCGCGTACCTTGCCTGGTGTTGTCTGCAAGAACGTCGTCCAGCCAAGCCGCCGTCTTTCTGACGGGTTGGAGCTCAGGAGCAGGGGGGTAATGCATGGCGGACTCAATATCAGCCGCACTTCATATTGCAAGTCTGGTACGCCAAACAGCGCCAGCATCTTTGCCAGTGCCGCCGCGCCGGTACTGCGCGGCAGGAAGCGTTGCAGGCCAGCGTGATCCAGCGGGCCGATATGCAGGCAGACGCGCATGTCCTGACGCCACAGCCGCAGGCCAAGCGTTGCGCCACGCGCCAGGGTAAAGTTGACACTACACAGCAGGCTGCGCCGGTTTTTTTCCAGATAGTCCCAGCCACCGACAAATTGCTGCACGGTGACGGGTACGCCGCAGTACTCGGCCAGCACGGGGCCAATCGCCTGCGCGGAGACGGGGCGGCAGCGCAGCAGACCCGCGTACCAGGCCGCGACATCCTGCGTCACGGCGTCAGCTTCGCCGCTCGACGGCAGCGCACCGCGCCGCACGCCGGCCAGTGCCGTCAGCAAGGGCCGTTGTACATCCCTTGCCTGGGTCTGCAGCGTGGATTCCAGCCGATACTTTTCCCATACCAGGTAATACAGCGTGAGCATGCGGTGCGAAAAGATATCGAGGAAGGCCGAGACGCCAGCATCTTTGCTCGACAAGCGGTAGGCGGCGATGCGTTCCGAGTGATGCAAGGGCAGGGTGCCGCCGACGCCCAGAAAACGCATGAAAGTGGGCATCAAGGTCAGTTGTTCATTGTCGTCGAGAGATAGCTGTTCGATTTCACTGGCGGGGAAACTCAAGGACAAGCTGTTCTTGAAGCGCAGCACCTGGCCGAAGGCTTGCGCATGGGACACGTTCTGCTCGCGTAGCCAGCACAGCAGAATACGCACCGCCTGCACGAACTGGTAGCGGTATGGTTCGGCCAGCAGGTGTTGTACTACACCAGATTCTGCAGTCCGCTTCTTGGTTTGCATCGGATCAGCTCCTCTCCGCTTTGCAGTGACAGCACCACCAGTTCGATGAAACTGTTGATTTGCACATACAGCCCAAGAAAGTGATCGATCACCTGCACAAACAGGTGCATGCCGCTGCCGACGAACGCTTCTTCGTCCAGCGTGATGCGTACCTCCACGCCATGCGCCAGCGAGGTTCCGCGCTTGTGCCGCATCCATGTCGTGGTCGGCAAGTGCGCGAGCGCGACGATACCGCCGATCTGGCGTTGCGAGCTTGCCGATTGGGACTGGTCATACAGTGTCAGCATTTCGCGCAGCGCCGGCAGGCCTTCCTGAACCAGCGCGTGATGATTCAGCGTCAGGTGCGAAATCAGCCGCCAATGCAGGCCCGCGCCCGGTGAAAAGCATCGCGGCTGGCTGGGGCGTCGCAGCATGTGCAGTGCCGGTCCGCCGCAGCACGGTTGCAAGTCTCCTTGCGGCTGGCCGTATTTGAGTGACAGCGGAAGGTCGCGGTTACTGCATGTCAGCGACAGCGACAAGCTGGCTTTTTCGTTGATCAAGGGATTGAAGCCGCTGTCGACCAGCGTGATTTTCTTTTCGTGGCCAGGACTTTTCATGGCCAAAGCCATGTCGTGGCGCATGATCCAGTAATGGCCTTGTTGCGCCGCGCCCTCGCCATGGCGCAGGCTGTACAGCGGGCGAAATTCGGTCAGCGTGCTTTCGCCTCCCCGTTGGCGCAGCAAACGCACAGAGTCGATGGAGACGACTTCGTAACCATGCGCATGGGTGGCATGGGCCAGCACGGAATAGTCGATTTTCTGTCGGGTGATGGCGATCGGCACGCCTTCCTGGCGGAAGAGGTTGATCGCCGGACTGCAGCCCAGCTTCAAGTTTTCGCTGGAAATGCTGGACAACATGCGCGCCGCAGCGGAATCGGGTCGCAAACCGGCCATGCACAGGTGCAGGGTAAAGCGCTGGCAATCAGGCGGCAGGGTGGCGCTCAGCGCCGCGATATCGATGTCGAAGAAATTGAATTTTTCCGGATACGCAAAATACTCGCTCAGGATGCGGTAGGCCGGTTGCGAACGGGCACCGAAAGGTATCAAGGCATCCGTGTCGGCGAAGCCGACGGGCGCCAAGGGAACGGCGGGCAATGCCATCCACTGCATCGCGTCGATGGACACAAAAGCGCAGATTGCATGCATGAACAGGGCATCGCGCAATGCGGCGGAAAAAGAAGCTTCACCATCGATGAAAACGCGCAGTGATGCGGGCGCTGCGTCGAGATGCCGGATGCCGATGTTCAGCGAGGAACTGGCTTGTGCTGGCAGGCGTACGCCTGGCGGCGGCTTGATCATCGCATCGAAAACCGCGCTTTCCAATACCGATGCTCCGGTCGTCATGTCGTAGACCGTCTTGAAGCGACAGCGTACGCCGCGCACCGGCGTGGCGTCCATTTCACTGCCGGCCGGCAGGTGCATTACACCCGCTCCAGCCGCCGGGGTGGAGTGATGCACGATGGTGGACGATGGAAAGGGGCGCAGATAATGCGGGAACAGGGCTTCGAACAGGGCTTCGGTAAATTGCGGATAGTCGTCATCGAGCCGTTTCGAGATACGGGCCGCCAGCATGGCCACCGATTCGATCAAGTGTTCGACGTGCGGATCTTCGCAAGACTCGCCGGACATGTGCAATTTGCCGGCGATTCTCGGATAGCGCTCGGAGAACTCACGGCAATGCCGCCTTAGCATCACCAGCTCGCGTTCGAAATACGGCAGCAAGTCCTCCATTTTCATTTTCCTGTGTCTGCGCGGCGGAATGGCCAGTATCCAAGCGTTTCCTCAGAGGGAAATTGCGTTTGCGCAATAATTGAGCAGGGATGCTGCGCAACATCAAGGACTTTCAAACTGGCAACATCAGACTGGCAAGGAAGCAAGATTTCAACAGCCAACATGGAGAATGCAATGACATTGCCATCCAAATTACTTTGGTCCGAGGGGCTGGCCATCGGTCCCCAGCAATTCCAGCAACTGGACCGCTACCATGAAGCGCGCCTGCAACGCCTGGCCTCACTCATCAATCCACATTTATGGGGCGTGCACGGCGTCAGCTGGAATGCGGATGCACTGGCCAACAATAGCCTGCGGGCGGACGCCATGTCGCTCGTCTTTCAGGATGGAGAATTCTTTGAGGCGCCGCTTGGCGATGTATTGCCCAGTGCGGTTGACCTGTCCAAGCTGCCTTCCAGCGAACATAGTTTTACTTTTTACGCCGCGTTGCCGACGCTGCAAGCACATGGCGGCAATGTGAGCTCCGCAGGCGCGCGCTATGTCCAGGCGGATATCGAAACCCCGGATCTGTACAGCGAGGCAGTTAGCATAGACGTCGCTTACCTGAAGAAGCGCGTGTATCTGCTGTCGCAACTGGACCCTCTGCATGATTATCTTGCCATCCCGGTGATCCGTTTATACCGCGCTGGCAATGGCAGCTTTGAAATCGATGCCTCCTTCATTCCGCCTGGCCTGACCATCAGCGCCGAGTCTTCGCTGCAGAAAATGCTTGATTCGCTGATCGACCGCATGGGCGCGAAAATCGAGGCGCTGTACAGCCGCCACCGTCAACCCGGTAACAATACGGTTGAATTTCATGGCGGGGATGTTTCCTCATTCTGGATGCTCAATACACTGAGCACGGCCAGCGCCACGCTCGGTCATTGCGCCAGTTACCGGCGCCATCATCCTGTGTATTTGTTTGAAAAATTGATGGCATTGGCCGGCGGCTTGATGACGTTCTCGAAAAAATACACGCTGAGCGATTTGCCGGCGTATTGTCACGATGACGCGGCTCCCGGTTTCGGCAAGCTCGATGGCATCATTCGCGACTTGATCGATACGGTGCTCCTGTCGCGTTACTTCCCGATTGCACTGTCCAACGACACACAACAAAACACCCACTATCACGGCTTGCTCGATGCCAAGCGGATTGACCGTCAGACTGAACTCTGTCTTGCGGTCAACGCCGATATGCCGGCGCTGGAACTGGTTGCCACGGTGCCGTTGCAGTTCAAAATATCGTCTCCGGACAATATCGAACTATTGCTTGGCAGGGCACTTCCGGGTGCCGAGTTGCGTCATATGGCCCAGGTTCCCGCTGAAGTGCCAGTGCGGCCCAATACCTATTACTTTTCGATCGATAACAAGGGCAGCATTTATGACGGCATGATCAAGGCCCAGGCGATTGCGATTTATGTGCCGTCTGGCATAAAGGGGCTGAAGCTTGAATTGTTCGGCATCAGCGGCACCGCCGCGTAACGATGGTTGTCTTGTCAAAAGATTGCCCTAAGCAATAGACTTGCCCCGGCAGTTGACGTTATCATGTTTTTGTAAGTGTCGGTCGCTGAGCAGTCAGCGCAATGGTGAAACATGGTGACAGCGAGAGTGAGCATGGGCATGGCGAATGTGCGTGATGTGCCTGGCGGCGGGATGGGCAGGGCAGCGGTGCGCCGCTGTGGCCGCGCATTGCTGTTGATGCTATGCGTCGCCGCAGCCGCGCCGGCCCTGGCTGCAAGCGCCGCGCCGCCGCACCGGGGGCAGCGCGTGCTGGTCCTCAATGCCTACGATTACGGCCGCGCCGGCGTGGAATCGTACACGCGCACCTATGTGGCCGCCATGGCCGCCGCGGGCCTGGCCAGCGAAGACATCATGGTCGAGCACCTGAACCTCAATACCCAGGGCGACCCGGCGCTGCGCAACGAGATGCGTGATTTGTTGCTTTTAAGATACACCCAGATGATGGGGCGCAAGGCTGACCTGATCGTTGCCATGCAGCAGCCGGCGCTCGACTTTTTGCTGTCGGACCTGGCGCCGCTGGCGCGCGGCGTGCCCGTGCTGGCGATTAACACCTCGGGCAAGGCCTTGCCGGTAGGCAGCCCGCTGGCCATCTGGCAGCAAAAGGCGAACGTCGATTTTCCCGGTACCCTGGCGCAAGCGATGGCGCTGTTCCCGGAAACCAAAACCATCGTCATGGCCGTCGGTGCCAGCGAGGCCGACCAGGCCTTGAAGCGCAGCATGCAGCAGGCGGCGCAGGCGTGGCAGGGTATCGTTTTCATGGAATATCTCGACGGCCTGACCCTGGCGCAGATGCGCGCGAAGGTGGCACGCCTGCCCGCCGATACGCTGCTGGTGACGGGCAATGTCAACCGCGACGTGGACGGCGCCATCGCCACGCCCGTGCAGTTTGCCGGGGAACTGGCGCGGCTGGCGAACGTGCCCGCCTTCGGCATGTACAACACGAACGTGGGCAAGGGCATCCTCGGCGGCTCCATCCTGCACATCGAAGGGGCCGCGCAGCAGGTGGCGCAGATGTCGCTGGCCGTGTTGGCCGGCAAGGCGCCAGCCGCACCGGGCGCCTTGCTGCCGCCGGTCCGTCCCGTGCCCATGTATGACTGGGAGCAGCTGCAGCGCTGGGATGCCGACATCAGCCGGCTGCCGCCGAACACCCTGTTCTTCAACCGCCCGCCGCAGCTGTGGCACGAGCACCGCGCGGCCGTGCTGTCGGCTGGCGCCGTGTTTCTCGCCATGGCGTGCATGCTGAGCGCCTTGCTGCTGCAGCGCCGTCGTTTGCGCCGCGCCGAGGGCGAGGCGCGTGAAAGCGAGCAGCGCTTCCGCATCCTCGTCGAGCATGCGCCCGAAGCCATCGTCGTGTATGACCTGGACCTGGACCGTTTTATCGACGCCAACAGCAGCGCGCAGCGCATGCTGGGTATGTCGCGCGAAGCGCTGCTGGCGCGCGGGCCGTTCGACCTGTACACGGGCGAGCAGCCCGATGGTCTGCCGCTGGGACTGATGATGGAAGAGCATCTGCGCCGCGCCATGCTCGGTGAACCCATCCTGGTTGAGCGCAATGTGCGGCGCGCCGACGGCAGCATCTTCCCTTGCGAAGTGCGGCTGGTGCGCTTGCCGATGGAAGGGCGGCGGCTGGTGCGCAGCGGTATCGTCGACATTTCCGAGCGCAAGCAAAGCGAGCAGGAGCTGCTCGGCTACCGCGACCACCTGGAGGAACTGGTGCAGCAGCGTACTGCCGCCCTGTCGGTGGCCGTCACCGAGGCCGAATCGGCGAACCGCGCGAAAAGCGTCTTCCTGGCCAACATGAGCCACGAATTGCGTACGCCCTTGAATTCCGTGATCGGCTTTTCGCAGATGATGGCCGATTCGAGCAGCATGTTCGAGGAAGAAAAGCATAACCTGGCCATCATCAACCGCGCCGGCCACCATTTGCTCACCTTGATCAACGACATCCTGGAATTGTCGAAAATCGAGGCGGGCCGCATGCAGCTGCAAGCGGGGCCCGTGGACTTGAATGGCTTGCTCGACGAAGTGCTCGAGATGGTGCGCATGCGGTCGAGCGACCAGGGCATCGCGCTGCGGCTCGAACGTGACGGCGTGCCGCCGCTGGTGCGCCTCGACGGCGCCAAGCTGCGCCAGGTGCTGCTCAATTTGCTGTCGAACGCGCTCAAGTTCATCGAGCAGGGCAGCGTGACACTGTCGCTGGGCTGCCAGGCGGAGGACGATGGGCAAGTGGCGCTGGCCTTTGCCGTGCGCGATACGGGCAGCGGCATCGCGGAAGAGGACCTGGAACGCATCTTTGAACCGTTCGTGCAGGCCGACAGCGCCGTGGCGCAGGCCGGCACGGGACTGGGGCTGACCATTTCGCGCGAATTCGTGCGCCTGATGGGCGGCGAGCTGCGCGTCGAATCGACCTTGGGCGCCGGTTCCCGCTTCAGTTTCGAGCTGCGCGCGCCGGTGCTGCGGCAGCCGGCCATCGCGGCGCTGGCGCCGGGCCGCGTGGCGCGCCTGCCGCTGGCACAGCGCGGGCGCACGGTGCTGCTGGTCGACGATGACGACAACTGCCGCAAGCTGCTGGCCGGCTTGCTGGCGCCGCTGGGCTTCCAGCTGCAGGAAGCGGCGGGCGGCGTGCAGGCGCAAGCCATGCTGGCGGCGCAGCGCTACGACATCGTGCTCAGCGACTGGCGCATGCCGGACATGGATGGCCTGGCGCTGACGCGCTGGCTGCGCGCGCAGCCGGCGCTGGTGCAGCCGCGCCTGGTGATCATGACCGCCTCCGCCTTCGAAGAAGAAAAACAGGAGGCGCTGGCGGCCGGCGCCGACGGCTTCCTGCGCAAGCCGATCGAGCAGGAACACCTGTTCGCCATGCTGGAGCAGCAGCTGGGCCTGCGCTTCCAGCGCACCGGCGCCGCGCCGCCGCGCGTGCCGGTCGCGCCATTTGACCTGCAGCAGTCGCTGGGCCAGTTGGGCGCGGACGAACGCCAGGCGCTGCTCGCATCCGTGCTAGCCCTCGATTTGCGGCGCAGCGCCATCGTGCTGGCCGGCGTGGCGACCAGCCTGCCGCAGCTGGCAGCGCACATCGCCGCCATGCTGGAACAGCATCAATACCAGCCGCTGTGCGCCTTGCTGGCGCAGCCGGCCAGCGAGCCGCAGGGCGAAGACGCATGACGCTTCACCCATCCAAGGGCGCGCGCCTGGGCGGCGTGTCCATCGTGCTGGCCGTCAGCGTGGCGCTGACCTTTGTCGTCACCGCGCTGCTGCTGGTGTTTGCCGTGCTGTTTTACCAGTCCGAACGCGATCAGCGCTGGCAGCAGTTGCAGCGCAGCCTGTCCGTCAGCGCGGACCAGCTGGCCGTGGCCATCGAACTGCCCTTGTGGAATCTCGATGAAAAGCAGCTGCAGGCCATCATGCGCAGCATGCTGGGCAAGCGCGACTTGATGGCCAGCTCGCTGACGCCGGGCATCGGCAAGGACGCGCTGGTCCTGCGTCGCACCGCGGACGGCGCCATCGGCAGCTTTTCCTCGCTGTCCGCGGAGCCGGACTGGCTGGTGCAGCGGCGTCCCGTGACGATGGGCGCACAAGTCATCGGCAGCGTGGCCGTGTATGCGACGCCGGCCCTGCTGCACGCGCAGCTGCGGCAACGCGCGCTGGGCATCGGCGCCATGATCGTGGCGCTCGACGTGATCCTCGTGGCCGGCATCTGGCTGCTCATGTGGTGTCTGATGCTCAAGCCCCTGAAGGCGATCGGCCAGTATGCGGCCGGCATCCAGGCAGGGCAGGGCGAAGCGTTCGGCACGCCGCCGAAAGCGTGGTTCCTGGGCGAGCTGCGCACGCTGTACCGTTCCATCCGCGAGATGGTGGCGCTGCTCGACAGCCGCTACCGCGCCTTGCAGCGCAGCGAGGAGCGCGTGCAGATGGCCACGGGCGCGGCCAGCATCGGCATCTGGGACTGGAACGTGATCAACGGCGCCTTGCAGTGGGACGAGCAGATGTACGCGCAGTTCAGGGCCGATGCGGACAGCGGCACGGCGCCGGCGGCGATCTGGCGCGCGGCGCTGATGCCCGACGACGTGCCGGCCGCCAAGGAGGCCCTGCGCGCCGCGCTGGGCGCCGGCCAGGCGTTCACGCACGAATACCGCATCCTGTGGCCCGATGGCGCCATCCGCTACATCAAGGCCGATGCCGTGATCTTCCGCGACGGGCAGGGCCGGCCCATGCGCCTGGTGGGGTCGAACTACGACATCACCGCGCACCGCGAGGCCGAACTGGAACTGCTGCGCCACCGCCATCACCTGGAAGAACTGGTGGCCGAGCGCACGAGCGCCCTGTCGGTGGCCGTCAGCCAGGCGCAGGCGGCGAACCGCGCCAAGAGCACCTTCCTGGCGAACATGAGCCATGAACTGCGCACGCCTTTGAATTCCGTGATCGGCTTTTCGCGCCTGATGGCCGCCTCGCCCAACATGCAGGACGATGAAAAGCGCAACCTGGCCATCATCCACCGCTCCGGCAATCATTTGCTTACCCTGATCAATGAAATCCTCGAATTGTCGAAGGGCGAGGCGGGGCGCCTGCAGGCGCAGACGGCCGTGGTGGCGCTGGCGCCCCTGCTGCAGGAAGTGATGGACATGCTGGGCATGCGCGCCGAGCAGCAGGGGCTGGCCTTGCGCCTCGATTGCGCGGGCCTGCCGGCGGCCGTGCTGCTCGACGCGACGCGCTTGCGCCAGGTGCTGCTGAACCTGATGTCGAACGCCGTCAAGTTTGCCGGCGGCGGCGAAGTCACCCTGCGCGTGCGCGCCGAGCGGCGCGGTGGCGGTCAATGGATGCTGTCGTTCGCCGTCAGCGACACGGGCATCGGCATCGCCCCGGAAGACCAGCAGCGCATTTTCGAGCCCTTCGTGCAGGCCGACAGCGCGGGACCCAAGGACGGCACGGGCCTGGGCCTGGCCATCTCGCGCGAATTCGTGCAGCTGATGGAAGGCGAACTGACGGTGGAATCGACGCCGGGGCAGGGCGCCGTCTTCAGCTTCAGCATCCCCGCGCAGGCGGCCGAGGCGCCATTGCAGGTGCCCGTGCCGCAGCCCGTGTCGCCGGCGCCCGAGGTGCGGCCGGCGCTGCGGGCGCAAGATTTGCTGCTGCTGACCGGGGAAGAACGCGCCGCCTTGCTGGTGGCGCTGCGCGAATTGAACCTGGCCAGGGTGGCGCAGCTGCTGGCGGCCCTGCCCGCGGTGGCGGCGCCGTTGCTGGCGCCGCTGCAGTCCATGCTCGACCAGCATCAGTACCGCCAGCTGTGCGACTTGCTGGAGAAAGAAGGCGTGCTGGCGCACGCTTGAAAGTGTGGGCTGACAACATCGGATTCGCTGAAAAGAACGACTAAGTAGCGCCGATGGATGGTGCTAAATTGCAATAAAGATTATGATGATAGTACGTAGTTCATCGCAAAAAAATGTCTTGTCCAGCGTGGCAACCGACCGCCGCGCCTCATCCAAAGCTGAGAGAACTGCTACATGCACCGCGATTTTTCGGAAGTGAACTCGAAGGGCGAAGTACTGATCGTTGAAGATACGCCGGCTTCGCTGAAGCTGTTGAGCGATTTGCTGGGCGGCGCCGGCTATGCCGTGCGCCAGGCGCCGAACGGTGAACTGGCCCTGTGGACGGCCCAGGCGCGCCCGCCCGAGCTGATCCTGCTCGACGTGCGCATGCCCGGCCTCGACGGCTTTGAAGTGTGCCGCCGCCTGAAGGAGATACCGTCCCTGCGCCAGGTGCCGGTGATCTTTCTGTCGGCCCAGTACGATACGGACGACAAGGTGCGCGGCTTTGCGCTGGGCGCCGTCGATTTCATCGCCAAACCCTTCCAGGCCGAGGAAATCCTGGCCCGCACGGACGCCCACGTGCGCCTGGCGCGGGCGCAGCTGCAGCTGGCGCAGGAGCGCGCCAACCTGGAACGCAGGGTGGCCGAACGCACGGCCGAACTGGAGCAAGTGGCCAGCACCCTGGCGCGCGAAGTGCAGATCCGCCGCGCCAATGAAGAATTGCTGCGCCTGTCGGGCCAGGTCTTCGAAGCGACCCAGGACGCCATCCTGATCACCGATGCGGCTGGCGTCATCGTCACGGCCAATCCCGCCTTTACGCGCATCACCGGCTACGCGGCGCAGGAAGTGGTGGGCACGGACATCATGCGCCTGCATGCCGAATACACGGGCGAAGCGGTGCTGCTGGCCCTGCGCCAGGGCTTGCGCAGCAGCGGCTGCTGGTCGGGCGAGGTGCAGACGCGGCGCAAGAGCGGCGACACCTATCCCTGCCTGCTCAGCGTCTCCACCGTGCACGGGCCCGACGGCGCCGTCGTCAACTATATCGGCGTCTTCCTCGACATCAGCGAGCGCAAGGCCGAGCAGCATCTGATCGATTTCCTTTCCTACCACGATGCGCTGACCGGTTTGCCGAACCGCGTGCTGCTGCGCGAGCGCTTCGAACAGGCGCGCGCGAACGCCGCGCGCGACAGCCAGCAGGTGGTGCTGATGTGCCTCGACCTGGACCGCTTCAAGAACATCAACGATTCGCACGGCCAGGCCGTCGGCGACAAGGCGCTGCAAGTGGTGGCGCGTTTCCTGTCCGGCTGCGTGCGCGAAGGCGACACGGTGGTGCGCCAGGGCGGCGACGAATTCCAGATCCTGCTGCAGGACGATGCCCTGCTGGGGCGTACCCTGGGGCTGGCGCAAACCATCCTGGCCGGCCTGCGCGAGGAACTCAGCGTCGATGGCGAACGCCTGGCGCTGACGACGAGCATCGGCATCGCGATGTGCCCGGCCGACGGCGACAGCCTCGACGACGTGCTGCGCCACGCCGACACGGCCCTGGTGCGCGCCAAGGAAATGGGGCGCGACCATTACGCCTTCTTCACGGAGCGCATGGGCAGCGATATCCGCGCCCGCCTGGCGATGCAGCAGCAGTTGCGCGGCGCCATCTGCCGCGATGAATTCGAAGTGCACTACCAGCCGCAGATGTGCTTGCGCACGGGCGCCTTGCTGGGCGCGGAAGCCCTGCTGCGCTGGGATAATCCGGTACTGGGCAAGGTGCCGCCCGGCCTGTTCATCGCGCTGGCCGAGGAATACGGCTCGATCACGGCCATCGGCGAATGGGTGCTTGAAAGCGTGTGCGCGCAAATCCGCGCCTGGCACGACGCTGGCCTGGGCAGCATCAAGGTGGCCGTCAATCTGTCCGGCAAACAGTTCGCGCAAGACCGCACGGTGCCTTTCGTCGAGGCGGCCTTGCGCAAATACGGCATCGCGCCCGCCTGCCTCGGCATCGAGATCACGGAAAGCACGGTGATGGGCGACCCGGACAAGGCCGTGGCGGCCCTTACGCGCCTGAAGGATATCGGCGTGGGTATTTCGCTCGACGATTTCGGCACCGGCTATTCCAGCCTCGGCTACCTGAAACGCTTTCCCATCGACGTGCTGAAGATCGACAAATCCTTCGTCGACGACGTCACCACCAGCAGCAGCGACGCGGCCATCGCCCGTTCCGTCATCTCGCTGGCGCACAACCTCGACATGCGCGTCATCGCAGAAGGCGTGGAAACGCGCGAACAGGTCGACTTCCTGACGGAACACGGCTGCGATGAAATGCAGGGCTATTTTTTCAGCCGCCCCCTGGCCGCGGAAGCCTTCACGGCCTTGCTGCGCGAACGGCGCACCCTGGCCGTGACAGTGGCTGCGGCCTAAGCGCCGCGGTGCGGCAGATGCACCATGCCGGTGCGCCCGCCGCAGCGCGGTGCACGATTCTCACTTTTCCTTCCCCTGACGCTGGCACATATCCTGCTTAGGTAATCGCTTATTTACGCGATTGCCCCGCATGCCAGACAGCACCCGACCAGTCACGCCTTTACCAGCCAGCGCACACGGCGCATGGCAGGCGCAGCTGCGCCTGGGCTTTGCCTTGCATGATGGCGTCAGCCGCCTCGTCGAGCGCACGCACAGCGGCCCCCTGCGCGTGCAAAAGCCCCTGTACCCGGAAGGCGGCGCCGTCTGCCACGCCATCATCATCCATCCGCCCGGCGGCGTCGTGGGCGGCGACCAGCTGGCCGTCGACGCCACGGTGGGCGAGGGCGCGCACGCCTTGCTCACGTCGCCGGGCGCCGCCAAGTGGTACCGCGCCAACGGCCACGTCTCGGGCCAGCACATCGTGCTGCACGCCGGTAGCGGCGCGGCCATCGAGTGGCTGCCGCAGGAAAGCATTTTTTTCGACCAGGCGTGCGTGCGCCTGCGCCACGAGGTGGAACTGGCGCAGGACGCCCGCTACATCGGCTGCGACATCGTCTGCCTGGGCCGCAGCGCCTCGGGCGAAGTTTTCAATACGGGCAGTATCAGCCAGCAGGTGCGGATCCGCCGTGGCGGCAAGCTGCTGTGGTGGGAGCAGGGTGTGCTGGCCGCCGACGGCGCGCTGATGGCCAGTCCGCTGGGCTTGGCGGGCCACACGGTGTGCGCCACCCTGATCGCAGTCGGCATGCCAGTTGCGCCGGCCGTGCTGGCGGCCGTGCGCGGGATCGCCGTGCCGGCCGGCGCCGCGTTTGGCGCCACGCACATGAAATCGCTGGTGGTGGTGCGCCTGCTGTGCGGCGACAGCGAGGCGGCGCGCCGCATCATGCTGGCCGCATGGCAGCTGCTGCGCCCCGCCATGCTGGGACGCGACGCCGTCGTGCCTCGCATCTGGAACACTTGAAGAAGGAAGAACATGGACCTGACTCCCCGCGAAAAAGACAAGCTGCTGATTTTTACGGCCGCGCTGCTGGCCGAACGGCGCCTGGCGCGCGGCTTGAAATTGAATTATCCGGAAGCGGTGGCCCTGATCAGCGCCGTCATCATGGAAGGCGCGCGCGACGGCAAGTCGGTGGCGCAGCTGATGTCGGACGGTACCAAGATACTCTCGCGCGCCGACGTCATGGACGGCATCGCCGAGATGATCCCCGACATCCAGGTGGAAGCGACCTTCCCCGATGGCAGCAAGCTGGTGACAGTCCACCACCCGATACCGTAGTTTTTTGAGAAGGAGCCCCTCATGACCCCAGGCGAATACCAATTGGAAGAAGGCGAAATCAGCTTGAATGCCGGGCGCGCCACGGCCACCGTGGTGGTGGCCAACCGGGGCGACCGGCCGATACAGGTCGGCTCGCACTTCCACTTTTTTGAAGTCAATCCGGCGCTGGCCTTCGAGCGCTGGCGCGCCTACGGCATGCGCCTGAACATCACGGCCGGCACGGCCGTGCGCTTCGAGCCTGGCCAGCAGCGCACGGTGGAACTGGTGGCGCTGGCGGGCGAGCGCAAGGTCTACGGCTTCAACGGCGAAGTGATGGGCGAACTGCAAGACACTCCACCGGGAAAGGATTGAGATGGCCAGCATTCCCCGCAGCGCATATGCCGAGATGTTCGGCCCCACCAAGGGCGACCGTATCCGCCTGGCCGACACGGAACTGTTCATCGAGATCGAGCATGACTATGCGATCTACGGCGAAGAGGTGAAATTCGGCGGCGGCAAGGTGATCCGCGACGGCATGGGCCAGTCGCAGCGCTGCGCGGCCGAGGTGATGGATACCGTCATCACGAATGCCGTCATCCTCGACCACTGGGGCATCGTCAAAGCCGATATCGGCTTGAAAAACGGCCTGATCTTCGGCATCGGCAAGGCGGGCAATCCCGACATCCAGCCCGGCGTCACTTTGGCCATCGGCGGCGCCACCGAGATCATCGCCGGCGAAGGCATGATCGTCACGGCCGGCGGCGTCGACACGCACATCCACTTCATCTGCCCGCAGCAGATCGAGGAAGCGCTGATGAGCGGCGTGACCACCATGCTGGGCGGCGGCACGGGACCGGCCGTGGGCACGGCCGCCACCACCTGCACGCCGGGACCGTGGCATTTGCACGCGATGCTGGCGGCGGCCGACGCCTTCCCCATGAACCTGGGCTTCATGGGCAAAGGCAACGTCAGCCTGCCGCTGCCGCTGGAAGAACAGGTGCGCGCGGGCGCCATCGGCCTGAAACTGCACGAAGACTGGGGCAGCACGCCGGCCGCCATCGACAATTGCCTGTCGGTGGCCGACCGCATGGATATCCAGGTGGCGCTGCACAGCGATACCCTCAACGAGGGCGGCTTCCTCGAACATACGCTGGCCGCCTTCAAGGACCGCACCATCCACACGTTTCACACGGAAGGGGCGGGCGGCGGCCATGCGCCCGACATCATCGCCGCCGTGGGCCAGTCCAACGTGCTGCCTTCGTCGACGAATCCCACGCGCCCGTTTACCGTCAACACGCTCGACGAGCACCTGGACATGCTGATGGTATGCCACCACCTGGACCCGGCCATTGCCGAAGACGTGGCCTTTGCCGAGTCGCGCATCCGCCGCGAAACCATCGCCGCGGAAGACATCCTGCATGACATCGGCGCCATCTCGATGATGTCGTCCGATTCGCAAGCGATGGGCAGGGTGGGCGAAGTGATCATGCGCACCTGGCAGACGGCGCACAAGATGAAGGTGCAGCGGGGCGCCCTGGCGCCCGACACGGCACGCAGCGACAATTTCCGCGCCAAGCGCTACATCGCCAAGTACACGATCAACCCGGCCATCACGCACGGGATTGCGCACGTGGTCGGTTCCATCGAGGCGGGCAAGATTGCCGACATCGTGCTGTGGAAACCCGCGTTTTTCGGCGTCAAGCCGTCGATGATTTTAAAAGGCGGCATGATCGCCGCCGCGCAGATGGGCGACCCGAACGCCTCGATTCCCACGCCGCAGCCCGTGCATTACCGCATGATGTTCGGCGCCTTCGGCGGCGGCCTGAAAAAGTCGTTCACCTTTGTCTCGCAGACGGCCTACGACCTCGATATCGGGCACCAGCTCAAACTCAATAAATCCATCATCGCCGTGAAGAACATGCGCGGCTTGCGCAAGCACGACATGATCCACAACGGCGCCACGCCGCACATGGAAGTGGACCCGGAAACCTACGCCGTGCGCGCCGACGGCCAGCTGCTCGTGTGCGAAGCGGCCGCCGTGCTGCCGATGGCGCAGCGCTATTTTCTATTTTAAGCGGGAGACATCATGCTGACTTTGCATACCAAACTGGCGGCTCACGATCCTCGCGCCGCCGTTGCCCAACTCGTGCTGCCCTACGACCAGCGCGAAAAATGCCGGCTGCGCGCCGTGCTGTCGAATGGCGACGACGTGGCCGTGTTCACCGTGCGCGGCACGGTGCTGCGCGACGGCGAGCGCATGACGGGGCCGGGCGGGCAGGTGGTGCAGATCGTCGCCGCGCGCGAACCGACCTACCTGGTGCGCTGCGCCGATGCGCACACCCTGCTGCGTTGCGCTTTTCACCTGGGGAACCGTCACACGCAGGCGCAGGTGGGCGACGGCTTTTTGCGCATCCGCAAGGACGTCGTGCTGAAGGAAATGCTGGAAGGCTTGCAGGCGATGGTGACGGAAGAAAGCGCGCCGTTCGAGCCCGAGGCGGGCGCGTACGGCGGCGGCCATGGCCACCACGACGGCCACGGCCAGCACTTGCTGGCGCCCGTGCCGCTGCGGCAGAAAATCCACCGTCCCGGCGATGTGCCAGGCGCCGCGTGATGCAGGCATCGGCCCTGCTGCATTTGCTGCAGTTCGCCAGCCCGGCCTTGCCGATCGGCGCCTACAGCTATTCGCAGGGGCTGGAAGCGGCGCTTGAGTCAAGCCTGGTGCACGACGCGGCCACGGCGCGCGCGTGGATCGCCGAGCATCTGGCGCAGGTGGTGGCGCGCTGGGAAGCGCCTTTGTGCTGGCGTTTGATGCAAGCGTTCGAGACGCAGGATTTGCGCGCCGTGCAGCGCTGGAGCGAGCGTTTCATCGCGTCGCGCGACACGGCGGAATTTCGCGCCGAAACGATCCAGATGGGCTATTCCCTGACCAAATTGCTGGCCGAACTGGGCGTGGCCGACGGCGTCCTGATCGACATGCTGCAGGGCCAGCTCGAGGTGGCGCTACCCACCGCGTATGCCTGCGCCGTGGCGGCGCTGGCCATTCCGCGCGAAGAGGCGCTGCTGGCCATGCTGTTCGCCTGGGCGGAAAACCAGGTGCTGGTGTGCGTGAAATCCGTGCCGCTGGGGCAGGTGGCGGGGCAGCGCCTGCTGCTGTCGCTGCGGCCGGACCTGGAAGCGGCGGCGCTGACGGCGCAAACCTTGCCAGACGACGAAATGGGCAACTGGGCGCCCGGCCTGTCGCTGCTGTCGATGCGCCACGAAGTGCAGTACAGCCGCCTGTACCGTTCCTGAACATGACAACGAGAGACCATACTATGACATCGATCACCTCCAATCCGCTGCGCGTGGGCATCGGCGGGCCCGTCGGCTCGGGCAAGACGGCCCTGTGCGAAATGCTGTGCAAGGGCATGCGCGAGCGCTACGACATGGCCGTCATCACGAATGACATCTACACCAAGGAAGACATGGAAATCCTGCTGCGCGCGGACGCCTTGCCGGCCGAGCGCCTGATGGGCGTGGAAACGGGCGGCTGCCCGCACACGGCCATCCGCGAGGATGCGTCCATCAACCTGGAAGCCATCGCGCGCATGCAGGCCGATTTTCCCAACCTCGATTTGATCCTCGTCGAATCGGGCGGGGATAACTTGGCCGCCACCTTCAGCCCGGAATTGTCGGACCTGACGATTTACGTGATCGACGTGGCGGGCGGCGAAAAAATCCCGCGCAAGGGCGGGCCCGGCATCACGCGCTCCGATTTGCTGATCATCAACAAGACGGACCTGGCGCCATACGTGGGTGCCAATCTGGACATCATGGCGCAGGACGCCAAGCGCATGCGCGGCGCGCGCCCGTTTGTGTTCACCAACCTGCGCAGCGGCGACGGGGTGCAGGTGGTCATCGATTTTATCCGCGAGCAAGGTTTGCTCGATCAACCAGGCAAGGAGCTGCAATGAGCGCAACACTGATGAAGAAAACCACCGCCGTGGCTGCCCTGTGCCTGCTGGCCTTGCCTGCGATGGCCCACCCCGGCCACGGCGAGAGCGTGGGCTTCCTGGCCGGTTTCGCCCATCCGTTCACGGGCATCGACCATTTGCTGGCCATGCTGGGCGTGGGCATCTGGGGCGGCCAGCAGCGCCGCGGTCTGGCGCAGCCCGCCACGTTTCTCGGCATGATGCTGCTTGGCGCGCTGGCCGGCATGGCGGGCTTGACGGTACCCGGGCTGGAAACGGGCATCGCCGCCACGGTGGCGCTGGTCGGCCTGGTCATCGCGCTGGCGCTGGCCTTGCCGAACTGGCTCGGTATGGGACTGGTGGGCCTGTTTGCGCTGGCGCATGGCAACGCCCACGGCCAGGAATTGCCGGCCGCCTCGGCCGCGTGCGGCTTCATGCTGGCCTCGGCTTTTCTGCTGTGTGCCGGACGTTTCACCGGCCAGGTGCTGGCCGAGCGCATGCTGCGGGTGGCCGGCGTGGCCTTGACGGCCGCCGGCGTGGTGCTGATGGGGCTTGCTTAATCGTTTAAGCGCCGGGGCGCTTGTCGGACAGCACGATGGGCGCCGCCATTTCAGGGTGCAAGCCCTGGTGGCCCGCATACACGGCGGCAATCGCCGCCATGTCGGCCTCCTTGTCGCCCGTCAAGTATAAATGGTCGACGACGCCCAGCACCTTGTTCGGATAGTCGATGTAGACGAGCAGCAAGGGCACCTTGGCCGCCAGGGCCAGGTGATAAAAGCCGCTTTTCCAGTTCGGACGGTAGCTGCGCGTCGCTTCCGGCGTGATGGCCAGCCAGTACCAGTCGGCGGCCAGCATGCGTTCGGCCTGGCGCTGGATCGTGCCGCTGGTGGTGCTGCGGTCGACGGGTTCGCCGCCGAGATAGCGCAGCACCTTGCCCATGGGGCCGCGGAACAAGGAATCCTTGGCCAGCCAGCGGAACGGCAAGGACAGCGCCCATTTTCCGAACAGGCCCACCATGAAATCCCAGTTCGACGTGTGCGGGTAGACGACGGCGATGCCGCGCGGCCCCGGCAAGGGGCGGAAGCGCAGGCGCCAGCCGAACAGGTGCAGCACGCGCAGCGCGCAGCGCTGGTGCCAGGTCGGCAAGTCGCCCGCTTGTACAAATAAATCGTCCATTGATACCCTTCAGTGACACTATTCTTAATGGGATGGCGCTGGTGGCCATTTTCCTTGAAGCAAAAATTCTGCGCAGGCATTCTATACGGGGCTGGCGATGGCGACAAGCAGCCGAGGCCGCTATTCATGCGGTGTCGGGGCTGTTCGTACTGCCATTTTAACCATGCTTGCTTCCTGTGCCGGGCACTAAATGCACGGTATGTGGTCAAACCTTGACGCAAGGGTGATTCACCCGATGGGGAGCCATGGCATGAAAAACAATGTTGATGATGTACATGGAAACAATGTCCGAACGGACAAAGTGATGGCCGAGCTCGTCGAGCGCGGCGTGGCGTTTCATCACGCTTTGGGCAGGACGGTCGCGACGGCCTACTTGCGCGAGCATGCGGTACCGGCCGAGGTGATACGCCGCGTCTTCAGCAGCGTGCAGGCGCGCCGCCCGGCCCGGCCTGCACGGCGCCGATGGCGCTGAAGGGCAGGGGCGGCGTAAGTAAGGCCTGGTAAAGCAAGGCGGCGGGCGCTGCGATCGCTACGCAGTCCCTTGCGTTGGTATCGTTGCGTCCGCCGCCAGAAGATGAGCAGCGCAGTGCCGCTCAGCTCAGGGATGTTTAGCTGCCGTTCAGCCGTGGGCCGCCAGCGCCGGGTAGTCCGTGTAGCCGGCCGCGTCCGGCGCGTACAGGGTGGCCGGGTTCAGCGGGTTCAACGGTGCGTCGCTGTGCAGACGGATGGGCAGGTCGGGGTTGGCGATGAACCACAGGCCAAAGGCGACGGCATCGGCTTCGCCCTTGGACAGCAGGGCTTCGGCCGCCGCCTTGTCCATTTTTTCGTTGGCGATGTACACGCCGCCGAATTCCTCTTTCAGGTACGGACCCAGGCGGTCGTCGCCGAGCGCTTCGCGCGCGCAGATGAAGGCGATGCCGCGCTTGCCCAGTTCGCGTGCCACATAGCCGAAGGTGGCGCGCGGGTCGGAGTCGCCCATGTCGTGCGCATCGCGGCGCGGCGCCAGATGCATGCCGACCTTGTCCGCGCCCCATACTTCGATACACGCGTCTGTCACTTCCAGCATCAACCGGGCGCGGTTTTCAATTGAGCCGCCATAGTTGTCGGTGCGCAGGTTGGTGCTGTCTTGCAGGAACTGGTCGAGCAAATAGCCATTGGCGCCATGGATTTCCACGCCGTCGAAGCCCGATTTTTTCGCATTTTCCGCGCCAAGGCGGTAGGCCGCCACGATGCCGGGAATCTCTTCCGCATCGAGCGCGCGCGGCGTGACGAATTCCTGTTGCGGGCGCACCAGGCTCACGTGGCCGGCCGGCTTGACGGCGCTGGGCGCCACGGGCAGGTCGCCGTCGAGGAAGAGCGGTGCGGAAATGCGGCCCACGTGCCACAGTTGCAGCACGATCAGGCCGCCCGCGTCATGCACGGCCTTGGTGATGTGTTTCCAGCCTTCCACCTGTTCCTCGGACCAGATGCCCGGGGTGTCGGCATAGCCCACGCCCTGCGGCGTGACGGCCGTCGCTTCCGAGATGATCATGCCGGCCGAAGCGCGCTGCGTGTAGTACTCGGCCATCAGGGCGTTGGGCACGCGGCCCGGGTTGCCGGCGCGCGAACGCGTCAGCGGCGCCATGATGATGCGGTTTTTCAGTTGCAAGCTGCCAATGGTGATGGGGTCGAATAAAGTTGCCATGGTTGTCCTTGTGAGTGCCGCTCCGGCGGCGTTGAGATGGGGATGCTTACAAACCTTGCTGCATGTGATCGAGAAAGGCCTGAATGGTCGCTTCATTGCGGCTGAAGAAACTCCATTGGCCCACCTTGGTGGCCGAAATCAGGCCCGCCTTCTGCAAGCTGGCCAGATGCGCCGACACTGTCGATTGCGACAGGTTCAGGCGCCGGTCGATCAGGCCGGCGCACACGCCCAGGTGCAGCGGGTGATCCTGCTCCTGGAAATACTGTTCCGGCTCCTTCAGCCATTGCAGGATCTGCCGCCGCACGGGATTGGCCAGCGCCTTGTGGATGGCGTCGATATCCATATTGTTGTTTCTCCTGAACATACAATTCGCTTTTCAGCGATGTATATATCGTGATTGTTCAATTCTAATATCGTTGTTTTACGATATGCTTATCTTACGATATAAATGAAAAGCGTGCTGGCGGCCGCATTTTTGACGGGCTCAGGCGGGAAGGGGATTGCGCTGCAGCACGGCCGGACCTGTCAACACGATGCGCACCAGGTCCACCTGGCGCTGGGCGCCGGCCTTGGCGGTGGCGCTCTTGATCTGCGTACGCGCCGTGTGGATGGAAATGCGCTGGCGTTCGGCGTATTCCTGCAGAGAATAGCCGTTGACGAGCGCTTCCGTCAGGCGTGCCTCGGCCACCGTCATGCCATAGAAATTGCGCAAGGTGGCGGCCAGGGAGGTGATCAAGTCACTGCTGTCGCTGAGGAAAACGGCGATGGCGCTGGCCGAGCCGAACGGGCTGTGCCAGGAGGGCAGGGGCGTGACGCGCAGGCGCAGCTGTTCGCCCGTCAGTCCGTTCAGATTGAGCACGCCGCCGGGACCGCCTGCCGCCGTCGTGCCCGTTTGCGCGGCCTCATGCAGCAAGCGCCGCAGCGCGCCGTTGTCCGCTTCGCGCGGGCAATACAGGGGCGCGCCTTCGCGCAGCCGCAGCAGCCGCGTCGACGCCGTCATGGCCAGCGCCCGCTCGTTGGCGTACAGCAGTTGCGACGTGGCGTCGAGCAGCAGCACGCCAAACGGCAGCAATTCCAGTACCTGGGTGGAACTCTGGGACAGCACTTCCAGCCGGCGCAGCTTGCGCTGCAGGGCAAACGCCGTTTGCAGATGCGGCATCAGGTTGCGGACCAGCGCCAGCTCGCCCGCGTCGTAGGCGCCCGCCCGTTCGCGGCGCACCACGGTGACGTTGGTGGAGCGTTCGGCGCGCAATTCGACGATGGCCGCCGCCGTATAAAAGATGTCTTGCGGGCGCAGCCAGTCCGTCCAGTATTCGGTTTTCTTCAGGCAATGGTCGGGAAACAGCATGGAGCCGGTGACGACGGCGCCTTCGCGGTGCAGGGAGGCGTCTTCCAGCCAGACGTTGCGCGCACCGTAATAGCTGGCAAAGCTGGCCATGGCGTCCGATGCGAAGCCATACGTGGCGGCCAGGCCGCTGCCGGGCAGCTGGACATCGACCGAGCGGTTGCTGAAATCATTGGCCCAGATCAAGCCTGCGTGCGACTGCAACTGTTGCGCCAGGGCGGCCAGGAATTGCGACCAGGCACCATGTTGCGTGGCCGCTTCGTAGATCAGGGTAATCAGTGCCTGGCTGGCGACGGCGAGCGATGGCGTCATTGGCGATCCTCATGGCGGCAAGCGGTGGGCAAGACGGACAAGGGCGGCCTTTGCTGCGGCCGCCCGGCTTTCTTAACGCGATTCCAGCCAGCTTTTGCCGCCGGACGTGCAGGTGCTGAGGCTGGCGTATTGGCTCACATAGTTATAGCCGCTGCCACAGCCGCCTTCGCCCGATTTGACGGGGCCGTAGCAAGCGCCTTCATAGCTGAGCTTACCATTCACGGTGGTGCTTTTGACACAGAAATTGTAGTTGCTTGCCGTGGTGTTGTTGGGCAAGGTGGTGCCATTGTTTTGCCCGCAGCCCAGTTCCTTGCTCACGCTGCGCGCATAGTCGACCATTTTCTGGTACGTGCCGCTATAGTAGGCATCGGCCTTGGCTTTTTCTCCCAGCTTGCAGGCGGCGATTACGCTGTCGTAGCCGGAATCGGCCTGCGCATAGTTGCCCGATACCTGGATGCCGCAGGCGCTGGCCTGCTTGCGTTCCGCGTCGCTGATCAGATTGCTGTACTGGCAGCTTGCCGAGGTGCCGCTGGTGCCGCCCGCGCTGGTGGAACCGCTGCCCGAGCTGGTGTCGTCGCTGCCGCCGCCACCGCAGGCGGACAGCATGAGGCAGCCGAGTAAAGTAACGGCAAAGGTGGTTGGATGTGCTTGCATGATTTCCCCTGTGGACTGTGACGTGCCACCATGTATCTGGTGGTATCTTTTTTATTGCTACAAGGAATTGTATCGGGCATGTTTTTTGGAAACATCACCCATATGGGGTATGCGCAGGCGGCACGGAGCGGGGAAGGGCGGCCGGCTGGCCGCCCCGGCAGGGATCAGGCGAAGTGGAACAGCAGCAAGGCGATGACGGCAGGCACCGTTTGCAGGTAGAGGATGCGCGTCATGACGGTAGCCGCGCCCCACACGCCGGCCACGGCGATGCACGCCAGGCCGAACACGGTGAATGCATAAGCGATGGCCGCGTCCGGGTGAAAAAAGCCCAGTGCCAGCGCGGCGACGAGAAAGCCGTTGTAGCAGCCCTGGTTCGACATGGCGGGACGCACGATCTCCGCCTTTTCCTTGGACAGGCCAAACACCTTGCGTCCGCGCGCATCGAACAGCACGGTTTCCAGCAGCACGATGTAGACGTGCAGCAGCAGGATGAGGGCGGTAAGGATTTGGGCCAGTAGCAGCATTGTTGTTCCCGAAAGTGAATGGATGCGGCAATTATGCTGCCAAGTGCATGTTTTTTGGCAACTTTCGATTAGAGCAGCCGCGCTAGCGATAGTGTGCTTGGGGCAAGATTTTTCACCCAATGGTATACTTTTCCCTTTGCTCCTGTGGGGACGACCCCGCTCGATGTGGGGGCTGCATGGCGGGGACGACCCTGCCGCCTCGGGAGAAAAGTATGGCGTGGATCATTCTGGTATTGGCGGGTTTGCTGGAAATTGGCTGGGCCATCGGCCTCAAATACAGCGCCGGCTTTACGCGCCTCGTGCCCTCCGTGCTGACGGCTGTTTCCATGGTGGGCAGCGTGGTGATGCTGGGCCTGGCCTTGCGCACCTTGCCGCTGGGCACGGCCTACGCCATCTGGACGGGCATCGGCACCGTCGGCACGGCCATCTTCGGCATCATGGTGCTGGGCGAGCCGGCCAGCGCCGCGCGCATCGCCTGCATCGCCCTGATCGTGTCCGGCATCCTGGGCTTGAAATTGCTCAGCCCACAATAAAGGATGCCAGCATGAGTCTCGCCATGACCTATTTTTACCTCGGCATCGCCATCATCGCCGAAGTGATCGCCACCAGCGCCTTGAAGGCGTCCGAGGGTTTCAGCCGCTTGTGGCCCAGCGTCATCACCGTGGTTGGCTACAGCATCGCCTTCTGGTGCTTGTCCCTGACCTTGAAGGTCATTCCTACCGGTATCGTGTATGCGATCTGGTCGGGCGTGGGCATCGTGCTCATTTCCGCCGTCGGCTGGTTCTGGTTCAAGCAGAGCCTCGATACGCCGGCCTTGATCGGCCTGGGGCTGATCATTGCCGGCGTGCTCGTGATTAACTTGTTTTCCAAGTCCGTCGGGCACTAATCAGAAACTGCTGGCAACCCGCGCCAGGTAATACCACTCGGCATTGGCTTGCGCGTTGACGTCCGGGAACAGGATATAGGCGTCGAACTCGGCCGTCACGGGCGTGCCGTCCGCGCGCATGCCGATCTGCTCGCCCTGTTTCACCTTGTCAAAGCTGGACCAGGTCTTGATGAAGCGGTCGCCCGCATCGAGCTTGTCGTGCACGACGACCATGTTCAGCGCTTCCATGTCGGCGTCGGCGATGGCTTCCGGCTGCGGCGCGTCGATGAAGCCGAGGAAGGCGAGCGTATTCATGATGGCGCGGTAGGCAACGTCCGGCGCGGCCGGGTCCGCGTGCTGGCCGCATTCCAGGGTCAGCGCATAGCCGCCCGTCGAGCGCATGTATTCCGTCGTGCCCACGCCGTAGCGCAAGACCATGCCCACCTGGTCGCTGCTGCCCAGGCGGCGCTGCACGCCGGCGCCATAGGTTTGCAGCCAGCCATCGACGAAGCGGCGCACGCCCAGGCGGCGCGCCAGCGCGCGTTCCTTGTCTTCGTGCTTGAACGGTTGCAGCGGGCCATCGTTGTTGCGCGGACCCACCATGACGAAGGGCTGGCTGTCGGCATTGAACGAGTGCAAGTCCAGCAGCACGTCGTGCTGGCCCAGCAGCGGGCACAGCCAGTTGGCGATGCGGTCTTCGAAATCCTGTGGATTGTCGTTCGGGAACAGGTTGCGGTTCAGGTTGCGGTCGCCGCTGCGCACGCCCTTGGCGTAGGCAAGCGGGTTGGTGATGGGCACGAACGTGACGCTGCCGGCCACGATGGAGAGGGCGCCGCTGTCGAGTTCAGCCATCACGCGGTGGATGCCCTTGGTGCCGCAGGTTTCATTGCCGTGTACGGCGCCGGTGACGATCAGGCGCGGGCCGCTGCCCTGGCCCGTGTAGTTGATGGACTTGAAGTGGAGTGCGCTGCTCATGCTGGATATATCCTATTGTGTATCAGGGAAGGGAAAGCGGGGTCGGCATATTTTAGCGGGATTCGCCACAGGCTCCCGTAAAAATGTGCACATGGCCGGGCCCGGCATGGCATGATCGGCGCCACCGTTGTTTTCCCCTGTCGATTCCATGCCCAGCACCTCCCATCCTTCCCGCCTGTACGGCCTCGACACCCTGCGTGCGCTGGCCATCGTGCTCGTCTTCATGAACCATTATTTGCTGTTCGTCAGCGAGGGCGGGGCGTTCGGTTTCTGGGGCGAAATCGGCTGGACGGGCGTGGACCTGTTCTTTGCCCTCAGCGGCTACCTGATCGGCAACCAGATCTTTGCGGCCTTGCGCAGCGAGCACGGCTTTTCCTTGCCGCGTTTCTATGCGCGGCGCTTCCTGCGCACCTTGCCCAGTTTCTACGCCGTGCTGGCCCTGTATTACTTGTGGCCCGCGTTTCGCGGTGATAGCGCGTTATTGCCGCTGTGGAGATTTCTGACCTTTACGCAGAACATCAATCTGACGCCGGGCACGGCGTTTTCCCATGCGTGGTCGCTCTGCGTGGAAGAGCAGTTCTACGTGCTGCTGCCGGCCGTGGCGCTGCTGATCGCCGCTTGCCGCAAGTCCTTGCTGTGGGCGTGGCTGGCCGTGGCCGCCAGCTTTATCGTCGGCATGCTGGTGCGCGCCTATTTGTGGGATGAGTATGTGCAAGTGCCGCGCGGCGGCCTTGGCTATTACAAGTATATTTATTACGCGTCGTGGTGCCGCTTCGACGAGCTGGTGGCGGGCGTGGCGCTGGCGCTGCTGAAGAATTACCATCCGCGCGCCTGGGCGCGCCTGACATCCCATGGCAACCGCAGCTTGCTGGCCGGAATCGCGGGCACGGCGCTGATGTTTTATGTGTTTCTCAACGATCACTATGGCTACTGGGTGACGGTGTTCGGCTATCCGGCCCTGGCCGCCAGTTTTACCCTGCTGCTGATCGCGGCGCTCAGTCCCGCCAGCGCACTGTATCGACTGCGCGTGCCGGGCGCGGCCAGCCTGGCCCTGTGGTCGTATGCGATTTACTTGCTGCACAAGCAGCTGTGCATTTTATTGCGGCCCTATTTGCAAAACGTTGGCCATGGCGCCGACAGCCTCACAGCGATACTGGTCAGTATTGCTGTCAGCATCGCCACGGGCTGGCTTTTATATGCATTGGTGGAAACACCGTTCATGCGCTTGCGGGCGCGCTATGTGCCCGCCAATCACGCCTGATTTACATATCGATGACGTCGAGCCCACGCGGCGTGCCCACCAGCAATTCCAGGATTGCATGCACGCGCAGATTCGTGTCCTCGTGTTCCGTGTTGACGATCAGGTTGCGCAGGCCGGGCACGGCTTCCGTGATGTGGTCGCTGGCGTAGGCGTTGATCAATAACAAGACCAGGTCCGTGGCACCCGCGCCGGGCTGGCGCCGCAGCCGGTCGTGGATCACGTTCAGCAGCGCACGCTGCATGCGCGGCGTGGGATTGGTGATGCAGGCGAAGACGCTCGGCGTGTTGGCGATGGCCGCGCAGATGCGCCGCTCGATCTCGTCGGGTTTCACGTCGGAAGCGATATCGAAATACGCGGCGTCCCAGCGCGTGCGCGCATACGGATGATGGGGCGGGAAGGAGTCGGCCGTTTCAAAACCGCAAATGCGGCTCAGGGTTTTCAGCCAAGTTAGTATGGTGGAATTCATGCCCCGATTCTAGCGGCATTCAAGGCGCCGCGGGCCCCCTCTATATAAAGGAGGCTGACGCCCGGAGAATGATTAAAGTTTCCTGTAAAACAGCCCTTGTCATTCTGGGAAAGCCTCTCTATAATGCTGGTCTTCGGGGCGGTTAGTTCAGCTGGTTAGAATACTTGGTCGACATCCAAGGGGTCGGGGATTCGAATTCCTCACCGCCCACCAGAATTTGGCAGTAGATGGTTTTAAAGGCGATTGCTGATGCGGTAATCGATAAAAAGTTTTACGGGCGGTTAGTTCAGCTGGTTAGAATACTTGGTCGACATCCAAGGGGTCGGGGATTCGAATTCCTCACCGCCCACCAGAATGCAGTTAGAGAGAAAGGGTAAACCGGTTATGACACCGCGAACTACTACCAAGCTTTGGGAGTGACGCTAGTCGAACGGGTTTCCTTTGTCTCAAGAAAGTGAAAAACGCGGCTAGTCCGCGTTTTTTTGCGTCCGCGTTTTCCTTTCAATTTTTCAGTCCACACCACATTGCAGTTTTACCTGGCGCCAGCGCCGATATGGAGATCAATATGCTTACAATCCGACTTCCCGATGGTTCCGCCCGTCAATTCGACGGTCCGGTCACCGTGGCCCAGGTTGCGGCCAATATTGGTGCCGGCCTGGCCAAGGCTGCCCTGGCCGGCAAGGTCGATGGCAAGCTGGTCGATACTTCCTATCTGATCGAGCAAGACGCGGAACTGGCGATTGTGACGGACAAGGACGCCGACGGTCTGGAAGTGATCCGCCACTCGACGGCCCACTTGCTGGCGTATGCCGTCAAGGAATTGTTCCCCGACGCGCAAGTGACCATCGGTCCCGTGATCGACAACGGCTTTTACTATGACTTTGCCTACAAGCGTCCGTTCACGCCGGAAGATCTGATCGCGATCGAAAAGAAAATGGCGGAACTGGCCAAGAAGGACGAGCAAGTCACGCGCAAGGTTGTCGCGCGCGACGAAGCCATCGAGTACTTCAAGGGCATCGGCGAAGCGTACAAGGCTGAGCTGATCGGTTCGATTCCGGCCGACCAGGAAGTGTCGCTGTATTCCGAAGGCAAGTTCACGGACTTGTGCCGCGGCCCCCACGTGCCGTCGACGGGCAAACTGAAAGTGTTCAAGCTGATGAAGCTGGCCGGCGCCTACTGGCGCGGCGACTCGAAAAACGAGATGCTGCAGCGTATCTATGGCACGGCCTGGGCCAAGAAGGAAGACCAGGAGCTGTACCTGCACAACCTGGAAGAGGCGGAAAAGCGCGACCACCGCAAGCTGGGCAAGCAGCTCGATTTCTTCCATTTCCAGGAAGAAGCGCCGGGCCTGATCTTCTGGCATCCGAAAGGCTGGTCGATCTGGCAGCAGGTCGAACAATACATGCGCAATGTGTACCAGGTCAACGGTTACCAGGAAGTCAAGGCGCCGCAAATTCTTGACCGTGGCCTGTGGGAAAAAACCGGTCACTGGGACAATTACCGTGAAAACATGTTCATCACGGAATCGGAAAACCGCGCGTATGCGCTGAAGCCGATGAATTGCCCTGGCCATATCCAGATTTTCAACAATGGCATGCGCAGCTACCGCGACCTGCCATTGCGCTACGGCGAATTCGGCCAATGCCACCGCAACGAGCCGTCGGGCGCCTTGCACGGCATGATGCGCGTGCGCGGCTTTACGCAGGATGATGGCCACATCTTCTGCCTGGAAGAGCAGATCGCCGGCGAAGTGACGGCGTTCCACCAGCAGGCGATGGATGTGTACACGGCTTTCGGCTTCACGAATATCGATGTGAAACTGGCTTTGCGTCCCGATAACCGCATCGGCACGGAAGAGTCGTGGGATTTCGCCGAGGAATCCCTGCGTTCGGCCCTGCGCGCCTGCGGCGTGGAATGGACGGAATTGCCGGGCGAAGGCGCGTTCTACGGTCCGAAGATCGAGTATCACCTGAAGGACAGCCTGGGGCGCGCATGGCAGGTGGGCACCGTGCAGATCGATCCGTCGATGCCGGGCCGCCTGGGTGCCGAATATGTGGCCGTGGACAATACGCGCCAGGTGCCGATCATGCTGCACCGCGCGATCGTCGGTTCGCTGGAACGTTTCATCGGCATCCTGATCGAACACTATGCAGGCGCCATGCCGCTGTGGTTGTCGCCGGTGCAGGTGTCGGTGTTGAATATTTCCGACGCTCAAGCTGACTATGTACAGGAAGTTACAACAAAACTGCGCAAAGCGGGGCTGCGCGTACAGGCTGATTTGCGTAACGAGAAGATTACCTATAAAATACGTGAACATTCCGTACAAAAATTGCCTTACATCTTAGTGATTGGCGACAAAGAGCGGGATGCGAATACAGTGGCCGTGCGGGCGCGGGGCAATGTCGATCTGGGCGTCATGTCCGTCGATGCCCTGATAGAGCGACTCAAACATGAAGTCGACACCAAGGCCTGACGAGGAAACTCGCTGCACGACCGTCTTACAAGATTTTTAAAGGAAATTACAATAGCTACTGACAAGTCACATCGCATCAATGGCGAAATCACTGCCCCTGAAATGCGTTTAAGCGGGGTCGATAACGAGCCACTCGGTATCGTAAGTTTGGCTGAAGCCTTCCGCCTGGCGGAAGAGGCAAACGTCGATCTGGTGGAAATTGCGCCTACCGCGCAGCCACCGGTGTGCCGTTTGATGGACTACGGCAAATTTAAGTATTCGGAGCAAAAGAAAGCTCACGAAGCCAAATTGAAGCAAAAGATCATCCTCGTGAAGGAAGTCAAATTCCGTCCGGGGACTGATGATGGTGACTACAATATCAAATTGCGTAATCTCATCAAGTTCCTTGAAGATGGCGATAAAACCAAGATTACCTTGCGTTTCCGCGGTCGTGAGATGGCGCATCAGGATATTGGCTTCCGCATGCTGGAACGTCTGAAAGCCGATCTGGAGCCGTACGGCCAGGTCGAGCAGTTCCCGAAGATGGAAGGCCGCCAAATGATCATGGTTCTTTCGCCTAAGAAGAAGAAGTAAGCTACAATAGCGTTTTACTGTGGATCGACGTGGTTTGTGCCTGCATGGGCGCGACACCAGATTCCAGGCAGAATTTGCGCGGCCCGGTCAGCAATGCCCGGGCCGCGTGAACTGTAGTGGACTCGCATCCGCTGCACAACATGTGAAAGCAGGCATCTAAGCGCAGCGTCGTGTTGCCACCTGCAATCCTGTTATAAATGGAGCTGTCCGTAAGAGGACAGATTGCTATGCCTAAAATGAAGACCAAAAGCTCCGCGAAAAAACGTTTTCGCGTGCGTCCAGGTGGAACAGTCAAGTCGGGTCACGCGTTCAAACGCCACATCCTGACCAAGAAAACCACCAAAAACAAACGTCAGTTGCGCGGTACCCGTAACATCAACGCATCGGATGTCACATCCGTCATGCGCATGATGCCGACTGCTTAATCTCACACTCAATTTAAGGAGTTACTATGCCTAGAGTAAAACGTGGGGTTACAGCTCGTGCCCGTCATAAGAAGATTCTTGTTCAAGCTAAAGGCTACCGTGGTCGCCGCAGCCGTGTATACCGTGTTGCCAAGCAAGCAGTTATGCGCGCTGGCCAATACGCTTACCGCGATCGCCGCAACAAGAAGCGCGTTTTCCGCCGCCTGTGGATCGCCCGTATCAACGCCGCTTCCCGTGAGCATGGCGTAACGTACAGCGTATTCATGAACGGCTTGAAAAAAGCAAATATCGAACTGGACCGTAAAGTCCTGGCCGATATGGCTGTGATGGACAAGCCAGCATTCGCTGCGATTGTCAACGCAGTTAAAGCAAAAATCGCTGCGTAAGCATCGGTCATTGCACAACGTCATCCGTAGGGTGACGTTATAAAGAGCGGGGCAGGGGTGTGAACCTTATGCCCCGTTTCCGTTTTTGATTGTTGGGTTCTAGATTACTAAATCCAGGATTGATTTCCAAAACAGGAAAAGCCGCATGAACTCCCTAGAAGAACTCGTCGTCTCGGCCCAGGCTGACTTTATCGCCGCCGCGGACGCTGCCGCACTTGAAAACGCCAAAGCCCGCTACCTGGGCAAGACTGGCCAGATTACCGAAATGATGAAGGGCCTGGGCAAGCTGGATCCGGACGCGCGCAAGGCGCAGGGCGCCCTGATCAACGCCGTCAAAGTGCAGATCGAAGACGCGCTGACGGCGCGCCGTGATGCGCTGGCCGATGCCCAGATGCAAGGCCGCCTGAACGCCGAAGCGATCGACGTGACCCTGCCAGGCCGTGGCCGCATGCCGGGCGGCATTCATCCCGTGATGCGCACGTGGGAGCGGGTCGAGGAAATCTTCCGCTCCATCGGTTTCGACGTGGCCGACGGCCCCGAAATCGAAAACGACTGGACCAACTTCACGGCGCTCAACAGCCCGGAAAACCATCCAGCCCGTTCCATGCAGGACACGTTCTACATCGATGGCAACGACACCGATGGCAAGCCCTTGCTGCTGCGCACGCACACGAGCCCGATGCAGGTGCGTTATGCGCGCACGCATACGCCGCCGATCAAGGTCATCGCGCCGGGCCGCACCTACCGCGTCGACAGCGACGCCACCCATTCGCCGATGTTCCACCAGGTCGAAGGCCTGTGGATCGCCGAAGACATCAGCTTTGCCGACCTGAAGGGCGTGTACCTGAACTTCGTCAAGGCCTTCTTCGAAACGGACGACTTGCAAGTGCGCTTCCGCCCGTCGTACTTCCCGTTCACGGAACCGTCGGCCGAGATCGACATCGCCTTTGGCTCCGGCCCGTTGAAGGGCCGCTGGCTGGAAGTGTCGGGCGCCGGCCAGGTGCATCCGACCGTGGTGAAGAACTTCGGCCTCGATCCCGAGAAATTCATCGGTTTCGCTTTCGGCTCCGGTCTGGAACGCTTGACGATGCTGCGCTACGGCATCAACGACCTGCGCCTGTTCTATGAAGGCGACTTGCGTTTCTTGAAGCAATTCAACTAAGCGTTGTTCCGTTTGATTCATGGCGCTTGAGCGCCTGTGCGCTCGCGCTGTGAGCTTTGACCCTTTGAAGGCTTGATTATGCAATTTTCCGAAAACTGGCTCCGTACCATGGTCGATCCGAAGATGACTTCGGACGAACTGGCCCATCTGCTGACCATGTCCGGTCTCGAAGTCGAGGACGTCGATCCTGTCGCGCCCCCGTTCTCGAACGTGGTGGTGGGCCTGGTCCTGGAGATGGAAAAACATCCGAACGCGGACCGCCTGAATGTGTGCCAGGTCGACGTCGGCACGGGCACCATGCTCAACATCGTCTGCGGCGCGCCGAACGTGCGCCCGGGCTTGAAAGTCGTCTGTGCGATGGCGGGCGCCGTGCTGCCGCCTGGCGCCGATGGCAAGCCGTTTGAAATCAAGGTGGGCCAGCTGCGCGGCGTCGAGTCGCAAGGCATGCTGTGCTCCGCGCGCGAATTGAAATTGTCGGAAGAAAACGCCGGCTTGATGGAATTGCCGGACGACGCGCCAATCGGCCAGAATTTCCGCGATTACTTTGCGCTCAACGACTTGAAATTCACCATCAAGTTGACGCCGAACAAGGCGGACTGCCTGTCCGTGCTGGGCGTGGCGCGCGAAGTGTCGGCCTTGACGGGCGTGCCCCTGAATGCGCCGCAGTTCCGCACCGTACCTGTTTCCAGCGATGAAATCCTGCCCGTGAAAGTCAGCGCGCCGGACTTGTGTGGCCGTTTCACGGGCCGCGTCATCCGCGGCTTGAACGCCAAGGCAGCCACGCCGGACTGGATGAAGCAGCGCCTCGAGCGCAGCGGCCAGCGTCCGCTGTCGGCCCTGGTCGATATCTCGAACTATGTCATGCTGGAACTGGGCCGTCCCAGCCACGTGTTTGACCTGGCCAAGATCCACGGCAGTCTCGACGTGCGTTGGGGCAAGGCGGGCGAATCCGTCAAGCTGTTGAACGGCAATACCATTGCCGTCGACGAGTGGATCGGCGTCATTGCTGATGATAAAGAAATCGAATCCTTGGCCGGCATCATGGGCGGCGACGCCAGCTCCGTGTCGGACGATACGGACAGCATCTATCTGGAAGCGGCATTCTGGTGGCCGAACGCCATTCAAGGCCGCGCGCGCCGTTTGAATTTCTCGACCGATGCGGCGCACCGCTTCGAGCGCGGCGTCGATTTCGCCACCACCGTCGAACACATCGAGCGCATCACGGCGCTGATCGTGGAAATCTGCGGCACGCCGGCGACGACCGTCGGCCCCGTCGACGACCACGTGGTGAACTTGCCGCAACGCCAGCCCGTATCGATGCGCACGGCGCGCGCGCAAAAAGTCATCGGCGTGCCGCTCAACGATGAGCTGATCGCCGATATCTTCACGCGCCTGGCCCTGCCATACACCTTGGCGGACGGCGTGTTTTCCGTGACCTCGCCCAGCTACCGTTTCGACATCGAGATCGAGGAAGACCTGATCGAGGAAGTGGCGCGCGTGTACGGCTTTGAAAACATCCCGACCTTGCCGCCCGTGGCCGCGAACGTGATGCAGATTGCACCGGAAAATACCCGCTCGCTGTTTGCGGTACGTCATGAACTGGCCGACCTGGGCTTCCAGGAAGTGGTTAACATGAGCTTTGTCGATACGGCATGGGAGCGCGATTTCTCGGGCAACACGAACCCGATCAAATTGCAGAACCCGATCGCCAGCCAGATGAGCGTGATGCGTTCCTCGCTGATCGGCAGCCTGATCGCCAATGTGCGCTACAACCTGAACCGCAAGACGAACCGCGTGCGTATCTTCGAAGTAGGCGCCATCTACCAGCGCGACGACAGCGTGGAAAACGGCCCGTTGTCGGTGGCTGGCTACGCCCAGCCCAAGCGCGTGGCCGCCATGGCCTACGGCGCGGTTGCCGACGAGCAGTGGGGCCAGGCTGCGCGCACGGTCGACTTCTTCGACGTGAAGGCGGACCTGGAAGCGCTGTTCGCGCCGCTGGTCTTGCGTTTCACCAAGGCGGAGCATCCGGCACTGCATCCGGGGCGTTCGGCCAACGTGGAGCTCGATGGCAAGGTCATCGGTTTCATCGGCGAATTGCACCCGCGCTGGATGCAAAAGTATGACCTGCCGCTGGCGCCCGTGCTGTTCGAAGTCGACGCCGCTGCCTTGACGCAAAGAGTCGTGCCCGCGTACCAGGAAATCTCGAAATTCCCTGGCGCCAGCCGCGACTTGGCCGTGGTCGTCAAGCAATCGGTGGCCGTGCAGGATCTGCTCGACAGCTTCCACGCGGCAGCGAAGGCGAGCCCGGCAGCCCGTATCGTGCAAGCCATTGTTTTATTTGATGAATATCGTGGAAAAGGTCTGGAGGCGGATGAAAAAAGCCTTGCTTTCCGGATTAGCTTGCAAGATACTCAAAACACCCTGCAAGACGATGTCGTCGATGGCCTGATGGCTGTCCTGATCGATGCGGCCAAGCAGGGCCACGACGCGAAACTGCGTTCGTAATTACCGGACTGGCCGTCGCCTTGCGTGACGGCCTTTCCGTCGTCAATCGTAGACGAGCTTGCCATGTGGCGAGCTCGGGCGCACAGAAAAGGCAGGGCAGGAAAATTAATAACAGCGACGTTGATTCCGCCGTACTGCAATCCGCACTGGCCGCCGATTTGCATCGGGCCATGCTGGTTGCCAAAGTGCGCCAGGAAGCGGAAAAAGATTTACCGACCTTGACCAAGGCGGAGCTGGCCGAACTGTTGTTCGAGCAAGTGGGCCTGAACAAGCGCGAAGCGAAGGATATGGTCGAGACCTTTTTCGATGAAATCCGCAACGCGCTCGAGCGTGGCGAGGCCGTCAAGTTGTCCGGTTTCGGCAATTTCCAGTTGCGCGACAAGCCGCAGCGGCCGGGCCGCAATCCGAAGACGGGCGAAGAGATCCCCATCACGGCGCGCCGTGTCGTGACCTTCCATGCGAGCCAGAAGCTGAAAAGCATGGTCGAAGAGACCAGTCCGCTGGCACGTGCTGCCTGAGTGAGTGGCGATGAACGAGCGCATCAGTAAAACCGAGTTGATCGCCTTGCCGCCCATTCCGGCGAAACGCTATTTCACGATCGGCGAGGTGAGCGAGTTGTGCGGCGTCAAACCGCACGTATTGCGCTACTGGGAGCAGGAGTTTTCCCAGCTCAAGCCGGTTAAACGACGTGGCAACCGCCGTTATTATCAGCACCATGAGGTGCTGCTGATACGCCGCATCCGCGAATTGCTGTACGAGCAGGGCTTTACCATCAGCGGAGCGCGCAACAAGCTCGACAGCCGTGGCGCATCGCATGGCATCGCCGACGAGCTGCCAGCGCTGCCGGCCATGCCTGCCGTGCCGCAGGAAGCGCCGCTGGACCGCGTGTGGATACGCAATGAATTAATGGCGATTTTAACCTTGCTAAAATAAGATTTGTACCAATATAGGTGGGGTTGTCCGGTAGCGGTTGACCAAGTTGACTATACTGCATGGATGCTCCGCCTTGGCGTTGACGCTACCGTACGGCGCGCCATATTTTGAATATAATGTTAATGTTGCGTTTTTGTTAGTGACGCTGAACCGGAGCAGCGTTCAGGTTCCGGTAGTCTTTCCCAGGCCAGGAAAATTTAAGGGGAAACAATGATACGCGTTGCCATTTGTGATGATCACCAAATAGTACGAGCTGGATTCAAACAGATTTTTTCGTCGTCAAGCGACTTCAGTGTGGTGGCGGAAGCCGGTACGGGGCGCGAAGCGCTCGATATCGCCCGCCGCGAAATTTGCGATGTATTGCTGCTCGATATCGCCATGCCCGATCAAAGCGGCATCGATACCTTGCGCACGATCCGCCAGGGCCAGCCGGAATTGCCCGTGCTGATACTCAGCGGCTATCCCGCGCAGCAATACGCGCTGAACCTGTTCAAGATGGGCGCGAACGGCTATCTGAACAAGGAATGCGAAGCCGACGAGCTGATGACGGCCGTGCGCACCGTATTCCAGGGACGCCGCTATGTCAGCTCCACCGTGGGCGAGTTGCTGGCGCAGTCGTTCGACCGTGACACGAATGCCGCCCTGCATACGGAATTGTCGGACCGCGAGTTCCAGGTCTTCCTGCGCCTGGCGCGTGGCGCCACCGTATCCGATATCGGCGTGGCCTTATCGCTGAGCATCAAGACGGTCAGTACCTACCGTACGCGCATCATGGAAAAAATGGGCTTGCAATCTAACAGCGACTTGACCTATTACGCAATGAAAAACAATTTGCTTGACTAGCGCTGCGGTGCGATCATTGAAACATGATCGCTCAGCCAGCTAGCCAGCACGACTTGTGCAGTGCAGCAGTTTGTGGCGAGGACTATAATTGGCCGGCGCCGGCGCTCTTTCCCGCGCCGAACCTTGCTAAGGATGCACATCAGGATGTATTTCACCGCTGAACCGGCCCCGAATCACCGCCTGCCCCTGTACAAGACGATCCTGTGCGTGACGTGCGCCTTGTTGCTTGTACTTAATGGCTTCAGTCTTTATCACAACCTGCAGTCGTTGAAGGGCACGAACGCCTTGCTCAGCCAGAGCGCCCGTGTGGCCGACCGCCTGCAGTATTTGAATGTGCTCGTGCTCGATGCGGAAAGCAGCTTGCGCGGCTATTTCATTTCCGGCTCCGAAACCTATCTGGGGCCGTCGAAGACCGCCACCACCGAAATCGAAAACGAATTCAACGAGCTGCAAACCTTGCTCGCTGGCAGTCCTACCCAGCTGAAAAACCTGGGCCAGCTGAAAAGCTTGATCCGTCGCAAGATGTCGATGTTGCAACAATCGATCGATGTCTACAAGCAGGGCGGACTGGCCGAGATCGTCAACATTTCCCGCGTGACCGATGACCGCGCCACCATGGACGAGATCCGCCTGCAGGTGGTGATCATGACGCGCGAGCAGAATGAAGCGCTGTCGACCGGCAGCGCCGCCTTTTATCATGAGTACCAGAAAGCCGTGCTGCTCGGCATCGGCATCAATGCCTTGGCCATCCTCGTGCTGATCATGTTTTATCAGCTGGTGCGGCGCAGCTTCCAGAACCGCGCGGCCGTCGAGTATGCATTGCAAAATGCCAACGATACCCTGGAATCGACGGTCAGCAAGCGTACCGAGCAGTTATCCGTGCTGTCGCGTCATTTGATCAGCGTCAATGAAGTGGAAAAAGCGCGGCTGGCGCGCGAGTTGCACGATGAGCTGGGCGCCAACTTGACGTCGATCAGCATGGACCTTGGCGCCGTCACGCAGCAACTGGCGCACACGCAGCCGGAACTGGCGACGCAATTGCGGCGTGCCAAGGCCACCTTGCTGGAAACGGTGGAGCTCAAGCGCCGCATCGTCGAGGATTTGCGCCCGAGCCTGCTGGACAACCTGGGCCTGTGCGCCGCCATTGAAAGCTATTGCGAGGATTTTGCGCGCATGAGCTCGGTTCGTTGCGAAACGGATGTGGCCATCAATATCGACAACCGCGAGGCCACCCTGACGATTGCCTTGTTCCGTATCGTGCAGGAATCGCTGACGAATATCATGAAATATGCGCGTGCCGGCATGGTCAGCGTGACCTTGAAACGCAATGAACACGGCCTGGTGCTACGCGTGATCGACGACGGCATCGGCATCACGGAAGCTGTGCTGCAAAAACCGATGTCGCACGGCTTGCTGGGCATGCGCGAACGCGCTTTGCTGCTGGGCGGCACTCTCACCGTGCGCCAGGGACCGGATGGCAAGGGGACATGCGTGGAAGCCGTGATTCCGCTGCCGCTGACGCCGGAGCCGGAAGACATCGACGCGGATATCGAAGCGTAATTTTCTTTGAGATAAAAAATGGCCGGGCATGCAGCCCGGCCATTTTTTATTTATTTTGCATGATCAGCAGCGGGAAACGTCGCGCAGCAAGCGGTCGTATTCCGTCTTGGCCACTTTGTAGCATTCGCCCGCATAGCATTCCAGGCCGGCGCGGTCCAGCACCGTGATATTGCCGCGGCGATAGTGGATCAAGCCTTCTTCCTGCAGCTTGCCGGCGGCGGCCGTGATGCTTTCGCGGCGCACGCCCAGCATGATCGAGATCAGCTCTTGCGTGACTTTCAATTCATTCGATGGCGAACGGTCCAGGCGGTCCAGCAGCCAGCGGCACAGCTTTTGTTCGATCGAGCTGTGGCGGCCGCCGACGGCGTTCTGTGCCATTTGCGCAAACAGGGCGTTGGTGTAGCGCATCAGCAGCTGGGGCAGGGCGCCGCCCTGATTGAACGCGTCGCGCAAGCTTTGCGTTTTCAGGCGGTAGCCGTAACCGGCGCTTTGCACGACAGCCGTGCACATGGCGCGCTCGCCGGCCAGCAGCGAGGCACCGGCCACGCCTTCATGGCCGACGACGGCGATTTCCGTCGTGGCGCCATCTTCCATCACATATAGCAGCGAAATGATGGCGGTGGTGGGGAAGTAGCTGTATTCCAGGTTGTTACCATAGGCATACAATTCCTTGCCGAAAGGCAGTTCCACCAGTTCCAGGTCTTCGAACAGCGATTCAAGCGCGGCGCGCGGCAGGGCGGCCAGTAATTCATTCTGTTGGGCACTGCTGAGGCTAACCCGCGACGCAAGCTTGATTTCCCGTCCGGCCGCCGGCATGGCGCGCGGCAGCAACTGGTTCTTCTGGACCGGGGTGCTAAGTTGAGTTTGGTTCATAGTATTCCTCACAGGCTTTTTACATCGGAGTGCGACTGCCGCGTTGCTGGTCAAAGAAGCTGCCGTGCTCATGTGATAACGGCGTTTTGTTCGACCGCGCGGTGCAGATCGCGATGTAGCTACTTTAAAAGCTTATGTAAGTGGCGAACATAAGATTAGCAGTCGCCACTTTGTAGTCTCATCTGAGGCGGAATTGTAGTCCTTGTCCTACGTGCACACTTTTGACTAGCTAGCCTTGCGCCGTCCCGCGCGATTTTGTGATATGACGCGCGGTTTATTGGCGCTCCACAGACCGGCCGGCCGCACGCTGGGCAAGCCGTCGCGCACGGCTGCGGCCGGCGCCTGGCGTGCATTTGGCGCCTCGTGCTCGCCCAGGCGGAAGCGGCTGACGGCCTGCGTCAGCGCTTCGCCTTCCTGGTGCAGACGCTGCGAGCCGGCGCGCGCCTCGTCGACCAGGCCCGCGTTCTGGCGCGTCATGTCGTCGATTTGCGCCAGCGCCTGGTTGATGCGGGCGATCTCGCCATTCTGCTCGGCGCCGGCGCTGCTGATGCGTCCGATCACCACGGCCACCTGTTGCACGGCGTCGACCACTTGCCGCATGGTGTTGCCGGCGGCATTGACGAGGTCGCCGCCGGCATCCACGGTGGCGACGGAATCGCCGATCAGGCGCTTGATTTCCAGCGCCGCCTCGTTCGAGCGCTGCGCCAGGCTGCGCACTTCGGAGGCGACGACGGCAAAGCCGCGCCCCTGCTCGCCGGCTCTAGCCGCTTCGACGGCCGCGTTCAGGGCCAGGATATTCGTCTGGAAGGCGATGCCGTTGATGACGCCGATGATGTCGACGATCTTGTGCGAGCTGGCCTTGATCGAGGCCATGGTGTCGACCACGGCGCCCACGGTCTGGCCGCCGCGCAGGGCCACGTCGGCCGCCGTCGCCACCAGCGTGCGTCCCTGTCCTACGTGCGCTTCGTTGCGGCCGACGGTGGCCGTCAGCTCGCGCATCGAGTCCACCGTGGCGCCCAGCGCATCGGCCTGCGTGGCCGTGTGGCCGGACAGGGCGGCGTTGCCCTGGGCGATATCGGCGCCGGCCGCCGCGATGACGGCCGCGCCGCCGCGGATTTCCTGCACCAGGGTGGCCAGGCCGTGCGTCATGGCGCCGAAGTCGCGCACCAGGTCGCCGATCTCGTCGTGCGCCCGCGAAGTGATGCGCTGCGACAGGTCGCCCGCCGCCGCCGCGCCGACGGCCATGCGCAACTGCGTCACGTCGCGCGCGAACGCGGCATAAAAGCCCGCGCACAGGTAGGCGGCGGCCAGCAGCACCAGCAGCATGGCGGCCAGGATCAGGGCGCGGCGCGCCTCGTCGCGGGCGATGCGCTGCGCCAGCAAGTCGTCCAGGGCGCCGGCGGAAGCGCCGGAGAGCGCCTGCAGGGCGTCGATCGCCTGCATGCCGGCCGCATGGAATTGCGCGCCCGACGTCTGGCCGTAGGAATTCGTCACCTCGTTTTTCGTGCGTTCGAGGAAGGCCAGCGCGGCCGGCACGGCTTTCAGGGCCGGCTGTACGCTGGCGCGCAATTCCGGCCGGGCGGCGAGGATTTCGTCGAAGCGGGCCGGCAGGCGTTCCAGTTCGTGGCGCGCGATCAGCGCGTTGGCGTTGACGAGCTGATCTTCATTCGCTTCGAACAGGCCCGTGTCGATGTAGGCGGCGCCGCGCCCGGCGATGTCGGACAGGCTTTCGGCCAGGTCGGGCAGGGTGGCGGTGAAGACGGCGCTCAGGTGGTTGGCGCCCGCGTCCGGATCCAGGCTCAGGTGCGAACGGTCGGCCACCAGCTGGCCCAGTTTGGCCGCCTGGCGCAGCAGCGCCGTATGTGCCGCGTAGCTGTCGCGCGCCGCGAGGCCGGCCTGGCGGCCCAGCAGGGCTTGCCACTGTTTCGTCAGCTCGGCCGCCTGCGGCAAGCCGGCACCGGCCGGCAGGCGCGCCAGGGCCGCCAGTGCGGCCGTGATGCGCGCGTTCAGGGCCGTGTTGTCCATGCCCGCCTTGCCGCTCAGGCGCAAGTGTTCGAGGCCGCGCCGCTGCTGCAGCAGGCGCGTGCCTTCCTGCAGCTGGCGCACATAGGCCACGCCCCACTGCGCATCCTGCGCCTGGGCCAGCGATTTGCCCAGCTCCGAGATCAGCAAGGTGGTCGCCAGCACCAAAGGCAGCAGGAAGACCAGGCAGACAAGCATGAATTTGGGCAGCAGGCGCAAGCGCTGCATGAGTCGGATGGCGGGGGTGAGGAGCATTTTCATCGGGTTTCCAGGGTAGGGTGACAACATTTCTGCAGTGCAATGTTGCCTGCGGATTGTGACCCCTTGATGAAGTGGGCGATTTTGCTTTTCTCCACAGTGAAGCAGTTCACACGGAAGGCCGATCCTTCTGTAAAATCGAGGGTTTTTTGCGAGGGCCATATTATGGTCACCAATATGGCCAACGAGAACGACATCACTACCCCCGATTCCAGCGACAACGCGGACATCGCCGCAGCGCCAGCAAGCAGCAAGGCGCCGGCCGTGATCGCGCGCGAAGTGCAGCGCCGCCGCACCTTCGGCATCATTTCCCACCCGGATGCGGGCAAGACCACCTTGACGGAAAAACTGCTGCTGTTCTCGGGCGCGATCCAGATGGCCGGCACCGTCAAGGCGCGCAAATCGGGCCGCCACGCGACCTCGGACTGGATGGAGATCGAAAAGCAGCGCGGCATTTCCGTCGCCTCCTCGGTGATGCAGTTCGAATTCCGCGACCACGTCGTCAACCTGCTCGACACCCCGGGCCACCAGGACTTCTCGGAAGATACCTACCGCGTGCTGACGGCGGTCGACTCGGCGCTGATGGTGATCGATGCGGCCAAGGGCGTGGAAGCGCAGACGATCAAGCTGCTGGCCGTGTGCCGCATGCGCAATACGCCGATCGTCACCTTCATGAACAAGATGGACCGCGAGACGCGCGATCCGCTGGACCTGCTCGACGAACTCGAATCGGTGCTGAAGATCCAGTGCGCGCCCGTCACCTGGCCTATCGGCATGGGCAAGAACTTCCGCGGCGTGTACCACCTGCTGAACGACGAAATCATGCTGTTCAAGGCCGGTGAAGAGAAGGCCGATGGCGCCTTCGAAATCATCAAGGGCATCGACAACCCGCGCCTGCAGGAGATGTTCCCGCTCGAGATGGATCAATTGCGCATGGAAGTGGAACTGGTGCACGGCGCGTCGAACCCGTTCAACCTGGAGGAATTCCTTTCCGGCGTGCAGACGCCCGTGTTCTTCGGTTCGGCCATCAACAACTTCGGCGTGCGCGAGATCCTGTCCGCGCTGGTCGATTGGGCGCCGGCGCCGCGCGAGCGCGATGCGACCGTGCGTTCGGTGGCCCCGTCCGAGCAGCCATTTACCGGTTTCGTCTTCAAGATCCAGGCGAACATGGACCCGGCCCACCGCGACCGCATCGCCTTCTTGCGCGTGTGCTCGGGACGTTTCGAGCGCGGCATGAAGGTCAAGCATCTGCGCCTGGGGCGCGAGATCAAGGTGTCGAACGTGGTGACCTTCATGGCATCGTCGCGCGAACAGGTGGAAGAAGCGTACGCGGGCGACATCATCGGCTTGCCGAACCACGGCAACATGCAGATCGGCGACAGTTTTTCCGAAGGCGAGATGCTGACCTTCACGGGCATCCCGTACTTCGCGCCGGACTTCTTCCGCTCCGTGCGCATCCGTAATCCGCTGAAGATCAAGCAGCTGCACAAGGGCTTGCAGCAGCTGGGCGAAGAGGGCGCGGTGCAAGTCTTCAAGCCGGTGCAGGGCGGCGAACTGGTACTGGGCGCCGTCGGCGTGCTGCAGTTCGAAGTGGTGGCCAGCCGCTTGCTCAACGAATATGGCGTCGACGCCGTGTTCGAGGGCACCAGCATCAGCAGCGCGCGCTGGGTCAGCTGCGACGACAAGCGCATCCTGCAGGACTTCGAAAACGCGCTGGGCCACAACGTGGCCTACGATGCGGCCGGCAACATGGCCTACCTGGCCACGTCGGGCGTGAACCTGCGCTTGACGGAAGAGCGCTGGCCGAAGCTGAAATTCCACGCGACGCGCGAGCATTCGGCCAAGCTGGCTTGATGTAGCATGGTGGTGTCGGGTTACGCGCTTTGCGCTAACCCGACCTACGCCGACCTACGTGTTCATGGCGTAGGTCGGATTAGGCCAACGGCCGTAATCCGACACCATCGTTGGCAGCAACTCAAGCCGGTAAAATCGTCCGCGTGCTCCAGTCGCGCCGTTCCAGCAGCAATGCCGTCAGCTGCGCCGCCGTCATCGGGCGCGCGAAGAAAAAGCCCTGCACGTTGTCGCAGCCCGCTGTTCGCAAAAACTCCACCTGCCGCAAGGTTTCCACGCCCTCGGCCACCACTTTCAGATGCAGGCTGTGCGCCATGGCGATGATGGCCGTGACGATGGCTTCGCCCTCGCCGGGCAGGTCGTGCACGAAGCTGCGGTCGATTTTCAATTGGTCGATCGGCAGGCGCTTCAGGTAGGACATCGACGAATAGCCGGTGCCGAAATCGTCGATCGACAGATGGATGCCCGTTTCCTGCAGGCGCCGCATCAATTCCACGTTGGCGTGGATATTGTCCATCAAGACCCCTTCCGTGATTTCCAGCTCCAGCAAGCCATGCGGCAGCTGCGTTTCGTGCAGGATGGCGCGGATATCGTCCATCAGGCCCGGGTCGCGCGCCTGGCAGGCCGACAGGTTGACGGCCACGTGCTCGAGCGAATCGAGCAGGCCCGCCTTGCACCAGACGGCCGCCTGGCGGCAGGCGCTTTGCAGCACCCAGCGTCCCAGGTCGACGATGATGCCGCTTTCCTCGGCCACGGGGATGAATTCGGCGGGGCTCAGCTGGCCCATCTCGCGGCAGTTCCAGCGTATCAGCGCTTCCACGCCGACGATGCGCCCGCTGCGCAAATCGATCTGCGGCTGGTAGTGCAGATACAGTTCCTCGTTTTGCAGCGCGCGGCGCAGGTTCGCTTCCATGCGCAGGCGGCGCTGGGCGCGCAATTCCATTTCCGCCTTGAACACGGCGTAGCGGTTCTTGCCCTGGTGCTTGGCGTGGTACATGGCCGTATCGGCATTGCGCGTCAGGGTGGCCACGTCCTGCGCGTCGAACGGATACAGGCTCACGCCGATGCTGGCGCTGACATACAGCTGGTGGCCTTCGAGGTCGAACGGCGCGGCCAGCACGGCGAGGATCTTGCGCGCCACGCTGGCCATTTCCGAGGCGTCGTCGGCCGGTTCGACGATGACGACGAATTCATCGCCGCCGATGCGGCAGATGATGTCGGTGCCGCGCAGGATGGCCACCAGGCGCTCGGCGACGAGCTTGAGCAGCTGGTCGCCGCAGTGGTGGCCCAGCGTATCGTTGACTACCTTGAAGTTGTCCAGGTCCAGCAGCAGCAGGCCCGCACTGCTGTCCTGCCGGTCGGCGCGCGCCAGCGCGTAGGCCAGGGCGTCGTTGAATTCATGGCGGTTCGGCAGTTGCGTGACGGAGTCGACGTGGGCCAGGTAGTGCAGATGGCTTTCCGCATGCTGGGCCGCGGTGCGCGTGCGGCGCACCATCAGGAACGTCAGGCCGAACGCGCACAGGCAGACAAGCACGGTGAAGGCGGCAAATTGCGCCAGGCTGGCGTACAGCGGCGCCAGGCTGGCGCGCAGGTAGAGCGCGCCGCCGCCGGGCAGGGTCTTCAATATCGCGGCGCTGCCGTCCAGGTAATCGAGGTGCAGGCCGTTGCGCGGCGCCGTCGGCACGGCGTCGTTGCCGCTGCGCGCGTAGCGGGCAAACGGCGTGCCATAGGGGCTGTAGAGCAGGGCTTGCCGGACATGCGGGGCGGCGGCGAGGGGAGCGAGCAGTTGTTGTGCCGCGAGACGATTGTCCTCGCGCATGGCCTGGGTGGCGGCGGGTGCCAGCATGTCGGCCTGGATGTGCAGGTTGCGCTGGAAGGATTCCTGAAGGGAAAACAATTGAAAGAGGATCAGCAGCAGGCTGGCCGTGGCCAGCATGGCCGCCGCGGCCAGCAAGTTCAGCCGGGCTATCCGGTCGCCGCGCAATTGCACGGACGGCAGTATCAATGGCGTCATCATGACGCTTCTTCCTGCCGGCCCCGCCTGCCGCCGCCCCGTGTGATCGCGCCTCGCCCTGCCATACTTTACGTTCCAGTCTGATGAAAACCGAAGTGAGCCGGAACCCTCAACGTGTTGCCAAGTGTTGCTAAGGCCGACATATTGTCATTTTGCAGCGTGAAAGTACAGGGCGTGCGGCAATTTATATCCATGCAGCACACCGGTGACAGCAGGCAAGGCGACAAGACAGGCGGAAAAGGAAGACGTGTCTTTCTAATAATAATTCATGCTGAATTTTAATCCTTTTTTTGCCCGCCGTTTTTTTTCTCTTAAAACAATGCTGATGGTAAACAAAATACCAGCAAGAGTAACTTCAATGGGTCCGGCCATCGCGGCACGGATAAACTTTTTGACTATATCAGCCATTACAAGTCATTGATTTTAATAAATTTTAATGAAGAATGCGCGAACGCTATGGCCTTGCTCCGCGAGTTCGTCCATAATCCGCTGATGATGGACGTCCTGATGCTGTTTGTTTTGTCTGCCGCGGCCAGGCAATCTGCCGCCAGTAAAACCGGACGCCGCCCTGATGATCAATAGTGAGGATATCTTGGAAAAAAAACCAAAAATTATTTTGTCGTCACAAGACCTGGAACGACTGGAAGCGTTGTTGTATGCCTTGGGTAATAACTTATCGCCGGACAAGGCCGCCTTGCTCGATGAGCTGGGCCGCGCCGAGGTGCTCGAGCCGCAAGAGATTCCACCGACCGTCGTGACGATGAATTCCACCGTGCGCTTCACGGTGGAAAACAAGGAGGAATTCTGCCTGACGCTCGTGTATCCGAAGGACGTGGAAGGCCAGGCCGACCGTATTTCCGTGCTGGCGCCCGTCGGCAGCGCGCTGCTGGGCCTGTCCGTTGGCGACAGCATCGCCTGGCCCATGCCGGGCGGCGTAGTCAAAGTCAAGATCGAGGAAATCGTCTACCAGCCTGAACGGGCCGGCGAATACCACCGATAAGCAGCGACGGCGGACGGCGCCTGCCGTTCGCCTGCCAGGCCGTGCCGTGACTTAACTGTTTCGCTGTACGCGCACCACCAGCCATCCCGCCACGACCGTAAACGTGACGATGATGGCGACAATGATCCAGAAGCCCTGCGGATGCTGGGCCAGCGGAATGCCCCCCACGTTCATGCCCAGCATGCCGGCGATGATATTGATCGGCAAGGCCAGCACGGTGACGATGGTCAGCACGAACAGGCTGCGGCTGTTTTCCTCGTTGACGCTGGCGGCGATCTCTTCCTGCAGCAGCTTGATGCGTTCCTGCAGCGAAGACATATCGCTGAGCACCACCGAAAACTCCTCCGTCGACTGGCGCAGTTCCAGGCTGTCGAGCTCCGACACCCACGATGGCGGGCGTTGCAGCAGGCGGAACAGGGCGGCCGGTTCCGGCGCCAGCAGGCGCTGCAGCCGCACCAGCACGCGCCGCATGGCGCCCAGGTCTTCGCGTTTCGGCACCAGGCGCCCGGCCAGCAAGTGGTCTTCTATATCGTCGACCCGCGCCACGGCGTCGCGCACGATGTTGACCAGTACGTCCGCCTGGTCGCGCAGCAGATGGATCAGCAGTTCCACCGACGAGCGTATCGGCTCGTGATTCTTGATGACGGCCTGGCGCAGGCGCTCGATCGACTGCAGCGGCGCGCGGCGCGCCGTGATGACGAGGTTTTGCGCCACGCTGGCCCACATGGTGGAAATGTCGGACGCCTCGAACGAGAAGTTGTGCACCACATCGTTGACCACGGCGATCAGGGTGTTTTCCGCCTGTTCGATGCGCGTCGAACGGGAACCCTGGTGCAGGGTTTCATAGAATTCGTCGGCCAGCTGCGTGTGCGTCATCAGCCATTTTTCGCTGGCCGCATGCGACAAATTGAAATGCAGCCAGACGAATTCCTGCGCCGGACGCGCCGCGCCATCGGCCAGCCAGGCCAGCGCCGCCGTCGAGTCGAGCGCCAGCGGCTGCCCGTCGCGGCCAAACAGGAAGCCCCAGACCAGGCCCGAGGTATCCGAGCCGTAGGTAAAACCGGCAGTTTCCATCGCCATCGTGAATCTTTCTCGTGCAGTGTGATTGATCGTCGCGCGATGTTAATACACGGATGTGTCGGGAAAATGACAAGGCCACCGCGATGGGTGGCCCTGGTAGGTAACTTTTACAGTAACGCTTGATAGAACCGTCGCGAGCGGCGGTGATTTGTGGCCGAGAAGCGCAACCGTGCTAAAGCACGGTGAGCATCGCAGGCGGCAAAGCGCGACGCGCAGCAGGTTATATCAGGTGTTACTAGTCGCGGCGCGGATTATCGGGTCTGCGGTCGTCGCGGTTTGGGACCCCGTCGCCATCGCGGTCGTGGCGGTTGCCATTGTCGCGGTCATAGCGGTTGGGGATGCCATCGCGGTCGCGGTCGCCGTTCGGGCCGCGCGACCAGCGGCCTTGCTCCATCTGCCAGCGGCCGTCGCGCTGGTTCCAGACGGGCGGCGCATAGACGTAGCCGCGGCGTTCGGCGATCCATACACCTGGCGTCCAGGCGTAGCGCTGGCCGCGCCATTCCCAGTGGCCGGGCGCCCAGACGTAGCCGTGGCGCGCGCGCGGGATGGCTTCGCGGCGCGGCGGCGGCGGTGCGATGCGGATGTCGTCATAGCGCACGGGCTGCACTTGCGCGGCGACCCAGCCGCCACGGTCCAGGCGCCAGCGGTTGTTCTCCTGTATCCAGGCGGCGCGGCGGTAGTGGTTGCCGCCCCGTTCGCGCAGCCATTCGCCGCCGGTCCAGACGTGGCGCTGGCCATCCCAGTTCCAGTAGCCTGGCGCCCAGACATAGCCGGCGCGCGGCGCTGGGGCGCTTTCAAACCGTGGCGGAGGCGGGGCGTCGCCGATGACAATGCTGACGCCGAGCTGATTCTGTGCCATCGCTTGCGCAGGCAGGAAGGCTGCGGCGCTGATGGCAAGCATGGCTGCTGCGTAGAGTGTGATGGGTTTCATGGTGTGCTCCATTTCGGTGATTGCGTGAAATGGACTATAGGCGCTTGCCGGCGTTTTTTCGCCTTTGATTCAACTTATTACAATTGACACAATGCTGTGTGTCCGTGTATCCGTGGCGGATACAAATGGCGGCCTGGCGCGGCGGCTATGCGCGGTGCGCCAGGCGGCGTGGCGTCAGCATCGGTGGCTCACAGGGTGCTGGCGGTGGTGTTGCCCAGCAAGGCTTGGCGTTCCTCGATCAGCGAGATTTTCTTTTCCTGTTCCGTCATGCGCTTGGCGCTGACCACCACGACGGGGATGGCGGTCGTCTGCGCCGCAGCGGCCGTCCTGGCGGCCGATGGCTGCATGAAGCTGACATAGCTGGCGCCGCAGGCGATGGCGACGGCGACGGTGAAGATGGCTTCCATGTTTTTTAACGCTTTCATGATCGTTCCTTTCGGGGTGGCGGGTGGGTATGCATGCACTGTAGCCAAGCGCGCGCCTGCCCGCCATGCGCATGCGACCAGCCGTGGTTTTGGCGGGATGGCCTGCAAAAAAACGGCGCTGAAATGCCTGCGCGCGGCATTGGCGGGCGACCGCTTGAATTGAGGCCTAATTAGCCCTGTATCCGCGCATATGAATGCAATTGCCCTATGGCATTATCTGATGCTGCGCACTGCCGTGCCCATGCCGTGCGCGGCAAGTCAGGCCCGGCTATCCTGCTAGAATCGGCATGGCAGCCGTGTTGCGCACACCATTATTCTCATCAGGAGTCACACATGTTCCAATTGTTTGGTTTTGGCGGCGCCCGCTGCCCGCGCTGCGAGCACAAGAACGGCGCCGCCGCCGGCTATTGCGCGCAATGCGGCTTGTCGCTGGGCGCCCCCGACAGCGACGCGGTGCTGCATGCCAATCAATGGCATCTTGCTGATGGGCAACTGGCCCTGTTCTTCGGCGTGCGCGAACTGTCCTCGCTGTTCGGCAGTGCCGCGCGCCGCCTGCAGGTGCCGGCCGAGTCGCGCGCCTGGATCGTGCAATCGGACGCTTTCACCTTGATACCGGCTGGCGATTACGACAGCGCCGCCTTCTTTGCGCGCCTGCCCGCGCTGCTGCCGGCACGCCCGGCCGAGGTGCTGATCGCGCGCGCCGATGCCATCAGCCTGGAATTCGACCTGCCGGCCCTGGCCAGCACGGAGTTGCTGAATGTCGCCGCATCGCTGCGCGTGGACATCGCGCTGGGCCAGCCCGACGCGTTCGCGCGTCAGTTCATGCGCGCGCCGGGCGCCGTCACGCGCGCCCACCTGCACGCCTTGCTGCTGCCGTCCGTGCGCCAGATCGCGCTGGAATTCATCGGCAGCCGCGCGTTGCGCGAGATGGACGCGAATGCCGACCTGCGGCCCGAATTGAACGAACGCCTGCAATCGGCCCTGACGCAGCGCCTGGCGCCCAGCGGCCTGGCCGTGTCGCGCGTGGAAACGCTGAGCCTGCGGCACGACAAGCGCGCGGGCGACGCAGGCGCCGGCATCGGCACCCTGTGGCTGGGCGGCTTGCCGGCGCAGGAACTGGAGCAGCACAGCCTGGAACGCATGAAGCAGCTCGACCAGTTGTATGACGAGGAAGAGTGGCAGCGCATCCGCCGCGAGGAACTGGCGGCGCGCCACGCGCACCGCCGCGCCGAGCTGCAGCAGGATGCGGCGGTGGAAAAGGCGGAACTGAACCACCAGGAAGCGGAGCGTCTGCAAGCGCTGCGCGGGCGCCAGATCGACCTGTATGGCCGCATTCTGGAAGCGAAATCGCGGCGCCAGGCGCTCGACCATGGCGCCGCGCTGGCGCTGGGCGAGCTGGAACAGGAACTGGCGCAGAAGGGCGCGCAGCGGGCCGATGAAGCGGCCAACTGGGAACACGTGCGGGCGCTGGCCGCCATCAAGATGCGCAGCGAGCTGGAACTGTCGCAGCTGCACGGGCGCGAACAGATCCAGCTGGCGCAGCAGCGCTTTACGCACCAGGTGCACCTGCAGTCGATCGCGCAGCAAGTGGAAAGCGCGCTGCTGATCGACGACGAGACGGGCCGCCGCGCCCAGCTGGCGCGCCTGCGCCAGGCGGAAGCGGATGCGGCCCAGCGCGAGGCGCAGCTGGAGGCGGAGCAGCACCAGGCCGCCTGGCAGGGGCTGATGCTGGCGAATGCGGCGCGCAAGCGCGAGGCCGAGCGGGTGCAGGAGTGGGAAGACCAGATGCAGCTGGCGCGCCAGCGCGAACTGCTGCGCGCCGAGGCGCACAAGGATGAAGCGGCCCAGGTGCAGGCGGCGGAAATCGCCGAAAAAGTGGCGGCGCTGCGGCGCGGCGGCGCGCGCGAAGACGCCATCGCGCAGCAGGAAAAGCTGCTGCGCACCATCGAGGCAGACGGCGTGCACGCGCGCCAGCTGCAGCAGCAATCGCAGCTGGCGCAGCTCGATGCGCTGGCCATCGAGGAACAGCGCCAGCAGCTGCGCCAGCTGGAACAGGAAGCGCAATGGCAGCGCGACTTGCTGGCCATGGCGCAGCAGCGCGAAAGCGATTACGCGCGCTGGAAAGGTGAATATGAAGCCCTGCTGGCGCAGCAGGCGCATGCGGCCGAACTGGCGCGCATCGATATCGACCGCATCGAGAAAATCGGCTCGCTGAGCGACACGGGCAAGGTGGCCATGGCCGCCGGACAGAACGCGGCCGCGCTGGCGCAAGTGCTGAAAACGCAGCTGCAGGCGGGCATGAGCGCCGAGCAGATCCACGCGCTGGCGGCGCTGGCGGCGGCCGAGAACGGCGTCGCGCCGCTGGACGCCATGCGCATGGCGCAGGATAGCGTGGCGCAGGAGCGCAGCTATCTGGAAGGCCAGGCGGAACGCGAACGGCGCCAGCAGCTCGATTTGATCAACTTGCAGAACGCGGCGCACGCGCATGGCCTGTCGGCGCAGGCGCAGCTGGGCGTGGCCGTGGCGCAGGCGCTGCAGCCGGGCGCCGCCGCAGCAGCGCCGGTCCGCTGCAAGAACGGCCACGCGCAGCGCGCGGGCCATCCGGAAGATAAATTCTGCGCCGCCTGCGGCGTCGCCTTGCAGCCTTGATGGAAGCGTTTCACCCCAGATGATGCAAAAAGCACGAGACAAACTGCGGGAACTGCGCGCCCTCCACGACGACGGGCTGCTCAGCGAGCAGGAATTTGAACGCCGCAAGAACGCCATCCTCGACGCCGAATACGCGCCGCCCGGCGCCGCGCCTGCGCCGGCGCCGCTGCCCGTGCGCCAGGGCACGGAGCTGGGCTTCATGACGGGGCAGGAAATCGGCCCGCAAAACCGCCGCTACCGGCTCGAGCGGCTGATCGGCACGGGCGGCATGGGGCAGGTGTGGCAAGCGACCGACCTGGCCACGCACGCGGAGCTGGGCAGCAGCGAAATGGTGGCGCTGAAGATCTTGCCGCCGCAGCTGACGCAAAGCGCCACGCGCGCCAAGCTGCTGATCGAGGAAGCGACGCAGGCGCGCAAACTCGCGCATGAAAACATCGTGCGCGTCTACGAGTGGGCGCAGGACCCGGCCACGGCCAGCTATTTCATCATCATGGAATGCCTTGATGGCGAAGACCTCGAGCACTATCTGGCGCGCGAGGGCGCGCTGCCCCTGTCCACGGTGCAGGAATTGCTGCAGCCGGTGGCCGACGCCCTGTCGTACGCGTGGGAAAAGCACAATCTGGTGCACCGAGACATCAAGCCGGGCAATGTCTTCCTGACGGCGAAAGGCGACGTCAAGCTGCTCGACTATGGCATCGCATCGCGCGTGCGCAATGCGGACAGCAGCCTGGCGCTGGACATGCCGAACGCGGGCACGCACGGTTACCGGGCGCCCGAGGCCGGCGCCAACCAGCGCCAGCCCAGCCCGCGCCTGGACGTGTATGCGGTGGCCGTGATGATCTATCAGATGCTCGAAGGGCGCATGCCGTTTGACGACGCGCGCAGCGCCAGCCATTTGCCGTCGGCGCCGCAAGCGCTCAACGCGCAGCAGTGGCAAGTGCTGCAGAACGGTTTTTCGCTGACGCCGGAACTGCGTCCGCAATCGGTGCAAGCCTTGCTGGAAAACCTGGAACGCGCCGCCGGGCCGTCGCCCGAAGAACTGGCGGAACAGGCGCGCCAGCAGCAGGCGCGCGCGGCGCAGCAGCAAAAGGCGGCGGCGCTGGCCGCCGAACAGGCCCGCGAGGCGGCGCTCAAGGAGGCGCGCGTGCGCCAGGAAGAACTGGACCAGCGCCGCAAGGCCGAGATCCAGGCCGCCGCGCTGGAAAAGCAGCGGCAGGACAAGCTGCGCCGCGAGCAGGAGGCGCAGCGCCATTTCGAAGCGGAAGAGGCGCGCAAGCTGCGCAAGGAAGCGCTGCGCGGCCAGTTGCGCGCGCGCCGCGAAGCCGATGCCGCCACCGCCTTGCAGGAGCATCAGGAATTGCAGCGCAAGGCCATCGTGGCCAAGGCGGAGGCGGCTTACCGCGCCGAGCAGGAACGCGCGCGCCGCGAAGAGGCCAGCCGCGCCGCCGCCGCAGCTGTCCCTGCGCCGCCATCCGCGCCGGCGCCGGAAGCCGAGCACGTGGAACCGGTGCCCAATGCGGAAGGCGTCTTGCGCGACGATTTCCTCGATGGTTCGGGACAGGGGCCGGAGCTGGTACTGATTCCCAGCGGCCGCTTCCAGATGGGTGCGCACGAGACGGAACACAAGGCCGCCATCCAGGCCGGCTCGCAGCAGACGTGGCTTGAGCGCGAAATGCCGCAGCACTGGGTCGGCATCGAGCGCCCGTTCGCGCTGGCGCGCCACCCCGTCAGCGTGGGCGAATGGCGCGCCTTCGTCAAGGCGACCGGCTGGGCGGGCGGTTCCGAGACGGACTGGGACAATCCCGGCTTCGTGCAGAACGACCAGCACCCGGTGGTGGGCGTGAGCTGGAATGACGCGCAGCTGTACCTGGCGTGGATGAGCGAGCGTACGGGCCGCCACTACCGCCTGCCCAGCGAAGCGGAATGGGAATACGCTTGCCGTGCCGGCACGCGCACGGCCTTCAACGTGGGCGACACGATCAGCACCGAGCAAGCCAACTACGACGGCCTGTACGTGTACAACGGCGGTCCGCGCGGCGTGTACCGGGGCGGCACGACGCCGCTGGGCACTTTCGCGCCGAATTCCTGGGGCCTGTTCGACATGCATGGCAATGTGTGGGAATGGGTGCAGGACGTCGTGCACGACAATTACGAAGGCGCGCCCGTCGATGGCAGCGCGTGGGAAGAGGGCAGCGACAGCAGCCGGCGCATCCTGCGCGGCGGCTCGTGGCTGTACCACCCGCGCTATTTGCGCTCGGCCCTGCGCAACGGCTTTTCCACCGTGCTGTCGAACGATATCGTGGGCTTCCGCGTGGCGCGCACACTCGACTGATCCATTGTTATATTGCTCATCTTGACGGATACTTCATGCACCTTAACCGTGCCGGAGTCTCCGTGTTCAAACGCCGCCTGCTGTCCATCGTGTTCGCCTGCCTGCCCATCTCCGCCCTGGCCGGCGATTTGCCTTCCTATCCCTTCATCCACGCGACAGGCACGGCCTACAGCTTCGTCACGCCGGATTTGGGCGAGATCGACTTCGACGTCAGCGCCTTCGACCCGGCGCCCGACGTGGCCACGGCGCTGGTGAAGACGCGCATCACGGAAATCAAGGCGCTGCTGGCGGAGCAGGGTTTGCCGGAAGCGGCGGCCGGCATCGAGGTGCGCGACGTGCGCAAGGAAATCCGCAAGGGCGCGGAACAGGACCCGGCCAATCCGCAGTACCTGATCAAGGCCAGCGTGCATATCAACATGGCTGACCTGTCGAAATGGCCCGCCGTCATAGGGCCGCTGCTGGCCATGCCCAACCTCGATGCGTTTGCCGTCACCTTCGGCGCCACGCAGCGCATCCGCCTGGAAGAGGAATTGGTGGGCGAGGCCGTCAAGGATGCGCAGCGCAAGGCCGACGCCATGGCGCGCGGCTTCGGCAAGCGCGTGGGCGCCGTGGCCGGCATTTCGTCGGACCAGCTGAAAAACCTGGGCAATGCGGTGGGCCTGGTGCCGTCCGACCGCTACCAGCGCGCGAACAGCCGCCAGCGACAAAATCCCGACGACATGCTGATGGTCACCGTCCTCAAGATGGGCCAGACGGTCGATGCCGTGTTCCGTATCAAATGACCAGGTAGAAGGGCAGCGGGCTGCGCCAAGCGGCCAAACGGTGTAAATTGTGGCTTTCCAAACGCACCAAGGAACGCCATGACCATCAAAGCCATCCGCGACCAGTCGCAAGCCATGCGCCACATCGTGCACGTGCGCGATCACATCATTTCCGCCGACGCCTCGGTGGAAGAGGGCGGCGGCGACGCCGGCCCTTCGCCGCACGACCTGTACGACGCGGCCCTGTCGGCCTGCAAGGCGCTCACCGTCGTCTGGTACGCCCGGCACAAGGGCATCCCGCTGGAACACGTGGAAGTGTCGACCGAGCGCGATGCCAGCGAAGAGCGCAAGGGCGTGTACCGCCTGGCCGCCACCCTGCATCTGACGGGCGAGCTGACGGATGCGCAGCGCCAGGAATTGCTGACCGTGGCCGGCAAATGCCCGATCCACAAGCTGATGACGGCCGTCACCACGGAAATCACGACGGTGCTGGCATGAGCGCGGCCATCCTGAAAAGCCACGAAAAGGACCTGGGCGGCGGCTTCGTCGTGCGGCGCCTGCTGCCTTCCGCAGTAAAGCAGGCCGTCGGCCCCTTCATCTTCTTCGACCATTTCGGCCCCATCGACGTGGCGCCCGACGCCAACCACGACGTGCGCCCGCATCCGCATATCGGCCTGGCCACCGTCACCTATCTGTTCGAGGGCGCGATCGATCACCGCGACAGCATCGGCTCCTACCAGCGCATCGAACCGGGCGCCATCAACTGGATGACGGCCGGGCGCGGCATCGTGCATTCGGAACGCACGCCGCACGACCTGGCGGGCCAGCCGCACCGCACGCACGGCTTGCAGCTGTGGGCCGCGCTGCCCAAGGCGCACGAGGAGGACGAACCGAGTTTCACGCACACGCCGCAAGCCGACATTCCCGTCGTGACGCTCGATGGCGCCGTCGTGAAAGTGTTGATCGGCACGGCCTTTGGCCGGACGTCGCCCGTGCGCACCTATATGCAAACGGTGTACCTGGACGTGGCGCTGCAGGCGGGGCGCGAGTTGCGCCTGGAAGGCTTGCCGCCGGAAGCGGCGATCTACCCGATCAGCGGGGAGGTGCTGGTCGATGGCGTGGCGCTCGCGCCACACACCATGGCCTTGCTGGAAGCGGGCACGGTGCCTGTCGTAACGGCAGGCGGCGGCCCGGTGCAGTTCGTCGTCATCGGCGGCGAGCCGCTGGACGGCCACCGCTTCCTGTTCTGGAACTTCGTCTCGTCGAGCAAGGAGCGCCTGGCGCAGGCGGCCGACGACTGGACCGCCCAGCGCATGGGGAGCGTGCCGGGCGAGACGGAATTCATTCCGCTGCCGAAGGCGCCATTGCGTCCTCCGGCATAAGCGTTTCGTCTAGAACCGCGCGCGCAAGGTCAGTTGCGCCTTGCGTGGCTCGCCATAGAAATTGCCCCACGCAGGCGCGCCCACCGTCTGGTAGTAGCGCTTGTCGAGCAGGTTCGTCACGGACAGCGACGCCGTCCAGTTGCGGTCGATCTGGTAGGCGCCGCGCGCGCTGAACAAGGCATACGCGCCTTGCGCCACCGTAATGTTCTGCGTCACGCGCGAGCTCTCCGTCTGGAAGTTCACGCCGCCGCCCACGCTCCACTTTTGCAGGGCGCCGGGCAGGCGGTAGTCGCTCCACGCGCGCAGCATGTGGCGTGGCGAGTAGGTGCTGGCGAACATCACGCCCGCATTCGACGTCTGTTCCAGGTATTTGAAATTGTTCAGGGTATAGCCGGCGAACAGCTGCCAGCCCGGCGCCACTTCGCCGCTGATTTCCGCGTCGACGCCTTCGCTGCGCACCTTGCCCGCCGAGAAATAGCACTCCGTGCCGCTGGAGCAGGTGTTGACCAGGTCGAGCTCCGCGCGGTTGCGCTGTTCGATGCGGAACAGCGCCAGCGAGGTATTGACCTTGCCGTCGAACAGTTCACCCTTGACGCCCACTTCCAGATTGCGCCCCTTGAGCGGATCGAGCAGTGCGCCTTCGGCCGTGCGCTGGTTCTGCGGCTGGAAGATGTCGGACACGCTGGCATAGCCGGACCAGCGCTTGTCGAACGTGTAGATCACGCCGCCATACGGCGTGACGACGCCGTTTTCGCGGTAGGGGTCGATGTACACCTCGCCCGTGTCGCGGTACACGCTGCTCCATTTGTAGTTCGACAGGCGCGCGCCGGCCACCACGGTGAGCGGATCGCTGACGCTGAAGCGGGCCACGCCATAGGCGCCCGTCTGCGTCATTTTCGTCAAACTGGGATCGCCGCGGTAGCTGTTTTCGCGGAACCAGGCGTCGCTCGGTTCGGCCACGCCGTGATTGGGCCGCAGCGGGTTGTTCGGCTGCTTCAGCAAGGCCAGGCTGAAATCGCTGTCGCTTTCCAGCCGGTTCGTGTTGATGCCGGCGCTGAAGCCGTGGCGGCGGCCGAAGGCGTTGAATTTGCCGTCGAGCGACAGGTCGAGTCCCTTGTTGGTGCTGCCGTAGTCGAACACGCCGCCATACATCATCATGCCGGCCAGGGTGGCGGGATCGAGCGCGCCCTGGCTGAACATGTATTTCACGTCATGCCGCTCGCGCGTGTAGTTGGCGCTGGCTTTCAACGACCAGTCGGCGTCGAAGCGGTGCTCGAATTCGGCAAAGACGGCCGTCTGGCGGCTAGCCCAGCGGTTCCAGTCGGCGCCGAGGAAGGTTTCGCGCGGCAGTTTCGGGTCGCTGCCATCACGGTAGCGGGCCATGCCGGAAAAGAAGGGCGTCGAGTGCAGTTTCTCGTAGCTGGCGCCCGTGGTCAGCTTGCTGCCCGGCGCCAGGTCGAATTCCAGCACGCCGTACAGCACGTCCGTGCGGCTGTCGGCCACGTCATAGAAATAATCGCGCTGGTCGTGCGCGGCGACGGCGCGGCCGCGGATGCTGCCCGATTCGTTCAAGGGGCCGGTGACGTCGACTTCGCCGCGCACGTCGTTCCAGCGGCCAGCGCTGAGCGCCAGCTGCACCTGCTTTTCCGCCAGCGGGCGCTTGCGCACCATGTTGATGGCCGCGCCCGGCGAACCCGTGCCCTGCAGCAGGCCCGTGGCGCCGCGCACAATTTCCACGCGGTCCAGCACGGCCGTATTGCTGGTAAAGCTGTTCGCCTGCGGGTAGTACATGGCGCGGTTGACGCCATCGAACTGGTACGTTTCGACCATGAAGCCGCGCGAATACACATAGCGCCCGCCCATGGGGCTGTCGTACATGGTGATGCCCGTGGTATTGGCCAGCACCGCGTCGATGGTGTTGAGGTTCTGGTCGTCCATTTTCTGGCGCGTGACGACGCTGACCGATTGCGGGATTTCGCGCAGGGTTTGCACGCCCTTGCCGACGGTGACGGCGCGCGCCGCGTACGAGTTGCTGTGTTCACTGACGGGGTCGCGCTCCATGCTGGCGCTGACCGTCACGGGGGCCATGGTCTTTTCCACGCCGGCCGCCGCTGCGGACGATGGCGCCGCCTGGCGCAGCACGTAGGCGCCGTTCGGCAGCTGCACGGCTTCCAGGCCGCTGCCGGCCAGCACCTGGACAAAGCCCTGCGCCACATTATGGTTGCCGCGCACGCCGGGCGAGCGCAGGCCGCGCGTCTGCGCCGGGTCGGTCGACAGGCTGACGCCGGCAGCCACGGCAAAATCATTAAGGGCGGTGGCCAGCGGGCCGGCCGGTACGGCGTAGGCTTGCGAGGCAGTGGCAGCCTGGCCTTGCGCCAGCGCGGGCGCGGCGACAAAGGCGGTGGGGGCGGCGCATGCCATGGCGAGGACGGCCAGGCGGATGGCGCGCGCGGCGGGATGGAGGACGGGGGTGGTCAGCTGCATGCTCGGTCTTTCTGCTCTAAGGGATAAGAATTGGCGTGTGAATCGGCTACGTGAATTGGCTACTTATCTAGGAAGCCGAAGCAACGCAGCGAAACACCAACCCCTGGCGCAAAAAAAACTGAAAATAATTATGTGGCCCGGGCCGACACCGTGGCCCAGTAGCGCGTGAAGTACGTCACTTGCAGTCCGTGCGAGGCGCACAGGCTTTCCAGCACGGCGTCGATATCGTCGAGCCGGTAAGTGCCCGTGACGGGGCGTTGCGCCACGCCGGCGTCGCACGCGAGGCGCCCGCGCCGGTAGCGCGCCAGTTCCGTGACCAGTTTTTGCAGGGGCCAGTCGGCGGCCACCAGCATGCCGCGCAGCCAGCTGTCCTGGTGTGCGGGCATGGCCAGTACGTCCTCCGAGCCGGTTGCGCTGAAGCGCAGCTGCTGTCCCGCTTCCAGACGGCGTACGGCGTCCGGGCGCGCCGCGCAGCGCACTTCCACGGCGTGTTCGTAGACGCTGACCGTGCTGCCATCGTCGCCGCTTCGCACGCCGAAGCGCGTACCGAGCGCGCGGATCACGCCGTGCGGCGTGTCGACGAGGAAGGGACGGGCATCGGAGGCCGTCGTGATCATGACTTCGCCATGGTGCAGGCGGATGCGACGGTGCGTGGCGCCGTAAGCGACATCGAGCGCGCTATCCGTGTTCATTTCCATGCGCCCGCCATCGGCCAGGGTCACGTGGCGGCGCTGGCCCGGCGCCGTGCGCAAGGACGCCGTCAGGGCTTGCCATGGGGCCGACTGCAGGCCCGCCTGGCCCAGCGCGATGCCGCCGCCGGCCGCCACCAGCAGGGCCAGCACTTTCGCGGCCGCGCGCCGGCGCTGCTGCGCCGCCTGCAGGGCAGGCATCGCCAGCGCTGCCGGTATCGCGCCCAGCTGACCGTCCATGCGCCGCAGCAGCTCCCAGGCCCGCTCATGTTCGGTGCTGGCATCGCGCCATGCCTGCAGGGCGGCCGGGTCGGCGCCGCCGCACTGGAGTTCCACATGCCAGTGGGCGGCGGCGGCCAGGACCTTGCGGGCGATGGGAGTGGGGGATGATGCGCCGAACATCAGCCGGCCGCCAGCATCAGGCATTCCGTGTAGGCGCGCACCAGGTGCTTTTTCACGGTGGGCAGGGACACGCCGAGCCGCCGGCTGATGTCGACATAGCTGAGCTCCTCGATTTGCGCCAGCATGAAGATGGCCCGCGTGCGCGCGCCCAGGCGGTCGAGCAGGCGGTCGATGGCCAGCAGGGTTTCGATGATGATGGCATGCGTTTCGGCGCTGATCGATACCGGCTCGGTTTGCTGCGCCAGCGCTTCCAGGTAGGCTTGTTCCAGCGCCTGGCGCCGGTAGCGGTCGACCAGCAAGCCGCGCGCGATGGTCGCCAGGTAGCCGCGTGGTTCGCGCAGGGGCGCCGCGTCGCGCTTGCCGAGCAGGCGCACGAAAGTGTCCTGCGCCAGGTCGGCCGCCTCGGCGCGGTTGCCCAGTTTGCCGCGCAGCCAGCCATACAGCCAGCCGTGATGCTCGCTGTACAGGGTGCTCAGGTGATTGGCATGGGTGGGACTGACGGTACTCACTGCGTTCTCCAGGCAAGGGAAGAGCTGGGCTGACGGAACGCGGGGTGCCGGCTGGCTGGGCTGTTTGAGAATGATACTCATTATCACATTGCCATGCGTCTTGCGTCAATTACTGTTGGTCGCCCAGACGCCAGCGCTCCTGCCACTGTTGCAGATCCGTCCAGGCTTGCTGCAGAGCAACGCCGGACCAGTGCAGCAAGCCATCAAACGCCAGCACAGTGCGCTGCCAGTGGATGCCGTCAAAAAACACGTGGTCGGCCACGATGGTGGCGGCCAGCCAGGCGGCGATGATGACGATGATGTCGTGGCGCCCGCTTTTCCACCAGCGCAGCGAGTGGCGGCGAAAAATCCACGGCACGCCCAGCGGATTGGGCCAGTCCGCCAGCAGATGCATGATGCCGCCGGCGGCAAAGCCGAACAGGGGCGGCGCCCACAGGTGGTGCGGCAATTGCAAATACGTGTAGACAAGCAGGGCGATCCAGGCCAGGCCCCAGTGCGTCCATGTGCGGTGCGTGATCCACAGCTTGTGCGTGCGCGCCCACCAGGCCACTTCCAGCCAGTCCGGCGCCGTGCCGCCCAGCGCTCCCATGACAAAGGCGAGCACGCTCAGCACTTGATAGGGACCACCGGCGCCAGCGTGCGCGACCAGGGCCGCGGCGATCACGCCGGCAGCCCAACCGGTCGCATGATGCGCTTTGTTGGAAGCCATAGAAAATGTAAAACGCCATGCGTGGCGTTGTGTGAAATGCAGGAGATATTAACTGGATGAATATACAGTATGCAAGGGCGTGGAGGGCTGCTATTTGCAGAATATCTGCTGATAATTTGTTAAATTGTGTGTCGGGATGGTGTGGTCAATGGACTCGGCAACGCATGCCGTCCGGTTAATTGTGTTGTGCGGCTGATAATGTAATTGGCGCGGGGGCGCGCTATGCTGAAAGCAGTTTGACGTTTTGAGGAGGTGTCGCCATGAAAATCCCGCGCGAATTGCAGATTCCCGCCCTCGTGTTTTCGCTGGAAGCGGTGTTTATTATTGGCTTGTCGCTGATTTTCCTGGTGCTGGTACCGCGCTAGCGGTCAGGTGTTAGGAGTTAGGAGACGTTGTATCAGGCCGTTTGCATGGTTGTGCTGTCGCACAGCGCCGCGCCTCCGGTGCGGATGATCCAGCATTCCGGATACGGTTCGCTGGCGAAGCGGTTGTGCCGCGCGAAGCCGCTGAGCTTGTCGAGCGCGGTGGCGGGGGCCAGCGCGGTTTCCTTGCCGCTGGCCGTGTCCATGTGCCAGAAACCGCCGTTGCGGTGGAAGAGCACGGGCAGGCAGCTGGCTTGCGGCGTGGCAAGGTGGCTTGCCGGCGTGGGCTGGGTGTCGGGCAGCAGCAGGTAAAAACACTCGGCACGGGCGCCGTGGTCGATGCGGTGCAGGATCACGCCGTGCGCGAGCAGGGCTGTGACGCTGAGCACGACGATGCCCTTGATGCTGGCAGACAATTCGATGCGCATGCCCAGGCGCAGGGGCACGGGCTTGTGCTTGCCGGGCCACACGCCGTCGAGCAGCAGGCCGTAGCGCGACACGTCCTCGATTTCAAAGCCTTGCTGGCTGCGCCGGATGATGGCGTGGCGGCCCGACAGGCGGCGCGTCAAGCCATTGTTGTCCTGGCCGTCGGGGCTGAAATGGCTGAGCAGCACATCGGCTTCCGGGTCCACCAGCTCGAAACGGCCCAGCATGCATTCTTCCAGCGCGAACAGGCGGATCTGGCGCTGTTCGCCCGCTTCCGGCGCCGCATTGACGAGGCAAGCGGCCCGGCTCGGGTGCGGATGGCAGTGGCTGGCGGCGGGCAGGTCGACTTCGATCAATTCCTCGTCCCAGGCTATCGTGGTAAAACCCATGTCGATCTTGCCTTGCGGCGCAGACAGATCCACGTGGGCGATGCCTGCATTGCGCGCCGTCACGTCGAGGTTGCAGCCATCGCCGCCCGTCACGCGGGCGATTGAGGCGTCGTCGGCCATCACGCGCACGTTCTTGTGCGTGCTGAGGAAGATCTGGTGGATTTCCGTCAGGGTGGCGTCGCGTCGCGGCACGAGGATGACAAACGTGCACACCCATTTCTGCGCCACGGCGCCATCGACATGGCTGTGCACTTCCACTTCGATCTGGTATTGCCCGTGTTCTTTGTTGCGCGAGGAAAACTCGACAAACACGGGACGCCAGTCGCCGCGCGTCGTGCGCACGAAATCATGCTGCACGTGCCCGCGCGGGATCAGATCCGAGCGCAGGCGCAAGGTCAGCTGCGGCGCGCAGGCGGCGCTCATGCCGCGCAATTCCATTTTCAGGGTTTGCCGTCCGCCTGCCGCGCGCGGATCGAAGCCGCTGATGTGCAGGTGGGCTTGCACGGGCTGGTAAGCTGATGGCGCCGTTGGCGGCGCAACGGGCACTGGCGTGAACGCCGGGGCGGCGGCGGCGGCACCCACGGAGCGGCTTACCGTTTGAATGGCCGCATCGCGGATAACAGCATCGCGAATAACAGCATCATGCGCAGGGGCGTGCGGAAGCGCCGTTGCCGATGGCTCGGAACGGGCGCTGCGCAGTGCGGTCAACAGGTCGTAGCTGCTGGAGGCAGTCCTTGCTTGCGGGTGGTTGCCCGCGCAGACTGTTTCCCCAGGCAAGACCCAGAACGTACAGTGCGGGTGCTCCGGGTTGCTGCATTTTTTCATGACATTCTGACTCGAATCGAGCGGGGACATTCTGCCCTCTGTTATACATGAGAGCTTACGCGCTTTTGCGCCTGCTTGGCAACTTTCGCGGCGCCCGAATGCGCTCTTTTTGCCCAAATTCATCTCCTTGATCACACCTTGCCATGCATGTCATGGAAACTGTTGCTCAAAAACACATTTTATGTCTTTCCGGATATGTTATTTTGATATCGATTGTTCAGCTGCGTTCAGCTGCGCTGTTTGCTGACGATGACTTCCAGATACTCGCCCGGCACCACCAGCGAGTGGGGGCCCGCCGTATTCAGGCGTTCGAGCAAGGCGAACAGCTCCTGCTCCAGCGCTTCGGCGCCGGCCGCCTCCAGCGCGGCAAAGGCCTTGTGGACGGGGCCGTAATAATCGCGGAAGACCTGCACCCAGTGGTGAGCGGAGGCGTAGCGGAAATTGAAGACCTTGCGCTGGCTGTGCACCTGCTCGGCCGCCTGGCCGAACAGGTCGCGCACATACGCTTCCTCGCCCCAGCGGGCCGGCGACACCACGCCTGCCGGGGGCGGTACATATTTGCCGATGGTCTTGAAAAGCTGGCCGATAAAGCCGTCCGGGGTCCAGTTGGCCATGCCGATGCGTCCGCCGGGACGCAGCACGCGCAGCATTTCGCTGGCCGCGCGCCGGTGGTCGGGCGTGAACATGACGCCGAAGGTCGACAGGGCCGCGTCGAAACTGGCATCGGCGAAGGGCAGGGCTTCGGCGTCGGCCACGCGGAAGGTCACGGCCAGCCCTTCCGCCTCGGCGCGCGCGCGCCCCTTGTCCAGCAGCGCCGGCACATAATCGGTGGACACGACCCGGGCAAAGCGGCGCGCCGCCGCCAGGCTGGCGTTGCCGTTGCCGGCGGCGATATCGATGACGTCTTCATGGGCGCGGATATCGGCGGCTTCGGCCAGCGACTCGCCGACCGGCTGCAGGGTCACGCCGATGACGGCGAAGTCGCCGCTGGCCCAGCCTGCTTGCTGGCGCTGCTTGATGGCGGCGTAGTCGGGCGCGCCGGCAGCGCCGGCCTGCGGTGTAGGAATGGTGTTGCTCATGGCATGCTCCTGGTGACGTTGGGAGAGGTCCTTCCGTCAGACCGCGCGCCACGGGCATGGTTCATTTATACAGGCTGTCGTGAGCGTGACGGCGTTTTGCATTATGCTGGCGCAACAGTTCCCCACGCGCCGCCTGACGCCGAAAGATGACCATGCCTGCCCAACGCCCGTTCCAGCTTGCCATTGCCTATGGCGCCGCCTTGTGCGTGTTCCTGGCCATCGACGCCCTGTGGCTGGCGGTGCTGATGAAGCCCGTGTACGCCGCGGCGCTGGGTCCGCTGCTGGCGGACACGCCCCGCTGGGCGCCGGCCGTGCTGTTTTATCTGCTGTATGTGGCGGGACTGCTGGTCTTTGCCATTTTGCCCGGCTTGCGGGCGCGCCGCGGACGCACGGCGGCGGCGCTGGGCGCGCTGCTCGGGCTGCTTGCCTACGGCACCTATGATTTGAGCAACTATGCGACCTTGCGCGGCTGGCCGCTGGCCTTGACGGCGATCGACATGGCCTGGGGCGCCGTGCTGTCGGCCATCTCTGCCACGGCCGGCTACCTGGCAGCTAGCCGATCGGGACGGTGAATGCCGCATCGAAGCGCAGCGCCAGCATGGTAATGTTGTCGCTATGCAAGCCTTTGGGCGGATGCAAGACAAAGTCGTCGAACAGGGCGCTGACGGCCTGCGCCGCAGTCTTGCCGGCGCACAGGGCGGGCCAGCGGGCCGTGAGTGCCGGCGGATCCTCGCAGGCCCAGAAGCCGTCGCTGGCCAGCAGATAGTGGGCGCCGGGACGCACGCGCAGCACGCGGCGGTCGCCCAGGTGCGCCAGGAAGGGCGGCAAGGTGGCCGCGTCGAGGCCTATCAAGGGCTTGTCGAGCTGCAAGCTGTCGCTGATGGCGTTGCCTAAAATAAAGGCCTGCGAGATTTGCGGATGGTGTTCGCCATGCACGGCGGCGCGCCAGCGGGGCTCGTCGAGCGCGCCGCGCATGGCGTACACGGTGGCCGGCACGTGGTCGACGGTGAGGATGCCGGCCACCCCGTCGGCAATTTCATACAGGCGCGAATCGCCCACGTGATACAGCAGCGGCGCTTCGCCGGGCGGCACTTCCAGCAAGGTCAGGGTGGTGCCGGGCGGACGCGCCTGGGCTGGCGCCGTCCTGGCGAAGGTATCCTGCAAGCGCGTGTGCAACTGGTCGAGCCAGGCTGAGAGGCTGGCCGTGTCGAGACAGGCGGGCATGGCCAGCAAGCCTTGCACGGCCGCTTCCGCCGCTTCGCGCCCATGGCCATGGCCGCCCATGCCGTCGAGCACGGCGGCGCGCGCGTGGCCGCGCGGCCAGCCCGGCACCTGGCAGTGGAACGGCGCCTGCCGCGACAGGCAGACGGCGTGGCCGCTGGCATCGATCAGCAGGAAGTTGTCCTGGTTTTCGCGGCGCGGCATGGGGCCCGCGCCCACGCTGGTGCCGGCGGCGGCATCGAGCCAGGGGCCGAAGTCGAGCCCGTCTTTGATTAAATGCATCGGTTGTGCGGTCCAGGCGGCCAGCAATGTTGATCGTAGGACACAGCTTAGCCGAAATCGTGCGGGGGCGATACCTTGCCTGTCGCGCAAAAAAAACCTGCGGCAGCAAGCTGGCGCAGGTTTTTCATGGTGCAAGTGCAGGGCGGTGCTTAACGGCGATGGCCCCAGCCGTGACCGTGGCCGTGGCCATGGCCGCGGTCATAGTAGTCGCGGCGCCCATGGTCGCGGTAGTAGCCGCGGCCCGGCTGCACGTAGACGACAGCCGGCGGGCCGTAGTAGCGCGGTGGCGGCGCGTAGTACACGGGCTGCGGCGCCGGGGCGTAGTACACGGGTTGCGGCGCAGGCGCGTAATAGGTTTCGCGGTAGCCGCCGCGATAGCCGCCACGGTCGTAATAACGGTCATTTGTGCTGATGCTGTTGCCGACGGCGGCGCCCAGCACGCCACCGACGATCGCGCCATTGCGCCCGCCGGTGCTGTTGCCAATGGCCGCTCCGACAACGGCGCCTGCAACGGTATTGAAGTCGCGGTCACCGGCGACTGCGGCCGAAGACACAGCCACTGCCGCTACCATTACCGCACCCAGGAGTTTCTTGTTGAACATGGCATTTCCTTCCATTCCGGCGAGATCACAATGATCTGCATGAAGTGGACTATATCTGCTGCCGCAAGCTTGTTCCATGTCTAATACAACTTATTACAATCCCGCCACGGCCGTAACAAGTCAGCGCCGGCGCGCCTGCCATTCGGGACGCAGCAGGCTGTACATTTTGACATCGCGCATCACGCCATTGATAAAGAATGCCTGGCGCATCAAGCCTTCCTGGGTAAAGCCGTTCTTTTGCGCGATGCGCTCCGAGCCGATGTTCAGCGGGTCCATCAGCAGCTCGAGCCGGTGATACGGATAGGCGCTGAACAGGTAGTCGACCACCAGGCGCGTCGCTTCGCTCATGTAGCCTTGCCCGTCGCGCTGCCGGTCGAACAGGCGGTAGCCGATCTCGCGCGAGGCCGGCGTGCGGCTCTTGAAGTGCGTGATCGTGCCGATGATGTGCTGAGAGTGATCTTCGATGAGGAACAATTCGCTGTCCTCGGTGACAAAGCCCGATTGCAGGAAGTCGCGCCGCATGGCCTCGGGCGACTTGAATTGCATGGAGAAAAACTCGCCGCGCGAGGGCAGGTCGTTGACGAGGGAAATATAGGTATTCAGGTCGGCGGCCTGCAAATGCCGGATGGTGCAGAGGGTTCCCTTGAGCATGTCGGTTTCCGGTAGCGATCACGAATCCTGATGGTAATCGACTCCGGGGGGAACAGGCAATCGATCCCGTAAAAGTTGCTGCAATGACAGAACAAATACGCTATCGTAGAAAGCCGCGCCTTGCCCATGGCCAAGGCGTACCCGCTTCGACCTCGTTGACTGGAACTGAACCCATGCCTACCATCCTGACTGGCGCGCCATTGCGCCGTTCCGTTTTATCCATCGCCCTTGGCTGCATCGTCAGCGCCGGGGCCTTTGCCGCCGCGCCAGGCAATACCCCGCAAGCGCTGGCGCAGGTGCGCGACACGGCGCTGCACAGCGACTGGGCCTATGCCCGCCTGGCCGACATGACGGATCTGATCGGCCCGCGCCTGTCCGGCTCCGCTGGCGCGGCCGCCGCCGTGCGGCAGGTGGCCGACGCCATGCGCCAGCTGGGCGCCACCGTCACCCTGCAGCCCGTGAAAGTGCCGCACTGGGTGCGCGGCCTGGAAACGGCGGAAATCGTCGACTATGCGGGCCGTCCGCAGGGCGTGTCGCAGCGCGTGGTGCTGACGGCCCTGGGCGGCTCCGGCGCCACTGCCGCCGCCGGCCTGACGGCGCCCCTCATCATCGTCAAGAGCCTGGACGAACTCAAGGCGCGCGCGCCGGAAGTGAAGGGCGCCATCGTGCTGATCGACACGCCGTTCGACCAGGAGATGGCCGAGCGGGGCCTGGCCGGCGTCACCTATGGCCAGGGTTCGCGCTCGCGCTTCCTCGGGCCGAAGGCGGCGGCCGACCTGGGCGCGGCGGCCGCGCTGGTGCGCTCGGTCGGCGGCGCGAACTTCCGTATCCCGCACGCGGGCGCCACTGGCCTGGACGACAACAAGCGTATTCCGGCCGCCGCCGTCACCGTGGAAGACGCCTTGCTGATCGGCCGCCTGGCCGCGCGCGGGCCCCTGAAAATGCACCTGACCCTGACGCCGCAAAACCTGCCGGAAGCGGACAGCTACAACGTGATCGCCGACTGGCCGGGCACGGACAAGGCCGACGAAGTGGTGGTGGTCTCGGGCCACCTCGATTCCTGGGACCTGGCGACGGGCGCGCATGACGACGGCGCCGGCGTGGTGGCGGCCATGGGCGTGGTGGAAACCCTGAAAAAACTCGACTACCGCCCGCGCCGCACCATCCGCGTGATCGCCTGGATGAACGAGGAGAACGGCGGGCGCGGCGGCCAGGCCTACTTCGAGGCGCACAAGCAGGCGCTCGGCAAACAATATGCGGCCATCGAGATGGACAGCGGCGCCGGCCGCCCGTTCGGCATCCTCGCCAGCGTGGGGACGAAGTCGGAAAAACTGTTTGCCCCGCTGCGCGCGGCCCTGCAGCCGATGGGCGCGCACGCGTTCACGCGCCGCGACGCGCTCGGCACGGGCGACTTGCACCGCCTGGAAACGGGCGGCGTGCCCAGTTTCGAGCCGCTGGTCGACAGCCACAGCTACTTCCACTACCATCACACGCCGGCCGACACCCTGGACAAGGTCGACCCGGATAACCTCAAGCGCAACGTGGCGCTGATGTCGTCGCTGGCCTGGTTCCTGGCCAATATCGACGGCGAGATCGGCCGCGCGCCGGAGCAGGGCGAGTAAGCGCCATAGCGCGGGCCGCTGCCTTGCCGGCGCGGCTGCGCGCATCCCGGCCCCTCAGTTTTTCAGATACCAGCCCTCCGTAAAGACAATTTGCCTGGCCTGGGCGGCAATCATAAGATATGCAGCTGCAAATAATTCTCATTTAGTTGGGAATATTGTGCAGCACACTCGCCCGGCCCATGGCGGCCGGGGTTTGCCTCTCTTCTGATTGTCAGGAACGCTGGTGCCCCGTCTTCGCTTGCTTTTTCCCCTACTCCTGGCCGGCTGGCTCGCGTCTGCCGGCGCCAGCGCGCAGCAGCCATCGCCGGCGGCGCCGCGCATCGAGCGCTGTACCATCGCCGACGAACAGGGCGACTTCGGCTTGCCCACGCCCTACACCCATGCCGGCGGCGGCATGGGTTATACGCTGACGAGCCTGATTTTCGATACCCTCGTGTGGCGCGATGCCAGCGGCAAGCTGGTGCCGGGGCTGGCCAGCGCGTGGCGCGAAAGCGCCGACCACCGCACCATCGATTTCACCTTGCGGCCCGACGCGCGCTGGCATGACGGCAAGAGCGTCACGGCGGCCGACGTGGTGTTTACGTTTGCGTATTTGCGCCAGCACCCGCATCCGCTGTTCGATCTGGGTGCCATCGACGGCGTGGACGACCTGGGCAAGGGGCGGGTGCGGGTGCGCCTGAAGCGCGTGTATGCGCCGTTCGTGGCGCAGCTGGCCGGTTCGGTGCCCATCCTGCCGCAGCATGTATATGCGCGTCTGGACGACCCCCAGCGCGTGAAACAGGCCGATATCGTCGGCAGCGGCCCCTATCGCCTGGGCGCGTATGACAAGGCGGCGGGCCGCTATCTGTTTACGGCGAACGAAGCGTACTACCTGGGCCCGCCCAGGGTGCGCAGCCTGCTGTTCCTGCGCATGCAGCCTTCGCTTGCCGTGGGCGCGCTCAAGCGGGGGCAGGTGGACATGATCCGCAGCCTGCCGGCGCCGCTGGCCGCCGAGGTGGCCCGTTTCGCCACCGTGGTCAGCGCGCCCTCCGGTCATCCCGTGCGGCTGCGCTTCAATCATGCGCGTGCGCCGTTTGACGACAAGCGCCTGCGTCAGGCCATCGCGCGCGGCATCGACCGGCAGGAACTGCTGCGCGTGGTCGAGAACGGGCAGGGCGAAGTGTCCGCCGGACGCTTCGTGCGGGGCAGCATCTGGCAGAGCGGGGCGCCGTTCGATGCGTATGCCTACGATCCCGCGGCGGCGCGCCGCATGCTGGCGGAGCTGGGCTACCGCGCCGCGCCCGATGGCCGCCTGCGCGACAGCGGCGGCAAGCCCTGGGTGCTGGAACTGGCGGCATCGCGCAGCCTGTCGCGGCCCGCCAGCCAGCTGGCTGGCCAGCTGGAAAAGCTGGGCATGGAAGTCAACGTGCGCGTCATGGATAGCGGCATCCTGGGCGCGCGCATCGCCGCGGCCGATTTCGACCTGGCCCTCGTCAGCCAGGGCAGCAATGGCGATCCGGAAAGCATGCTGCGTCAAACGGCGGGCAACGGCGCCTACAGCGACGCCTTCCGCCGCGCCGATCTGCTCGAGCTGCTGCAGCAGCAGGTCGGCACCGTCGACGTGGCCAAACGGCGCGCGCTGCTCGACCGCGCCCAGGCCATCTATGCCGAGGAGCTGCCGGCGTTCTTCCTGTATTCGCCGCAGTGGATCACGGCGGCCAATGCGCGCCTGCGGCCATGGTTCACGCCGGGCGGCATCGCCGTCGGCATCTCGCTGCCGCTGAACAAACTGATGTTCGTGCAGTAGACGGGAGCCGACGCTGAGCGCTTTTTCGTTCACGGGCCGGCGCGCCGCGGGCTATGCGCTGGCCTTGCTGGCGCTCGTCAGCCTCGACTTCGCGCTGCCGCTGCTCATGCCCGGCGACCCCGTCACGGCCCTCCTGGGACAGGATGCGCTGATCGAACTCGATGCGGCCGAACGCGGCGCCCTGCTGGCGCGCCATGGCCTGGGCGGCGGGCAGCCGCTGTGGCAGCTGTACCTCGAACACCTGGCGCAGCTGCTGCGGCTCGATCTTGGCTACTCCATCCGCCACGGCATGCCGGTGGCCGATTTGCTGGCGCAGCACCTGCCGTGGACCGTGCTGCTGGTGGCCTGCGCGCTGGCGCTGGCCCTGCTGCTGGGCGTGGTGCTGGGCATCGAGGCCGCATTCGCGCAGGGCAGGGCGATGGACCGTGCGCTGACGGCCGCCACCCTGGCGCTCGACAGCATCCCGCCTTTCGCGCTGGCGATGGGCCTGGTCATGCTGTTCGCCTATGGCTTGCAATGGCTGCCCAGCAATGGCGCCATGGCGCCGTTTTCCACGCTGACGGGCGCTGGCGCCTGGCTGGAACGCGCGCAACACCTGGTGCTGCCCGTGTGCGCCATGGCGCTGCCGGCGGCCGCCGGCGTGTTCCTGAGCGCGCGCGCCACGGCCGTCGGCGTGCGGCAGCGCACCTTCATGGAGCTGGCCCGCGCGCAAGGCGTGGGGCCATTCGCCTTGCGCTACCGCCACCTGGCGCCCAACGTGCTGGCCGTCGTCCTGTCGCGCCTGGGCGCCGTGGCCGCGCGCCTGGTGTCGGGCGCCGTGTACGCGGAAACCGTGTTTGCCTATCCGGGCATCAATCTGGTGCTGACGGACGCCATCGTCAAGCACGACTACCCGCTGGTGCGCGGCGCCCTGCTGGCGACGGGGCTGCTGCTGTTCGCCATGAACTTGCTGGCCGACGCGCTGGCCGGCCGCCTGGCGCGGCGCGCGCAGCGCGCGCCATGAACGCCTCCGTGCGCGCGGGAACAACGCTGCTGCTGGTGCTGGCCTTCCTGCTGGCCGGCGCCAGCTGGCTGCAGCCGGCGTCCGGCGGCGCCCTGGATGCCGTGCTGGCGCCGCCCGGCGCCATGCATTGGCTGGGCACCGACGACCTGGGCCGCGACGTCTTGCTGCGCCTGGCCGCCGCCGCGCTGCCCACCTTCGGCATCGGCGTGGCCGTGAGCGCCGCGAGCATCGCGCTGGCCGTGCTGCTGGCGCTGTGCGGGCTGGCCTGGCCCGCGGCCGATGCACTGGTGCTGCGGCTGGCCGACCTGTTCAGCGCCTTGCCATCGACCTTGCTTTTCATCGTCATCGCTTCGGCCATGCAGCCGGGCGTGGCGGCCCTGGTGGCGATGCTGGCGGCATTCGGCTGGGATGCCGAATTTCGCGCGCTGCGCCTGCGCCTGCGCCAGGTGTGGCGCCAGGAAAGCCTGGACGCGGCGCGCCTGGCGGCGGCATCGGGCACGTATCTGCTGCGCCGCCACGTGTGGCCGGCCATGGCGGGACTGCTGGCCGTGCAAGCGGTCGCCCTCGTGCGCCGCGCCGTGTTTCATTACGCGGGCCTGGCCTTCCTGGGGCTGGCCGACCCGCGTACGGCGACCTGGGGCGGCATGCTCAATGAAGCCATGCCCTATCTTGCCCACCCGGACGCGCGCGCCTGGATCCTGGCGGCGTGGCTGTGCCTGGCCATGCTGCTGATCGCGCTGGCGCTGCTGGGCCAGGGCCTCGACGAGCGCGCGCGATGCTAGCGGCGGCCGCTTTCTGCGTCGAGGCCGATGGCCGCCAGCTGCTGCGCCAGTTGCACTTCCAGGCGCGGCCCGGCGTGCCGCTGGTGATCATCGGCGAATCGGGCGCCGGCAAGAGCACCCTGGCGCGGGCCTTGCTCGGCATGGCGCCGGGGCGCGTCAGCGGCAGCTTGCGCGCCGGCGGCATGCAGCTGGCGGATGCGGACGACGCGGCGCTGCGGCGCTGGCGCGGCCGCCATGCGGGCCTGGTGCCGCAAGACGTGCACGACGCCCTCAATCCCCAGCACACCGTGCTGGCGCAGGTGGCGGCGCCGTTGCGGCGGCATCTGGGCATGCGGCGCGGGCCGGCCGAACAGGCGGCGGGCGACTTGCTGCTCTCGCTGGGTCTGGCCGAAAACCTGCACCGGCGCTATCCGGCCCAATGCAGCGGCGGCCAGCTGCAGCGCGTCCTGCTGGCGGCGGCGCTGGCGCCTTCGCCGGCACTGCTGGTGCTGGACGAGCCGACGTCCGCGCTCGACCCTGACACCAGCGCGCTGGTGCTCGGGCGCCTGCGCGCCGAAGCGGCGCAGCGCCAGCTGGTGGTGGTGACGCACGACCTGGACCTGGCGCGCGCGCTCGATGGCGACGTGCTGGTGCTGTATGGCGGCAGCGCCGTGGAAACGGGACCGGCCGCGTCGGTGCTGGCGTCGCCGCGCCATCCCTACACGCGCGGGCTGCTGCGCGCCTGGCCGCGCGAGAACGGCAAGGACTTGCAGGGCATCGCCGGCACGCATGAAGAGTGCGCGCGCGGCTGCGCCTTCGCCAGCCGCTGCAGCCAGCGCGTCGCCCGCTGCGCCGAGGAAGCGCCGGCGCTCGACGCCACGGGCGTGGCCTGCCTGCGCGGCGGCATCGTCACCGTGCTGTCGGCGCGCGGCGTGCACAAGCGCCTGGGCGGGCAAGCGGTGCTGGCGGGCGTGGACCTGGAGGTGCAGTCGGGCGAGACGGTGGTCATCGTCGGCGCGTCCGGCGCGGGCAAGTCGACCCTGGCGCGCATCCTCGTCGGCCTGCAGCAGGCCGATGCGGGCACAGTGGCCACGCCGGCGCGCGAGGAGGGCGGCGCGGCGGCGGGCGTCGCCTACGTGCCGCAGCATGCGGGCGCCTCGGTGGCCAGCCATTTCACGGTGTTCGAGGCGGTGGCCGAGCCGCTCGTCATCGGGGGCCGCGACAGCGTGGACGCCTGCCGCGCGGCGGCGCTGCGGGCGCTGGCCGACGTGCGCCTGCCGGCCACGCAGGCCTTCCTGGCGCGCCCGGCGCGCAGCTTGAGTGGAGGGGAATTGCAGCGCCTGGCCATCGCGCGGGCGCTGATCGCCGATCCGGCCGTGCTGGTGGCCGATGAACCGACGGCCGCGCTGGATGCCTCGGTGCAGGCGAAGGTGCTGCGGCTGCTGCTCGACGTGCAGGAGGCGCGCGGCCTGGCCCTGCTGCTGATCACGCACAATCTGCCCGTCGCCCGCCACGTGGCGGACCGCATCGTGCGGCTGGAAGACGGCCGCTGCGCGGCAGAGGCCTCAGGGTCGCCGGCCGGCCCGGAAGGCGCCGCGCCGGCGCTCTGGATGCGCCTGGCCTAAGTAACCCCCAATAAATTATTGTGATTTCTGACTTCCATAACCGGCGCTCTGCAAGGTGGCCGACGAGGCGTTGCCCGCTGCTAGCAGTGCTCGCACTGCGTCGCAGCGGGCGCCTTGCATACCATCCGGTTCTGTTCGTCATAAATGCACAATAATTTCCTGAGGATTACTTAGCCCAGGAAATCGCCTACATACACGAGGTGTTCGAACGGCGGTTTTTCGTTCTCCGTGCGTGCCAGCACCGTCTCTAGTGTGGCGCGCAGCACGGCCTGTTTCGCGTCCGCGCCCGCGTGCGCGACGATGGCCAGCGGCGTGCTGCCGGGCAGGTGGCGCGCCAGGCGTTCGACCAGCGAGGGCAGGTCGGCGCGCATGGTAAAGAAGACCAGGGTGGAACCGGTGGCGGCCAGTTTGTCCAGGGTGTCACTGCCCGTATAGTCGTCGCGCGTGTCGGCCGAGGCGGCGAGGATGACGGAACGACTGTGCTTGCCGCCCGTGACATCGCGGGCCAGCGCCGCATTGGCCGCATTGAAGCAGGAGATGCCGGGGATGACGATGGGATTGAGTTCGCTGAACTCGCTCAGGTAGCCCGATTGCGGCCCGAAGATCATGGCGTCGCCATAGTCGAGCACCGCGACGGTCTTGCCGGCCGCCGCTGCCGCATGGATGATGTCGCGCGTCTGTTTTTCCATGGCGTCGACTTCGTCCTCTGGCGTATCGCGCCGGGCCAGGGGACTGAACAGGCCGTGACCGGCCTTGTGCTGTTCCTTGCCGCTGAGCAGTTCGGCAAATGCTTCGAGCAGGCGCGGGATGCCGAACACGATATCGACGCCGCGCAGGGTTTTCTGCGCCTTGACGGTGATGCTGTCAGGGTCGCCGATGCCGGCGCTGACGAGGTACAGGCCGCAGTGCGTGCCCGCTTGGGTGGTATAGGTCATGGTTCTCTTCTCTTCAAGGATGGTTGATTGGAGGGGGAATCGCTTAAAACTGGTAATTCGCGCTGACGCGCACGTCGCGCCCCGGCTCCGGCAGGATATTGCCGGTGCCGCCGTCGAGCGAACTGTGGCTCGTGTAGCGCTTGTCGCCCAGGTTGCGCACGGTCAGCGCCAGGCTCAGCGCGCGCAGCGCGGCCGGCTGCCATTGCAGCTGGACGTCGTGCAGCACGTAGCCGGCGCGCCGCACCGCCGCTTTCGGCACGTCGTCCAGGCGCCGCACGGCGTTCAGGGTATAGCCGGCCGTGAGCCCGGGCAGCACCTGCCACTGGCTGTCCCACGTCAGGCGGTCGCCCAGCGCCGTGCCCACGCGGCGCGCCGGGTTCAAGGGCTTGCCGCCCACCGTGGTATCGGCCAGCACCACGCCGACGGAGGTGCCGTAGCCGCCCCGCTGCCAGCGCGCTTTCCATTCCCAGCCCCTGGAGCGCAAGGTCTCGGGCATGTTGCGGATGTACGCTGGATACACGACGCCCTGGCCGGCCCATTCGATCAGATTGGCAATGCGGGTGTCGAAGTAGCCGAGGCGTACGGTCAGGTGGTCGCCGTCCTGCAGCGCATTGGCGCCTTCGTACTGCAGGCCCGCTTCGCGCGTGGCGGAGGTTTCCGGCTTGAAGGGCTTGCCGTTGTTGAAATTACTTTTTTTGTCCAGGCTCGTGAGAAAGCCGATGGGAATGATGCCGCTGGCGCGCACGGCTTCGCCATAGCTGGCAAAGGCGCCCACGCCGCCGCCCAGTTCCAGCTCGGCACCCGCGTTCGGCGACGTCTTGCCGCCCTTGACGGTGCGCGGGCCGAAGGCGGTATGGTAGTGATCGTGGCGCACGCCCAGCGACAGCTGCAGGGCTTGCCAGCGCATGCGCTCCTGCACGAAGAGGCCCAGGTTGCGCGCCTGCGTGGATTTGCGGCCCGGCCCCAGGATGGCGGCGCCCAGCACGCCGTCGGTGACGCCTTCCTCGTCCATGAAGTCGGCGCCGGCCGTCAGGCGATGCTGCGTGCCGGCCAGGGCCAGCTGCGCCGTGTTGCGCGCGCTGCCGCCCCGTTCCGTCGTCCTGGCGCCGCGCGCCTGCGTCACGTCTTCCAGCGCGTTCTTGTTCAGGTACAGATTGAATTTCCAGTCCAGCAGCGCATTGCCGGCCGGCTGGTAGCGGTGTTCCAGGGTATAGGTGTGGCGTTCGCTGCGCTGGGAGGTGGGCACGGCGTTCGCGGGCGCATAGCCGTTGTCGCTGCCGACCCGGCTGAACAGGTAGAGTCCCGCATTGCGGTTGCGCGCCGCGCCCAGCCGCAGGCTGTGGCCGGCCAGGTCCAGCAAGCTCAATTTGAGCAGGTAGTCGCGGTCATGCCCGGCCGAATTGGGCACGTCGCCACCGCCGCCGATGCGGTAGTTGTCGCGGTTGACGGCGCTCACGTGGGCCAGCAAGCCCACTGCATCGCCGAGCATGCCGTACGCGCTGACGGCGCCGCGCCGCGCTTCGTCGGCGCTGGCGTACGCCGCGCGCACGGTCGCGCCGGAACGCTTGCCGGGCGCCAGCAAGTCCTGCGCATCGACGGTGTTGAAGCGGATGCTGCCGCCCAGCGCGCCCGGTCCCGCGTCGGCGCTGGGGCCGGGCTGGATATCGACCTGTTTCAGCAGGTCGGGATCGATGCCGCCCAGGTCGCCCCGGTGCTGGTGCAGGCTGCGGCCCTGGCGCGCGCCGTCGATGCTGATGTGCAGGTTGGCGCCATCGACGCCGCGCAGGTAGATGCGCTGTGCATTGCTGGCGCCGCCGCCGATGCTGACGGCCGGTTCGCTGGCGAAGACGTCGGCCACGTCCATCGCTTGCTGGCGCTGCAGGGTCTCGCGGGAAATGCGCGTGATGCCGGGCAGGGGCGCGTCCGGCGCGGACTGGCCGATCAGCTTGACTTCGGGCAGGGTCGCCAGCGGCGCCGCCTGTTCGGCTGGCGTGTCCGCCGTTTGCTGTGCAAAAGAGAGGGGGGCGATGGGCAGCGCGCTGGCGCCAAGCAGGAAAAGGGGAACGGCATGTCGCATGGGAAGGTCGTCTTTGTCAGAAAGGAAGCCACGGGAAGGGAGGGCGCAGGTGCTGGCCTGCGCAGCGTCAGTCGAATCTGCTACAGCAGCGCTGTCCCGGGACAGGAAGTGGCGCGCCGCGCCCTTCCCGATCCCTGAAATACCCGGTTGGCTTCATCTCGTCAGCCGCCATTCTGGAAGAGGCGGGCAACCTTGGCTATTTGTATTTCTTGAGCCGCGCCATCAGGAAAGCTGAGGACTGCGTCTCACAGCCCTGCGCGCTTGGCCACCAGGGTCAGGATGTCGTAGCTGGCCACCAGTTCATCGTTCTGGTTGGTGACCTGCACGTCCCACGACACCACGCCCTGGCCGACGCCCTTGTCGTCGCGCCGCTGGCGGTCGACCTTGCGCTTGCACGTCAGGCGTGCGCGGATGGTGTCGCCGATGCCGACGGGCGCGACGAAGCGCAGATCGTCGAGCCCGTAGTTGGCCAGCACGGGGCCCGGTGCCGGCGACACGAACAGGCCGGCGGCGGCCGCCAGCACGAAATAGCCGTGCGCGATGCGCCGGCCGAACTGCGAATCGCGCGCGGCGATCTCGTCGAAATGCATGTAGAAATAATCGCCCGAGATGCCGCCGAAGGCGACGATGTCCGCTTCGCAGATGGTGCGCCGGTGCGTCAGCAGCGATTCGCCCACTTCCAGCTCGTCGAAATGCTTGCGGAACGGATGCTGCACGCTTTCGCGCACGGCGGCGCCGCGCACGTATTCGCCCGTCACGGCCGTCAGCATGGTGGGCGAGCCTTGCAGCGCCGAGCGTTGCAGGTATTGCGAGATGGCGCGCAGGCCGCCCAGCTGCTCGCCGCAGCCGGCGCGGCCAGGGCCGCCGTATTTCAGGTGCGCCGACGCCAGCACGTCCGTGCCCGCCGCCGCCACTTCGCGTTCCAGCACCAGCACGCGCCCGTGCGAGGCGGCCAGGCGCGGCACGGCATACGCGGCCAGCTTCGGATCGCGCGTGGCCAGGGTGCTGGCAAGGCTGCCCCTGCCGCGCGCGGCCAGCGCCAGCGCTTCGTCCACGTCCGCATACGGCATCAGCGCGCAGACGGGGCCGAACGCTTCGATTTCATGCACGGCGTCGCCGCGCGCGCCGCCGCGGCACAGCAGCAGGGTGGGCGCGGCAAAGGCGCCATCGCGCACGCCGTCTCCCGCCGGCGCGTAGCCGTCCACCTGGCCGCAGACGATGTCGCTTTCCTCGGCCAGGGCGCGCACGCGGGCGCCCAGTTCGCGGCGCTGTGCCTGCGATGCCAGCGGTCCCATTTGCACGCCGGCCTGGGCCGGGTCGCCGATCACCACGGCCGCCAGGCGTTCGCGCAGGCGCGCCGTCAGCGCTTCGATCTGCCCGTGCGGCACCATCACGCGGCGGATGGCGGCGCCGTCCTGGCCCGCCTTGACCGTCATCGAACGCACGATGGCGTCGGCCAGCAGCTCGAATTCCGGCTCGCCGCTGCGCACGTCCGGTCCCAGGATGGCGCAGTTCAGCGACGCCGCGCCCAGGCTGACCTGCACCGAGCGCGCCAGCAGGTTAGGGTGGTTGCGCAAGGTCGTGGCGGTGGCGTCCGAACCCGTGAAGCTGACGGCATCGTTGTCCTGCAGCCGTGCCAGCAAGGCGTCGGCCGGGCCGAGGGCCAGCTGTAGCGCGCCTTTCGGCAGCACGCCTGACGCGTCGATCAGGCGCACCAGCGCTTCGGCCAAATAGCTGGTGCAGGTGGCCGGCTTGACGATGCAGGGCATGGCGGCCAGGAAGCTGGCGGCGAATTTTTCCAGCAGCGACCAGACGGGCAGGTTGAACGGGTTGATGTGCAGGGCCACGCCGCCGCGCGGCACCATGATGTGCGTGCCGGCCGCGCCGCCGCGCCGGCACAGCGACATGGCGGGCGCTTCGTGCAGCACATTGCCCGAAGGCAGGCCGCTGGCCGCGATGCCGGCGTAGGAATTGAGCACGCCGATGCCGGCGCAGATATCCTGCTTGCTGTCGGCGCGCGTGGCGCCGCTCAGGTAGGCGATCGTGTACAGCTCCTCGCGATGCCGCTGGATGTGCGACGCCAGCGCCCGCAGGCACGCCGCCCGCTGCTGGAAGTCGAGCGCCATCAGGGCCGGCACGCCGGTGCGGCGCGCATAGTCGAGCGCCTGCTGCGCGTCGACCGCCTCGGCATGCGTGTGGTAGATCAGCGAATTGTCGATGGCGCTGTGCAGCGACAGGCCCGCTTCGCTGCCCATCCAGCGTCCGCCTATCCAGCTTTGCAGTGTGCTTACCTTGTTCATGCTTGTTCCTCGTTCGAGTGCGTGAGCGATGCCGCCGTTTCCAGCGCATCGATGAACATGCCCGCCACGTCGAAACCCGTCTGCTGCATGATTTCGCGGAAGCAGGTTGGACTGGTGACATTGATTTCGGTCAGATGGGCGCCGATCACGTCCAGCCCGACCAGCAGCAGGCCGCGCGCCGCCAGCACGGGCGCCAGGGTCTCGGCGATTTCGCGGTCGCGCGCCGTCAGCAAGCGCGCTTCGCCGCGCCCGCCGGCGGCCAGGTTGCCGCGTACTTCGCCCGCCTGCGGTATGCGCGCCAGCGCATGCGGCACCGGCTTGCCGCCGATCAGCAGGATGCGCTTGTCGCCTTCGCTGATGGCGGGAATGTAGCGTTGCGCCATGATGGTGACGGCGCCGTCGCGCGTCAGCATTTCGACGGTGGCGCCCAGGTTCATGCCGTCCTCGCGCACGCGGAAGATGCCGGCGCCGCCCATGCCGTCGAGCGGCTTGAAGATCACGTCGCCGTGCTCGGCGTGGAAGGCGCGCAGGCGCGACGGCTCGCGGCTGACGAGGGTCGGCGCGCAGAACGGCGCAAATTCCAGGATCGCCAGTTTCTCGTTGTGGTTGCGCACGGCCGATGGCCGGTTGAAGACGCGCGCACCCTGGCGCTGCGCCATGTCCAGCAGGTGGGTGCTGTACAGGTACTCCATGTCGAACGGCGGATCCTTGCGCACCAGGACGGCGTCGAACTGCGCCAGCGGCAGCGTCGCCGCCGCCTCGCGGTGGAACCACGCGCCGGCGTCGTCGACCAGCTGCACGCGCGCGGCATGGGCGCTGACCACGCCGCCTTCGCAATGCAGATGCTGCTGTTCGAACACGTGCAGTGCGTGGCCGCGCGCGGCCGCTTCCTGCATCATCGCGTAGGTCGAATCTTTCTTGATGTTCAACAGCTCGAGGCGGTCAGCCAGGATCGCGATTTTCATCGATGCGCCTTTCATTCAATAGGGTGGGGTAGCGGAAACCGGTGGGCCGCGCCGGTGTGCGCGGCAGCCGTGGCGCCATGCGCCGGGTCCTTGTTGCTGGAATATTTCTGCAGCGATGGTAGCGCAACGGGCGCCATTCGGCTCCTCAGATATTTGGACGTCGGCCCTCAGATATTGCGTCTTGTGAGGTACCCGCTATCGGTCTTAGCATCATTGGCGAAATGTCACTACCCAAGCCGGCCCGACCGGATATAACCGCCACCTGAGGACACAATGATGCGCCGCTCTTTCAAGACCAATCTCGACATCCGTTACCGCGACACCGACTCGATGGGCCACGTCAGCAGCCCCGTGTACTACGAGTACATGCAGACGGCCTACCTCGAATACATGCACCGCATCCTGGAAATTCCGAAGAGCGAAAAGCTGCCGCACATCATGGTGAAAACCGCGTGCGAATACATCGCCCAGGCCAAGTACGGCGACAAGGTGCTGGTGCTCAGCCATGTCTCCAAGTTCGGCGGCAAGAGCTTTGAAATGGAACACATCATGCACATCGGCGACGAGCAGGGCGTGGTGATGGCCAAGGCCATTTCCGTGCACGTCATGTACGACTATGAAAAGCAGGCCACGCAGCCCGTGCCCGAGTCGTTCAAGCAGACCGTGCTGGCCTACCAGGGCAGCCTCTAAGATGGCGCGCCTGGCATTCCTGCAAGCGCTTGGCGCGCTGGGCCTGCTCGCGGGCGCTGCGGCGTCCGTGGCCGCCAGCGCCGGTGAACCGGTGCAGCGCGTGCTGACGCCGATCGACTGGGCCGCGGCCAGCCAGGCGCGCGCCGGCGCGGCGCAGGCCGACGCGGTGCTGCGCCCGCTGCGCGCCACGGCGCCCGCCGGGCTGGCGCAGGTCAACATCCCGGTACTGCTGCTGCCGGCCGAAGGCGATTGGGGCGCGCCGCGTTTCCATGGCCAGGGCACGGCCTATGCGGCCCTGTATGCGCCGGCCGGTGCGAAGCTGGGGCTGTTCGGCAGCGCCACGCACCTTGTCGCGCCAAGTGACCTGAAGCTCGAACATGCGGGCGGCGCCTTCGAATCGATAGGCGACGGCGCCGACTACAGTTTTACGCGCTTTGGCGCCGCCTACACGCTGCGCATGAGCTGTGACGAGCCGCTCAAGGACAAGCGCTGCACCGATCCGCAATATCTGGCCGACACGGCGCGTGCGCTGCTGCTCGTGGCGGGAGAAAAACCATGATGAAGATGACCGTATTGAATGGCGTGCTGGCCGGCGTGCTCGGTGCGCTGGCGCTGCCGGCGCTGGCCGGCAACGATGAGCGTTTCCTGCCGCCCGGCGCGCTGCTGCCCGGCAGCGGCAGCGGCGTGGCCAGCACGGCCGTGCTGTATCCGGACATGCGCTTTCCCATCGAGAAGGGCGCGGCCTACGCCAGTTCGCATTTCTATGGCGTGGGCGGCCAGCGCGGCAAGGCAGGCGACTCCTGCGACGACAGCAACTATGCCTATCCGTGGCGCGACAATTTTTGCGAGCTGCGCAAGGACAACCTGCCATTCTGCCTGTCCGGCGGACACCAGGGACAGGATCTGCGCCCTGCCACCTGCCGCGCCAACTTTCACTGGGCCGTAGCGGCCGACGATGGCGTCATCGTGCAGATCGCGCGTTTCAGCGTGACCCTGCAGACGGCCGCCGGCACCCTGTACCGCTATGTGCACCTCAATACCAGCGACCTGGCCGTGCGCGAACTGCAGCCGGTGGCGCGCGGCGCGCGCATCGGCAGGATCTCGAACAACTGGATCGACAAGCTGCCTATCCACCTGCATTTCGACGTCAAGGACACCATCAGGGTGGGTCAGCAGACCCTGGTGACCTTCGTGCCGCCGTATGCCAGCCTGGTCGAGTCCTACATCCAGCGCAACAAGATACAAGGAGAGCAGCATGAGTGAAACGATGCAAGGCCGGCGCGGGCGCAAGCGGCCGATCCTGGCGATCTTGCGCCAGGAGGCGTCGACCCCGGGCCGCGCCGGCAAGCTGCTGCGCGACAAGGGCTTTGAACTCGATATCCGCCGCCCCGTGTGCGGCGATCCGCTGCCCGACACCCTCGATGGCCACGCGGGCGTGATCTCGTTCGGCGGCCCGATGAGCGCGAACGACAGCGACGCGCACATCCGCCGCGAGATCGAGTGGCTGTCCGTGCCGCTGGCGGAAAACCGGCCGTACCTGGGCATCTGCCTGGGCGCGCAGATGCTGGCCAAGAATCTCGGCTGCAAGGTGACGGCGGCCGAGGGCGACGTCACGGAGATCGGCTGGTATCCGCTGAAACCGACGGCCGAAGGCCAGCGCATCATGCCCAAGTGGCCGGATATGGTGTACCACTTCCATATGGAGGGTTTCGAGCTGCCCAAGGGCGCCATCCTGCTGGCCGAGGGCGACGCCTACCGCAACCAGGCCTTCCGCTACGGCGAGAAAGCCTGGGGCATCCAGTACCATCCCGAGCTGACCCTGGCCATGCAGCGGCGCTGGGCCGTGAAGGGCGCGCACCGCTTCCACCTGCCGAACGCGCAGCAGGGCGACCAGCACCTGCAGGGACGCGTGTTGCACGACAAGGCGCTGCGGGCATGGTTCAACGGCTTCCTGAACCGCGTGTTTACCGAAGCATGAGCCGCCAGCCCGCTACCCTGCAGGACGGCCTGGCCCTGAGTCTGGACCAGCTGCTGGCGCGCCAGAGTTTCAAGTGGCGCCAGTACCAGCCCGGCGTGCTTGCCGCCTGCGTGGCCGACATGGACCTGGGCACCGCGCCCGCCGTGCAGGCGGCGCTGGCGCAGGTGCTGCAGCGCGTCGATTTCACTTATCCCTTGCGCGACGGACGCAAGGCCGACCGCGCCGTGGCGCACGCGTTCGCCGCGCGCATGCGCCGCCTGTACGGCTGGCAGGCCGAGGCCGACCTGGTGCTGGTCCTGCCCGACCTGGTGCAGGCGACGTTTGCCGCCGTCATGGCGTTTACCGACCCGGGCGACGGCGTGGTCGTGCAAGTGCCGCACTATGCGCCGTTCCGCGAAGCGGTCGAGGGCACGGGCCGGCGCCTGATCCCGCTGGAAATGCGCGCCGGCGCCGACGGCTACCAGCTCGATCTGGAGCGCCTGGCGCACGCTGTCGATGCCCGTACGCGCGTGCTGATCCTGTGCAATCCTCACAATCCGACGGGGCGCGTGCTCAGCCGCGCGGAACTGGACAGCGTGCTGGCCTTTGCCGAGCGCCATGCCTTGATCGTGGTATCCGACGAAATCCACGCGGACCTGGTCTACCCGGGCGCGCGGCACTTGCCATTCGCCTCGCTGTCCGACGCGGCGGCCGCGCGCACCGTGACCCTGAACTCCGCCACCAAGAGTTTCAATATCGCCGGCCTGCGCTGCGCCGTCGCGCATTTCGGCACGCCGGAGCTGCAGCGGCGCTTCCACGCGCGCCTGCCGGCGCGCCTGACGGGCGCCGTCAACAACCTGGGCGTCGACGCCACCGTGGCGGCCTGGAACGAGGGGCAGCCCTGGCTCGACGCCGTGCTGGCGCACCTGCTGGCCATGCGCGACTACGCGGCCGAAATCCTGCGCCGCGAGCTGCCGGCCATCCGCTTCCACGTACCGCAGGGGACGTACCTGCTGTGGCTCGATTGCGCGGCGCTGGAGCTGGACCAGCCGGCGGCGGACTTCTTCCTCCAGCATGCGAAGGTGGCGCTCAGCCCGGGCGAAGTCTTCGATGCGCGCGCGCCGCACTGCGCGCGCCTCAATTTCGCCACGTCGCAGCCGCTGCTGGCCGAGATCCTCGACCGCATGGTCATGGCGGTGCGCGCGCACCAGCGCCGCCGTCCGCCTGCCCACACTTAACCCGGCACACCCGTGCCACTACCTGGATATGACACCATGGAAACGTCCATCAACAAACACAAGCCGCGCATCCTCATCGGCGTCACGGGATCGCTCGATTCGACCCTGCTGCCGAACTACCTGCGCATCATCAAGGACCACCTCGATTGCGAGCTGAGCGTGCTGATGACGCCGAACGCCACCAACTTCCTCAAGCCGGAATCGATCGCGCTGTACGTCGACCGCGTCATCAGCGGCGAGCGGCCGCAGGATTGGCCGACGGACAAACCGGGCCGCCTGGCCGCCGAGCATGATTTGCTGCTGGTGCTGCCCGCCACCGCGAATACCCTGGCGGCCGTGGCGAACGGCTTTTCCGGCAACCGCCTGACCACCGTGATCCTGGCCGCCACCTTTCCCGTGCTGCTGTTCCCCGTGATGGGCGGGCCGATGCTGGCCAAGCCGGCCGTGCAGCGCAACCTGGCGCAGCTGCGCGAGGATGGCTACATCATCATCGACCCCGTCTGGCGCGACCATTTCGATCCGCTGCTCGAGCGCATGCACGGCCACCACTCGCTGCCGAGTCCCGAGCAGGTGCTGGCGCTGCTGCGCGAACGCTTCCCCGCCAGCGGCGTGCAGCGCCTGGCGCTGACCGGCGCCGCGGCCTGACCTTCCACGCCAACCAGAGAGAACCGCATGTCCATCATCCTGTACAGCCTGTGCGCCGCCGACCGGCGCCGCCATTATTCGCCCCATGTGTGGAAGATCATCATGGCACTCAAGCACAAGGAACTGCAGGCCGAGGTGCGGCCCGTGTCCTTCGCCGAGATCGCCGGCATCGAGGACGGCAGCTACAAGAGCGTGCCGGTGCTGAACGACAACGGCCATATCGAGGGCGACAGCTTTGAAATCGCCGTGCACCTGGAACGCGCCTATCCGGACCGGCCCAGCCTGTTCGGCGGCCCGGGCGGCCAGGCCATGGCCCGCTTCGTCGAAAGCTTCAGCCAGACGGTCATCCATCCGCCCGTCTCGGCCATCGCCGCCATGGACATGCATGCGCTGATGTCGCCGGCGGACCAGGCGTATTTCCGCGCGGCGCGCGAGAAGCGCTTCGGCAAGACCCTGGAAGAGGCGTCGGCCACACGCCACATCGAACTGGCGGCCCTGCCGGAAAAATTCGCGCCGCTGCGCAGCGTGCTGGCGAAACAGCCGTGGCTGGGCGGCGCGCAGCCCCTGTTTGCCGACTACATCCTGTTCGGCGTGCTGCAGTGGGCGCGCATCACCGTGCCGGCGCCGCTGCTGCCGATCGACGATCCCGTCAGCACCTGGTTCGAGCGCTGCCTCGACCTGCACGGCGCCATCGGCCGCTCCGTCGTCCTGTCGGACTGACGGCCGGCGCATCCGCCAGGGCCGCCCGCGCGGCCCTTTTCCTTTCATTGACCAACAAGGCTAACCATGATGTTTACACCGCAACAGGGCGAGATACGCCAGCGCTATGCCGGCATCGGCAGCGACATTGCCGCCGGCGCCGCCGCGCGCGCCGAAGGATTCGATTTTGACGGCTGGCAGCGCCTGCGCGACGCCGGCCTGTGGCGCATGATCGTGCCCGGCAGCGATCACGCGGCGGGCGACTGGTGGGGTTTTACCGCCGCCCTCGACGGCCTGTCGTCCACCATCGGCGCGCCGGAGCTGCTGCTGTCTGTCATCGCCCAGGCCGGCATGGTGCGGGGCCTGGAGCGGCACGGCACGGAAGCGCAGCGCGACCGCTATTTCGGCGCGATCCTGCGCGGCGACGTCAGCGCCACCGGCATCGCCGAGCCGGGCACGGGCACGGACGTGCGCAGCATCCAGAGCACCTTGCGCCCCACGGCCGACGGCTATGTGCTCAATGGGGGAAAATACAATATCGCGCACGCGCCCATCATGGATTTCGCCCTGATCGTCTGCCGCCTGGCGGACAAGGAAGAGCACAACATCGCGCTGGCGCTGATCGACCGCGGCACGCCGGGCCTGCGCGCCGGCCTGGTGGACGACAAGCTGGGCAACCGCAACCTGCCCACCGGCGCCCTGCATTTCGACGATGTCGCCGTGCGCCCGTCGCAGCTGCTGGGCGCGCCCGGGCGCGGCCTGGGCACCTTGATCGACACCATCTCGCTGGGACGCCTGTATTACGGCCTGGCGGCGGCCAACCTGATCGCGCCCTACCTGGACGAGGCGATGCGCTACGCGGCCAGCCGCAGCAGCTTCAATAGCAGCATCGACAACCACCAGTACGTGCAGCGGCGCCTGGTCGATATCCGCATCGGCATGGAACGTTCGCGATGGCTGGCGTTTGGCGCGCTGTCGCAATTGCTGGCAGGCCAGCGGGAAGGGTTGATGAGCTGTTCCATCGCCAAGCTGGTGGGGTCCGAAGACCTGATCAACAGCGCCACCAGCCTGGTCAAGCTGTACGGCAGCCTTGGCTACCACAACGGCCGCGTGGCCGAGCTGATGAAAAATGCCCTGGCTTTCGCCAGCGTGGGCGGCACCGAAGAAATGCACCGCAAAAATATCTTCAATCAGATGCAGCGCCTGGCTGGCCAGGGTTCCCGCGCTGGCTGAAGCACTCGCACCGCATATTGGCGGTTCAAGCCGCCAATATGCCCGATTCGCTCAGCGCATCATTGATCGCCTCGAACATCGGCTCTCTGGCGCGCGAAGCGAGGTGCGCGAACAGATTGCGCACGGAGGACTGCGCCACGCACAGGATGTCGATTTCACCGAGGCGCTGGGCTTCCAGCGCCGTGTCGCCATGCAGCAGGCCGACGCCGAGGCGCTCGGCCAGCATCGAGCGGGTGACGCTTTCGCGGTCGATGCTGATGATGCGGCGCGGACGGAAATTGCGCGTCTTGAACAGGTGCTCGGCGGCCCCGCCGCAGCACAGGCTCGATGGCGCGAAGATCCACGGCAGCTCGGCCAGCGCGTTCCAGTCGAGCGGCTCGGTGATATCGAGCATGCCGGCGGGCGCCGCCACGTAGACGGGGAAGCACGCCACTTCGATCGTCGCCAGGTCGTCGTCGGGCGTGCGCGCCTCGTTGTAGAAACCCGCGTCGAGCGTGCCGCTGCGGATGCCGTTCAGGGTGCCGGTGGAACTGCCGTGTTCCAGCGACACTTCGACTTCCGGATGGTGCTCGGAAAAGCGCCGCACCAGCCGCCCGATGGCTTCGTTGTTGGACTGGCCGCCGACGCCGATGCGCAGCTTGCCGGCCAGGCGGCCCTTGATGTGGTTGGCTTCGTCGAGCAGTTCGCGGTGGATGTTGAGCGTGCGTTCGGCCTTGGCCAGGATGCGCTGGCCGCTGCTGGTCAGGCTCATGCCGCGCGCCGTGCGTTCAAACAGGGTCAGGCCGAGATAATCCTCCATCGCCTTGACATGGGCACTGACTGCGGGCTGGCTCAGGAAGAGCCGTTCGGATGCGCGCGTAATGCTGCCCTCGCGCGCCACCGTGGCGAAGGTTTTCAGGTGATGGATTTCCATGAGGGGCGGGTCCATTAAGTTAAAAGATGGGTGGAATTTCAGATACTCTTATTTGTTTTTCAACTATGCATTATATGTGATTTTATTAAGAGTACGGCATTAACAATGCCTATAAAATGGGTAATTATTTGTGACTTTTTCCTTCTCCCTGTCGCCGCCGACGTGTGCGGCGGCCCTTGAAACACCGTAAATTGTTACTTTTCGTGAGAAAGTCCGCGCACGTCACTCACCGTGCCGGGGCGCTACAGCAGGCCCAGCACGTGCCACCAGACGAAGTCCAGCGGCGTGAGTATCAGCAGGCTGAGCACGAACAGGCTCAGACATAGCCGCGTGACGGCCGCCACCGGCAGGCTGGCCGCCTGCATGGCGAAAATCAGGGGCGGCGCCTGGTAGGGCAGGCAGACATTGGAAAACGCCAGCACCTGCGTCATCAGCACCGTCATCAGCGGCAGGCCCGTGACGGCCGCCAGGTCCTGCGCCAGCGGCGTCATCGTCGCCGGCACGCCGGCCAGGTTGGTCACCAAGGACACCACCGTCGAGATCAGGGTCAGCACGGCCGCGTTCCACAGAGGCGTGTCGGCGGCAAAGCGCGCATGCCGGCTCAGGCCGTGCACCACGGCTTCGCCCAGGCCGCTTTCCGAAATCACCGCGCCCAGGCCCATCACGCCGGCCACGAACAGCAGCGAGCCATAGTTGATTTCCTGGTTCAGGCATTTTTTCGACGTCAGGTCGGCGGCCGGCCACAGGCAGACCAGGGCGGCGGCCAGGCCGACCCAGGCCGGCGACACATGGTGCAGGCCGTCCGTCATCCACAGGGCCAGGCAGACGCCCAGCACCACGGCCAGGCCCGTCTCCTGCGCCGACATCGGGCCTTGCCGCTGCGCCGGCGCGGCCGCGCGCACGGGATCGGCGGCGGGAAACATCCACAGGATCAGCAGCACCAGCAGGACGGACTTGAGGATGCCCAGCACGGGAAAATGCAGCAGCAGATAATTGACATACGAAATCTGCACGCCGTACAAATTGTCCGCCATGCCGGACAGGATCATGTTCGGCGCGTTCGACGGCAGGATGGCGAAGGTCGGCAGGAAGCTGGAAAAGCTGGCCGCCATCAGCATGCCCGTGCGGCCGTTGTGGCCCGCGCCATAGCCGATATGCTCGGCCACGGCCATGGTGATGGGAATGAGCAGCACCACGCGGCCCATGCCCGACGGCATGACGAAGGCCAGCGCCACGCTGAACAGCACGATGCCGGCGATGACGCCCGCGTAGCGCCGGCCCAGCATGCGCGACAGGATGGCCGCAGCGCGCTTGCCCAGGCCCGTGTGGCCGATGGCCGCGCCCATCACGGCGCCGCTGAACAGCAGCCAGAAGGTGGTCGACTGCAGGCCCGAGAACACGGTTTGCGCGGGCGCCATCTTGCACAGCATCGCCACCAGGAAAAAGGCCAGGGCCGGCCAGTATTCGGGCACCAGGGCCGTGGCCCACATGCCGATGCAAAAGACCAGCAGCGCCACCACGCCGGCCATCGCGGCCGGCAGGTAGAGCGAAGCGGCCAGGCCGCTGGCGAAGGTCAGCGCGGCGATGGCGGCCAGCGCGCGCAGGCGCGCAGCGGGCAGGGGAAGGGCGAGGGACACGGACTTCAAGGCAGCACTCCTGGGCGCGCCGGCGCGGCAAGGCGCCGCGCCGTGTGGTGGTCGATACAGAACATGGTTACTGGTAGCGCCGGATGGCGATGGTGCGGAAAGGCGGCTGGGCGGGCGGCGCGGCGCTTGGAACAGCCGTGCCAGCGGCGGCCGGCTGTTCCAGCGTGGCCAGCAGCGCCTGCGCGCGCAGTTCGGCCGCGTCGATGCTGGCCAGCTTCACATGGCCGTAGCCGCGGATGGCCTGCGGCAGTTCGGCCAGCGCCACGATGGACGCGAGGTTCCCGGCGCTCAGGCGCGGCAGCAGGGCGTCGAGGCGCGCCGTGTAGTCGGCGATCAGCTGGCGCTCGCGACGCCGTTCCGCGCTGTAGCCAAACACGTCGCACCGCGTGCCGCGCAGTCCCCTGGCCCTGGCCAGCAAGGCCAGCAGCTTGCCCATCCACGGACCGAAGGCGCGCTTGCGCTTGCCCAGCAGCGGTGGCGCCATGTGGAAGGTGAGCGTCACGTCGCCTTCGAACTGCTGTTGCAGCTCGCGCTGGAACTGGCCGTCCGAGAACAGCCGCGCCACCTCGTATTCATCCTTGTAGGCCAGCAGCTTGCTGTAGCCGCGCGCCACGGCCAGGGTCAGCACGGGCGGCGCATCGGCGCCGAAGACGGCGCTTTCGCGCTCGCGCACGCGTGCGACAAACGCCTGGAAGCGTTCCGCCAGCGTCGCGTTCTGGTAGCGCGCCAGCATGGCGCTGCGCTGCTCCACCAGCGCGCCCAGGCTGGCGTCTTCCGCCACCGGCCCCGCGGCCACGTTTTGCAGCAGGGGCGCGCCGCAGGCGGCCAGGCGGCCGGCGGCAAAGGCGGCCTTGTTGGCGTCGGCGGCGACGCCATTCAATTCGATGGCCCGTTCCAGCGCCGCCAGCCCGACGGGGATCAGGCCGCGCTGCCAGGCAAAGCCCATCAGCAGTATATTGGCCATGATGGTGTCGCCCATCAACTGGCGCGCCAGCACCTGGCCGTTGCATTCGGCGATGTGTTCCGTGCCGACGGCGTGGCGCAGCTTGTCCATCAGGGCGCCCGCATGCTGCGGCGCGTCCGGATCGCGCACCATGGCGGCGGTGGGAAACTGATGCGTGTTGGCGACCACGCGCGTGTGGCCGTGGCGCAGTGTCTGCAGCGCGTCGGCGCTGGCGCCGACCACCATGTCGCAGGCCAGCATGGCATCGGTCTGGCCGACGTCGATGCGCGCCTGGTGCAGATCCTGGCCGGCCAGGGCCAGGCGCACGAAGGACAGCACGGCGCCGCCTTTTTGCGCAAAGCCCATGAAGTCGAGCACCGACGCCTGCTTGCCCTCGAGGTGCGCGGCCATGGAAACGAGTGCGCCCACCGTCACCACGCCCGTGCCGCCCACGCCCGTCACCAGCAGGTTGAACGGGCCGTGCCAGCCATGCGGCGCGGGCAGGGGCAGGGCGGCCGCCGCGCGGCGCAGGGCTTGCGGGTCGATGGCGGCGTCGGCCGCCTTGCGCAAGGCGCCGCCGCGCACGGAGACGAAACTGGGGCAAAAGCCGTTGGCGCAGGAATAATCCTTGTTGCACGACGACTGGTCGATGGCGCGCTTGCGGCCGTAGCTTGTCTCCAGCGGCACGATGGACAGGCAGTTCGACTGCACGCCGCAATCGCCGCAGCCTTCGCACACGGCGCTGTTGATGACCATGCGGCGCGGCGGATCGGCCAATTCCTTTTTCTTGCGGCGCCGGCGCAATTCGGCCGCGCAGGTCTGGTCGTAAATCAGCACGGTGACGCCCTTGACGTCGCGCAGGCGGCGCTGCACCTGGTCGAGTTCCTCGCGCCCATGGAAGGTGGCGGGCGGCGGGAAGCGGCCGTGCAGGCCCGCGTATTTTTCCGGCGCGTCGCTGACCACGGCGATGGCCTTGGCGCCTTCGGCATGCACTTGCCAGGCGATGGCGTCGACGGTCAGGCTGCCGTCGATGGGCTGGCCGCCCGTCATGGCCACCGCGTCGTTGTACAGAATCTTGTAGGTGATGTTGGCGCGCCCGGCGATGGCCTGGCGGATGGCCAGGAAGCCCGAGTGGAAATACGTGCCGTCGCCCAGGTTCTGGAACACGTGCGGGGTGGCGCTGAACATGGAGTGGGCCACCCAGTCGACGCCTTCGCCGCCCATCTGTATCAGGCCCGTGGTATCGCGGTCCATCCACGAGGCCATGAAATGGCAGCCGATGCCCGCTTGCGCGCGCGAACCCTGCGGCACCTTGGTCGAACTGTTGTGCGGACAGCCGGAACAGAAATAGGGCAGGCGCCGCACGCCGTCGGCCGCGTTGGCCAGCAGCGCGGCGGGCGCGAAGCCGGGCAGCAGGGCGCGGCGGTCGAGCGCCGGCTTGTGCCGCGCCAGCCAGTGCGCCAGCACGCCGGCGATGCGCGAAGGGCGCAGCTCGCCCTGCGCCGGCAGCAGCGGCGCGCCGCCCGCATCGAGCTTGCCCAGCACCAGCGGGCGGGCGCTGTCCGGCAGGTTGTAGAACAGGGTGCGGATCTGCTGCTCCACCAGCGGCCCCTTTTCCTCGATGACGAGGATTTCCCGCAAGCCCGCCTTGAACTGCGCCAGGCGCTGCGCTTCCAGCGGAAAGCTCAGGCCCACCTTGTACAGGCGCACGCCGGCGCGCTCCAGCACATCGAGACTGAGGCCCAGGCGGCGCAGTACTTCGAGCACGTCGAGGTGCGCCTTGCCGCAGGTGACGATGCCGATATCGGCTTGCGGGCTGGGGCACAGCAGGCGGTCGATGCTGTTGGCGCGCGCGAACGCGTGCACGGCGGCCAGCTTGTGCGCGTGGCGCGTCTCGATGGGCAGGCCGGGCAGGTCGGGCCAGCGGTAATGCAGGCCGCTGGCCGGCGCGCTGTAGTCGGCCGGCTGGTCGAAGCGCGTGTGCAGGGCGTCCAGGTCGACCGTGGCGCCGCTTTCCACCGTTTCGGAAATGGCCTTGAAGCCCACCCACATGCCGGAAAAGCGCGACAGCGCCCAGCCGTACAAGCCAAATTCCAGGTATTCGGCGATGTTGGCCGGATTCACGATGGGCATGCTCCACGCCTGCATGGCGAAATCGCTCTGGTGCGGCATCGATGACGAGACGCAGCCGTGGTCGTCGCCAGCCACCACCAGCACGCCGCCGTGCGGCGAGGAACCGTACACATTGCCATGCTTGAGCGCATCGCCGGCCCGGTCCACGCCCGGACCCTTGCCGTACCACAGCGCAAACACGCCATCGGCCGTGCGCTGCGGGTCGGTCTCGACCTGCTGGCTGCCCAGCACGGCGGTGGCGGCCAGTTCCTCGTTGATGGCGGGCAGGAAGCGGATCTGCTGCGCTTCCAGCATGGGGCGCGCGCGCCACAGGGCCTGGTCGTAGCCGCCCAGCGGCGAACCCCGGTAGCCGCTGATGAAGCCGGCCGTGTTCAAGCCCCGCTCGCGGTCCAGCCAGCGCTGCATCAGCGGCAGGCGCACCAGGGCCTGGGTACCGGTCAGAAAAACGCTGCCTTCGCGTGCCCGCAGGTTGTCTTCCAGCGCGTAAGTGCTCAGGCGTACCACGCCAGGGTCGGCCGCGACCATCTTGTCCATCACTTTCACCAGTGTTCTCCCATCGCCTTGTCGGCTTGCTTGTTGGCTTGCATGCCGCATGCACGCATGCATGCGTCTTGAGCACGCGGCCGTGTCGGCGCGCCGGATACGGAAGAGGGGGCGCTGGCGCTGCAATGCCGGCGCAACCAAACTTTTCCGTCTATTGATATTCGTTTATCAAGATAAGGGCCAGGACGGCACGGCGCAATTCGCAAATCCTGAGTGCAGCACTCACTAACGCTGATGCGAACGCCGGTGCCGGGCGCAGGCCCCGGAAATGCAAACGCCTTGCCCCTGGCATCAGCGTTCCTGATCCCCGCACTCAGGATTTGCGAGTTGTGTGGTCCGGGGCTTGGGGCTTATCGTCGGCGTCGAGATGGAAAGCCGAACGATGTTTTTTTGTAAAGGCAGCACAGCTATGAGTTCATTATTGACGCGCCGCATGGCGCTGCTGGCAGGCGCGGACGGACGTGCGCTGCTGGCCCAGGGATTGCGCGGCATCGAACGCGAAGCGCTGCGCGTGGACGGCCGTGGCCACTTGGCCGCCACGGCGCATCCGCTGGCGCTGGGCGCGGCCCTGACCCATCCCACCATCACTACCGACTATGCGGAGGCGCTGATCGAGCTGATCACGCCGCCCGAGCAGGACACGGCCGCCATGCTCGATGGCTACGACGCCTTGCACCGTTTCGTCTTCAGCGGACTGGGCGACGAAATGCTGTGGAGCCACTCGATGCCGTGCCGGCTGCCCGCCGACCCCGACATCCCGATCGCCTGGTACGGCAGCTCGCACATCGGCATGCTCAAGCATGTCTACCGGCGCGGCCTGGCGCTGCGCTACGGCAAGAGCATGCAGTGCATCGCCGGCATCCACTACAACTACTCGCTGCCGCCCGCATTGTGGGAGCGCTTGCGCGCGGACGAGGGCGATGGCAGCACGGCGATGCAGTTTCAGTCGGAAAGCTATGTCGCGCTGATCCGCAACTTCCGCCGCTACGGCTGGCTGCTGATGTATCTGTTCGGCGCCGCGCCAGCGCTGTCGGCGCATTTCCCGGGACGCGGCGACTTCCCGCTGGAGCAGCTGTCGGCCGATACCGTGTACCTGCCGTACGCCACCAGCCTGCGCATGAGCGACATGGGCTACCAGAACGATGCCCAGGCCGGCCTGACCCCCGACTACAACACGCTCGACAGCTATATCACCAGCCTGGCGGCGGCGATGAACCATCCCTACCTGCCGTATGTCGAGCTGGGCACGCGGCGCGAGGGGCAGTGGGTGCAGATCAATACCAACCGCCTGCAGATCGAGAACGAGTACTACTCGGCGATCCGGCCCAAGCGCGTGGCGCACAGCGGCGAGCGCCCGCTGCATGCGCTGGCCCAGCGCGGCGTGCAGTACGTGGAAGTGCGCTGCCTCGATGTCGACCCGTTCGAGCCGCTGGGCATCGGCGCGCCGGCCTGTCACTTCCTCGACGCCTTTCTGCTGTTTTGCGCGCTGCAGGACAGCCCGCTCACCGGCAATGCGGAAAGCCGCGAGAACACCGAGAATTTCGCCCGCACCGTCAAGGAAGGGCGCCGTCCGGGACTGCTGCTGGAACGCCACGGCGAACATATCACCCTGCAGGCCTGGGCCGGCGAACTGCTCGAGCGCATCGCCCCCATGGCCGCGCTGCTGGACCAGGCGCGCGGCGGCGCCGATTGCGCCACGGCGCTGGCGGCGCAGCGCGCCAAGCTGGCGGACGTGGCGCTCACGCCCTCGGCCCGCGTGCTGGCGGCGATCCGCGCCGAGCAGGGCAGTTTCGACGCGTTCGCCCTGCGCCAGAGCGCGGCGCACGCGGCGCATTTTCGCGGCCGTCCCCTGGCGCCGGCGGCGCTGGCGCGCTTCACGGCGCAGGCCGATGCCTCGCTGGCCGAGCAGGACAGGGTGGAACGGGCCGACAGCGGCGACTTCGGCCAGTTCGTCCAGCGCTACCAGGCCGGCGCCCGCTACCTGCCCGTGCCGGACGAACCGGCCATGGAAGCTGTGCTGGCGCAGCAGCGCGTCGCCTGAAGCCTTATTTCAACCTGATCCGAGCCATCACACCATGCGCATATTGCACGCCATGCTGCGCGTCGCCGACCTGGACGCCGCCCTGCATTTTTACCGTGACGCCCTGGGCATGACCCTGCAGCGGCGCCACGATTATCCGGACGCGCGCTTTACGCGCGCTATTGTCGCCTATGGCGAGGCGCCCGAGCATGCCGCCATCGAGCTGACGCATAACTGGGACCGGCAAGCCTATACCCACGGCGACGCCTACGGCTACCTGGCCCTGGCGGTCGACGACGCGGCCAGCGTCTGCGCCAAAGTGCGCGCGCATGGCGGCACCGTCACGCGCGAGGCGGGGCCGATGAAGCACGGCAGCAATGTCATCGCCTTCGTGCAGGATCCCGACGGCTACCGCATCGAGCTGATCGAAGCGAGCGCGCACTATGACTGATCCATCGATTTGCAACGACTGACACGGCATGGCAGGCGCGCCGACGGCGGCGCCTGCCGGCATTTTTGAAAAGGAAGCCACCGCATGGTGCAAGTAACAACGACAAACGAGGCCGCGACGCAGCCAGCGCCAGCGCCGCAGCCGCAGAACCGGCGGGCGCTGGTGCAGGCGGCCGTGGCCGCGGCCTGCGCCCTGGCCGTGGCGGTGCCCGCGCCGGCCCAGGCGCCGGAGAAAAAGGCCGCCGCCAAGAGCGAAATCTGCTATGGCGTGGCGAAGGCCGGCCAGAATGAATGCGCCAATACCACCTGCTTCCATTTGTGCTCGGGCATGGCGACCGTCGACCGCGATCCTGGCGAATGGATGACCGTCCCCGCCGGCACGTGCACGGCGCTGGGCGGCAAGGTGGAAGCGGCGCCGCTGGCCTGCCCGGGCGCGGCGCCCGCCAGGACGGGACCGCCGGCCGATGTGGCCGCAGGCGAGGCGCTGTACCACGAGGGCGACGCGGCGCGCGCGCTGCCGGCGTGCGTCGCTTGCCATGGCCCGAAGGGCAATGCCGCCGTCGCCGATTATCCGAAGCTGGCCGGGCAGAACCTGGCCTACCTGGACAGCCAGCTGCGCGCCTTCCGCTCGCATGCGCGCGTCAGTCCCCTGATGAACACGGCCGTCGCGCCCCTGACGGACGGCGATATCGCCAACCTGTCCGCCTATTTGTCCCGGCAAAAGCTTGACGCCGTCGATCCCGCCCTGACCACCCCCGTGGTCGCCGGCAAGTCCTTCAGCGATTGCGACGGCGCGTGCCCGGAGATGGTGCCGCTGCCGGCCGGGCGCTTCCTCATGGGATCGCCGCCCGGCGAGAGCGGGCGCTTCGGCAATGAGGGCCAGCACCCGGTCGAGATCCTGCAGCCGTTTGCCATCGGCCGCTTCAGTCTGACGTTCGCGCAGTTCGACGCCTGCGTGCAGGACGGCGGCTGCGACGGCTACCGGCCGTCGGACGAAGGCTGGGGACGCGGCACGCGCCCGGCCGTCAACGTCAGCTGGAACGATGCGCAAAGCTATCTGCGCTGGCTGTCGAAGAAGAGCGGCGCGCGTTACCGCTTGCCCACCGAGGCCGAGTGGGAATACGCGGCGCGCGCCGGCACCGTCACGGCGCGCTGGTGGGGCGAAGACATCACGCGCGGCGACGCCAAGTACGGCCCCGACGACTGCCCGCAGCAGAAGCATTGCGGCGGCGTCGTTTCCGGTTCGGGCAACTGGCCCACGACGGCGCCGGTCGGCAGCTACGCGCCGAATCCGGCAGGGCTGTACGACGTGCTGGGCAATGTGTGGCAGTGGACGGCCGATTGCTGGCACAGCGATTACGAGGGTGCGCCGAAGGATGGCCGCGTGTGGGAGGAAGCGGGCTGCAAGAAGCGCGTGGCGCGCGGCGCCTCCTGGACCGACACGCCGAACTTCGTGCGCGCGGCCACCCGCCTGGGCCTGGGCGCGGAAGGGCGGCGCGGCTGGATCGGCCTGCGCGTGGTGCGCGAGCTCGATGCGGCGCCCGGCACGGCGGCCAAGGCCGGCGCGGCGCCGGCGGGCGCGCGCGGCTTGCCCTGATGCGCGAGGAGGCGAGGGCCGCGCCCCTGGTGGGCATTGGCCTGCGCGGCGCGCATTACCGCGACATGCTGGCGCGGCGCCAGCCCGTGGACTGGCTCGAGGTCCACAGCGAGAACTACCTGGCCGAAGGCGGCTGGGACCTGCATGTGCTGGAGACCTTGCGCGCCGACTATCCCGTCTCGCTGCATGGCGTCGGCATGGGCCTCGGGTCCGTGCACGGCTTTTCGCGCGGCCACGTGGAGCGCATCGCCCGCCTGGCCGCGCGCATCGAGCCGATGCTGGTGTCCGAACACCTGTGCTGGGGCGCCACCGGCGACGCCGTGCTCAACGACTTGCTGCCGCTGCCGCTGAACGGCGCCAGCCTGGAACTGGTCTGCCAGCGCGTGAACCTGGTGCAGGAAGTGCTGCGCCGCCCGATCCTGCTGGAGAACGTCTCCACCTATTTGCGCTTTCCCGGCGACAGCTGGGGCGAGACGGAGTTCCTCGCCTGCGTGGCGCGCCGCACCGGTTGTGGCGTGCTGCTGGACATCAACAACCTGTATGTCAATCAATGCAACCACGGCGAGGATGCGCTGGCCGCAATGGCGTCGCTGGCGCCGGGCCTGGTCGGCGAACTGCACCTGGCCGGCCACTGCGAAGATGGCGGCCTGCTGGTCGACCACCATGGCGCGCCCGTCGCGGGCCCCGTATGGGAACTGTACCGCGCCGCCTTGCGCCGCTACGGCCCGCTGCCCACCCTGGTCGAATGGGATACCAATCTGCCGCCGCTGGCCGCCTTGCTCGACGAAGTGGCCCGTGCGCGGGCGCTGGCCGGCGAAGCGCTTGCGCCGGCGGCACTGGCGGCATGCGATGACGCTTGAGGAACTGGCGCGCCTGCAGGCCGCGTTCGGCGCGCAGATCGGCGCGCGCACGCCCGATGCGGCCGCGCTGGCGCCGTGGCTGGGCGTTGATGCGCGCGGGGCCAGCGCCCTGGCGCGTTACGGCCAGGCGCTGCGCCAGCATCACACGCGCTCGCTGGAACTCGTGTATCCCGTGCTGCGCGCGCTGGGCGGCGCGTCCTGGTTCCTCGCCATGGCGCATGCCTACGGCGATGCGCATCCGTCGCGCAGCGCGGACCTGGCGCGTTTCGGCGCCAGCCTGCCCGTGTTTCTTGCGACCTTGCCGCCGGCCGCCGCGCATGGCTATTTTACCGACGTGGCGCGCCTGGAATGGCTGCTGCACCAGGCCCATGGCGCGCCAGATGCCGTTGCGCTGACCTTGCGCGACGTGCAGACGGCCGGGGCGGGCCAGGTCGATGCCTGGCGGCTGGCCCTGCATCCGGCGGCCGTGCTGTACCGCTCGCCCTGGCGCGCGGCGGCGATCTGGCTGGCGCACGACGCCGCGGCGCGGTACGCCATGCCGGCCGACCCCGTGGGCGACACGCTGGCGCTCGTGTACCGCCATGGCTGGACGCCGTGCGTGCGCGAGATTGACGCGGTGGAAGCCGGGGCGCTGGACGTGCTGGCTGGCGGGGCCACTCTGGGCGCTGCGCTGGCGGCGGCGCAGCAGGCGCACTTGCTGGAGAAGGCTGCCGCGCCATTCGCGCCGGCCCCCTTGCTGCTGCGCTGGCTGGCCGATGGCGTGCTGGTACAGGTGCCTGAGAGCGGCCGCGCGTGCTGAACTGAAGGCGTGCTTACAGTGGCCAGCCGCAGGTGCCCCAGCCCGTGGCGTCGAGCGGATAGGCGTCGGCCGGCGCGGATGACGTTTTTTCTTCGCTGGCGTCCTGTTCCTGTTCCGTATTTGGCTGCTGGATCTGCGCCGGGCTGTCGGGCGTAATGAAACTTGCCGCCCACGATAGCAGGCGTTTCAATTGGCGCTCCCTGGCGCCGCTGCGGGTGCGCCTTGGGCCGTGGCGCCGGTCTTGCGCCGGGCGCGTACCAGCAGGCCGGAGGTCTCTCCGCTGCCGGTGCGGCCCGCCTTGTCGATGTGGAAGGCCGCGCCCAGCAAGGCCAGTACCCGGTCCAGGCGGTAGAGCAGTTCGGGATGCAGTGGCCCGCCGTGGCCATGTGCGAAGCTATCCTCGTCGTGCGCCAGCAGCAGGAAGGTACCGCCGGGTGCCACGGCCCTGGCCGCGCGCGCCAGTATCGGCGTCAGTTCCTGCTGCGGCAGGTGCAAATAGGCCAGCAGCACCAGGTCATGGTGGCCGGTGCCGAGGGCATAGTGGCGCAGGTCTGCCAGCACGAAGTCGATGTGCGCCTCGACCTGGCGCGCGCGCGCCAGTTGCCGGCCCTTGTCGAGCCCCGTTGTGGCGTAGTCGACGGCCCGCACTTGCCAGCCTTGCTGCGCCAGCCAGACGGCATGGCGCCCGGTGCCGCAGGCCAGGTCGAGCGCGCTGCCAGGTGCGAGGCCGGCCACTTCGGCGGCCAGCACGGCGCTGGCGTTGGATGCCGCGGCGGCATTTTCGCCAGCGTGGCGCCGGTTCCAGTCGGCGCTGTCCATCGGCCGCAGCGGCATGTCCGGCAGCGGAAAACGGGGGCGCGCGGCGGAGCCGGCGCCAGGAGCAAGAGTGGCTTGCATGTCGTTGTCGATCGAAGTGGCGATGCGTCCATCGTAGCGCCGCGCCGGGTGCGCCGGAAGGCGTGCGGCGCACAATGTATCCATGCGTCTGGCGCCATGGACCCAATAAATCATGCTAAGGTAAGAAACTATGTCGATACCCGATCTGAACCTGTTAATCACCCTCGATGTGCTGCTTGCGGAAGGCAGCGTCACGCGCGCCGCGCGGCGCTTGCGTCTCAGTCCATCGGCCATGAGCCGCGCCCTGGCGCGCCTGCGCGAGACGACCGGCGATCCGCTGCTCGTGCGCGCCGGGCGTGAACTCGTGCCCACGCCGCGCGCGCTGGAATTGCGCGAACGGGTGGGCCCCCTGGTGGGCGAGGTGCTGGCCGTGCTGGGACCGGCGCAACGGCTCGATCCGCGCCAGCTGGAGCAGACGTTCACGCTGCGTTCGAGCGACGGTTTCGTGGAAAATTTCGGTCCCGCGCTGCTTGCGCATATCGGCGCGCAGGCGCCCGGCGTGCGTCTGCGTTTCGTGCAAAAGGTCGACCGTGAAAGCGTGCAGCTGCGCGAGGGCAGCATCGATCTGGAGACGGGCGTGATCGGCAGTTTCACGAGTCCGGAAGTGCGCACGCGCCGCCTGTTCGGCGACCGTTTCGTGGGCGTGGTGCGCAGCGGCCATGCGCTGGCGCAGGGCGAGATCAGCGCCGAGCGCTATGCGGCCGGCCAGCACGTGCTGGTGGCGCGGCGCGACCAGGATACGGGACCGATGGATGACGCGCTGGCCGCGCTGGGACTGCAGCGCAGCATCACCAGCATCGTCGGCGGCTTTACGGCGGCGCTGGCGCTGGCCGCCGGCTCCGACCTGATCGCCACCGTGCCGGAGCGGCATACGGGCAATCTGCGCGCCGGCATGTTCAGCTTTGCGCTGCCGCTGCGCATGCCGGACCTGACCGTTTCCCTGATGTGGCATCCGCGCATGGACGCCGACCCCGCCCACCGCTGGCTGCGCGGCTGCGTGGTGGACGCCTGCGCCGGCCAGGCAGGCGCCGCCTGACGCCGCCGGCAGCGTTATCCTAGCGCGGCACGGGCCCGTCGAAGCCGCCCGCCATGGCCGTGTAGCCATGTGCCGTGGCGATGGCCACGTCGCGGTGCGCCGTCACCAGCTGTTCCTGCGTGGCCAGCGCGATGCGTTCCGCTTCGAGCACGCCGAGCAGGCTTTCCGCGCCTTCCTGGTAGCGCACCCTGGCCAGGCGCGCGCTTTCCTGCGCCAGCTGGTGCGCCTCGCGCAGTTCCGCATGGCGGCTGCGCAGCTGCACCCATTGCGCGATGGCGCTGTCCGTTTCCTCCAGCGCCAGTGCCAGCGCCTTGTCGAAGCCGGCCTGCGCGGCCAGCACTTCGGCGCCGGCCGCGCGGGCGCGGGCGCGGCGCGTGCCGCCATCGAACAGCGGCAGGGTAAAGGCGGCGCCCGCATGCCAGCGCGCCGCGTCGCCGCCATTCCAGTCGCCGGCCACGCCGGAGGCGCCGAACAGCGCGCCCAGGCTGATGCGCGGGAAGCGCTCGGCGATGGCGGCGCCTTCGCGGGCGCTGGCCGCCGCCAGCGCGCGTTCGGCCGCGCGCACGTCGGGCCGGCGCAGCAGCAGGTGTGCCGGTTCATCCGTCAGCAGGGTCTGCGGCAGCGCCAGCGGCATCGGCTGGTCGAGCGCCGCCAGTTCCGGCGCATCGAGGCGCTGCCCCGTGAGGGTCGCCAGGCGGTTGCGCGCCACCCGTTCCTCTGCATTCAGACTGGGCAGGCGGGCGCTGGCCAGGCGCATTTGCGCCTCGGCGCGCATGCGTTCGGCCGGTGCGGCGCGGCCCGCGTCCTCGCGCTCGCGCACCAGCCGCAAGGTGCCGGACTGGTTCGATAATTGCTCCTGCAGGCTGGCGCGCATCTGCTGCGCGCCGCGCAGCACCAGGTAGGCATCCACCACCTGCGCCAGGATCAGGCGCCGCACGTCGTCGCGCACGGCGGCGCGTTCGTCCGCCGAGGCCTCGGCCGCTGCGATGCTGTGACGCACGCGGCCGAACAGGTCGAGCTCCCAGCTGAAGACGGCGTTCCACTGCACCGGCGAGGCGATGTGCGGCTGGCCGTCGCTGCTCTCGATGGCCGCCAGACGCGCGCGTCCGGCCTGGGCATCGAGATCCACCGTCGGCAGGCGCGCGCCGCGTGCCGCCTGCGCGTATTCGCTGGCGCTGGCCAGACGCGCGGCGGCGATGCGCACGTCGTAATTGTCTTGCCAGGCGCGTTTCACCAATTGCTCCAGCCTCGCGTCGCCCAGTGCCTGCCACCACAGCGCCGGCGGCGCGCCGGCCTGCAGCTCCGGTGCGCCGGCGGCCGAGGGCAGGGCCGGCAGCTGCGCCGTGTCGAGTGCCCGCGTCGCCGTGGGCGTGCCGACGCTGCAGCCGGCCAGGGCCAGCATGGCCGCAGCCAGCAGTGGCGCGGTGCGGCGCGTGTTCACATTGTTCATGCGGCTTGTGCGGCTCATGCGGCTTCTCCCAGCGCAACCGTGCGTGCGGCGGGCGCCGCGCGGCGCCTGCTCAGCAAGGTGAAAAACAACGGTGTAAACAACAGGCCCGACAAGGTCACGCCCAGCATGCCGGCGAAGACGGCCGTGCCCATCGACTGGCGCATTTCCGCGCCTGCGCCGGAAGACAGCATCAGCGGTATCGCGCCCAGCAAAAAGGCCAGTGACGTCATCAGGATGGGCCGCAGGCGCGTGCGGGCGGCGGCGATGGCCGCCTCGCGCGCATCGGCGCCGGCCGCCATCGCCTGGCGTGCGAATTCGACGATCAGGATGGCATTCTTGGCCGCCAGGCCGATCAGCACCACGATGCTGATCTGCGTCAGCACGTTGTTGTCCAGGCCGCGCCACGACACGCCGACCAGCGTGGCCAGCACGCAGCTGGGCACGATCAGCACGACGGACAGGGGCAGCAGCCAGCTTTCAAACAGCGCCGCCAGCAGCAGATACACGAGCAGCACGGCCAGGCCCAGCACCATGCCGGTGCTGCCGCCCGCGTGTTTTTCCTGCAGCGCCAGTTCCGTCCACTCGTAGTCGAAGCCGGCCGGCAGGCGCGCCTTGAGCAGCTCTTCCATCGCGGCGATGGTTTGCCCCGTCGAGTAGCCGGGCTTGGTGCTGCCCTGGATTTCGGCGGCGGGATACAGGTTGTAGCGCGGCACGCGGAACGGCGCCGTGCCTTCGCTGAAGGTGGCCACGCTGCCCAGCGGGACCATGTCGCCGTTGGCGGCGCGCGTCTTCAGCGCGGCCAGGTCGGCCACGCTGCGCCGGTAGGGCGCGTCCGCCTGGGCGGTAACGCGCCAGACCCGGCCCATCAGGTTCATGTCGTTGACGAAGACGGGCGCCATGTAGCTTTGCAGGGTTTCGTTCACGCGCAGCAGCGGCACGCCCAGGTATTCCGCCTTGGTGCGGTCCAGTTCAACCTTGATCTGCGGGCTCATGGCGTTGAACGGCGTGAAGGCGCCCATCACCGAGGGCAGCTTGCCCGCTTCCTCGACGATGCCGCGCGCGGCGGCCTGCAAGGCTTGCGGTCCCAGGCCGCCCGTGTCGCGCAGCATCAGCTTGAAGCCGCCGCCGGTGCCGATGCCGGGCACGGAAGGCGGTGGTATCACCATCACGCGGGCCGCGCTGATGGGCGCCAGCCTGGCGCGCATGGCGCCCAGCATGGCCGGGCCGTCCAGGCCATCGCTGGCGCGCGCGCCGAAGTCCTTGAACATGGTGAAGATGACGGCCGTATTCGGCGCCGACGTAAACGTGGCGCCGTCCGTGCCGACGAAGGCGGCCGTGTGGGCCACGCCGGGGTGGCTCATCAGGCGGGCCGTGGCGTCCTGCACCACTTCGCTCGTGCGCGCCAGGGTCGAGCCGGCCGGCAGCTGGATCGAGACGATGGCGTAGCCGCGGTCCAGCTGCGGCACGAAACCGCGCGGCGTCACGTCCAGGCGCCACAGGGTCAGGCCCGCCAGCAGCAGGTACACGGGCAGCATCAGCCAGCGCCGCGAGAGGATGCGCCCCGTCAGCCGCACGTAGCCGCCCGTCAGGCGGGAAAAGCCGCGGTTGAAGATGACCATCCAGCGCGCGCCCAGGCTGTTGGCATCGTGCTGCGGCTTGAGCAGCAGCGCGGCCAGGGCCGGCGACAATGTCAGCGAGACCAGCGCCGAGATCACGGTGGAGGCGGCGATGGTGACGGCGAACTGGCGGTAGAACATGCCGGAGATGCCGTCGATGAAGGCCGTCGGCACGAACACGGCCACCAGCACCAGCGCGATGGCGACGAGGGCGAAGCCCACTTCGTTCATGCTGCGCTGCGCCGCGGCGACGGGGCTCATGCCTTCCTCCATGTGGCGCTCGACGTTTTCCACCACCACGATGGCGTCATCGACGACGATGCCGATGGCCAGCACCAGGCCGAACAGCGACAGGGTATTGAGGGTGTAGCCCATCGCGGCCAGCACCGTGAAGGTGCCGACCAGGGACACGGGAATGGCCAGGATGGGAATGATGGCGGCGCGCCACGAGCCGAGGAACAGCAGCATGGCCAGACACACCAGCAGCGCCGCCTCGAAGATGGTGTCGCGCACCTTGTCGATCGAGGAGCGGATGAATTCGGTCGGATTGTAATAGGCGTGGTAGGCCACGTCCTGCGGGAACTCGCCTTCCATCTTGGCCAGCTGGGCCAGCACGCGGTCGCCCGTGGCCAGCGCGTTCGAGCCGGGCAGCAGGCTGATGCCCAGCGCGATGGCCGTGCGGTTGTCGACGAAGCCGCTTTCCGTGTAATCCTGCGCGCCCATCTCGACGCGCGCCACGTCGCGCAGGCGCACCACGCCGCCGTCCGCATGGGCGGCCACGACGATCGCTTCGAATTCGGCCACGTCGCGCAGGCGGCTTTGCGCCTGCACCTGCACCTGGTAGGCGCCGTCGCTGCCGCCCGGCGGCTGGTTCAGCACCCCGGCGGCGACCTGCGAGTTGGCTTGCCGCACGGCCGCGATGACTTCCGGCGCCGTCAGGCCCAGCGAGGCCACGCGCGCCGGGTCGAGCCAGATGCGCATCGAGAAGTCGCGCGCGCCGCGCGTGTAGATGTCGCCCACGCCTTCGACGCGGGCCAGCTTGTCCTTGATGGCCGTGCCGATGAAGTTGGAGATGTACTGCTGGTCGCGCGTGCCTTTCGGCGAATCGAACAGCACCACCATCAGCAGGTCGGGCGAGGCCTTCTTGACGGCCAGCCCCAGCCGGCGCACGGCTTCGGGCAGGCGCGCTTCGGCCACCGCCACGCGGTTCTGCACCAGCGACTGGGCCTGCTCGACGTTGGTGCCCGGCTTGAAGACCACGCTGATGGTCAGCTTGCCGTCGCCCACCGATTGCGAGGACATGTAGAGCATGCCGTCGACGCCGTTGATTTCCTGTTCGATCGGCGCGGCGACGGTATCGGCGATTTCCTGCGCCGAGGCGCCAGGGTAGTTGGCCTTCACGGTCACCGTGGGCGGCACGATCTCGGGAAACTCCGAGATCGGCAGGCGCATGGCCGACACCGCGCCCACCAGCGTGATCAGGATCGACAGCACGATGGCAAACACGGGACGGCGGATGAAAAATTGGGAAAAGCGCATGGTCTCTCCTTATGCGCCGTTGGCGCGGGGAGCGGCCACCAGCACCTGGTCGCCAGGGCGCACCTTGGCCGCGCCGGAGACGATGACCCGGTCCTGCGGCGTGAGGCCGGAGAGCACGATCTGCTTGTCACCCTGCAGGCCGCCCAGTTCCAGCTTGCGCGGCGCCACCTTGCCCGCCGCGTCCACGACGAACACCATTTTCTTGTTCTGGTCGCTGAGGATGGCGGCGTCGGGCACCAGCAAGCGTTCCTGTGCCTTGCCGACGGGGATGCGCACGCGCGCAAAACTGCCCGGCATGACGGCGCGGTCGGCGTTGGCCAGGCTGGCGCGCAGGCGCACCGTGCCCGAGCGGGCGCTGATTTCGTTGTCGACAAAGTCGACGCTGGCATCCTGGGCGGGCCCGCCGCCGTCGAGCGCCAGCTGCACCTTCGATGGCAGCTTGCTTTGCTGGCGCAGGCGCTGGAAATCCGCTTCCGACAGGTCGACCATGGCGCGCACGGGACTGTGCGCGACGATGGTGGTCAGCACGCCGCCCTGCGCCGCGCCGCCGGCCACGTAGTTGCCGACATCGACGCGGCGGTCCGACACGGTGCCGGCGATGGGCGCGCGCATGGTGGTGAAGGACAGTTCCAGCTCGGCGCTGCGCAATTCCGCCTGGCTCAGCATGACGGCCGCCTGCGCGCCTTCCAGTTCGCCGCGCGCCCGTTCCAGCTCCTCGGTGCTGGCCGCGCCCGTTTGCTGCAGCCGGCTGCTGCGCTCGAACTGGGCCTTGGCCAGCTTGCTGCGCGCATTGGCCTGGGCCAGGCTGGCCTGGGCGCGGTCGCGCGCCGCCGCGAAGGGGCGCGGGTCGATGACGAACAGCGCATCGCCGGCCTTGACCTGCTGGCCGTCGCGAAAGGCGATCTGCTGCAAATAGCCGGACACGCGCGAGCGCACTTCCACGCGCTGCGACGGTTCGATGCGGCCCGTGTAGTCGAGGGTGGCCTGCACCATCGACGTTTCCGGCAGCGCCACGGACACGGTGGGCTTGGGCGGCGGGCCGCCAGGCGCGGCCTGGGAACGGCCGCAGCCGGATAAAGTGGCGCTGCAGGCCAGGGCCAGCAGCAATAACAGCGGGACGGGCAGGGACGGAATCGGACGGGGGCGCATCATGCGGGGTCTCCAGAAGGCGTAGGGGGCTTGGCCAGGGCGCGGCCGAGCGCAAAAATGGCCAGCGCGGCGAGTATCAGCGCGCTGGCGACGGCAAAGGTGGCGTGCATGCCACGGATCATGGCGGCTGGCTGGGCGCTGGCGAGATCGCTGGCGCTGGCGAAAAAAGCGAAGACGGCGCCCATCACGGAGGCGCCCGTGACGAGGCCCAGATTGCGCGACAGATTGAGCATGCCGGAAATGAGGCCGCGCTGGTCGGGGACGATGTCGCCCATCACGGCCGTATTGTTGGCCGCCTGGAACAGCGCGTAGCTGGCCGTGAGCAGCATGATCGGTGCGACGTAGCCGGGGATGCCCAGGCTGGCGGGCATCAGCGACAGCGCCAGGCAGGCGGCGGCCGCGCCGCACAGGCCCGCGCCGCCCATGCGCTGCGCGCCGTAGCGGTCCACCAGCCAGCCGGACGGCACGCCGCAGAACGCCGCCACCAGCGGTCCGGCCGCCAGCACCATGCCGGTGACGGCCGTGCCCAGACACAGGCCGCGCGCCAGGTAGAACGGGCCGACCACCAGGGTGGACATCATGACCGTCGACACCAGCATGCTGGTCGCCAGGCCCGCGCTGAGCACGGGCGCGCGCAGCATGGCCAGGCGGATCAGCGGCGCCGGCGCCTTCAGTTCCACATACACGAACAGGGCGCCGCCCACGCAGGCGGCCAGCAGCAGCGCCACGTTGCGCATGCCGAAATGGCCGCGCCCCAGGGTCATGGCCAGCGCATAGGTGGCCAGGGTCAGCGCCAGCAGCAGGGTGCCGCGGTGGTCGAACACGGGCCGCTTGGCGTTGGCGCCGCGCTGGTCGGCCGGCAGGAAGCGCCAGGCCATCAGCAGCGCCACGCCGGCCAGCGGCACGTTGACGAGAAAGATGGATTGCCAGCCGAAGCGGGCGATCAGCAGGCCTCCCAGCGCGGGGCCGAGCGTGGTGCCGACGGCCGACATGGTGCCGAGCAGGCCCATGGCGCTGCCCGTCTGCGCCTTGGGCACGATGCTGCCGACGAAGGCCATGGTCAGCGCCATCATGACGGACGCGCCCAGGCCCTGCAGGGCGCGCGCGGCGACCAGCAGCCACAAGGTGGGCGCCAAGGCGCACAGGATGGAGGCAACGGCGAACAGGGCGATGCCGGCCAGCAGCAGGCGGCGCCGGCCGATCATGTCGCCGAGGCGGCCCACGCTGACGATCAGCGCGGTGATGGCCAGCAGGTAGGACAGCACGATCCATTGCACATCCTGGAACGGCGCATGCAGGGCCCTGGCCATGTCGGGCAGGCCCACGTTGGCGATGCTGGTGCCCAGCGCGGGCAGCAGCATCGCCAGGGACAGGCTGGCAAGGGCGCCGCGCACGGGCCGCGTGGCGGCGCCGGCCGGGGAGGCCTGCTGGCTCGGTGGTACGGGTTTTGACGGCGAATTCATAAGGTGGCTTGTCCATCCAATAAGAGTCATTACATGGTACTGAGGGATTTGGCATGGCGGAAGACGCACAAGTTGCACTTTGTTATTGCGTTTGACGCCATGTCCGATGCGATGGCAGCGCTACAGCATCTGGTCCATCTCGAAGGCGGGCAGGCTGTCGGCCTGGTGGTAGCGGACGATGCGCCCGGGAATGCCTGCCACGGTGCAATGCGCGGGCACGTCGCGCAGGACCACGCTGCCGGCGGCCACCTTGCTCATGGCGCCGATTTCGATATTGCCGAGGATCTTGGCGCCCGCGCCCAGCATCACGCCGGAACGGATCTTCGGATGGCGGTCGCCATGCTCCTTGCCGGTGCCGCCGAGGGTGACGTTTTGCAGGATGGAGACGTTGTCGTCGACCACGGCCGTTTCGCCGATGACGATGCCGCTGCCATGATCGAGCATGATGCCCGCGCCGATGCGCGCGGCCGGATGGATGTCGATGCCGAAAACGCTGGCCGCATGGCTGGACAGCGAATAAGCGGCCTCGCTGCGGCCCTCGAGCCACAGATGGTGCGCCATGCGGTAGGTCTGCAGCGCATGAAAGCCCTTCAGGTTCAGCAGCGCGTGCAGGGCGTCGGGGCAGGCCGGATCGCGCTGCGCGATGGCCGCGAGGTCGGCCGCGATGCTGGCCAGGATGGGCGGCTGCGTGCTGAGGATATCCTCGAACAGGGGGCGCAGCACGGCCGGGCGCATGTCGCGCGCGCCCAGGCGCTGCGCCAGGACGGCGGCAAGCAGGCCGGCGGGGCTGTCGTGCGGCAGTATCAGCTCGTCGAGCATGGGGCGCAGCAGCGGCTCGCGCGCGGCGAGCCGCTGCGCCAGCCCGCGCACCGGTTCCCAGGCGCAGTCGCCGCTGGCGGGCTGGCTGGCTGCGGCGGCGTCGATGCGGCGCAGGGGCGGCGCGGGCGGCAGGGGGCTGGCGTATGTCAAGTAAGTCATCGTGGCGCCTGTCCAGGCAAAGAAAGGAAAAGTGGAGCGCCTGGCAACAACGCCGGCGCCGGCTGGCAAGTGCCCAAGGCCCCGGAAGGCCGGGCTGCGCGGATTGCGGGTACACGATAAGCCGCCGCAGGGGGCGAAGCAAATCGTAAATACTGAGCGCGCGGCTCACGATTCCTGATGCTTGGGGGGGAGGGGGCGTGCGGCGAACGCGGCGCTGCCGGCCTGGCAGCCTGCGGCGCCAGGGGCGGAAGAAGGGAGAGAGGGAGCGGGCCGTGGCCCGCGCGGGAATTACAGCGCGTTGAGCGGTATCTTCAGGTAGCGCACGCCATTATCTTCCGGCTCGGGCAGCTTGCCCGCGTTGATGTTGACCTGGATGGCGGGCAGGATCAAGGTCGGCATGTCGAGGGTGGCGTCGCGGCTGGTGCGCATGGCCACGAACTGTTCTTCCGTGATGCCGTCGCGCAAATGGATGTTGCTGGCCCGCTGTTCGGCCACCGTCACTTCCCAGCGCGCTTCGCGGCCGTTGGGCGGGTAGTCGTGGCACATGAACAGCCGCGTCTGCGGCGGCAGCGCCAGCAAGCGCTGCGCGGAGCGGTACAGCAGGGCAGCGGAGCCGCCGGGAAAATCGCAGCGGGCCGAACCCACGTCCGGCATGAACAGGGTGTCGCCGACGAACACGGCGTCGCCGATCTGGTACGCCAGGTCGGCCGGCGTGTGGCCGGGCACGTGCAGGGCGCGCACTTCCAGCTGGCCGATATGAAAAACCTGGTCGGGCGCGAACAGCTGGTCGAACTGCGAGCCGTCGGCCCTGGCGCCGTTCTGGTGGTAGACGGCCGCGAACGCCTGCTGCACCGTCTGGATGGCGGCGCCGATGGCCACGTCGCCGCCCAGCTGCTGCTGCAAATAGGGCGCGGCGGACAGATGGTCGGCGTGCGCGTGGGTTTCCAGCAGCCAGCGGCACTGCAAGCCATGTTCGCGCACGAAGGCGATCACCTTGTCGGCCGAGGCGGTCGAGGTGCGGCCCGCTTTCGGGTCGTAGTCGAGCACGGAGTCGATGATGGCGCAGTCCCGGCCATCGGCCTCATAGACGACATAGGTGACGGTGGCGGTGGCGGGGTCGAAGAAAGCTTGGATTTGTGGAGTCATCACGGCGGCAGGGGGCGGGCAGGGAATGACATTATATCGCCAGAGTTCGTTCAAAAAATGTTGAAAAATAACATTTAACATGCGGAAAACAGATAAGCGAGGGGCTACGCGCGCGACTACCGTGCGCACCCTGTGTCTTGCCGCGTGCTAACCTCATTCTTCCAAGGAGAAATTCATGAACGATATCACTGCACGCAGCGAACAATACCGCGGTTTTACGATTTCCGTGACCCCGCAAAAGGATAACGACGATTTATGGGATTTTACCTACCGCCTGCAGCGCGAAGGTGAACCGGAAGCGCAGGCGATCACGCGCAGCCGCACCCTGGGCGGCTATGCGGCGCCCGAGACGGCTTGCACGGCGGGCCTGGAAGTGGCCAGGACGGAAGTGGACAATTTGCTGCGCCCTTGAGCCAGCGTAAATCGTTTAGCCCGAAAATGCGCCTGGCGACGGCCGGCGCGTGAAACACGTCGCTGCCAGTCGCGCTTCATGCTACGATTTCCACTATTGAGTCAGTCAACAAGGAGGCACCCCATGAATAGCAGTTCTAAAATTCACTATAAAGGCTGGGAAATCGTTCCCCTGGCCGTGCCCACCACCGATGGCAAATGGTCGGCCAGTTGCGACATCGAACGCGCCACGGCGGAAGGCCTGGAAGTGTTCGAAGGCTCGACCATGCAATTCGTGCGCGACGACGAGGAGGGCGCCATTGCCGCCGCCTGCGAAGAGGCCGTGCGCCAGATCGACAATATCATCGCCAATCCGCTGGTGCGGCTGGCCTAGTTTGCCCTGGCAGTATCAGTTGTACCAGATGTATAAATCAGCCGGCGCCCGCCGGCTGTTTTTATTGCGCGTCTTGCCGGCCTGGGCTTTCATCGCCTTGTCTGCGCGTCTGTTTCGTGTTTCAATAAATGTTTCAAAATGAGTTTCATGAAACAATAATGAAACGTTTTTGACGCCAAACGTGACATCGCTGTTCCGCTGCGCCACAACGCACGGTGCGTGGCCTCATGGCCGTTTGCCTGCCTTTTCACTCTGCATTCGACGGTTTTCGCCCAGACAGAAGGGTCCTGGCACGGCATTTGCAATACGGATGCTCATAGCCACTCCGTGAAACATTCGGGACCATCCGAAACCCATAAGGTGAACACATGACTCAATACTCCGCAGGTGCCGCATTCCGCAAGGCCGTCCAGGAAGAATCCCCGTTGCAAGTCGTCGGCGCCATCAACGCCAACCACGCCTTGCTGGCCAAGCGCGCCGGCTACAAAGCCATCTACCTGTCCGGCGGCGGCGTCGCGGCCGGCTCGCTGGGCTTGCCCGACCTGGGCATTTCCAGCCTGGACGACGTGCTGACCGACATCCGCCGCATCACCGACGTGTGCGACCTGCCGCTGCTGGTCGACGCCGACACGGGTTTCGGTGCGTCCGCCTTCAACGTGGCCCGCACGGTGAAATCGATGATTAAGTTCGGCGCGGCCGGCCTGCACATCGAAGACCAGGTGGGCGCCAAGCGCTGCGGCCACCGTCCGGGCAAGGAAATCGTGAGCAAGGAAGAAATGGTCGACCGCATCAAGGCGGCCGTCGATGCGCGCACGGACCCGAACTTCGTCATCATGGCGCGCACCGATGCGCTGGCCGTCGATGGCATGGAAGCGGCACTGGAACGCGCCGTCGCCTGCGTCGAGGCGGGCGCCGACATGATCTTCCCGGAAGCCATCACGGACCTGGACATGTACGCCACCTTCGCCAAGGCCGTCAACGTGCCGATTCTGGCCAACATCACGGAATTCGGTTCCACGCCGCTGTTCACCCTGGACGAACTGCGCAGCGCCCACGTGGGCCTGGCCTTGTATCCGCTGTCGGCCTTCCGCGCCATGAACAAGGCGGCGGAAAACGTCTACCAGGCGCTGCGCCGCGACGGCACGCAAAAGAACGTCGTCGACACCATGCAAACGCGCATGGAGCTGTATGAATCGATCAATTACCACGATTTCGAGCAAAAACTCGATGCGCTGTTCGCCGCGCAAAAGAAATAAACAGAAGCAGGGGCCGTATGCCGGCCCCGCAGTGACGCAACCGAGACTAGTCAATTTTTGGAGAAATCAATGAACGCACCGCAAGCCGCCACTTTCAAGCCTAAAAAATCCGTCGCCCTGTCCGGCGTCACCGCCGGCAACACGGCGCTGTGCTCGGTCGGCAAGACCGGCAACGATTTGCACTATCGCGGCTATGACATCCTGGACGTGGCCGACAGCTGCGAATTCGAGGAAATCGCCTACCTGCTGGTGCACGGCAAGCTGCCGACTTCCGCCGAACTGAAAGGCTACAAGGCCAAACTGAAATCCTTGCGCGGCTTGCCATCGGCAGTGAAACTGGCGCTCGAAGCGCTGCCCGCCGCCGCCCATCCGATGGACGTGATGCGCACGGGCGTGTCCGTGCTGGGCTGCACCCTGCCGGAAAAAGACGACCATAACGCACCGGGCGCGCGCGACATCGCCGACCGCCTGATGGCGTCGTTCGGCTCCATGCTGCTGTACTGGTACCACTACAGCCATAACGGCAAGCGCATCGAAGTGGAAACGGACGACGACTCGATCGGCGGCCACTTCCTGCACTTGCTGCATGGCGAAAAACCGTCGGCGTCGTGGGAAAAAGCCATGCACACGTCGCTGATCCTGTATGCGGAACACGAATTCAACGCGTCGACCTTCACCAGCCGCGTGATCGCCGGCACGGGCTCGGACATCCACTCGGCCATCACGGGCGCCATCGGCGCGCTGCGCGGCCCGAAACACGGCGGCGCGAATGAAGTGGCGCTGGAAATCCAGAAACGCTACGACAACGCCGACGAAGCGGAAGCGGATATCCGCGAGCGCGTCGCCAACAAGGAAGTGGTGATCGGCTTCGGCCACCCCGTCTACACGATCTCCGACCCGCGCAACGTGGTCATCAAGGAAGTGGCCCGTTCGCTGTCGCAGGAAGCCGGCTCCACCAAGATGTTCGACATCGCCGAGCGCCTGGAATCGGTCATGTGGGAAATCAAGAACATGTTCCCGAACCTGGACTGGTTCTCGGCCGTGTCCTACCACATGATGGGCGTGCCGACGGCGATGTTCACGCCGCTGTTCGTCATTTCGCGCACCTCGGGCTGGGCCGCCCACATCATCGAACAGCGCATCGACAACAAGATCATCCGCCCGAGCGCCAACTATGTGGGCCCGGAAGACCTGGAATTCGTGCCGATCAAGGACCGCAAATAATGAGCACCCCCATGAATACCCTGTACCGCAAATCCTTGCCGGGCACCCAGCTAGACTATTTCGACACGCGCGCCGCCGTCGATGCGATCCAGCCAGGCGCCTACGCCACTTTGCCCTACACCTCGCGCGTACTGGCGGAAAACCTCGTGCGCCGCTGCGACCCGGCCACCCTGGACGCTTCCCTGAGCCAGTTCATCGAACGCCGCCGCGACCTCGATTTCCCCTGGTTCCCCGCCCGCGTCGTCTGCCATGACATCCTGGGCCAGACGGCCCTGGTCGACCTGGCCGGCTTGCGCGACGCCATCGCTGCCCAGGGCGGCGACCCGGCGCTCGTCAACCCGGTGGTGCCCACGCAGCTGGTGGTCGACCACTCGCTGGCCGTCGAATGCGGCGGTTTCGACCCCGACGCCTTCGCCAAGAACCGCGCCATCGAAGACCGCCGCAACGAAGACCGTTTCGATTTCATCGACTGGACCAAGAAAGCGTTTAAAAACGTCGACGTGATCCCGCCGGGGAACGGCATCCTGCACCAGATTAACCTCGAGCGCATGTCGCCCGTGATCCAGGTGCAGGACGGCGTGGCCTATCCCGACACCCTGGTCGGCACGGATTCGCATACGCCCATGGTCGACGCGCTGGGCGTGATCGCCATCGGCGTGGGCGGCCTGGAGGCCGAAAGCGTGATGCTGGGCCGCGCTTCGTGGATGCGCCTGCCCGACATCATCGGCGTCAAGCTGACGGGTAAACCGCAGCCGGGCATCACGGCCACCGACACGGTGCTGGCGCTGACGGAGTTCCTGCGCAAGCAGAAGGTCGTCTCCTCCTACCTGGAATTCTTTGGCGACGGCGCATCGCACCTGACCCTGGGCGACCGCGCCACGATCTCGAATATGGCGCCGGAATTCGGCGCCACGGCCGCCATGTTCTACATCGACGCGCAAACCATCAAGTATCTGAAACTGACGGGCCGCGACGACGAACTGGTGAAACTGGTGGAGCTGTACGCGAAAGAGACAGGCCTGTGGGCCGACAGCCTGGTGGACGCGCAGTACGAGCGCGTCTTGAGCTTCGACCTGTCGTCCGTCGTGCGCAATATCGCCGGGCCGTCGAATCCGCACAACCGCGTGCCGACGTCCGAACTGGCCGCGCGCGGGATTTCCGGCGTGGTCGAGAACGAGCCGGGCAAGATGCCGGACGGCGCCGTCATCATCGCGGCCATTACCAGCTGCACCAACACGAACAACCCGCGCAACATGATCGCCGCCGGCCTGATCGCGCGCAATGCGAACCGCCTGGGCCTCACGCGTAAACCTTGGGTGAAATCGTCGCTGGCGCCAGGCTCGAAAACCGTGGAACTGTATCTGCAGGAAGCTGGCCTGATGCCGGAGCTCGAAACATTGGGCTTCGGCGTCGTGGCGTTTGCCTGCACCTCGTGCAACGGCATGTCGGGCGCGCTCGACCCCGTGATCCAGGAGGAAGTGGTGTCGCGCGACCTGTACGCCACGGCTGTCCTGTCGGGCAACCGCAACTTCGACGGCCGCATCCACCCGTACGCGAAACAGGCTTTCCTCGCCTCGCCGCCGCTGGTGGTGGCGTATGCGATCGCCGGCACCATCCGCTTCGATATCGAGAAAGATGTGCTGGGCCATGATGCGGACGGCAAGCCGATTTTGCTCAAGGATATCTGGCCGTCGGACGAGGAAATCGACGCCATCGTCGCATCCAGCGTCAAGCCGGAGCAGTTCCGCAAGGTGTACATTCCGATGTTCGCCGCGCAGGCGGACGACGGCATCAAGGTCAGCCCGCTGTATGACTGGCGTCCGCAGACGACGTACATCCGCCGTCCGCCGTACTGGGAAGGCGCGCTGGCTGGCGCGCGCCCATTGAAAGGCATGCGTCCGCTGGCGGTCCTGGGCGACAACATCACGACCGACCATTTGTCGCCATCGAACGCCATCATGCTCGATAGCGCGGCCGGCGAATACCTGGCGAAGATGGGTTTGCCCGAGGAAGACTTCAATTCCTACGCCACGCACCGGGGCGACCATTTGACGGCGCAGCGCGCCACGTTCGCCAACCCGACCCTGAAGAACGAAATGGTCATCGAGGACGGCAAAGTGAAGGCGGGTTCGCTCACGCGCATCGAACCGGAAGGCAAAATCTCGCGCATGTGGGAAGCCATCGAGGTGTACATGGAGCGCAAACAGCCCTTGATCATCATCGCCGGCGCCGACTATGGCCAGGGTTCCTCGCGCGACTGGGCCGCCAAGGGCGTGCGCCTGGCCGGCGTGGAAGCCATCGTGGCCGAAGGTTTTGAACGCATCCACCGCACCAATCTGGTGGGAATGGGCGTGCTGCCGCTGGAATTTTTGCCTGGCGTGAACCGCAAGACCCTGGGCCTGGACGGCAGCGAAACCTATGACGTCGTCGGCGAGCGCACGCCGCGCTCCACCCTGACCCTCGTCATCCACCGCAAGAACGGCGAGACGGTGCAAGTGCCCGTCACCTGCCGCCTCGATACGGCGGAAGAGGTGTCGATCTATGAGGCCGGTGGTGTTCTTCAACGGTTTGCGCAGGATTTCCTCGAGTCGTCCAAGGCAGCCTGACGGGTAGGTCGGATTAGCGCAGCGTAATCCGACGTTATGTGTGAAAAACCCGCCAACAATGTGTCGGATTACGCGTGGCAATGCCCCGCTAATCCGACCTACCTCTTTCCAGTCCAGGAGTGACATGAGCCACACCCCCCAAATCAAAATTCCCGCCACCTACATGCGCGGCGGCACCAGCAAGGGCGTGTTCTTCCGCCTGCGGGATTTGCCCGCCAGCGCGCAAGTGCCGGGCGCGGCGCGCGATGCCTTGCTGCTGCGCGTGATCGGCAGCCCCGACCCGTACGGCAAGCAGATCGACGGCATGGGCGGCGCCACCTCGAGCACCAGCAAGACGGTGATCCTGGCGAAAAGTGCGAAGCCGGAGCACGACGTCGACTACCTGTTCGGCCAGGTCTCGATCGACAAGCCGTTTGTCGACTGGAGCGGCAACTGCGGCAACCTGTCGGCCGCCGTCGGCTCGTTTGCCATTGCCAGCGGCCTGGTGGACGCCGCCCGCGTGCCTGCGAACGGCATCGCCACGGTGCGCATCTGGCAAGCCAATATCGGCAAGACCATCATCGCCCACGTCCCCATGACGGATGGCGAAGTACAGGAAACGGGCGACTTCGAGCTCGATGGCGTGACCTTCCCGGCCGCCGAAGTGAAACTGGAATTCCTCGATCCGGCCGCGGAGGAAGAGGGCGGCGGTGGCGCGATGTTCCCTACCGGCAACCTCGTCGATGACCTCGACGTGCCCGGCATCGGCGTCTTGAAAGTCACGATGATCAACGCCGGCATCCCGACCATTTTCGTCGATGCGCACGCCATCGGCTACACGGGCACGGAGCTGCAGGACGCCATCAACGGCGATCCGGCCGCGTTGGCCCGCTTCGAAACCATCCGCGCGCACGGCGCCCTGCGCATGGGGTTGATTTCCCACCTCGATGAAGCGGCGAAGCGCCAGCACACGCCGAAGGTGGCGTTTGTCGCCAGGCCGGCCGGCTATGTCTCGTCCAGCGGGAAGAACGTGGAAGCGGGCGATATCGACCTGCTCGTGCGCGCCCTCTCCATGGGCAAGCTGCACCACGCCATGATGGGCACGGCGGCAGTTGCCATCGGCACGGCGGCGGCCATTCCCGGCACCCTGGTCAACCTGGCGGCCGGCGGCGGTCCCCGCAACTCGGTGCGCTTCGGCCACCCGTCCGGCACCCTGATGGTGGGCGCGGAAGCGGCGCTGGCCGATGGCGCATGGAGCGTCACCAAGGCCATCATGAGCCGCAGCGCGCGCGTGCTGATGGAAGGTGTCGTGCGCATACCCGGCGACGCGTTTTAAGCTGCCAGGCCAAACAGGCGGATGCGCATGCAGATCAGTTGATATTTCTGCTAGCAAAGAAACTGAGCGACAAGGAAAATGGAGGAGCGTCAGCCGCGATGCGCATGCGGTGGCGGTCTCCCACGCTTCCTGACTGGTGAACAGATGCTATTTAACTCCTACGTCTTCCTGTTTGCCTATCTGCCCATCACGTTGGCGGGATTTTTCATCCTGGGACGGCGCAGCCAGCCATGGGCCGCCGCCTGGCTGGCCGGCGCCTCGCTGTTTTTCTATGGCTGGTGGGACTACCGCTACCTGCCGCTGCTGCTCGGCTCCATTGTCTTCAATTACAGTTGCGCCACCTTGCTTGGGCCGGGACGCATCCGCCACCGCAAGGGCCTGTTGATCGCGGCCATCGCCGCCAACCTGGGCATGCTCGCCTATTACAAGTATGCGGGTTTCTTCGTTGCCAGCCTGGCGCAATTGCTGGCGCAGCCCATGCCCGTCCTGCACGTGGTGCTGCCGATCGGGATTTCGTTTTTTACGTTTACGCAGATCGCCTTCCTGGTCGATACCTACCAGGGCAAGGCGCGGGAAAGCCGCTTTGTCCACTATCTGCTGTTCGTCACGTATTTTCCGCACCTGATCGCCGGCCCTGTGCTGCACCACAAGGAGATGATGCCGCAGTTCGCCGACAAGCGGATCTTCCGGCTCTCGGCCAGGAATGTGGCCATCGGCTCGACGATTTTCATCATCGGGCTGGCGAAAAAAGTACTGGTCGCCGATAACATCGGCCCGTATGCGGGGCCCTTATTCAGCGATCCGGCCGCGCCATCGCTGCTGGCCGCCTGGGGCGGGGTACTGGCGTACGCTTTCCAGCTGTACTTCGATTTCTCCGGCTATTCCGACATGGCCATCGGCTTGTCGAGATTATTTGGCGTGCGCCTGCCGCTCAATTTCGACTCGCCCTACAAAGCGCGCAATATCGCGCAATTCTGGCGCCGCTGGCACATGACCCTGTCGCGCTTCCTGCGCGACTACCTGTATATCCCGCTGGGCGGCAAGCGCTGCGGGCCCGCGCGGCGCTACCTGAACCTGATGATCACCATGGTGCTGGGCGGCCTGTGGCATGGCGCCGGGTGGAATTTCATCGTCTGGGGCGCGCTGCATGGCGCTTACCTGGCTATCCACAAGGGCTGGGGCACCGTGGCGCGCACGCTTCACCTGCCGTCCGATACGCGTGCGGGCAATGTCGTGGCGACTTGCCTCACTTTTACCGCCGTCTGCATCGCCTGGGTTTTCTTCCGTGCTCCCGATATGGCCGGTGCCCTGACAATATTAAAAGGCATGGGCGGCGGCTTCGGCATGGCCTTGCCCGATGCGCTGGCTCCCTATCTGTTGCCAGTGCAGCCCGTGCTCGCGTCGATGGGCGTGTCCTTTTATCTGGGCGGCGGCACGGCGTTTGTCGAAAGCTGGACGTGGATAGCGATGGCGGCCGTGCTGGTTTTCGCCATGCCCAATACGCAGCAAATCATGCGGCGCTTCGAGCCGGCGCTGGACTTCCAGGACGGCCAGGCTGTGGCAGGAAAGGGCGGCTTGGGCGGCTTGCGCAGGCTGACCTGGCGCGCGTCGCCCGCGTGGGCGGCCGCTATCGCCGCGCTGGCGCTGGCGAGCGCGCTGGCCTTGAACCGGCCCGCCGAGTTCCTGTACTTTCAATTTTAGGGGGCCGCCATGACACGCTCCCCATTCAGGTTGTATCTGCTGACGATGCTGCTCCTGCTGGTGTCGGGAGCCATCATCGTTTGCGCCTTTGTGCTCATCGTCGATCCGTATGGCGTGTATGGGATCGTGCGCCGCGACCATTTCAATGCCGTCAAGCCGGGCCTGACCCGCTACCAAAGCCAGATCAAGCAGGAACATGCGCTGCGTCTGCGGCCGCAATTCATCATCCTGGGGAACTCGCGCGCCGAGATCGGCTTCGACCCGCGCGCCAGCGCTCTTGCTGCGCAGGGTGCCGGCTACAACCTGGCGATACCCGGCACGGGGCTGGCCACGTCCGCCAGCCAGTTCGCGCAATTGGGCCAGGCTGGCGTCAAGCCGCGCACGGTCATCGTGGGCATGGAATTCATCGACTTTCTCAATCCCGCCGTCGCACCGTCCGCACGTCCGGCGCCAGCGGCCGCTGCGCCCGCGCATGGCCGCGCCGACTGGCGCTTCGATGCGCTCTTTTCGCTGGCCTCCGTCAAGGATGCCGTGCACACGCTGCGCATCCAGCATGACGGCGAGGCGGCGACCATGTCGGCCGACGGCTTCAATCCCTTGCTCGACTATGGCGCCCATGCGCGCCGGGACGGCTACCACAAGATGTTCACGCAACGGGCGCGGGAAAGCGCCGCCAACTTGCGCCGCAAATCGACGCGCGGCCTCGCCACCGAAGACTTCCAGTTGTTGCGCACCGTCTTGCTGGCGATGGCGGCCACACAGGCAGATATCAAGCTGGTGATCTATCCCTATCACGCGCAAATGCTGGCCATGTTCGAGGATGCGGGGCTGTGGCCCTTGTTCGAGGAATGGAAAGCACAGCTGGTGCGGGAAATTGAAGCGGTCAGGGCGCGGTACCCGGACGCGCACATTTCCCTGACTGATTTCAGCGGTTATGGCGCGTACAACTGCGAGCCGATACCCTCCGCCAACGAGCGGAGCAAGGCCACGCGCTGGTACTGGGAAGCGGGGCATTTCAAGAAGGCGCTGGGCGACATCGTGCTGCGGCGCGTGATGTCGCCACAGGAAACTGCACCGGACGACGGGCAGTTCGGCATGCCGCTCGATGCTGCCAGACTGGAGGCAAACCGCGCGCGGATCGCGCAGGAACGCGGCAGCTGCGCGGCGGCGCAGCCGGCATTGTTTGCAAGGCAGCTGCTGGCTGAACAGCATGGCCATGCCGGGGGACGCAGATGAACAGATAAGTATAAAAGCATGGAAAACAACCACCACCGGAGGAGACATGAATTTCGCAAGTTTTTATCAACGCTCGATCGACACGCCTGACGCCTTTTGGCGCGAGGAAGCGGACAAGATCGACTGGAACACCCCGTTTTCGCAAGTGCTCGATTATTCCCGGCCGCCGTTCGCCAAATGGTTCGTCGGCGGCACCACGAATTTGTGCCACAACGCCGTTGACCGCTGGGTGGACAGCCAGGGCGATGCCGCCGCGCTGATCGCCATTTCCACCGAAACGAACACGGAGCGGTCCTACAGCTTTCGCGAGCTGCAGCGCGAAGTGGAGCGCTGCGCCGCCATGTTGCTGTCGCTGGGCGTCGTCAAGGGCGACCGCGTATTGATCTACATGCCGATGATCGCCGAGGCGGCGTTTGCCATGCTCGCTTGCGCGCGTATCGGCGCCGTGCATTCCGTGGTCTTCGGCGGTTTTGCCGCCAACAGCCTGGCCAGCCGCATCGACGATGCGCAGCCAAAATTGGTGTTTTCCGCCGATGCCGGTTCGCGCAATGGCAAGGCGATCGCCTACAAGCCGCTGCTCGATGAAGCCATCCGCATCGCCGCGCACAAGCCGCGGCAGGTGCTGCTGGTCGACCGCCATCTGGTGCCGATGGAACTGACGCCGGGCCGCGACGTCGATTACGCTGCCCAGCGCGAGCAGCATCTGGACGCGCGGGTGCCCGTCACCTGGCTCGAATCGAACGAGGCCTCGTATGTGCTCTACACCTCGGGCACGACGGGCAAACCGAAGGGCGTGCAGCGCGACGTGGGCGGCTATGCGGTGGCGCTGGCGTCGTCGATGCAGTACAACTTTTGCGGCAAGCCCGGCGAAACCTTCTTTGCCACCTCGGATATCGGCTGGGTCGTGGGCCATTCCTACATCGTGTATGGCCCGCTGATCGCCGGCATGGCCACCATCCTGTACGAGGGCTTGCCCATCTGTCCCGATGCGGGCATCTGGTGGAGCATCGTCGAGAAATATAAAGTCACGCGCATGTTCTCGGCGCCGACGGCCATCCGCGTGCTGCGCAAGCATCCGGCGGAACTGATGCGCAAGCACGACCTGTCGTCATTGAAAGCGCTGTACCTGGCGGGCGAGCCGCTCGATGAAACCACGTCGCAATGGATCGCCGACGAACTGAAAGTGGACATCATCGACAACTACTGGCAGACGGAGACGGGCTGGCCGATCCTTTCGGTGGCAAAAGGAGTTGCCGACACGCCGACGCGCCTGGGCAGCCCGGGCCTGGCCATGTACGGCTACCAGGTCAAGCTGCTCAACGAAGCGACGGGCGAGGAGTGCGAAGACTACGAGAAGGGCGTGCTGGTGCTGGAAGGCCCGCTGCCACCGGGCTGCATGCAGACCGTGTATGGCGACGATGCGCGCTTCGTCGACACCTACTGGTCCACCTTCAGCGGCCGGCAAGTGTATTCCACGTTCGACTGGGGCGTGCGCGACGCGGACGGCTATTACTTTATTTTGGGCCGTACCGATGACGTGATCAACGTGGCCGGGCACCGCCTGGGCACGCGCGAAATCGAGGAAAGCATCACCAGCCATCCGAACGTGTCGGAAGTGGCCGTCGTGGGCGTGGAGGACAAGCTCAAAGGCCAGGTGGCGATGGCCTTCGTGATCCTGAAGGACCCGCAAGGCTTCGACAGCGTGGAAGCGAAAGCGGTGCTGGAACGCGAAGTGATGGCCGTCGTCGACCGCCAGCTGGGCGCCGTGGCGCGGCCCGCGCGCGTGCTGTTTGTGGCGCAGTTGCCGAAGACGCGCTCGGGCAAGCTGCTGCGCCGCTCGATTCAGGCCATCTGCGAAGGACGCAGCCCGGGCGATCTGACGTCGATGGATGATCCGGCCGCGCTGCAGCAGATCCAGGCAGCGCTGGCGTAAGCGCCACGATGAAAGCGAAGTTTATCAATCGATAAATTTCGCTTTCAAATCCGGTCGCTTTCCTTGCGCACGACCCGGCCCACGATCAGGCATTCATTGCCGCGGCACAGCTTGCGGTGGTATTTGCGCTGATCGGGGTTGTCCGACGTCAGCCACCATTCGCCGATATCGCGCGCCATGCGCTTGACCACCGGCTCGCCTTCATAATTGATGGCAAACACGATGCCGTCGGCCGGCCGGTTGTCGGCCGTATTGATGATCACCACGTCGTCCTCGTACAGGGCCGGCTCCATGCTCTCGCCCTTGACCTTGATCGCCACCAGTTTTTCAGGGTGGTAGCCATTGCGCTCGACCCAGCTGCGCGGCACGCTGATGGTGCTGCCGTCGTGCGTTTCCGGTTCGATGGCAAAGCCCGTGATGCCGGCCGACAGGCGCAGCTTCACCTTGCGGATCGGGTAGAAGCGTTCATCCTCGCCATCTTCCACGACCACGGGCTGCGCGCCGGCCAGCGCGCGCGCGGCCATGGCCGCCTGGTCGGGCGCCGCGCCCTGGTCGAAGTACATGCTATCGAGCCGCAGGTCCGCTTCCAGCTTGCGCGCGATCTTTTCGCTGAACGCGCGTCCCTCGCGGTAGGTGGGCGAGAGGATTTGCGAGATGCGCGCCTCGCTCCAGCCGCTGACGTCGGAAATTTTCTTGCGCGTGTTGTCGTAGTGCTCGCGGATCAGGGCCAGCAGGCGGTCGCGTCTGTATTGATACATATTCATCTCCACATTAAACCTGAAATTTACCGTTTGATAAATTACCAAATGCTTGACTTTAACATTAGCGATTGATAAAGTCCACTTGTTGCCTGTCGCAAACGCACTACAGCGTCTGCCGGTTGGCGACACCACGGGAGGTCAGGCAGATGTTGAACAGCAGTCAGTTGGTTGAAAGCAGGGCGGCGCCACGGCAGGGGCGCCAGTTACAGGGACGCAGCAAGAAGTCGCAGCTGCATATCGCCCGCATCGCGCAGTACATCCGCGAGCAGGGCCAGGCCAGCGCGGCACAGTTGTCCGCCTTGCTGGGACTCGATGCGGGCACCATGAGCCGCTATCTGCGCCACATGTGCGGCATGGGGCAGATCCATCTGGCGCAGCGCCATTGCACCGAGCCGGGACGCCAGCGGCCCGCCCTGTATGCGCTGGGCGAGCAGGACGACGAGGTCGACGGCTGGGCCGAACTGCCGCCGCAAGTGCGCCGCACGGCCAGCTGGGCACGCGGCACGGCCAGCCGCGATCCGCTGGTGGCGGCGCTGTTTGGCCCGGCACAGAATAACGATTAGTATCAACGAGGAGATATCATGGGATTTGCAGAAAAATTCATCGCATCGCTGTCGTCGCAGAACCTGCGCGACGATGCCGTCCACCACGACCTGGACGTGATCGCGGCGGCCGCGCTGGCCGGCGACATGGGCGCCTTGCTGTGCCGCGTCAAATACGCGGACGGCACCGTCAGCCGCCTGTTCGAAGGCAATGCGGGCAACCTGGCGCAGCTGCTGCGCGCCTGGACGGCGGCCGTGACGCAGAAGGGCCGCGCGCGGCGCTGGGTCAAGGCGCAGACGGCCTGGGATGCGCAGGCGGCCAATACCTTGTACCGCCGCGTGGCCGAAGCGTCGCTCGCGCATTGGCTCGACAGCAAATGCAAGGTCTGCCACGGCACGGGCGTCGTCGCCGCCATGCAGGCCGGCGCGCCTGCCGTTTGCAAGGCGTGCCACGGTGGGGGCGAAGCGGCCATCAGCTGCTCCGGCGGCTTCGAGCTCGAACGCATCAAGGACATGGTCAGCGAACTGGAAGGCATCTTCCAGTCGCACGGCGCCCGCGCCATGCGCCGCCTGGGGCACTGAAAAAAATTCTGCAAGATGCCTGCTGATGCAAAAAACGCCCCTACAATAGAGTCTCGATCACGCAGCAACAGAAACACCGGCAACACAGCAGTACACCACATGCTTCTCCACTCGTAATAGACGCGCTTTCGGCGCGACACCGATAGGGGAAATCAGCGCAGCGAACGGCCTTCATGGCCCCTTCGCCCAACATCCATCCGGCATGGTCCCATGCCATCCGGACGCCAGCCCGCCGCCTCACCGCGCGCGGGCTTTTTCGTTTCATCTCCCATTTTTCAGTTTCTCCCACAAGACCGCCCCGGCGGTTTTCATCCCACGAAAGGTATTACTTATGGCACTGACAGCAAACGGCATCGACAGCGTGATCGTTATCAGCAAACAAAGCGCGGAAGGCAGCAAGGCCGCCGCCGGCGGCGGCCAGATTTATCCCCGCGTGACGGCCACCTTCGACACGGAAGCGGACAAATACGCGAGCGCCGAAATCGACGCCAGCCAGCAGCAGGGCGATACCCGCCTGGGCAACTTCCGTACCACGGGCGCCATCAAGGCCGAAGCGGCGTGCGGCACGTATGCGCCGCTGATGGCCGCGCTGCTGCGCCGCGACTTCACGGCGGGCGGCGTCGCTGCCGCGCAAACGACCATCGCCGCTGCCGCTTCCGGCCTGACGCGCAGCGCCGGTTCCTGGCTGGCGGAAGGTTTCCGCGCCGGCAGCGTGGTGCGCATCACCGGCATGACGGCACCGGCCGCCGCCAACAACGCGAAGAATTTCTTCGTCACGTCGGTGACGGCGACCAACCTGAATGGCCAGTTCATGGACGGCTCGGTGATGATCGTCAAGGCGGCCGGCGACTCGGTCGGCGTGGCGGCCGTCGGCAAGCGCAGCTTCACCCCGCTGAAGGGCCATACCACGGACTGGTTTACGGCCGAAGTGCAGGACCCGAACATCGGCGTGCACCGCAGTTTCGTCGACCAGCTGGTCAGCAAGATGGACATCGCCGTGCAGCCGAACGGCATCACCAGCCTGGACTTTACCCTGATGGGCAAGTCGGAAGGCCCGACCACGGCCGTGCCGCATTTCGCCACGCCGCTGGCCGCGCCGGGCACCGGCAAATTCTCGGGCGCCACGGCGATGCTGTCCGTGAACGGCATCCCGTCGCAGATCTGCACCGGCATGTCCGTCTCGCTCGACGGCCAGGTCAAGGTCGACCCGGTGATCGGCTCGAAGTACGCCACGGCCGCCTCGCGCGGCAAGGTGATGGGCTCGGGCCAGTTCACGGTCCTGCTGCAGGACGCCACCTACCTCGACTACTTCAAGTCCGAGACGGAAATCCCGCTGGCCTACGCCATGGCGTCGGGCACGGCGCCGGCCGCCGACGTGCTGGCGCTGGCCATGGGCCGCATCAAGATCACCTCGGCCAAGATCGACGACGGCGAGAAAAACAAGATCGTCACCTGCGCCTTCGACGTCCTGCGCTACAAGGGCACCGATGCGCAGCATGAAGCGACCACCCTGACCATCCAGGACAGCGCGCTGTAAGCGGCTGACTTGCACCGGGGCCGCCGTGATGGCGGCCTTTTTTTTATATTTTTCTACTTCATCCAGAAAGCATCACACATGAACAACGCGCAAAAAATCCAGGCAGGTTTCGACATCGGCAATATCCACGCGGCGGCTACTCCCGTCACGTTCGACGTGCCCGTCATCTTCGACGCGGACGGCGAAGCGGTGGCCGGCCTGACCATCGTCGGCAAGAACAGCGAACAATACCGCGTCGCCAACAACGCCGTGCGCGCAGAAGGTTATAAAAAGTCGGCGCGCCGCAAGACGGCCATCGACGCCTCCACCGACGAAGGCGCGGAACTGCTGGTGCAAGCCATCGACGGCAACCAGAAACGCCTGGCGCTGGCCGTGGTCACGGGCTGGTACGGCTTCACCAGCAACGGCGCCCCCGTGCCGCTCGATGCTGCGCTGCTGGAAGCGGCCTTTGAAAAATACCCGACCTGGCAGGAAAAAGTGACCACGGCGCTGGAAAACGAGTCGAATTTTTTGAAACTCTGACGGCCAGCCTGCTGCGCTACGCCGGGCATCAGTTCGAGCGCGGCGCACGGGCGGCCGATGGCCATGCCAAGGGCGAGCATATCGATGCCGCCCGGCGCCATCCTCTGTACCGCGCGCCGCCCGAAGAGGCGGCGCCGCCCATGCCGTTCGAGCTGGCCCACGTGTGGGAATGGTTCGCGCAATTGAACCGCAAGCGGCAGAACGGCATGGCCGTCAACCCCATCGCCAGCACGGAAATCCTCGCCTGGCAGGCGCGCCACGGCATCGCCATCGAGCCGTTCGAGCACCAGTTGCTGGACCAGCTCGACGCGCTGTTCCTGTCGCACCAGCATGCGGCGGTCTGACCCGCATTTTCCAACCCGGCCGCCATGCGCGGCCTTTTTTATGGGCCAAACATGCCAGAGATAACGGAAATACTAATTGTTGTGAATACGGCGGAAGTGAGGGCGGGTACGCAGGCGGTAAGCGACTTGGCCGCCGCCAGCGGCGAGGCTGGGCATCAAGTCGAGGATGTGAACACCAGGATGCGCGATTCCGAGCAAGTCATGCGCGCGCAGGCCGAAGCGGTACGCGCGGCGGCAGACGCATCCAGAGTACTTGGTGATGAAAGCAGCGACGCTTCGGATGCCTTGTTCAAGGGCATGACCGCGGTCGAAGGCTTTGCCAGGGCATCGCTGAAGATCGGCGAAGGCGGCATGAACGCCGACGTCGGAAAAATCAAGGATGGCCTGGGAGAGCTGGCGAATGTATCTGGCTTGACGGAATTGGCAGTCACTCGCCTGGGCGCGGGGCCGGTGCTGGCGCTGCAAATGCTCGGGGAGGCTGCCGCATTTGCAGCGAATGCCTATGTGAAGGGACAAAAGGAGTCGGATAATTTTGCCAGGGCAATGCAACTGACAGGCAATTCGGCTGGCATCACGGAAGGGCAGTTCAATGACATGGTCAGGTCGATTGCCAATCTCGAGAACGCAGGTATGGGTGACGCGCGCGTAGCCTTGCAAACATTGCTGGAAACGGGAGAGTTTACGGGCGAGGCCTTGTTGTCGGTTGGCGCCGCCGCTGTAGCCACGGCACAGAGTACAAATAAGCCAGCAGCGGAGGTTGCCGCGAACTTTGCCACGATGGCTGGCGGTGTTGTGAACTGGGTCGATACCCATGCCGAGGTGTATCGAACACTGGATGCCAGCCAGTACCAGCATATCAAGACGCTCGAGGAGGAGGGCAAGACCCAGGAAGCGATGATTGCGACGGCGAAGCATTACAACGAGGAGCTGAAAAAACGCGGCGAAAACCTGAGCTTTGTTGGCGCTGCGATGCGGGAAATTAACACCCTCCAGTCGAATGCTAGCGATAGCGTCAATGGAATCGGACGCAGGACCACAGTGGATGACAAGATCCTTCAACATGATGAGAGCGTCGAGTTGTTAAAAGCCACAGGCCATACCAGCCTGGATACGCATGAAGGCATGGGCATAAGTGGCAAGCAATTGGAGCAGGTTCTTGAACAGATGGCAAAGGTGCGACAGGTGCTGGTGAATCAGCAAGCCCAGGAGAGAAAAGTTGCTGATGCGCAGCTTGCGACTCAAGAAAAAAATGATGCTGAAAAAGAAGCACAAAAGGGCATCGACGCGATCACTAAGATTTACGCCCAAAAAATTAGCCAGGAATCCGCAGTAATTGAGAATTACAACAAACACGTTGCCACACTAAAAGGAACGCCACTGGCGGTTCCCTTTGCTGAGCAGGAAAAGATACGTGCCAGTATTCATGCCGCATTCAAGGTTGCTTCACCTCCACCCGCCTTTGGTTCTGACGATCGCGAGGCGAAGCGTGCGGGGCAGTTGCAAGCCATTCAAGATGAATTGCGCTTGAAAACGGAGGGTTATGACCAGAGCGCCAAACTTGATGAGTTGTATCGCAAGGGTGGCACTTTAAGCGAAGAGCAGTATTTTGAAAATCGCAGAAACACCATTCGCGAGCGGGGCAAGGCAGAGGCGGATGCCTACCAGAAGCAGATCGATGTGCTGAGCGCTTTTCAGGCGAAAACGCCGCAGGCTGTTCAGGAAAACAAGAACAAGATCGCCGAAGCTGGCGCCGCCAAGTCCAGGATAGCGCCGAGGGAAAAGGCTGAATTGGCACAGGTGGATGAAATCGCGCGCCAGCAGAGTGAGGAAACGCTGAAGAAGCGTGAAGGGGATGCGAAGGCCAAAAAGGACAAGGACCGCGCCGATGCCAAGGCGGCCGACGAGCAGCAATGGAAAGAGGCTGCCGATGGCGCCAAAGCCTTGGGCGATGCGCTGGAAAAGGCCTTCGGCAAGGTGGGCGGCACGATAGGCAAGGTTACCGCAGCGCTGGTTGATCACAAGAAGGCCCAGCAGGATATTCAACGGACCCTGGCGAATGCGAAGGAGGATGCCAAGGGGGACGAACCTAAGGAAATCGCTGCGAAATCGAAAGCGCAGCTTGATTCCACGCAAGCACAGATGAAAGGTTACAGCGACATGGCCGGTGCCGCGGCCGGCTTCTTTGACGAGCAGAGTGCCGGCTACAAGGCCTTGACCACGGTTTCCCAGGTATTTCATGCTGCGGAAGTGGCCATGACCCTGGCCGAACTGGTACCCAAGGGTATCAGCGCAGTACTGAGCCAGGGATCGGGTGATCCCTATACGGCGTTTGGCCGCATGGCGGCCATGGCGGCGATCGTGGCTGGCCTGGGCGTGGCGATTGGCGGTGGAGGCGGAGGCAATGTCGACGTTGCCAAGGAACGCCAGAAGGCAAACGGCACGGGGACGGTGCTCGGTGATTCGTCCGCAAAAAGCGATTCGATCGCGCGCAGCTTGGCCATCATGGAAAAAAATTCCGGGCTGGGCCTGGCGCATACCATTTCGATGGATAACTCGCTGCGCAAGCTGGCTGCCGGTATCGGCAACCTGGCCAATTTGCTGGCACGCGAGTCAGTGGCGACGGGAGCGGGCGGAGCTGCGGCAGGCGTGCAGACCGGAACCAAGGTCCTGGGAGGCACGCTTGGCGTGCTGGCAGGCACTTCCGCTGGCGGGCTGGGCGGAGCCATGCTGGGTACCTATCTGGGCATGGGTATGGCGGCGATTGGTGGTCCCATCGGATTGGTGCTCGGCAGTGTGGTGGGAGCGGTACTGGGCAGCGTTGCTTCCAAACTGTTCAACACCTCCAAGACGGTGGTCGATCAGGGCATTACCGGCAATGCAATGAGCCTCGGCAAGATCGAGGAGATCGGCTTTACCGCCCAATCGTATGCCGATGTCAATACCAAGAAAAAAGCATTGGGTTTTACCTATAGCAATAAGAACAAGACCGAAACGGCAGCAATGTCCGATGACGTCAATAAACAGTTCACGATGATTATCGTCAGCATGGGCAATGCCATTCGTGGCGCCGCCAACGTCATGGGTGTGGCTGGGAGCGATTTCAATGCGCGGATGGACAGTTTCAAGGTCGATCTGGGTAAGATCAGTTTGAAAGGACTGTCGGCTGAGGAACAGCAGAAAACACTGGAAACGGCATTTTCTGCGCTGGGCGACAAGATGGCTGATGCTGGCGTCGCGGGTTTACGCGATTTCGCCAAGATAGGCGAAGGCGCGTTTGAAACACTGAATCGCATTGCCAATGATTTCCAGCAGGTCAGCGATGTCCTGTTTGTATTGGGAAAATCTTTCGGCGTCACGGGCATGGCAGCAGTAAAGCTGAGCGAAGACTTGATCGATACTGCCGGTGGCCTGGAAAAGCTGACAAGTGGCACCTCGTATTTTTACGAGAATTTCCTGTCTGAATCCGAAAAGATGGCGCCGATCACCAAGTCGGTAAATGACGCCATGGGAAAACTGGGCTTGGGTGGCGTGACGACGATGGATGGCTTCAAGGCTGCCGTATTGTCCGCTGCTGATGGCGTGGCCACTGGAAAAGATGGGGCAGCTGAATTGTATGTGGCCTTGTTGTCCTTGGCCGAGCCGTTCAAAAAGGCGGCCGACTATGCGGCCGACCTCAGCGCCGCCACGGGCGAGCTGGCCGTAGTGAGCAAGACGGCCAGCGACATCGCCAGCGAGCGCAAGGATATGCAGCAGCAGTTGAACGAACTGACGAAGACCGAAGCGCAGTTGCTGGCTGCCCAGCGCGCCGGCGTCGCCGATGCCAATCGTGGATTATTCGACCAGATCCAGGCCGTCAAGGCGGTAACCAGTGCGAAGGATGCGCTGGCCAAGGCCTATGAGACGGAATCGGCGGCGGCCAAGTCGGCGCTGGAGAAGTCGAAATCGTGGGTGACGACCTTGAACGGCCTGAATTCCAGCATGGCATTGGGCGCCCAGTCGACGCTGACGCCGGAGCAGAAGTACGCCGAGGCGCGCGCCCAGTTCGAGAAAACCCTGGCTGCCGCGAATGCGGGCGATACGACGGCGCAATCGGGGCTGTCGGCCGCCGAACAGGCGTTTCTGACGGCGTCGCAGGTGGTCAATGCGTCCGACGCCCGTTATGCGGCCGACTATGCCCGCGTGGTGGAAGCGAACAAGGAAGCGTTGAAATGGGCAGCGGCGCAGGTCGACGTGCAGCAGGCCAGCCTCGATGCACTCAATGCCCAGGTATCGGGCTTGATCACGATTAACGACAGCGTGCTGACGGTGGCGCAGGCCATCGCCGGCCTGCGGGCGGCGATGGGCGGTGCGGCGGATCTGGGTGTACAACTCGGTAATCCTCCCGTCATCGCCGCACTGGCCGCGATGACTTCCCCCGTTACGGCGGCCGTCTTCGATCCCGTGCGCTATTCCTCGGCCGCGAACGTCGGCTCCGACGCTCTCGTCGCCGAAATCCGCGGCCTGCGCGAGGACAACCAGGCCATGCGCGTGGAGCTGGAAGGCTTGCGCGCCGACCAGCGGGCGCAGACGGGCGCCACCATCCAGGCCACCTTTGAATCGAACGCCAACGCCGCCAGGACTGTGGTCGATGGCGTGGACAAATCGTCCCGGGTATCCGCCTGGGCCAATGCAGTGAAAGGAGAATACGCATGACCGATGCGCAATTTCAGGAATGGCTGCAAAGCCCGTCGGCCATCCGCATGGTGCTGATCGAGGCGCAAGTGAATGTGGCCGGCAGCGAGGTGACGCGGTATATCGCTTCGCGGCCCTATGTCACCGGGCCGCGCGAAGTGCCGGCCAATACCGCGTACCAGCCGCTGGCCAAGGGCGGCCTGGCCTTCACGGAACAGGTCAGCCTGTCCGGCGAGGCGGGCCTGTCGGGCGGCGATATCGAACTCGATAACGCCGATGGCGCGCTCGATGGCTGGCTGGACGATGTCTGGATGAACCGGCCGGTCAAAGCTTGGGCCGGCGACCCTTCCTGGCCGCGTGCCGACTTCCAGCTGGTCTTCGACGGCATCATCGCCGACGTGGCCAGTGCGGGGCGCGAGTCGGTCAATCTGGTCCTGCGCGACAAGCTGCAGCGCCTGAATACGCCGATCTCCGAAGCGAAGCTGGGCGGCACGACGCCGAACAAGGACGCCATCCTGCCGATACCGTTTGGCGAGTGCCACAACGTGGCGCCCTTGCTGACCAATCCCGCCACCCTGGAATATGGTTTTCTCGGCGCGGTCGAATCGACGTTCGAGGTGCGCACCAACGGCAAGCCGATTGCCGTGGCCTTGAATGACCAGGCGGGGCGCTTCAAGCTGACGACTGACCCGTTTTCCACCACGATCACGGCCAGCGTGCAGGGCGACAAGGGCGGCGGTTATGCGCCGCGCATCGCGCCGCTGGTGCGGCGCATCGCCACCGCCTACGGCAAGGCGGCCGACCGTTTTACCGTGGCGGACCTGGATATGGATAACCTGGCCGCCTTCGATGCGGCCCACCCGCAGCCGGTAGGGCTGTATGTTGCGGACCGCACGAACCAGGCGCAGGCCATCCAGCAATTGGCGGCCAGCGTGGGCGCCCAGGCGATCATGTCGCGCACCGGCCAGCTGCGCCTGGTGCAGATCGCCTTGCCTGCCGCCGGCGTGCCGCTAGCGATCGGCCCGGAGCAGATGCGCGAACGCTCCTTGCGTCCCGCGCAGCGCCTGTCCGTGACGGCCGCCGTGAAGATCGGCTTTGACCGCAATTACACGCTGCAGACGGGCCTGACGACCAGCATTCCGCCCGCGCATGCGGATTTGTATGCCACGGAATGGCTGACCGAAACGGTGGTCGATGAAACCGTGCGCGCACGCTATCGCCTGACTGACGATCCGGTGCAGATCGATACGTGCCTGAAGACGCGGGCCGATGCCCGCGCGGAAGCGCAGCGGCGCCTGGCCCTGAACAAGGTGCCGCGCACCATTTACGAATTCGATGGAGAACCCGAGATGATGATGCTGGAACTGGGACAGCCCGTACAACTGCGCGCTGAACGCTTTGGCTTGCAGGACGGTGTGCCGGGCGTGGTGGTGCTGCTGTCGCGCTTCTGGCTGACGGGCCGGGTGACGGTGGGGGTGCTGGCATGAGCGCGATTGTGGGGGAACGCGACAGGTTGATCATGAATACCGTGCCGCGCTTCGCACCGGCCAACGACCGGGTGCTGCTGCTGGCGGCGACTGCACAGGCGTTCAAGGTGGCCGCCACGACTATTGCCACTCCTGCCAGCATCGATTTCACGGCCGGCCTGGTGAATATGCAGGGCCAGGTGGCGTTCACCGCCAGCAATGCCAGCGTGCTGACGCGCGTCGGCAACGTGGCCAGCCTGGCGTATGCCGGCATGGTGGGCGACAGCGTGACGATCACGGCGACCATTGTGGCTGACGGTTTGACCTACACGGCCAGCCAGACGGTGAGCAAGATTTTCGACGGCGTGACAGGCAACTCTTCACGCGTCGCCTACAGCAAGACGGGCCTGTCGTCGCTGGGCACCACGCCGGCGACGCTCAGCACGCAGGGCGATGCATCTTTCCCGCCAATTGACACCTGGGGCGCCGGCACGGTATGGGAGGGTTCGCCGCCGCTGTTTGGCGCAGGTGAATCGTTGTACCGGTCCGATGGTATTTTCAATCCGGCCAGCGGCACGACCAAGTGGGCGGCGCCGTATCTGAATGCGCTAAAAGTGGGCAGTCTGGAGGCTGTCAATACGAAAACGGGAAATTTGCTTGTAACCGGCACTATCAGTGACGCGGTCGGGAACTGGTCCGTCAACGCAGCAGGCCAGGCCGTGATGAAAGCGGTCACGATATATGGCGCGAATGACAGCGTCATTCTTGCCGCAGGCGCCAGCGGCATCGACTACAGCAAGGTAATTGGTGCCAAGCCGCCGGCGAATGCGACGGCAGGTGCAACTTTTGGCGTCAATATCGGCGGGCAGATGAGCCAAGCCACCATCGGCACGTACATCCAGGGTGCAGCCATCGATTTGGCGCTGATCAACACTGCCAGCATCAAATCCTTGTCCGCCATGTCGGCCGTCATCGGTACCTTGCGTACGGCCACCGTGGGTGCCCGTACGGAAATCTGGGACAACGTGATCAAGGTGTATGACGGCAACAACATGTTGCGCGTACAAATAGGAGACCTGACACGATGAGCATGGGTATTACGACCTATAAAGCCAATGGCACGCCCATGATTACCCCCGACGGTGCAGGCGGCATCTATGTGGAAACGTGGCGACAAGGCCCCGAGCAACCTGCGGTGCGCGTGTATTCCGGATTGCGTGGCATGTCCTTGCGGGTGTTTCAAGTAATGGGAGGTGTACTTGCCTGGGTGGTCGGCCAGGATGGCCATGGCAACCCCACGATTACCTTCTCGTTTGAATACAAGGACGCCCATGGCGGCGATCTGATCTTGCTGGTATTCGCATCATGACGAACGGCATACTGTTTAATACGGAAAAAGGGAGCCGGGTCATCGATGAAGAATTCATGGTCCCGGAGTTTATTGGCAAGGTAGCCTTGAATCCCGCGCCGTATATTTCCGGCCTGTTTACCAGCGGGAATGTCGGCATAAAACCTTACTATACCAATTCCCATCAAGTCATCTCGCTGCCCGATTCGGGCGGCCGCGCCGTCATGACGTTCTGGCGTTATCCGGATGCCAATGGGGAGGATATCTGGTTTTATCCCACCTTGTCCGTGGACACACCAGGCAACGGCAGCATGCCTGGCATGAATATCTACCGGCGCAGCGCAAGCGTGCTGCCCACCTTGCCAATTGGCTATTGCTTTGCCATCGGACGTGCCATTGCCTCGCCCAATACCTTTGGCATGCGTTCGTGGGATGCCGCGGGAAAGCTGATATTCGATAGCGGCAATTTGTCTCTGAAGATAGAGTCATTCTTGTCCATATCCTTTGGCTATCAAGTAAGCGATTACGTTATTCCCGCCATATCCAATGCCGCTATTTTGCTGCCTGATACCTACCAACTCAGCGATGTGTCGGTGGGCGATGCGCCGGGATATCCCGGCTCGGGCAATTCCCAGTTTTACGAGAGCCGGGGCGGGGTGCGCAGAAATGGGGCCACTTTTTCCACCGGCATGGCCAATGTGGCTGCCTACTATTTCAAGGGCGCCGAATATGACCGGGATAGCAGCTCGCATTCGGGAAATGCTTCAGATCTGAGCATGCCCATCATTAATGCATCTCTTTACGACTAGGAAAACTGATGATACTCAAAAACTTCACCACGCCAAATGGCGTGGCGGTCGGCGTTCATATGCTCAAGCGAATCGAAATCAATGCGCCATTCGATACTGCGCAGCTTTCCGTGCATAGCTACGCCAGCGAAGTGGCTTATCTGGCCGGTTCCGGCCTGGCCTGGAATACCCCGCTGCAGATGCCATTATTGCAATTGCAAGGAGAGCTGGGCAGCATTGCCGAGCGGTGGCTGATCACTGACGCGGCCAGTCCGTTTGCCGGCGGCAGCATTGTCGCGGACCGCAGCAGCACGCTCGATACGGCCCGGACCCGCGCATGGGCGCGCATCAAGCAGGCGCGCGCGCTTGCCGAGACTGCGGATTTCGCGTGGGACGGCGCCCTGTACCAAGCAGACAAGGACCGCATCACTGGCGCCACGCAGCAGGCCCTGCTGGCGCAAGCTTCCGGCCAGCCGTACGGCATCGACTGGACCTTGTCGGATAACACACAGGTGACGCTCGATGCGGCCGGCATGGTCGCCGTGGGTGCCGCGCTGGGGGCCCACGTTGCCAAGGCGTTCGCTATTGCCCTTCAGTTGCGTAGGCAGATCGCTGCCGCCACTTCCTTCGACGCGCTTGAGGCCATCGTTTGGCCAGTGCAGGGTGCACATGAGTAACTTGCGCATCATTTACGACAACGCCGCCGACCGCGCAGTGTTGTCGGCGTCGAGCCAGGCTGGCGGGCTTGGGCCTGCCAATTTGCAGCGCGAAGGAAAGTCTGCGGTGCTGCGTTCAATTGGTACGGTACAGAGCATCGTAGCGACCTGGCCTGCACCGGAAATTGTCGGTGGCGTGGCCCTGCCGTTTTGCAACCTGACCCCAGCGGCAAGCATCCGCGTGCGCGGCTACGTCGAGCCTGGCGACGCTGCGCCTGCATTCGATACCGGCGTCTTGCCGGCGTGCGAGTATGCGCGGCTGGGCATGTGGGATTGGGGGGCATTGCCGCTGGGCTTGAATGCCTACAGTTATGGCGGCGGTACCTACGCCCGTTGCTGGTTCCAGATGCGCAGCATCAGAAAACTGGTGATCGACCTGTCCGATCCCGACAATCCTGCCGGCTACATCGAGGCCGCGCGCCTGGTCGCTGGCCCTTACTGGAGTCCTGAGCAGAACGCCTCGTATGGCGCCGGTATCACGCCAATCGATACCAGCAGCCAGTACCGCAATGGCGCCGGCGAACAGAAAGTGGAGCGTGGCGTGATGTACCGCAAGCTGTCGCTCGCGCTCGATCACATGACGCCGTTGGACCGTGCCGAACTGTGGCGCATCGTACGCGGCAACGGCCTATCGCGGCCGCTGTTCGTCAGCCTGTACCCGGAATGCGATGACGTTGAGCTGGAGCAGGTACACCAGGTGTATGGCCGTCTGGCCAACTTGGCGGCCATTACCACGCCATCTTTCCAGGCTTATGCCACCAACATTGAAATCGAGGAACTGTAATGAGTGATGCTTTTTATTATGGACAGCGAGACACGCTTTATCAACTGAACCGGCTGGCACTGGCACAGGATGTCGTCGACATACCTGCAAATTCGGCTGCCGCCGCCGCCAGCGCCGCCGCCGCCGCTGCCTCTGCGACGTCAGCGGCCGAGGGCGGGCACATTGCCACTGTCTCGGCAGCCGCCAGCGCGGCCTCGTTCAAATTGCTCGACGCGCGCTATCTTGGCGCCAAGGCGCAGCCGCCAGACGTTGACAATAATGGAGGTGCGTTGCTGGCCGGCGCGACCTACTGGGACACCGTGCTGAACGGCGGCTGCCTGCGCGTATTTCAGGCTGGCGCCTGGGTGACAATTCCGACGAACGTGGCGTCGCAGATAAGCAGCACGCCGGTGGGCGGGATCGTTGCGGCAAATGTGCAGGCGGCACTGGCCGAGTTGGATACCAAAAAAGCGGTACGCGCGACGACGCTGGCCGGCTATGGCATTACTGACGCCCTGCCGGGCTCATATGTGCCGACCTGGGGCAGCATTACTGGTAAACCACAGTTTGCGGCGGTGGCCACGTCAGGCAGCAAGGCCGATGTTGGCCTGGGTAGCGTGGATAACACCAGTGATGCGAGCAAACCAGTAAGCATCCTCCAACAAGCTGCGCTTAACTTAAAAGCACCACTGGATAGTGCTGATCTTACTGGTACTCCACTTTCGACTAAACCCGAAAAGTTTAACAATTCTCGACGTATTGCCACGGTGGATTTCGTTAATAATGCAGGCTTGCATTATCAAGTTGGCCAAGGTATCGGCTTGGCCGCAGGTGCGAATGCATTCACAAAAGAACAGCTTGGCCATTGGTTGCAATTCAACTCCCCAAATTCGACACTTGCCGTAGGGCCATCGACTTATGAATATATGGGCTCTTCATTCACCGTAAGGGCGCCATTTGGAGGAACCGTAAATTTTGCGGCGCCTGGCGTAGTTCTCGCCAACACTGCGAACTTGGCGACCACATACGTGATGCGGCCAGGCGAAGTCACCACGTTCACGAGTAACGGCGTGTCCGGCTGGTATGTCACTGCAGACAGCATTGCTCCGTCCGTTCTAGATGCCACTTACGCGGCGATAAATGGGGATGCAGCGCAGGACTTTAAAGTGGCCAGCATAAACGGTTCGTTCCTCGGCGGCATGCAGAATCGCATCATCAACGGCGATATGCGTATTAATCAGCGTGGTGTACCTAATTCGGGAACATATCTCATTGGTTATGGTTTGGATCGTTGGAACTATGATGCATCCTATAATGGCAAGGCAGCTTATGGCCCTAATTTTTATAACGTGGCTACTCGCGCCCCCGGCTTTCCTAATTACCTTGGCTTGGGGGCTCAAGGAGCTTATAACGCTGCTGCTGGCGAAGCGTACCTGTTGCAGCAGGTAATCGAGGGTAATCATTTGGCCGACCTGCAATATGGTACAGCCAGTGCAAAAACTTGCACGTTGTCCGCTTGGGTTTACTCGAACATCGCTGGCTCACATTCGGGCGCTTTATACAACATTTTGGCAAACAAAAGCTTTGTGTTTTCTTTCTCGATTCCCGTAGCGAACACATGGACGAAAATCGCTGTTTCTATCCCCGGTGACGTTGCAAGTGAAATGAACACGAATAATATGCAAGGTCTGCACCTGCGCTTTAACTTGGGTTCGGGGGCTAACTTTGTACGTCCAGTAACAGGTGCTTGGATTTCTGGCAACATGACTGGCGTAGCCGGCGCTGTCAACATGTTAGCTAATAATGGTAACTTCCTAATCACAGGCGTGCAGTTTGAAGTAGGTACAGCAACGCCATTCTCGCGTCGATCTATGTCGGAAGAGCTGATCATGTGCCAGCGCTATTTTGAGGCTGGGGATCCCCCGTTTTCTTTCATGAACGCTACAGGGATGAACACGACCGTCGCGTACGGGCACATAATTTATAAAGGTACTAAGCGTGCCACTGCTACAGTTATGGCTAATAATTGGAAGTATTTCTCAGGAGGGGTTGATACTGCTTTTGCCCCATCAATTATCGCGCAAACTACTTCAGGTTTTATGTTCGCAGGTAATGGGTTAGTTAATTGGGCTGGCTGGGCTTCTGGCGGTGGTTGGATGGTCAGCGCTGAACTTTAGCACCTACCCCAAGGTAAATGTAACGCTGTCACTGAAATTTAATATTTGGAGAATGCATGTACACCATCGCAGAAGAGGAAAACATAATCATACGTGAATCGGACGGGGCATTCATACCGATGGATTACCAGAACCTCGATTACATTAAATATATGGAGTGGCTTGCGGACGGGGGCGTGCCGAAACTGGTTGAATCCTCATTACATGACGCAGTGCCTGCGGGCGAACGGACGACCTAAATTCCTTCATTTCCTGTGCCTCACCAACAAACCCGCTTCGGCGGGTTTTTTCATTTCCACCACCTGAAAGGCAATCATGGCCCTCGAAACCACCGCCGCCGGCGGCGCATTGATCAAACTGTTTGGCGTGCCCGTGCTGGCCGGCGCCGCCGCCACGTCGCTGGGCTTCATGTTCATGTGGCCCCAATCCACCAAGGAGGCATTTATTCGTTTTTGTTCCAGCATCATCATTTCCACCTTTCTCGGCCCCGTGCTCGTGGCCGCCGTACTGTCGTGGTGGCCCAGCCTGTTCGACAGCGCGAAGACCGTGGCGGGCCTGTATGGCGGCGACCCGTCCACAGGTTTTTTGTTCATCGCCGCGCCGGTGATGGTGGCAGCCGGCTTGCCCGCCTGGTGGCTGCTGGGCGCTTGCGTGCGCTGGTTCGACAAGCGGCGCGGCAAGGATATCGGCGAACTGGCGGCCGATGCGGCCGCTGCCGTCAAGGATGTGCGGGGTATGCTGTGACAGGCGCCCAATTGATGCATATCATGCCGCTGGCCGGTCGCCGCGCTACGCTGTTCCTCGCGCCCTTGAATGCGGCGATGGCCGAGTTCAGCATCGATACGCCGCTGCGTCGGGCGTCGTTCCTGGCGCAGGTGGGCCACGAATCGGGCCAACTGCGCTATGTGCGCGAGCTGGCCAGCGGCGCGGCGTATGAAGGACGGGCGGACTTGGGCAATGTGATCGCCGGCGATGGCGTGCGCTTCAAGGGGCGCGGCTTGCTGCAGGTGACGGGGCGCGCCAATTATGCGGCGTGCGGCGTGGCGCTGGGCCTGGATTTGCTGGCATCGCCGCAACTGCTGGAGCAAACGATTTTCGCGTGCCGCTCGGCGGGCTGGTTCTGGCAATCGCGTGGCTTGAACCGTCTGGCCGACGCAGGCGACCAGGAACGTGTGACGCGCCGCATCAACGGCGGCGTGAACGGCCTGGCCGAGCGTCTGGCCTTGTACCAGGCAGCGCGCAAGGTGCTGGCATGAAACCGTCGTTAAGTATCGCGGCCATGCTGGTGTTGTTGGGGGCAGCCGTGTTTTGCGCCCAGCGCTGGGGCCGCGAAGCGGGCCGTTCCGCGTGCGCGGCGCAAGTGCTGGAGGTGCAAGCCGTGTTGCAGCGCCAGGCCCAGGCCCTCGATACTATGCGGGAGGAGGGCGCGCGCCGGTCGGCGAAGGTACGGCAGGCGCTGGCCACGGCGCAGGCCGGACAAGCAGATGCGCAAGCGGCGGCTGCCCGCATCCTGGCGCTGCAGCCCGAAGGCGACGCCTGCCGTGCTGCCGAGGCGCTGATCGCCAGCGAAATGCCATGAGGCCGCCAGGCGAACGTGCCGGAAGGCATGCAGGCGGCCTCGCCAGCAGGCTAGCCACTTTTTTGCTGGCTGGCTTGTTGGCCGGCTGCGCGGCTTGGGCGCCGGCATCGAAGGTGGAAGCTTGGCCCGTGAGCGCGCCGTGCGTAGCCCCGCGCCCCGCCGCGCCCGTCTTGCCGGCGGTGCCGTCGCACGGCATCTTTGAGCAAGTGCAAGCCTTGCTGGCGCGCGAGCAATTGCGTGCCGCCCATGTGCGCCAGCTGGAAGCGCTGCTCGATGCCTGCTCCGGCGGCTAAGAGCCTATTCCAGCAGGGAGCGTCTTCTGTTGGCAGCGCATCAGGAGCGCGGACAAGGCGTGAGGAGGACGCGTGGCGAGCCACGCGACGACGATCAACGCAGTCCCCGCTGCTGAGGGGCGCCAGCAGGGGATGCATTCATCTACTGAGATAGGCGCCAAGCACCAGTTACCAGCGGCCTGCCAGCGCTAGCGCCTTTGCCGCCTTCTGGTGCAGGCGGGGCGCGGCATGCGAGAAAACGGTGCATCCACCGTCTCATTAGCCGATCTCTTCTGATTTCCGGCACAATTCCTGTATACAATCTACCTGGCACGAAGCGTGCATGGCTACCTTGGTCGTCCCATTCCAAGGAGCTTCGCATGCATCATCTGCCGCCAGTGTGTTCCTGTCGTCCCGTTTCTGTCTTGCTTTTCCCTTTCACCTGCGCCCATCCGGGCCACGGTAACCCAGGAAATGGAGCGTAAATGGCCTCTCCCCGCTTGAAATCCATCCACCGCGGCACTGCCGGCACCGTGCCTGCCGCGCCGTTCCCCGTCGATGAAATCCTGCCCGCCGGCAAGCTGTTCACCCTGGGCCTGCAGCACGTGCTCGTCATGTATGCGGGCGCCATCGCCGTGCCGCTGATCGTCGGCCGTGCCCTCAAGCTGCCGCCCGAGCAGGTGGCGGCGCTGATCAGTGCCGACCTGTTCTGCTGCGGCCTCGTGACCCTGATTCAGTCCCTGGGAATCGGCAAGCATTTCGGCATCCGCCTGCCCGTCATGATGGGCGTGACCTTTGCCGCCGTCAGTCCCATGCTGGCCATGGCGAACAATCCGGCCCTGGGCATCACCGGCATCTTTGGCGCCGTGATCGGCGCCGGTGTCGTTTCCATGCTGATTGCTCCCTTCATCAGCCGATTGCTGGCCCTGTTCCCGCCCGTGGTCACGGGCAGCATCATCGCCGTGATCGGCGTGTCGCTGATGCGCGTGGGCGTGAACTGGGCCATGGGCGGGCCGCCCGCCATGGCGCAGATCGCCGATCCCGCTTTCGTCAAGGTGGCCGCGGCCGCCACGGCGGCCGGCTTGCCCGCGCCGGCCGGCCCAGTGCCCATGATCGCCAACCCCGGCTATGGCGCGCTGGACAACATGGGCATCGCCTTCTTCGTGCTGGCCGTCATCTTGTTGGTGGCCAAGTATGGCCGCGGTTTCCTGTCGAATATCGCCGTATTGATTGGCATCATTGCGGGCACGGCGCTGTCGTTTGCGTTGGGCAAGGCCGATTTCGCCAAGGTGGCCAGCGCCAAGGCTTTTGCCGTCGTCACGCCGTTCCAGTTCGGCATGCCGACTTTCGATGTGGTTGCCATCGTCACCATGAGCCTGGTGATGATCGTCGTCATGATCGAGTCCCTGGGCATGTTTTTGGCACTGGGAGAGATGACGGGCAAGCGCATCGAGCAGGCCGACATCAGCCGCGGCTTGCGCGTCGATGGCCTGGGCACTTTGCTCGGCGGCATCTTCAATACCTTCCCGTACACCTCGTTCTCGCAAAACGTGGGCCTGGTGGGCGTGACGGGCGTGCGCAGCCGCTGGGTCTGCGTGGCGGCCGGCGTCATCCTGCTCGTCATGGGCGTGATCCCGAAGATCGCGCAGACGGCCGAAGCTGTGCCGGCGTTCGTGCTGGGCGGGGCAGGGCTGGTGATGTTCGGCATGGTCGCCGCCACGGGCATTCGCATCCTGGCCGGCGTCGACTACAAGAGCAACCGCAACAACCTGTTCATCGTGGCCCTGGCTATCGGCTTCGGCATGCTGCCGCTGGTGGCCGAGCAATACGCGCAGCACATGCCGAAAGCCCTGTCGCCGCTGCTGCACAGCGGCATCCTGCTGGCCGCCATCGTCGCCGTGCTGCTCAATCTGTTCTTCAACGGCTTGGCATCGCAGGAAAAGGCGCAGGAGCAGGCGCGCGAGAACAGTCATGGCAGCGATTGAAGAACTGCCCCACGGCTGGTCAGCCAGGCGGCAGGACCCTGAGCACCACGCAATTGCGCCCCGCATCCTTGGCCTGGTACAGCGCGGCATCGGCCAGGCGCAGCAGGGCGTCCGGATCGGCGGCGCCCGGTGGTGGCTGGACCGCGATGCCGACGCTGATCGTCACCTGCTGCGCCTGCGTACTCGCGTGGACGATGCCCAGAGCCTCGATGGCGCGCCGCAGCGATTCGCCGACCTGCTGCGCATCGTCCGCGCCGGTATTTGGCAGCACGATTGAAAACTCTTCGCCGCCGTAGCGCGCCGTCAGGTCACCCGCGCGCCAGCGCATGTGCGACCCGGATCAGGCATGCATCCCCGGCCAGATGGCCGTGACGGTCGTTGAATAGCTTGAAGTAGTCGACATCGAGCATGATGACGGCAAGCGGCTGGCCGACGCGCGTGGCACGCGCGCATTCGGCGCGCAGCACGTCGTCGAAATGGCGCCGGTTCGACAGGCCCGTCAGGCCATCGGTGATGGACAGGGTTGCCAGCTTGCGGTTGGCGTCTTCCAGCTGTTCCGTGCGCTCGGCAACGCGGCGTTCGAGACTGTCATGCAGTCTGGCGCTGGAGATCGAGATCATGGCCTGTGCGCCGAGCATGCGCAGGAACGCCACGCGTTCTTCCGTGAACGAGGCTTCGGCCAGCCGGTTCTCGAAGTACAGGATGCCGCCAATCTGGCCGCCGTGCCGTATCGGCAGGCACATGACGGCGCGCGGCAGGTGCACCTGCACGTACGGGTCGGCGGCAAAGCGCGAAGCGCTCGTGATGCAGTCTTCGATCACTTCGGCACCGGTGCGCACGACGTAGCGCAGCAGCGACAGCGGGAACTGCGGATCGCTGGCGGCGTTCAGGTCGAGCTGGCGCGATTGCAGGACGGTGGTGCCGTCGCCATCGATATTGGCCTCCAGCTGGTAGCTGCCTCCGGATAGCAGCAGCAGGCGCGCCACCTGCGCACCAGCGTTTTCGCACACGATGGCAATGAGGCGCGTCAGCACATTGCGCAGGCCCACTTCGTTCGACAGGATCTGCGACGCTTTCAGCAGCGATATCAGGTCGAGCGCGGAACTGCCTTGCGTGTGGGAGACGGAATGCCGTTGCGTGCCGCGGCCGTCCATCCTGGACAGCAGGGCAAGATGGCGCTCTCGCAGCTGCGTCACTTTGCCCTGCGCGCCCCACCGGTCGTAATGTGCGATGGCGTCCTGGATGAAGACGCCGGCCACGCGCGCATGTCCCTGGTCGAACCAGCATTCGCCGCACAGCTCATTGCCCAGCGCCTGCATGTTGACGTAGCCGGCCAGGCCGGCCGCGTCGATCGCCTGCTGGTAATAACGTGTGGCCAGTTGCAGCTCTTCCCGGTAGCGCGCCATCTCGGCCAGCACCAGCAGATGTTTGGCGTCGCTGTTGTCCGAGCCCTACCTGGCCCACTCGGCGAGGCTTGCCTGCAGCGTGCCGATCACGGTCAGCACATCGCCCGCATCGGGGCGCGCAGGATCGCGCCGCAAGGCGCGGATCAGGATCAGCACGGCGTAAAAGCTGCAATCGACGACCTTCGCCTGGCCGCGCATGATCTGGGTGACGTTGCCGAGCTGGCCCGCCAGCAGCTCGGCGTCGGCGCCGTCGAACAGGTAGGCGTTGCGTATCTTCCCCTGCAAGAAGTAGGCGCGGTACAGCTGCGAGCCGCCATACTGATCGAGGAAGCGCGCCTCGCTGAAGGCCCGGTCGTCGTAGCTATCGTGGCGGGGCAGGAGGCCCATCAGGCATTTGATCGGCTGGACCGCGGCGGCGACGCAGCAATCGGCCATCGCCTGCTGGCCGTTGGCGCGCATCAGCGCCAGGTCGTGCTCGATGTCGTGTATCAGGTGCGGCAGGTAGTCGCCGAGGATGAGTCGGTCCGTGGCGCGCACGGCCGCCACCACGCCGACCTGCACGAAATCGGCGATTTCCAGCGCCCAGCCAAACGCTTCTTCGTACAGGGCGTCGGAGCTGCGCAGCGGCTGCGTCCAGTGGTTGCTGAGCGCGCCGAACATCAGGCCCGTCAGCGTGCGCGTCTGCAGGTTGGCACGGCGCCTGGCCAGCGCCATCGCCATCGCGCCGAAGGCGTAGCCGCGCGCGGTGTCGCCGCTGTACAGCGCAACCATCATCGCGTAGCCGACATAGGCGACGGCGCTGAAATCGCTGTTCCCCCGCTGCATGGACAGGCGCGTCATCGACACCACCATCAACGCGCTGAGATCCTGCTGGCCGGCGTAATAGCTGGCCATCCACAGGCCTTGCATCATCTGCATCGCGGCCACCGCGTCCGGCTCGCACATGTCATCTGCCGCCAGCAATGTGTCGGGCGCATGCGCGCCAGGCTGCCGCCCGATGTCGGCGAGGATATCGGCGAAGCGCGTCTTCATCTGCGCCACATCGTGCGGAATGTCGGTATGCAGTAGCGCCAGACCGTCGCGCTGTACGGCGATGGCGTCGAGCAGGCGGCCCTGCAATTGATACTGGTGCGCCTGGATGGCAAGGCAGCGCAGCTGCTGCAAGGGGCTCAAGGTACGGGCGCGCACCAGCGGGTAGATCGCTTCGGCGGCGTCGAACTGGCCGCACAGATAGGCCGCTTCGGCCGCGCCCAGCTGCAGGTCGAGCCAGAGGTCGGCGTGCCCGCTCCATGCCTGCGCCGGCAGCAGGTCGAGACCTGTGCGCATGTGCTCCAGGGTGGACTGGAACGCGGCGGAACGCCGTGCCTTGACGCCGGCTTGCAGATTGAGCGCCGCCAGCTGTACGCGCTCGCCCGCATCGTTGATCAGCGCACGGCCGGCGTTGAGCTGCTCGACGATCTCGAACAGTGCCTCGTCCCGATGCTTCGGCGTCGCATGCCGCAGCAGCAGGCGGCCGATGAGAAGATGGTTGGCCGCGCGCGCATCGTCGTCGGCGATCAGGTAGGCGGCCTGCTGCACACGGTCGTGCAGGAAGCGGTAACTGACGCCGCTGTTGGCGGTTTCGGTGTCGCCATCGATGTATTTATAGCGTTCGTCGAGCGGCTGGATCAAGCCTGCCCTGAGCGCCGGCCACAGATCTTGCTGCGTTTTGCGGGGCGCGCGGTCCACGGTCAGCGCGAGCGTATCGAGCGCGAAGCGGTTGCCGCAGGAGGCGGCCAGTTGCAGCAGATGCTGCGTCACCGTGGGCAGGCGGCGGATTTTTTCCAGCAGCACCTCGACCACGTTGTCGGTATATTTGGCCTGTTCTATCGCGGGCAAGTCCCAGTCCCAGCAATCGCCCTCGGCCCGGTAGCGCAGATGGCCCGCTTCATTGAGCGTCGCGAGAAACTGGTTGAGGAAAAACGGATTGCCGGCCGTCTTGCGGTAGCAAATGCTGGTCAGCGGCGCGCAGTCGGGGGCCGTCACGCGCACGGTGGCCGAGACCATTTGCGCCACCTGTGGCTCGGTCAGTGCACCCAGTGACAGCGTGGACAGACGTACGTCACGAGCGAGCAGCTTGTCGCGCAGCGCGATCAGCGGATGCGCGGCGCTCACTTCGTTGTCGCGGTACGCGCCGATGACCAGCATGCAGCTCTTGTCGCAGGAGACCATGAGCAGTTCGATCATCCGCAAGGTGGCCGCATCGGCCCATTGCAGGTCGTCGAGGAACAGCACCAGCGGGTGCCCGGCGCAGGCGAATACTTCGACGAAGCGGGGGAAGAGGCGGTCCAGGCGCAGCTGGGCCTGTGCCGGCGCCGACGCGGGCATCGGGTCAGTGGGGCCGACGATCAGCGCCAGTTGGGGAATCAGCTCGACCAGCATGCCGATGCCGCTACCCAGCGCCGTGTGCAGTTTGACCGACCACTGGCGCAGCGTTTTCTCGGGCTGGCCGAGCAACCGGCGCACCAGCCCCTGGAAGGCCTGGATCAGCGAGGCATACGGCACGTCGCGCTGGAGCTGGTCAAATTTCCCGCTCAGGAAGCACCCGCGCTGCGCGATGATGGGCTTTTGCACTTCGTTGACGACGGCCGACTTGCCGATGCCAGAATGGCCGGCCACCAGCAGTATCTCGCACTTGCCCGCGGCGCTGCGTTCAAACGCCGCCAGCAGCTCGGCGATGGCATCCTCGCGCCCATGCAGCGTTTGCGGCACGAGGAAGCGGCCGTTGTGGTCGGACAGCTTGAGCGCCTGTGCCGGCTTTTGCGCGCGGCATGCTTCGAGGTCGCTGCGCAAGCCCTGCAAGCTCTGGTAGCGCTGATCGGCATTTTTTTCCAGCAGCCGCTGGATGATCGCCAGCAGCTGGCCAGGCAAGCTGGCCAGCGCCGGGTGCGACCAGTCGGGACTGCGCGCAATGTGGCAGTGCACGAGTTCCATCTCGTCGCCCGTCTCGAATGGCGCCTGGCCGGCCAGCAGTTCGTAGAAGGTGGCGCCGAGCGCATAGAAATCGGCGCGCCAATCGACCCGCCGGTTCATGCGCCCCGTCTGTTCCGGCGCCATGTAGCGCAGCGTGCCTTCCAGCGTCTGCAGATTGGCGATGCCGTGGCTTTCATACGGCAGTTCACAGGCGATGCCGAAATCGATCAGCTGCAGCCGCCGCCGTTCGCCATTCCACACCAGATTGGAGGGATTGATGTCCTTGTGGATCACGCCATGCGTATGGACCTCTTCCAGCGCCGCGCACAGTTGCAGCGCGACGTCGAAAAAGTCGTCCAGCGCCAGTGCGGGCTGCGACGGCGTCCTGCGCGCCGCCACCTGCGCGTGCAAGACCTGGTCGAGCGCCTGGCCGCCGGTATCTTCGAGGAGCATCGTCCAGCACCCGCCGTGCAGCTGCAGCGCCAGTGGATGCGCCACCCCAGGATGGCGGCAGCGGCGCGCGATCGCATACTCGCGCTTGAACTGCGCCAGTTGCTGGAAAGAGGGGAACGGCTGATTGGGCTTCTTGACGATCAGCGCGGTGCCATCCGCGGCCCTGGCGCGGTAAACCCGTGAGCGGGCACCGCTGTGCAGCTGTTTGATGATCTCATGAACGAAAAGGGAGCGCATGGGCTGGGCTTAGCAGTACACAGACGGTCGCGGGAGCCTGAAGGCGCACATTTCGGAATGTTACTTGATTGTAAGTATTATATCAGCAGGGAACCGTGGGGGAGGGAGCGGCCTGATGAGGGGTGTTGTAAAAATGCCAGTGGGCAGGCGAGTGCGGGGCAGGAATTCATTGCGGTCGCGGCAAAGCAGAAGTGGCGGAGGTTCGGAGGTGTTTTATACGGAGGAGTGACAAGTGGATGCTGCACGCCGACCAGCTGCTGAGGTGGTTCCAGGCGGCGCGGGGCAAAAGCAGTAGCGCCATCCACAGTGGTGGGCTGCTTGACGACCAGGTTTTTTCACGACGATGCCAAGTCACAGCTACAGATGATTCTTGGTGCTTTCGACGTAACTTTGTTGGCCGTGCTGTTGGCGCATGGCGCCGCCCGTTCAGGCATTCTATGGTGAGTGTTGGCCCAAGTTTAACTCGCGTCTTGGGCTCTTTGACCTCGGCAATGATGCTTAGGCGAATCAGGTTTTGCATCGAGCTGTGGAGCTCGGATAGCTAGTATACACGCAGTGCATGTTGCCGAAATCCGCGTGCGGATGCACGCAGATGCAGATTGTTATGCCGCCTTGTAACTTTTTGGTGGGTGAATAAATTTACTTGAATTTGATTCAACTTCGTTTAGTAATTCTAGAGATTTTTTCATAAATGGAAGTAGGGTCGTAGACATGTTGTATTTCCCTAAATACATTGCCGTGGCCTCTGTAAAGTAAAAAATACTTGTTAGTACCATAATCAAAGAGAATATGTACTTTTCTCTTTCTATAACGCCATCTAAACCTTCGATGAGAACGATTCTTCCCATGAGACTGTTCAGAATGTCTTCAGGGTCATTGTGAGACTGTGAACACAGCGCCGCATAGACAGTTCTGTAACCAACTTCTTTTCCGATTTTTGCGAATCGATCAAAAGTGTTTGGCCAAGATCCAGCATGCTTATCATAGTCGATATTTATCGTTCCCAACGACCCTCGAAGAACCTCTTCATATGTATCTAAACTCTCTTCTTTTTTTGAAATAAGCTTGCGATGGTATTCTTTTCCTTCCTCAGAATAGTCTGATTTTTCTACACTCTTTAGCCAAGCAGAATTTTGTGTCCTTTCGGTATTTATATAGGTTCTGAAGTAGGCAAGAATATTTCCAACTTCGTCACCTAAGCTGGCGTAGTGTAAATTCACAGAAGACTCTACAGATGTTCTGCAAAGTGCTTCAGCTGAACCGATATGGCCAATAAGAAAAGTTGCGAGCGCTCCGCCAGCGAATTCATGACATTTCTTGTACATGTCGTGAAGAGTTGACCATACTGGTTCGTGTTGAAGACGTTCAAAATTTTCTTGAGCCAGCCGTTCAACTTCGTCGTCAGTCAGTATGATTAGTTCTATTGCATCTACTAAATATGGATTTAGTTCCATTTCGGTGGAAATCCCACGATTGATGAAAAATCGCTTTACCGTTTTGTTCATTATTTTCCAATAGTTATATTTTAACTTATAAAGTTTATCTGTTTTTCACGTGACGGAGTAGGACGTCACGCATAAGTGTTTGATCACCGTTGTTCACGCCTCGTAAAAATATCCGGGTACTTGTAGAGTGCCCCTTTTTGCTCAGGCGCTCTTGCTGCCCAAACTGATATACCCGTGCAACGCGCGCCACCCAGTCAAAGAATTTGACTTCCATCTGGTCACGGGTCACCTCACTTTCAAATGTTTGGCGGTGCGGCTATTGACGACATCGCAGCCTTCTGCCGCTTGATGAGCCTATTCTTTCCTTTCAACTCCTTGTGCCGCTTGCGCGTAGGGTCGGCCGCGCCTTCCGGCCCCTGCTGCGCAGGTCGGTGGCCACCTTGTGATTGATGGCGTGGTGCTGGGCCGGCGGCGTCGGCCCAGGCTTCCCGCGCGTGCAGGTCTTCGCTGATGGCATCGCCTCGGTATGGGCCATTCGGCCACCTGGGTGTCGTCGGCGTACAGCTTCCAGAACTCGTTCGCGTAGGCCGGCATGTGCTGTATCTGGGCCAAGTGCTGGATGTCCAGGCGTTCGGCATCGTGACGGCCACGCGCTCGGCGTAAATCTGGCGTAATCGCCAATGCTTTTTGTCGGGGTTAATCGTGATTAGGGGAATGGCGGGGCGTAAAAAAGCCACTAACCCTTGGGAGTTAATGGCTTTTCTGATGTTTCTGAATTTTGTGCGCTGGTCGGAGCCGGAATCGAAAACCACTCTGTTAACTCAGCCAATATCCAAAAATACCATCATAAATACCATCATTGGAGAAAAAGTTCTTCGTTACCATTCCACTTGGAGCGGTTGCTGGTGACTTCAGACAAATAGTCTAGTACAAAAAACGTCAAATGCTAGTACTCACGATGAAGTTTTTTTGACTTTGTATTTTCGTCCCAGAAAACATCGGCAGAGAGGGAATACTTTCTTGAAAAGCATGGCCGAAACTACTGCGATTTTTTGAGGTGGCTGCTTCTGTATTGCGGTGTCCGCTTACGCCCCAAACCGGACGATCACTGCTGCCCAACTGATTTCAGCTACGCAAGTCGTCCGATCTGAACTTATTGAAAAGTGACTCGTACCGCCAGCCATCCGCAGCAACAACGGTGCAATCGGTGGCAGCAACGTTGCGATGAAAAACCGCGATGGGATCCGAAATCTCTTGCATAGCCAGGACCTTCATCAAATGCGTCCTTGCACTGCTGGCGACTTCTTCTTCTGCATATCTTCCGTTTACAAGTTCAGCTGTTCTTCGCATCTCTGCTAGGTCGCCACCGCCCGAAAAATGGAGCAAGTCTTGCCAGTAAGGTACTGCTACGACGATGGCGAGCCATTCACTGAGGTTGGAAGCGACCTTACCCGCCTGGCCTTCGGACGTTACATAGAGTATGGGCATTTGGTCGAAGTCGCCGTCGCCGTACGCGAGAAATGCGCCGCCCGTGCTTTCGCCTGCGATCACAAGGAACCTGTGTTCCGGAGTGATTCTTATCCACGAATAGTCCCGGGAAGCGCGGTCGATATCGAAATCATAGGCCTGTGCAAGGTCGTCAACAACTGCGCGAAAACTTTGTAAATCCGTAAGCTTGATCATTAGTTGAGAGTCATTTCGCTCTAGGTGCTGGCTGCATTTAAAGGTCCGTTTGTGGCCGAATCCAGCCAATCGTCCACGAACTATATCGGGTCTAAGTCCTTGGGAAATTGGCCGGCGCGCTGCCACTGCTCTTGATCGAGGTCTTCCGTCAAGTCACGCAGATGCCAAGCCCTGTTCAAGTGAGCAAACACATGGCCGAGGTCAATGCGAAGATTTACCTCATCGTAGTCAGCCTCGCTACTCATCTCCGATATGAGCGTGGTCAAGTGTTCATGCGCATCTTCAAGCTCGTACATCAGTGTGGCCCATGCTGACGGAGCGTTTTCTTTACTAATCATAGGACAACCTTAAACTACACTTCAATAACGTCGTGAACTTCCGCTTATGGCCGAAGTCGGCCACGTTACTCTGCCAACCCCAAATCAACGTTGTTGGGTGTAGTGGTCAACCCATCCCGGACACTACGTTAAGTTTTTCTTCGGTGACGGCCGGCGCCAATCCCTCATTGAATTG